>JAKQOG010000189.1 GCA_029565395.1 Candidatus Hydrogenedentota bacterium | reverse complement strand
TGAAGGTCAGCTAGAAGGTGCTGAAGAAGGGTCGGATGAGGGTCAAGCGGAGGGTTTTGAAGAAGGAATAGCAGAGGGTCAGGCGGAAGGTGTGGTGGAAGGCCAAGCGGAAGGCATCTCAGAGGGTCAGGAAGAAGGTGAATCCGGATTTATGACGGCCGATCAGGACCGGGATCATAAAATTGATTTATCAGAATTGCTGCGTGTAATCCAGTTGTATAATTCGAATGGGTTCCATTGTGAAGCAGGCAGTGAGGATGGGTATGCGCCTGGGCCTGGAGACCAAAGCTGTCTGCCTCATGATAGCGATTATAATCCGAATGATTGGCAGATCGGCCTGACGGAACTGCTCCGCATCATTCAGTTTTACAATTCCAATGGTTATCACTATTGCCCCGAAGAGGGCTCTGAGGATGGGTATTGTCCAGGGTTTGCACCATAAAGTGTGGGTGTGGTGAAAACAAAGATAACCTATTATAGGTAAAGGACTTAAAGTTGGCCAGAAGTCTTTTGGCCTTATAGGCGTGCGTACATGAAAGTGGTGTCGGTTGAAAAAATCCGATATTCCGCAGAAAATCGAGATGAGAGAGGAGAAAACTCCGTGAGAAGTACGGATTAAACCGTCCATTTAATATGTTAAGATGATTGAGAAGAGGTAGTCGGAAAAGGAAACAATCGTGCGTATAAGGGCGAACAGGAAAAGAACCAGCGCAGTGCGGTTCGTGCACTGGGCGCTGATTGTTTATTTTCTTGTGGCGGTTTTGCACGGCGCCATCCCGGCCATTTGGCGCCATCAGATAGAAAATGGCAGCAATGACGGTCCTTTCCGGATACTTCTGTTTACGTTTCTACTCTTGGCATTACCCGTTTTTTTGAACTTGTTAGGGCGAAAATTCGCCTGCCTTCCAGAATTGGCCGCCTTATTCTATGTCAAGCCGGAGTTTCTCCGGGTTTGGACCTTGCGAGGCCCCCCTCAGTTCCTATAGACGTTCATTCTTTTGCCTGGTGATTCGCAGATCGGGCAACATCTCAAATGTGAAAAATCCTTTCAATGATTTCGTGCACTTGAGGACTGTCTATAAGGAGTGTGGATGAGAAATCTAGCCAATATCGAGGTTCATCCGGAACCTGTACGGGTAGCGGAATGTCTCGCACGCCATAGTGGCATGGACGAACTGGTTATCCTTGGGGTTACCCACAGAAGTGCGGACTCCATGGATAAGCTCTCCTCGCTGGTGATTCCCGAATCACAGCAGGAATCCCAATTATATGAATTAAAAGAGATCCTTGCCGCCGAAGAATTGGTTTATGTTTCCACGTGCAACCGGGTGAGTTTTTTCATTGTTGCTCAACGCGATCCGGCGATCTTATTAAAGGTGTTGCGTTCCTGGCTGATTGCCAAGAATACGCATCTGGAAGTGCCTCCGGAAGATCAGTGGGTTATGCTTCAAGGACGGCAGGCGCTTGACCACCTGCTCCTGGTGGCGAGTTCGCTGGATTCAATGGTCGTTGGAGAACGGCAAATTCTGGGGCAATTCAAGCAGGCCTTCCTTAGAGCGAAGGCTCTCCATCTATCCGGGCCCAAGCTGAATTTCTTATATGAACAGATTCTGACCGTTGCGAAACGGGTTTATACGCACACTTCGTTGAGTACGGGGAAACTCTCCGTGGCATCGCTGGCGGAAAATCAGCTTTCTGACTATTGCGCCCGGCACCGGCACGTGACGGCGGTGTTGGTAGGTGTGGGCAAGATGATCGAACAGGTAGGCGCATTTATATCGCAAAAGCAGAACGTAAAACTGATATTTGTAAACCGGACCAAGGAAAAGAGCGATGCACTGGTGGAGCGTTTCGGCGGTTCTTCGCTTTCGCTGGAATCCTTTCTTGCGGAAAAAATATCCTTCAACATCCTGGCATCCTCCACCTCGGCTCCCCATTATTTGTTCGGAACCGAGTTTTTTGATCCTGCTCACCATCATGGAGAGCGGCTCGTGATTGATTTGGCGATTCCGCCTGATGTGGATCCCGTTGTGGGAGAACTTCACGGCATTACGTTAGTGAATATGGACTTTTTGCGGAAAGAATCCCATGTTCATCAGAAGCGCCGCACGGACGCCATTCATGAGGCCAAGCAGATATTGACTTCGGGCGCTGATGGAATTGTGGACCGCTGGAAGGTTCGAACGGTGAATCCGGCCATTGGCGCGATCCGGGATCGCTATGAACGTGAAAGCCTTGATTTGCTCCATAAACTGCTGGAAAAGGACTTGCCGCATCTGGAGGTGAAAGACAAGGAAGTGCTGGAGGAGTGGGTGCGGGAAATGGCGAAGCATTGGGCGGTGCTGCACGCATCCGGGATCAAGCAGGTGGCCCGGCAGTGTTGCATGCGGGCGGTAAGCACCTATCTTGAGGGGGTGGGTGTGAACGAGAGGGCAAATGAAAAAAAATGAGATTGTTATAGGAACACGGGGGAGTGCGCTTGCGCGCACGCAAACAGGAATGGTGGCAGAGGATATTACCAGGCTGACCAGTATTCCAACCAAGATCGTGATCATTAAAACGGAAGGTGATCGAATCCAGGATGTTCCCCTCCACATGGTGGATGGCAAGGGTTTCTTTACCAAGGAACTTGAAGAGGCGCTCCTGGGCCAGCGCATCGATCTGGCGGTGCATAGTCTGAAAGACCTGCCAATAGAAAGTCCCCCCGGACTAACGATTGCCGCCATTCCGTCCCGGGAAATGGCCAATGATTTATTGTTGGTGCGAGAGGACGTTGTGGATAAAGCAAATCCGTATCTTCTTCCGGTGAATCCAGTGATTGGCACCAGTTCCAAGCGGCGCGCGCTGCAAATCAAAGCGCTGCATCCGAGTGCGCGGATAAAAGAATTGCGCGGCAATGTCCCCACACGCGTGACCAAACTGGTGAACGGCCAGTATGACGCGATATTGGTCGCGGCGGCGGGGTTCCGAAGATTGGGATTGTCCGCACAGGGGTATCGGGTGATAATTCTGGGCTTTGATGCCATGCTGCCGGCTCCTGGGCAGGGCGCTTTGGCTTTGCAGGTTCGATCGGAAGACAGCACGCTTCTTGGCTTATTGGCTGGACTGCATGATGAGAATACCGCTAAAGCGGTGGAAGCAGAGCGCAATGCCCTCGGCCTGTTGGGGGGCGGTTGCGGTATGCCGCTGGGCATTTATGCGGAGTGTGATGGGAAGGGATTATCCATGCAGGCGTTGCTGGGACCGGACGATTGGCAATTGCAGGATGCGCCAAAATTTATGCGGGGGAGGGCTTCCGGCGATACACCGCTCGAAACGGCACGGCATACCGTGGAAGCGCTGGGAATCAACTTGGGAGGTTGAAACATCCATGAAGCGCAGGCGATTGTTTTTAGCGGTCATTGAGAATGGTGTGGCGGAAACAGGCGCTGCGCTGAAAGAGCTTCCCGTGGAACTCCATGTCATTCCCGTCAGCAGGATTGTTCGCTGTGTGGATAGTCACGTACTCAATGCCGTTTCGGCGAAAATGCAGGAATTTGAATGGGTGGTGCTGACCAGTGCCAATGCCGCTGCTATCTTTTTTGATTTGATGAAGTTCCCCATGGACGGGTTTTTACCTAAAATAGCCTGCATCGGTCCGGATACGGCGGCGTGCGTGGGAAAGCTTGGCTACAACGTAGATTTTATCGCCGCCGATCACCGTGGCGATGCTTTTGCCCAGGAATTTGCCGAAACTCATGGAATAGTTCCCCTTTCCGTGTTGGTCCCACGCCCGGAAAAAATGGGGAGCCATCTTATTGAGATACTCGAACAATCAGGGATCGTTGTTTCGCAGATTATTTTATACCGTACTGAACCGGTTTCTCCTGATGCGATGCCCGATATGGATTTTGACCAATCAGATCTCTTTGCATTTTTAAGTCCATCCGGCGTCAGACATTTTTTCATGCGCTATTCCATTCCTGAAAAAGCCACGGTTCTTGCGATAGGCCCGGCGACGGCCGCCGCCGTTACGGAATGTGGCTACAAGAATGTTCAGACCGCCGGGGAATTTTCCCGGAATGGTCTGGTGGATGCGGTATGCGCATTTTTGGATAATGATCCTTTAAACAAAGGAGACATAGCATGAGCGGTTTTCCGATAGTCCGTCCGCGCCGGTTGCGAATGACGCCAGCGTTGCGCAGTCTGGCCGCCGAAACAGCCATTAAAAAGGAAAAACTGATTCAACCGTATTTTGCGGTAGAAGGCTCGAAACAGGTGCAGGAGATTTCCACGCTGCCCGGCATTTACCGGTATTCCGTGGATGAATTGGTTAAACAAGTGGAAAAAGACCTCAAGAGTGGCATAAAGAACCACATTCTGTTCGGGCTTCCGGAAGCCAAGGATGAACGGGCCTCCGGCGTGAGCGGGAAAAAATCGCTGATTTTCAGGGCGCTTAGCACACTGAAAAAGCAGTTTGGGGATGAGGTTGTCCTTATTCCGGACCTGTGCCTGTGCGCGTATACTTCCCATGGGCATTGCGGCTTGCTTTCATCGGGCGGTGAAATTTTGAATGATGAAACCAACGCGGTATTGGCGCGGGCAGCGGTGAGTTATGCGGAGGCGGGCGCGGATATAATTGCGCCTTCGGATATGATGGATGGCCGGGTGTTGGCAATCCGTAACGCGCTCGACGCGGCGGGAAAAAAGAATACGCCGATTATGAGTTACTCCGTGAAATATGCTTCCGCGTTCTATGGTCCATTCCGTGAAGCGGCGCATTCCGCCCCGGCTTCGGGTGATCGAAAGAGTCATCAGATGGATATTCGCAATGCGCGGGAAGCGGTTTTGGAGGCGTATCAGGATGCTGCTGAAGGCGCGGATATCCTTATGGTCAAGCCTGCGATGCCGTATCTGGATGTGATTGCTGAACTGAAAAAACAGATGGTGTTGCCGCTGGCGGCGTACCAGGTGAGCGGCGAATATGCGGCGTTGGCCTTTGCCGCCCGCGCAGGCGCTGCAGACTTGCGGGCGGTGGCACTAGAATCCTTGACCGCTATTACCCGGGCCGGCGCCGAGATTATCCTGAGTTACTTCACGCGTCAATTGCATGCGGAAAAATGGATGTGAGGGAGCTTGCATGGAAAGCAGACAGTCGGAACAGTTATTCAAAGAAGCGTTGGAAGTAATGCCGGGCGGGGTGAATTCTCCTGTGCGCGCGTTTAAATCGGTGGGCGGCACGCCCATTACGTTTCGGCGGGGCGAAGGCGCCTGGCTGGAAGATTGGGACGGCAACCGGTATTTGGATTTTTGCGGGTCATGGGGTCCGCTGGTAGCAGGCCATGCGCATCCGTATGTGCGGGACCGCATCGAAAAGGCATTGGCGGATGGGTGGACCTTCGGCGCGCCGCATCGTTCGGAAACTTTATTGGCCCGAAAGGTGCTTGAGCGTGTTGGTTTTGCGGAGAAAATTCGCTTTGTTAATTCGGGTACGGAAGCGGTGATGACGGCGGTGCGGCTGGCGCGCGGCGTGACAAACCGTCCGTATGTGGTTAAATTCGACGGCTGTTATCACGGCCATCTCGATTCCATGCTCGTGAATGCGGGCAGCGGTCTGGCTACATTTGGCGCCTCCAGTTCCGCTGGGGTGCCTGCTGAGATTGCGGCAACGACGCTTGTGGCCCCATTGGATGATGAGAATGCGGTGACGGAGCTTTTCAAAAAACAGGGCGATAAGATTGCAGCGGTGGCGCTGGAGACCATTCCGGCGAATAACGGTTTGTTGTACCAGCGTCCGGAATTTTTGAGGTTTTTGCGCGATATCACCCGGAAACATGGCGCATTGCTTTTGTTGGATGAAGTATTAGTGGGCTTGCGGGTTCATCCAGGTTTTGCGTTTCAGCAGTATGACGTGACGCCGGACATCGTCACGCTCGGAAAGGTGATCGGCGGCGGTTTCCCCGCGGCGGCGCTGGCGGCTTCCGCGCAGATCATGGAGCACCTTGCGCCTAACGGCCCGGTATATCAGGCGGGTACGCTTTCGGGCAATCCCATCGCCATGACGGCCGGTTTAGCCACGTTAGAAGTGCTTTTTGATCAAGGTGGCTGGGATCGGCTGATGGCGGTGGCGGATCGATTCCAGTCAGGTATCGAGAAAGGGTTGGCGTATTTGAAATTGCCGGTTCAGTACATTCAGACCGGAGCGCTATTCTGGTTCAGTTTCGACAGTGAAGCGCTTCCTCGAACCTCCGCAGCCATTGGCAAACCGGGAATTGCCCGGTACGCCAAAGTGCACAAAAGTCTTTTGGAGAAAAAGATTTATTTTGCTCCTTCGGGATATGAAGTGGGCTTCTTGAATATCGCCATGTCCGATGATGAGGTAGACTGGGCCGTTTCCACTATTCTTGAAACCATCCGTGAATGCTACGGGTAGAAAACGGAGAGCCATGAGCGAACCGATTTTCATACAAGCCTGCAAAGGACAACCCATGGATCGGGTTCCTATCTGGATTATGCGGCAGGCCGGGCGGTATCTGCCTGCGTATCAGGCGGTCCGCGCGAAGCATGATTTTCTGACCATGTGTCATGAACCGGAATTATCGGCGGAGGTGACACTCCAGCCGGTACGCGAGTTCGGTTTTGATGCCGCGATCATTTTTTCTGATATTTTACTGCCTTTGGAACCCATGGGGATTGATGTGCAGTTTGTGGAAGGCAAAGGTCCGCGCCTTTCTCCTCAAATCCGTACCCGCGAGGATGTCGAGAAACTTATAGAAGTGGATTTTGACGCTTCTTCCTGTTTTCTGGGGAAAGCATTGAGGATGGTTCGTAGCGAACTGGGCGCGGAGAAGGCACTGATTGGTTTTGCAGGAGCGCCATGGACCATGGCGTGTTACGCCGTGGAAGGCATGGGTTCCAGAGACTACGCCGTTGTAAAACAAATGATGAACTCAGATCCGGCAGCACTGCATGCATTATTGGACCAGCTCACCACGGTGTTGATCCGATGGTTGCGCATGCAACTGGAAGCGGGAGCGGATGCATTTCAGGTTTTTGATTCCTGGGCGGACGCACTGGCGCCCATGGATTACCGAGAGTTTGCTTTACCGTATTTGCACAGGATGTTTAATGCATTGCGTGACATGGGAAAGCCTGGCATATTATTCAGCAAGGATGCCGGCGCGTTCGTTGAAGAAAATCATCAGCTTCCCATGGATGTGCTGGCCATGGATTGGCGGGTGGATTTGGCCTCGATTCGCAACCGCTACCTGGGGATCGGGCCCCGGGCCTATCAGGGCAATCTCGATCCGCTGGTATTGCTGGGCACCCGGGATATTCTGATCAAGAAGGCTGGGAAGATTCTTTCGGAGAATGCGGGAATGCCTGGATATATCTTTAACCTCGGTCACGGGATCACTCCGGCCACTCCGGTGGAAAACGTCCGGGTGCTGGTGGAGTTGGTCCATGGCTACAGGAGGCCGCAATGAAGCCCTCCACCATGATACTCCCGAGCAAGGAATTGGTGCGGGAAATGGATGTGGCCGCGCCGCGCTATACAAGTTATCCGGCGATTCCAGTGTGGCATCCCGCGGAATCCGGCGCGGCTTATGCTGATGTGCTGCAACGGCACTCTTCTGACATTCCATTAACATTGTATTTCCATGTGCCGTTTTGTCCGGTGATTTGTCACTATTGCGGCTGTAATACTGCCAAGCTTGAGCGGGAAGAGCAGACGGCGGAGTATGTTGAATCAGTGCTCCGGGAGATCCAATTGGCAGGTTCGTTATTGCCGGAACGGCATCGTATTGCACAGATACATTGGGGCGGCGGAACACCGAGTATTTTACAGGATGATGAATTTTTATCGGTGATGCGCCGTGTCCGTGAGTCATTTGATGTGTACGATCAGGCTGAACTCGCAATAGAGACCAATCCGATGACCTGCAGTGACAAGAAAATCCGTTTTTTGTTGGACAATGGATTTAATCGAATCAGCATAGGGGTCCAGGATTTTGATCCGGAGGTCCAGCAAAAGATCGGGCGGTGCCAGACCCATGAACGGACCGCCGAGTTTTGCCGTCTTGTCAGGGAATATGATGTCCGGAGTTTAAATTTTGATTTGGTCTATGGCTTGCCGGGGCAGACACTGAAAAAGGCGGAGGACACCCTGGCAAAAGTGGTGGATCTGGCCCCCGACCGCATTGCCGTATATAGTTTCGCATTTTTACCCACGCTTAGGGACAACCAAAAAAAGATCGATAAGACAAGTCTGCCTGACACCGATCTTAAATTCGATTTGTACCTGCTGACCATTGAGCGCCTTCAACAGGCGGGCTATGAAATGATTGGCATGGATCATTACGCAAAACCGGAGGATGAACTGGCGGTGGCCTGGCGAGAGCGGCGGCTGCGCCGGAATTTTATGGGGTATACCACGAAAGCGGAGACGGATGTAGTGGCGTTTGGCGCCACGGCGATTAGCGATGTTTCCGGGTATTATTGCCAAAACGAGAAAGACAATGCCCCGTATTATGAGCGAATTAAAAATGGTGATCTTCCAGTGCAACGGCATATGAGTCTTGATGCCGATGATCAGATTCGCCGGAAAGTTATTATGGATCTCCTCTGCAATGGCGTGGTGGTGAAACAGGAGGTTTCCAAACGGTTCTCCATAGACGTTGATGACTACTTTTCCCCTGAATTGGCTCGCTTAACCCCCTTGGCCGCGAAGGACCTGGTTCGGAATGATCCAAGTGTCGTGGAAGCCACGATCTTAGGTCGTTTTTTCCTCAGAAATCTTGCGCTGGTGTTTGATAATTATTTGGATGGAAGAAAAGGTCCCCAACGGGGAACAACATTCTCCAGAACGGTATAGTGTATGGCCGATGCTAAAATAGGTGTGGTTTTGCTCAATATGGGCGGTCCGGATTCGCTGGACGATGTGCCCAAGTATTTGCTGAATATCTTCCATGATCCGGATATTTTAGACATGCCTCTGGGTTTTTTGGTGCGTCCTTGGCTTTCCCGGCGCATTGTAAAAAAGCGTGCCGCCGCCAGCGCGGAACGCTACCGGCAAATTGGGGGCAAGACGCCGCTGAATGCCATTGCAGAAAAGCAGGCAAAGGTTATTCAGGATGCATTGGTGAAGATGGAGGTTCCCTCTGTGGTTGTGCCTGGTATGCGGTATTGGCATCCTTTCACGGAAGAAGCGATCAAACAATTTGTCCGGGAAAAAGTGGAGTTGGTGGTGGCGTTGTCCATGTATCCGGCCTATAGCAATGCCACCAGCGGTTCTTCCTTTAAAAACTTCCGATATATAATGAAGAGGCATTTGCCCGGTGTTCCATTTACTCAGATTGTGCAATGGCCGAATCTCCCCGCTTATGTGGAATTCATGAGGGAAAACGTTACTACATCGCTTCAGTCAATAGGTTCAGATGCTTGGCCGAAAACGGCAGTATTGTTTTCCGGGCATAGCGTGCCGGTAAAACGTATCAAACGCGGTGATCCCTACCAAAAGCAGATGGAAGAGACGTATCGGCTCGTGTGTGAGCGGTTGCCGCGCGAAGTAAAGACGGTGTTGGGGTGGCAAAGCGCCTTTGGACCAGCGAAATGGCTTGAGCCGGATTCCAAGAGTCTTGTATCAGCAATACGTGCGGAGGGAATGGAGCATCTGGTCGTGGTCCCATTGGGGTTTGTAGCGGAAAACAGTGAGACGCTGTGGGATATTGAAATTGACCTTAAAACGTTTGCCCTAGAGCAGGGATTTCGGCAATTCGTGCGGATAGCATGTCCGAACGAGGATGGGGCAGTCATGCGCGGGCTGGCGGAACTAATCGCCGCGGCCATTGGGGAGAACAGCCATGGCGATTAGTATAGGCATTATCGGCGCGGGGATCTCCGGCCTCACGATCGCATATCGTCTGAAGCGCTTGTTGAAAGGAGCAGGAATCGAATATGACTTGGATATCTATGAAAGGACCAAGCGTTTAGGCGGCAGCATCGGTTCGGAACGGATAAGCGGTTTTCTGGTTGAATGGGGGCCTAACGGATTTTTGAATAATGAACCCGCCACGTTTGACCTTATCCACCAACTGGGCCTGCGCGACCGGTTGGTGGCAAGCAGTGATGCTGCACGGAAACGTTATTTGAATATTAACCGAAAACTTCACCAGATCCCGCTCTCTCCATCAGAGTTTCTCAAAACACCCATAGTGCCGTTTCAGTCAAAAATACGATTTGCCCTCGAGCCGCTTATGCCCAGGCGAACGGACGGGCGCGATGAAAGCGTGGCGGAGTTCGTGGCCCGCCGGTTTGGCAAAAAAGCGGTGGAGCGCATGTTCGATCCGTTGATATCGGGGGTGTATGCGGGCAATGTGAACACGCTCAGCATCAATAGCACCTTAAAGGTGTTTGCCGAACTCGAACGGGAGTATGGCAGCGTTGTCAAGGGGATGATTGCACGGGTGAAACAACGGAAAGCGGAGGAGCGTAGTGGAGAGGCGCGTGAAAAAGTGGATGAACTTCTCACCACGTCGAAAAATCCGATGTCCGGGAAACTGCTTTCGTTTCAGAACGGCATGGACGAGTTGGTGGAAGAATTGGGTGTGCATCTTGAAGATCACCTTCAGATGGGGGTGCACCTTGAAGCCATCCGCCGCACGAAGGATGGATATGAACTTACAGGCCAGAACTCGGAAGGCCCAATGTGCCGACGGCATGATGTGCTGGTGCTTGCGTCCCCGCCGCAGAGCGCTGCCGCATTAGTGAATTCGTTGGATTCGGACCTTGCGAAGATTCTGAGAGAAATAATGTCCTCAACCATTGCGGTGCTTGCACTGGGTTTCCAGGAAAGCGGCATTGCTCATCCCCTTGACGGCTTCGGCTATCTCATTCCACGCAATCAAAATGTGCGTTCCTTGGGCGTGCTTTGGAGTTCCTCGATTTTTCCAAATCGCGCGCCGGGCGGACACAAGTTACTTCAGATTATGATTGGCGGGGCGCATGATCCGGGGGCGGTGGATGAAGACGATCAGAAACTTGTTGAGACCGCGATCAAGGATGCGGATCCTGTATTGGGGTTCAAGGCAAATCCGATAATGACCCGTGTTATACGGCACCGTTGTGGCATCCCGCAATATACGCTTGGCCACCAGGCGCGATTGGAGGCCATTACACAATGCCTGGAAAAACTGCCTGGTTTTTACCTTGCGGGAAACGGGTATCACGGCATATCCAGCAATGATTGCATCCGCTGTACAGGTGATTTAGCCCATAAGATTGTGAATGTACATGCAGGAATGCGTTGAATCGAAGAAGCGGCTCTGATAGAGTGCTTGTGAGAGAGAAATAGAGTGCGTTGGTTGTTTTTGGCAATATTCGGCCTGTGTTCGCGCAGGTGCGAACGGACTTGTACGAGGAGGCCAGGGTATGAAAGCAGTGCTGAATTATAATACTGAACTTGGCAATCCTGAAAAGGCGGGGGACATGCCAAAGGTTGGGGAAAACCTGTTGTGTGGCGAGCGTATCACCCGGATGCGGCGCCGTTATCAGACCGGGCCTGCATACATATCGATAGAGCGCGCAAAATATTATACGGAAAAGTGGCGGGCGACCGAGGGGAAAGGTTTGGTCTTGCCGGTGCGCGTGGCGATGGCGATGAAGCATGTCTACGAGAACATGACCCATTATGTGGATCCCGATGATCGGATTGCGGGATACTGGACGGAACAGTTTCTGGGGATTCCCGTGGACATCGAGCGCGGTGTTTTTAATTCGGTGCTGGAGTCCGAATTGACGAAAGGGTCTATGATTTTATTCCGGACCAGATCGTTGGCGAAGGGGTTGGGCTACATGGTGCGCAAGGGAGTTTTAGGGGATTTTTTGAAAAACCAGAGGGTGTTGAAAAAGAGTGGAACGCCGCCCTTAAACATGGATTTCAAGACCATGTCGGAGCGGGCTATCAATCCGTATCAAATCCGGGCGGAGGATCGCAGCATATTATTGTGGGAACTCTTGCCGTTCTGGAAGGGCAAGGCCATTGTGGATCAGACCGAGAAAGCGCTGATGGACTCGGGCCTGTATGCGAGGGACATGCACGATTTCGTGGCCGCGATTCCCGGCAATACGTCGCGGCAAGTGCTTATGGTGAGCGCCGCGGCGAGCATCGCCAGTTTCCAGGGGCATGTGATTCTGGATTATTCGCCCACGCTCGAAAAGGGTCTGCTTGCTATGCGGGAAGAGACGGGGAAACTGCTTGCGGATACCCCCTTGGCTGATTCAAAACATGATTTTCTGGAATCCATCGTGATAGCGCTTGACGGGGTTATTGTTTTTGCCCAACGGCTTGTTGAACGGCTGGAAACAGCCATTTCCGAAACCGAGGATCCCCCGCGGCGCGCTGAACTGGAGGAAATGCTTGCCATCTGCCGTCAAGTGCCATTCCATCCCGCGCGGACGTTTCGGGAGGCGGTGCAGAGCCTATGGACGGTGAAAACAGCCGTTGAGCTGGCCCACCCGGTGAATCTGCATTGTTTCGGACGTCTGGATCAGATCCTTTGTCCCTATTATGAAAGAGATCTCGAGGAAGGCCGGATTAATGAACCACAGGCCCGGGAATTGCTTGAAGAACTTCTCTTGAAGATCATGTCGCAAAATATCCGGCCGGAATCGAATTTGCTTTCAAATTTCTATCACCGCTTCCTCGGTTCTTCGCCGGTAACGCTGGGCGGGGTTTCACGGGATGGCTCCGACTGCACCAATGCCTTAACGTATCTTTTTCTTGAAGCGGCGCATACCTCGAAAGCGATCACGAATGTCTCATTGCGGGTTCATAACGGCAGCCCGCAACACTTACTGGAAACCGCCGCGGCATTCCTGGAACAGGGGACGTCGAGTTTCTCCTTTTTTAATGATGAAGTACATATAGACGCCATGAAACGCCGCGGATTCTCCGAAGAAGACGCACGGGATTATGCGATTATGGGGTGCGTGGAGGCCACCTGCCCGGGCAAGACCGGCAGCATGAGCGCTAATGCCCTGCAATTGTGTAAAGTGCTTGACATCACGCTCCGCAATGGCGATGTCATGACTCTTGCCGGGCGCATCAGGGATGAGGGATTGCCGACGGGCGCGCCCGGTGACTTTGAGTCGTTCGATGCGTTCGTTCGCGCCTTTATTGCACAAGGAAAGGTCCAGATTAAGAAAATTGTGGAGGCTTCCAATCTTCGCGACCGGATGTTTGCCAACTGTCTGCCGGCCCCCTATATTTCCGCTTTCATGGAAGGGTGTATCGAGCAGGGAAAAGATATTACCCAGGGTGGAAGCCGGTATAACCTTTCCGGCATCTCGACGATCAACTCGATTGCGAATGTCATCGACTCGCTGCACGTCATTCGCACGCTGGTGTTTGAACAGCGCAAATTCACGCTTTCGCAGCTTGTCGAGGCAATGGACGCGAATTTTTCAGGATATGAGGATATTTTACACGCCATCCGGAAAGTTTCCGGGAAGTGGGGCAACGGCGCACAAGAGACGGACGAGCTGGCCCAACGCGTGATGAAAGAGCTTTTCGAGGAAACCTATCACTATGAAAATTACCGGGGTGGTCCGTTTGTAGTGTATGTCATTAGTATGATCACGCATACGATTGACGGGCGGCTGTCGGTGGCATCGCTGGACGGGCGCATGGCCGCCACGCCCTATGCCGCAAGTTGCAACCCCTATAATGTGGAGAAGGCCGGGGTGACCGCTGCCTTGCGGTCGGTGGCTGCTTTGCCTTTCGAGCACACAATGGGATGTGCGGTCAATATGCGGTTTCATCCCACGGCGATAGGCAAAAGCGCAAAGACGCGGGAGAAATGGGTTTCTCTGCTTCGTACCTATTTTAAGATCGGGGGTGCGCAAATGCAGCCCACCGTGGCCAGCGCGGAGATGCTTCGCGCGGCACGGGAGAAACCGGAGGAATATCGCGACCTGGTTGTCAAGGTAGGCGGCTACAGCACGTATTTCGTTGATCTGGGCCATGAGATTCAGGATGAAATTATTGCCCGGACCGAGCACGCATAAGGAGTAAAGGAAATTGAAAGTCGCGGTCACTGGTGCGGATGGTCTCCTGGGAAGCAATCTGGTGCGTGAGTTATTAGCCAAGGGATACTCGGTGCGCTGCATAGTATTCCCGGGCAGCACGTCGCATACCCTGGAGGGGTTGGAACTGGAGAAAGTCGAAGGCGACTTGTTGGATGAAAATTTCTCGTTGACGGATGCCCTGTCGGGGTGTGAGGGTGTATTTCACTGTGCGGCCATAACGGACTTATGGGCGGACGAGGCAGTGGTGTGGAAAGTCAACCTCGAAGGCACGCGGCGTATTTTGGACGCTTGCCTCGACGCTTCCGTCAATCGGCTGGTCTTCGTGGGTTCCGCGTCCTGTGTGGAACCAGGCCCGCCCGCAGCGCCGGGAGATGAGACGGGCGGTTTTCCCAAGGTGTATCAAGGCGTGGCATACATGGAATCGAAGCACCGTGCCGCGGAACTCGTCCGGGAATATGTGCGGAACCGAAATGTAGATGCCGTTATTGTAATGCCAACGTTTTTACTTGGTCCTTATGACTCCCGGCCAAGCGGAGGTGAATTGGTCCGGCAGTATATTCAACGGCCTCTGATGTTCACCGCACCTGGCGGCCGCAGCTTCGCCTATGCGCCAGATGTGGCGCGGGCGATGATTACCGCGCTGGAAAAGGGTAAAACGGGCGAGACCTACCTTTTGGGCGGAGAGAATGCGACGTACCGGGATTTCTTTTCGCAGGTGGCGAAAATAGCAGGAGTTTCTTCGCCGCGGTATGTGCTGCCGGAAAGGGTATTGCTCTTCATGGGAACGCTCGCCACCCATGCAGGACGTCTGTTGAAGAAAAAGTTGAAATTCAACCGGGACTTGGCGCGCTTCTCGCTCGTGGGCGCCTACTATAGTTCCGCGAAGGCCGTGAGTGAACTGGAGATGCCGCAAACGCCGCTGGAAACAGGAATTGAAGAGTCGATTCGCGCGTTGCAGGAATATGGTCATCTTGATCTGGATGCAGGGTGCTTTAAAGGCAAAGTTGCGATAATTACGGGCGGCAGCCGGGGAGTGGGATTTGCGACGGCGCGTGCGCTGGCCTTGCGGGGTGCATGCGTGGTGATAACGGCGCGCGGCGAGGGGCGTCTGCAACAGGCGAAAGAAGCAATTGAGCGGCTCAGAGGCGTGGTGGAGGCCGTGGCGGGGGATATCGGGAATCCTGAGGATGCGGAACGGATAGTTCAAACGGCGATAGATCGTTTTGGGCGGCTGGACATCCTGATAAACAATGCCGGCGTTTCGATGCGGGGGCATTTCGAGGAATTGTCCGCTGAAGTATGCCGGCAGGTAGATGCGACAAACCTTCTGGGAGGTTTGTATGTGTCCCGTGCGGCGATCAAGCACCTTATAGCATCCAAAGGGAGTCTCGTCTTCATTTCCAGCATCGCGGGTTTGTTTGGCCTGCCCGGCGCTTCCGTCTATTGCGCCACGAAAAAGGCGCTGACGGGACTTGCCGAATCCTTGCGCATTGAACTCATCCCCAAAGGGGTGCATGTGGGCGTGGTGTATCTTGGATTTACCGAGCATGATCCGGAGAAGCGTATTCTGGCGGCGGACGGATCGCTCACGCCCCCGGATCGTCCCGCGCATCATACTCAGGCTCATGCCGCCGGGTTAATTCTCAAACTGATTAAAAAACGCAAGCGGCAAATCGTGATGACCCCGGTGGGGGTATTGGGGTGGCTGGTGTACCGGTTGTCGCCTGGTTTCGTCGAGCGCATGGTTCTATGGGCGCAATCATCGAGTTGGGGCATTTTTAAGCGCTTCTCGTGAATATCTTAATGTGATAAAAAACATGGGGGAAGCGTTTTACCGGTTTTTAATTTGATTGGGTAACCTCTGTACGGTATTCTTGCCGTCGATGCAGTTTTCGAACAACAATGTAATATACTGGACATGCAGTATCCTTTAATCGGTTCATGAATCAGGCAGTGCAATTTAGAAAGATGCGATCTACCCTGCTTAAAGCGGCCCTTATTGTTTTTCTTTGCGTGGCAGTCCATGAGGCTCTTGCCTTTTCCATAGCCGTCGCCATACTGTTTGGCTTTCTCCTTTTTTGTGGATCATGGCTCCTGGTTGCCGCGTCTGCTTCACTTGCTGTCGTTTATCTTCTTATATTTTTGTTATGGCCGATGGCGCCGCCCGCGCACGTCTTCTATCCGGCGGGTGTGACAGTGATGGTTCTTTTGTTGACATGGAAAAAACGCCTGATAGTGGATGCACACACCTCCTATTTCAAACAAATTCATTCGTTGTTTTTGCTAATTGGGCTTATAAGTTTTTTGTTTCTGTTTATACGCACTTTTCCGGCAGCGAAAGCGATGATGTTCGGCGTTTTATCCTTTTGCCTGTTTTGGGCCTATGCGCCGTATTCGGAAACTCCATTGTCAAAGCGGTTGAAAAACGGCATGGTGAATGGGGGGGTGATGGCGGTATCGCTTCTGATCGTTGTGGCGGTGGGAGAGATTGCGTGCCGGATTATCGGTCCTGCACCGCCCCCCAGCACGAGTATGTTTCAATGGGACCCACGCTATATTTATATATCCAAGCCTGACTCCGAAGTGGTGTTTAGTGTCAGGATTTCCGGCAATGAATACCGCCCGATAAAACATATTTTTTCCAGTCAAGGGTTGCGCGACCGGGAATTCGGCCCCAAGAAGCCTGACGAGTACCGGATTCTCATGCTGGGGGATTCTTTTACGCAGGGCCAGACCGTGACGCCGGAGAACACGATATCGGGGCAATTGGAAGAAACGCTCCGCCACGTGGCGCTGCCGAAGAAGATCACGGTGATCAATGCGGGTTTGGTTATGGCGGGGCCTTTGCAGGAGCTTGGAATGCTCGAAACGTATGGCCTGAAGCTTCAGCCCGATCTGGTCATTTTGCAGTTATTCCCCACGAACGATCTGGAGAACGCATTGGTCATCGAAAACAAGGTATTACGTTCCTATGCCCCCATGGTGCATAATTTTCTGCGAATTCTGCGGCAATCCCAGATGCTTCCTTACCGGATAGAGCTTTGGATGAATGAGCATTGTTACTTATATCATGCAATCACCTATACGCTTGGGCGAAAAGGCCTGATTGTAGATGCTTTCAACCAATGCCGTTTATATACGCCGGTTCCTTTGGAAAAACTGCCCGGGAGTGAAGATCGCCTGTTTACGCTGGAGTCCGATCTGCGGGAGTGGTATCCTGAACTGTGGGAAGGAATGGAAATTTTCAAAAAAGATATTCTTGAAATTGATCGGGTGTGCCAGGAGAAAAAAATAGGCTTTATAGCCTATTGCATGCCGAAAGGGGAGGATGTGTGTGATGCAACGTGGCGGGCGGCGCCCCATGCCGAGTTGTATGAACGGGGGAAAAGCTTTAACTTGACGCAGGAATTCCTCGATCAAAAAAAGATAGTTTCGATTCCGGTGGCGGATACATTGAAGAATTGCTGCAAGCCGCGGCCATGGTATTTCCATGGTAACGGCCATACAAATGAAGAAGGCAACCGCCGTATTGCGGAAAAAATTGCGGAGTTTTTGGTCAAGCGGTATTTTCCGGAACATCCGATGACGTCCAACTAATGGTCAACTAATGGTCAAACTACGGTAGACCACAGAAGATATGGAAATAAGAAATGCATACTCAGAGTGCGGCAAACTCCATTTACCGGCATGAATTTATCGTGTCGCAAGAAGCCATTGATGAACTTGACCATGTGAATAATCTGGAATATCTCCGGTGGATGTTGAATGCGGCATTTGCCCATTCGGATGCCGTGGGCTGTACAGCGGCAACCCGTGGGGCGGGCGCGGCCTGGGTGGTGCGTTCGCATAAGATTGAATATCTTCGGCCCGCGTTTGCGGGAGAAACGATTGCTGTGCTCACGTGGGTGTCGAATTTCCGGAAAGTCCGCTCCCTGCGAAAATACCGGGTGTTCAGGGTGGGGGATCGGGTGCTCTTGGCGCGGGGAGAAACCGATTGGGTCTATCTCGACGCACAAAGCATGAAGCTGCGCGCCATCCCGAAGGAGATTGCTGATTTATTTCATGTAGTTCAAGAAGACCATGAACCAAAGACTCTGGATTGAATCAACTGGCTATTTTCGTTGTTCCGGACGCAGGAAAAGTTTTTTCAAATCATAGTGGACATAGGGTTGTTTATAAGCGTCTTCCTCGCCCTTGGCATGGGCCACCCACATTTCACGGTCAGTGGAACTGCAAAGCACGCTGTGCAGGTTGGTGTTGCGCATGGCCGCGTTTTTAAGAATTTCCAGCGCCCCTTTTTCATCAATTTTGCCGTACTTTTCCTTGATATCCTTGGCCATGCCTTTGTACCGGTGATCATACGATTCCGAACCATAGGGCATATTGGGATAGCCCTTCGAGCAGGTTTGCGTGCTGCGAACCGTCTGGTCCATGGCTTCGTCGGCGCGGAATACGGCATTTTCGATGGGAATGGCGTATTCCACGGTTTCCTTCGGGTCGTTATCGGTGAAAATGGCGCAGTGATGAGCGCAGGTTTCGTAGGCGCGCGCGGCCATGGCCTTGCCGTCCGCCACCACATAGTTGTAACCGACCGTGCGTTTGGAATTCGCAATGATATCCGTCACCTTGTCAAGGTCCTTGGCCTCTTCCAGAATGCGCCGGAGCATGACCATTAACGGGACGCCCCGGAAGGAGCCATCCTTGTTGATGGCCCCGATTTGACTGATGGAGATGCCTTCCATATTCATTCCCGACAACACGCCAACCGTGCCGAAATACCCGGCGGAGGCAAAGGGGATGTATCCATCCGGCTCGTAAAGGATCAGTCCCGCATCCTCTTGCAGACCGGCTTCCATCATCCAATCGAAATTCCGGCCATGATAGAGTTTGCCATTGCCGGTGGCCTTGCCGAATACCGCGAACGCGCTGCAATAGCGTTCCGTCAACTCTGACACTACGAGCATCCAGCGGAGTTTTTGAAGGTCTACGCCCGCGCCGTCCGCCAGTCCTTCCATCTCCCGCTGATACCGTTCGGGGATGTAGGGCAGGCATAAACGGTACTCGCTTCCGAGAAGGAATTCGGAGAAGAAACGGGGGAGACCGACCTCGTCCTGGGCTTCCTGCAACAGATTATCCACCCGTGCCATGGCCCGGCGTACTTGCTCGCGCGCAAGCGCCCCATGTTGATATCCCATCTCATAGGGCGACCCTTTCAGGTGCAGAACCCACGTGCCGTCCACCAATTCGAGATACCCTTTTTCTTCCGGGTTCACGGACGTTTGCGGACCGCGCCCGGGATGGGAAAACCAATATGCGAAGGCCACCAGCACCATCACGAGAATAAGCATCACCCATAGGGCGCGTTTGATGAATTTCAGCAGGCGTTTCAACATTCCGATTCCTTCCATGAATTGAAGTCCGCTCATTATATAACGGATAGACCACGGATACCGCCATACTGGGTTCATACTTTTTTTATGCCGTTAGTTCCGTGTGTCCTCGGCAAAGTATTTTCACGCAAAGACTTACGGCGGATTAAATGGATTGACGATTTTTTTCATATCAATGTCCCCAACGTCCGCCTTCAATTGACTAGTAGGGTGAAGAAAACAAAAGCCATTGCCGTGGCGCGCCGGGATGGATGGGCTGTTCCGGCGAACTGCGGCGAAGAAGGAGACAGGATATGAAAACGAGAAACACTAACGGTTTTGCCTGATTTGAACGATAAGGGAGAGGAGGGGTAATGTCTCACGGAAGTATGAATACAGACGCAGATATCATCCGCCTTACTCTTTCCGGAAACCGGTATGCATTTGAAGTGCTGCTCAAACGGTATGCCCGCCTGGCCTATGCGGTCGCCTACGCACGATTGGGCAATCACGAGGATGTGCAAGATGCGGTGCAGGAAGCATGGGTTCAGGCCTTTCAGACACTGCATTGCCTGCGCCAGCCTGAAAAGTTTCGTTCCTGGTTTTCCGCCATCGTGCGCAATGTCAGCATCAATACGGCCAAAAAGCGCTGGCGTCAACAGGCCCAGGATACGTCCAAGGAACTCGATATGTATGACGTTCGCGATACCATTGAAGAAGCGGACATGCAACGCGCTCTGTGGTCGCACATTGTTACTCTCACTCCGGACCATCGCGAGGTGCTCACGCTCCATTATTATGCGGGGATGACGACCGAAGAAATCGCCGGGATGATCGGAGAACCGCGCGAGACGGTCAAGAAACGGCTGCAACGCGCGCGGACCGACCTGAATGAACAGATGATGGTCAGTTTGTTCGAACCCGCTGAACGGGATGACGAACGCATGCGCAAGCGCGTGATGGCGCTGATCCTGTTTATGCCGGTGGCGTGGGATAGCCCTGCGTCGGCCGCGGTGCTGCCCAAACCGGAAGCACCCCAGGAGGGACTTAAAACCCAGTTGGGGAGGAGGATCTGGTGGGCGATAGTCACAGGGTTCATTCTATTAATGGCGGCGTTTTCCCTCTATATGGTGTATGGTGAGGTTTCGCGAGCAGCGATCCCGCCACCGCCCATGCAACGCATAGAGACTCGTCCCGCCCCCAGGAGGGAGGTTGCTCCCAAACCACAAGAAGGTTCGAATGCTCCACCAACACGTCCAACTAAGGGAAACGTAAAATACCAAAGCAAAGGTGGATTTTAGCGGGGTGGTAGTTCGTAGTTGAGATATCCCGAAAGGATTAGATAACTGGAGACCGGCGTGACATAACCCGAACCAAAGAATAGAATGAAGATAACCCGCATTTTTCACGAAAGGGGTATGGTGCAGTATAGACATAATGTACAGTTTTCCGCATAAAAGTGATCCCCGAAGGGGAGCCATTTGAATGTCTGAGAATTCTCTTCAAGCGTAATTTGATACGGTTTGGCAAAGATCAGAGTATCCCGCAGGGATTCAATAATTCCAGCCTAGGGTTGCGCTTCGCTACCCTGGGTCAAGATCCCCTAATGAACCTACCCTGAAGGGGTTTTATAATGCATTTGAAACTTAATTTTGTGATTAACAATACACCAACTCCTTCAGGGTAGATAGGCGTTACTTTAGGGATGCCCAAGACCCAGGGTAGTGCTTCGCGTAACCCCTCCTGCGGCGGATAAACCCAGGGCTGGAATTAAACCATCCCCTTCAGGGAAAAGCCTTTTCGAGTGCGCATTGAATTAGACAATTTGGTAGATTGATATCATTCTTTGGAACCAATAGAATCTTCGTGTGATTATAACGGTGTGGTGAATCGAAGTTTTTAACGAAAGGTGGCGTGATATGCGAGTTCGATTAATTTGCTCCCTGATATCCGGTCTGACGTTGTTGTTCCTCCAGGCAAGTGTCGCAGATGACACTCAGCCTCCCGCTCCCACGCCTGTAGCCTCTACTCCTATTCCTGCACCCGCACCCGCCCTGACTCCTCCTAAGGAAACAGAAGATAAAGGAATAGAGCCGGTGCCGCTCGCTGCCGAAGAGTATACAATAGATGAAGCAGATAAGGTTGAACACAAAGACGGTACCAGCTATAGACAAGTTTTTATTCTGAAAAGGACTGGAAAGCACGTCTTTATTAAGAGGTGTCAGGAACCAGAAATGTGTGAGGGACTTGACTCTTGAATAAATAGGGACCCGTTTATTTTTAGACTGGCTAAAGTTTCGTCATGTTAAGGATAAAAATAAACGGTTACTGTCCCTATTTATTACACAATCTCTTCTTTTTCGGGATCCCAACGGACTTGACGTTTTGCATGGTAGGACGCGACGCTCATGAGGTAGGTGACGACCTCGATGAAGGCCTCGTCTTCATGGCATTTGGGGCGTTCTTTGGTGCGCACGCAACGGAGGAAATCCTGCATGTGGGTGGGCCATGCGGGCGCTTTCGTGGCGTCGTAGGTGTAGGTGGGCTTGATCTTTTTATCCATATGCGCAAAGGCCGGTCCGTCGGGATAGATGAGGAAGGTGTTGGCGTCCTGTCCGATAGCATTGAAGATCAAGCGCCCGTTCTTGCCGATGTATTCTGGAGGTTGCTGCCGGTCAGAGTTCATGCACCCCTCAAACGTTAACGAGCAATTCTGCTTTTCAAAGGTGTAGGCAGCGAGCCAGGTATCGGGGGTTTCACGGCCATCCTGGAAGTAGGCGTTCCATCCTGAACACATGCAGGTGTCGGGGATGCCCCAACCGAGAACGGTTTGCACGTGGTCCATTTCGTGCGACAGCAAGTCGCCTGCCTGTCCCGATCCATAGGGCCAATAACAACGCCAGTGCCAGAAATGCTGTTCATTGAAGTCGATGCTTGGGGCGGGGCCCAGCCATGCGGCCCAATCGAGGTTGTTGATCACTTCCTTGGGATCGGGCCGGTCATAGCAACTGTAGTACCCGTACCAGCGCCAAGGGGCGCGTTCTTTGGTTCCGTTAAAATAGCGTCCCACGTGAATCATGGTGAGCGGGCCGATGGCGTCTTCACGGATGCGTTTCCCGGCTTCCGCGGTGGATGGATACTGCCGGCCCTGATGTCCAAGTTGGAACACCGTCTTGTTCTTCTTGATAGCCTCCCGCATGCGTTTGGCCGCCTCCACGGACATCGTCCAGCCCTTCTCACAGTAAATGGCTTTACCGGCATCGATGGCGTCGAGCACCATTTTCTCGTGCCAATGGTCGGGCGCGGCAATGACCACCGCTTCGACCTTGGGATCTGCTAACAGATCACGGTAGTCTTTATAGCGTTTGGCTTTTTCGTTTCGTCCGGCCTCGATGCCCCGTTCCAGATGCGGTTTGTACACATCGCACACCGCAACGACCTTAGCTTCTTTGCATTCACCGGTATATTTCACCAGATCCCAGCCGCGGGTTCCCGTACCGATATGCCCGATGCGCACGGGGTCCTTGGTGGGCTCCGCGCCAGTCATAATTGCGGGTGCGGTCAACATCGCGGCACCTGCCGCCAACATGGTCCTGCGGGAAATTTGTGAAGCGTGTTTCATGCGAAATGCCTTTCTTAATAGCGATTAAAATGTTTTTTATCGACGGCATTAACGTATGCAGAAGATTCCTTGCGTGCATACCAGTGCAGTATACCATATCCCAAAAGACGCGGATCTAGTGGATCGTTGCTTTGTTGCCTCTGCAATTCTTACACTACGCTAAACAAGAGGAACGAAAACCATGAGTAAAAAGCACACGCGGCGGGAATACATGTTTGTAGTGACGGTTTTTATGATGGGATGTTTGGGCGTAACGCAAAACATATCCGCGCAAAGTGAAAACACAGGATTGTCCATATCAAAAGAATTCTTTATCGTGCGGGGCGGGTTGGAAAACTGCCGGAGCCGGTTTATAACGGGAAAAACCGGCCGCGTGGCGTTTTTGGGCGGCTCGATTACCACGATGCCAGGCTGGCGTGATTTGACATGTGAGATGCTGAAAAAACGGTTTCCGGATACGAAATTCGAGTTCATCAACGCAGGAATCGGTGGAACTAACTCGACATTGGGGGCATTGCGGTTTGAGCAGGACGTATTCGGCAAAGGGCGGGTGGATTTGCTCTTCCTGGAATTTGCCGTGAATGATTCGGGCAATGAGAGTCCTGATAACCGGAGCGCGCGGGCGATGGAGGGCATCATCCGGCACGCGCTCAGGCTGAATCCGGCCATCGACATTCTCGTGCAGTATTTTGTGGATACGGACAAAGCAGAGGAGATACGCAAAGGGAAAATGCCGGACGTTATTCTGCGGCACGACAGGGTGGCGGAGCATTATGGCATCCCGATCATCAACATGGCCACGGAAATGACCCGGCGGATCGATGCGGGGGAGTTTACCTGGCAGCAGTTTTCGGGCGACACGTGCCACCCGTCCCCGTTTGGACATGAGCGGTATGCCGAATGCATTGGAAAGTTTTTGGATGCAGCATGGGCTAACCCTTTAGCTCAGGGCGCATCGCCAAAGGATCATGTAATCCCCGAACCGTTAGACCGTCTGAATTATGAATATGGACGGTTTATTGATCTCGATCAGGCAAAGGTTCTTAACGGGTGGAATCGTAACAAGCAATGGGATACGGAGAAAAAGTGCAATTATGGCGGCGCGGTGGATGTATTGGCGGCGGAAGCACCCGGCGCCACACTTGAATTGGCGTTTGAGGGAACGCTTATTGGCGTTTCCGAGATCGCAGGCATGGATGCGGGCATTATGGAATGTTCCGTGGATGGGAAAGCGCCGGTTTCTTTGGATTTCTATGATCATTATTGCGAAATGTTCCACCGGCCGGTATGCCGCATCCTCGCCGAAGACCTTGCGCCCGGAAAACATGTGGCAACGTTGCGCATGGCACAAGATAAGAACCTCAAGAGCCAAGGGCATGCCGCACGAATACTAAAATTTGCCACGAATGGACCTTTGAAATGAATTTTCAGAGATGTTTCACCCGTATGAGCAGATATATTCCATAATGCCGGTTTCGACGATGATGTCGAAGCTGGAATTGCCGGGAACATCAAAATAGGTTCCCGCATTGTAGGCGGTCCAGGCGTCTTGTCCGGCGATTTTGATCTTGCATGAACCGGCGATCAGTTCCATGCGTTCCGGGGCGCCGGTGCCAAAGTTATACGAGCCAGGATAAATAAGCCCGATGGTTTTTTTCGTATTGTCTGGGAATAGCACGGTGTGGCTTATTACTTTCCCTTCAAAATAAACATTGGCTTTGCACACCACGCTTACATTGTCAAATTGACTTGGCAGACCTTGTCCCATGTCGAAACTCCCGGAGTTTTATTTTACGATTCTTTGATAAAAACGACGATGCCATTTTTCGATGCGTGTCTAGTGTACGTTAAAGTGAGCATCATTTTCACCAAGAGAAGATACATACACAAGAGAAGATGCGTACACAAGAGAAGATACGTACACAAGAGAAGATACGTACAATCAAGTTTGCGGTGATCGTCAAATAAACGCTCGGATTATTTTTCACCGTCATTCCCGCGAAATGGACCTTCCGAAAACCAGGTTGAGTGTGTTCCGCCCTTTCAGGGCTTCACCAGATAGGAATTCCTGAACCCAGGGCAAGCGAAGCGACGCCCTGGGTAAATGCATCCAACAATAAAAAGCCCTGAAAGGGCGAAACAAATGTAACCGGATATTTTCGGAAGGCCCCGCAGGCGGGAATCCAGGCCCGCTAACATTGATTTATTTCATTCCTTCTCGATTCCCGCCTGCGCGGGAGTGATGGTTGTGAAACTACTGTAAAAAAGCAATAATTTGTTCATGGTTGCTGTGTCAGCCCTGTGTTCACATTGATTTCCATGGAATACACCCACTACGCTCAGGGTAGTTCCCGAAATCGAACCAAACGTAAAGGATACTTCGCATGAGACATCCGAAGATATGCGGTTTCATTTTGTTTTGGCTAAATGTGGGAATACTGGCTGCGCCAATATCCGCACTGGCCGCGGAAGAGCATGATAATGCCGTCAGTCTGAAAAATTCCTTTTGCCAGATTAACTTTGATCGCGACAGCGGTGTATTAAAGGGAATCTGCAATGCTTCCTTGCATGATGAATGCCTGAAAGAATTGACCGAGGGGCAATTCCCATTTCGTATTTACTTGGACTTTCGCAAGGAATACGAATTAGGCGATGATCCTGCCGCAATTGCTCAGACCGTTTTGAATCCCGATAACTGCAAAGTAAAGGCGGTGCGCCAGGAGGAAAACCGCCTTTCGTTGCTGTATGCAGGGCAGGATCTTGAGATTGAATTGGGCATAGCGATGGAAAGGGACTCTGGATACTCCGATTGGTCCTTGAAAATTCGTAACACAGGCCCCGCGCCTCAGGCAATTCTCCCGGTATTTCCTTGGTTGGGCGGAATACATCTTGGCGAGACCGCTACGGGAAACCTGGCCACGATAATGAATCAGGCAGGAACCTATGGTCCTGCGTGGGAGCAACATGGCGGTTTTTGCGGACATGGGGGGCAGTGGAGCATGCAGTGGCATGCATTGTGGGATCCGGCAACAAAGAGTGCGTTCGGTCTTATTGTCATGGATCCGGAAGCGAAAGCGAAGCAGTTGCGGTTAAACGAACCTGCGATTGAGGTGGCCTATTTTCCGCCGTTGACTCTTGCTCCGGGCGCGTCATTCGAATTGCCCTCCGTGCGCCTGTTGGTCTATACCGGCGATTGGCGGCCTGCCGCCCGGGCGTACAGGGCTTGGTATGACAAGGCCTATCCCCATGCCGGGTTGCCACAATGGTTTCAAGACTGCGACTCCTGGGAAGGACGGCATTATAAAAAGGGTGGTCCTGGCATCCAGCCGGAGAATGGTACACAGACAGCGTTGGAAAGTTTCTCTGAATTGCCCCGTGCGCATCTGAGACTTCCTTTTGATAACACCGAATACGCCTTTTACAGCCGAGGTTCGATGCTCTATGGCGTACATACGGATGGTGACAATGTCGTACGGGAGGACATGGGCGGGGCGGCGGCGATGCGGGAGGGCATAGTGAAAGTGCATCAGTTGGGCCGACACCTCACGCTATACATAGAAGGGTATATTGTTTATAAGGAGAGTGAGTTGGCAAAATCGGGAAAGGCCGAGCGGTGGTCGATCATGAACAAAGAGGGGAATATTAACGGCCCTTACACCAAACAGGGGTTTTTCCATATGTGTCCCGGGTGTGTGGAATGGCAGGATCATCTTGTTGAAACCGCAGGGCGGTTGTTGCGTGATACCGGGGCGGATGGGATCCGGCTCGATTCGCTGGGGTTCTATTTTCTGCCTTGTTACAATCCTGCGCATAAGCATCCCTCGCCCTTTGGATACAACGAGTGGATAAAGCAATTATTGATGAAAGTGCGCGCCGCGGCGCTGGCGGTGAATCCTAATGCCTTACTAACGACAGAAGCCCCCGTGGACTGGTATGGGCAGTGGTTTCATGGCGCGCTGACACAAGTGTATCCGCGCGATCTTCCCTCCATGAGGCTCGCGGTGGGGCCGTACCGTTCCTTTGCCTATTCGCAAGCTGGGCAGGTATGGGGTTCGGTGGCGGGATTGGCTGGGGGCCGAATCGCCTCCGAGCAAAACCTGGAAACGCTGGAAGGGAACTGGCTGTGTGCCCGGCATCCTGTGCATAAGGCCTTGGCGGAAGGAGATGTCGCGGACAACGATCCAAAAGCTTCGGACCCCCAGGTGGTGGCGCGGCAATTCAAGAGGGAAGACTACTGGGCGGTTGTTGTATTGCGTTCGGCCTGTGCGGAGCCGCTTCAATGGCCTGCGGCGACAGGGTTGTCGGATAAACATGATGAATATTCACTTGCTGTTACGGATTGGATTGCTGATATAAAAGAACCGTTGACGATATCACTCTGCGATGTGCAAACGCTCACCTGGAGTCCTTTGGAAGCGGAACGCAGTGGCGATTCCCTGGTGTTCCACCTTACAACGAATTGGGCTTTAATTGTCCTGTCAGAAGCCGGTGGTCCCAACTTTGTGGACATAGCCCAGCCTGCTGCCGCGCATCCAGGTGAATCATTGACCCTTCAAATTTCCCCCATTGCCCCAGCGCCTCCTGTAAAGGCGCCCCTGAAGGTCCAATTAACCGCCCCGGGCTTAATTGCGCCCTCGGAGTTGGTTTCTGCCCCTGGTGAAGTCACCGTCCAGATCCCGCCAGAAGCATTGCCGGGTTATTACAGTATAACCCTTTCGGGCAACAATCTATTAGGCGCAAAACGGTTTATTAAGGTGGAATAATAGAAAGCAGTAGTTCAGGTATACTTATACTCAAAATTCAATGCCTTTGGAAACACCTTTTATGATATCAAGATATACCCTGGGCATCATGATAATGCTGTTGTTTATCGGCTGTTCGTATTGCCCAGTACAGACTGAAAACATAACCATGTCTTTTCAAAAAGTAGAAGATCAAGGAACATTTATTCATGGAAGTGACTTGCCCGTGCTTCTTATTACCTGTCCTTCCGGGATCGGAGGGGCGGCCGTGACCTTTACGGGCCCTGCGGTTCCCAACTCTTTCCGGATAGGATTGCGGTATTCGGCGTGTGAACCTTTCAGACGGTTGGAAGGGTTCCAGGTATCGCGTTCTGACGGCTCCAAATGGGCTGACCCCCCTCGAATATCCAGGCTGGGCTATCTCGAAGTAATTATGCCTGACACCGCTTTTGAACAGACTTCGGGCACGTTGAGTATTGATTGGGTGGACATGTATCGGTAAATAGGAGATCAAAATGAACGGTTTGACCTTACTGTATTTTTTAGGCGCTTCGGTATTGTTGACGCTGGCCCCCGGCCCGGATAATACGTTTGTGGTGGCGCAAGGCCTCTCCCGGGGCCGGCGCGCCGCCATCATAACCGCGGTGGGCATGTGCAGCGGGGTGAGTATTCATACGACGGCGGCGGCGCTGGGGATTTCGGCCCTGCTGTATTCCTCGGCGTATGCGTTTCTGATTCTCAAGTATGCGGGCGCGGCCTACCTTCTCTTTCTTGCCTATAAAGCGATAAAGGAACATACGATATTCTTGCAGCAGCAGGACAATGGCGTGGTGAGCGGATATATGCTTTTTCGCCGCGGATTTATCATGAACGTGTTGAATCCTAAAGTGGGATTGTTTTTTCTGGCTTTCCTCCCGCAGTTTATCTCTCCGGACGGTTTCAAGGTCCCGGTGCAGATGCTTCTGCTGGGGCTGATCTTCATGGTGCAGGCGGTGATTATTTTTTCGGCCATAGGGTATCTGTCCGGCAGTGTGGGGAACATTATCTTGACGAAGCCGGGCGTTTCCAAGTATTTTGCTTGGTTGACGGCGGGCATATTCGCCTCCCTGGGGCTTCGGCTCGCCTTCGCACAACGATAAGCACAGCAACAAGAAGATGAAAGGCACAGGTGGACAGAATGTTTTTAATGAGTGTTTTTCTATGCGTGGCTGCCGGGGAAAGTCTGATGGCGGCCAATAAAGCGGATATCACCATACTTCCCGCCCCGGTGAAGATGGAACAAAGCAAGGGGTATTTCGAACTCAATGAGCAGACTCAGATCGTGTTTCAGACCGGAAATTCGGAAGGGGAGAAAACGGCTGCCTATCTGGCCTCCGTATTGCGCCCAGCCACCGGCTATGCCTTGCCCGTGAATGCAGTATCTGATGCACCCGCCAACGCCATTTACTTGCAGATCGAAGATGTAAAATTAGGTGAAGAAGGTTACCGGTTGACGGTTGGGAAAGAAGGCGTGGCGCTTTCCGCGGCCACTTCCGCGGGGTTGTTCAACGGCGTGCAGACGCTCCGGCAGTTGCTTCCACCAGCGATATTCAATTCCAGTAAGGTGGAAAAGCAATCGTGGAAAATACCCTCGATGGCGATTGAAGATTACCCGCGTTTTGCGTGGCGGGGGATGATGCTTGACACGGCCCGTCACTTCTTGCCGAAGGAATTCATCAAGAAATTCATCGATACGCTGGCTGTTCATAAGATGAACCGGTTGCATTTACACTTGACGGATGACCAGGGGTGGCGCATCGAGATCAAGAAATACCCAAAACTGACGGAAGTGGGGGCGTGGCGCAAGGAAACGTTGGTTGGGCATTCCGGCAAAAACAACCAGACGTTTGATGGTAAACGCCATGGCGGCTTCTATACCCAGGACGACCTTCGCGAACTGGTGGTCTATGCCGCGGAACGGCATATTACGATCCTGCCCGAGATTGAGATGCCGGGGCATGCGCAAGCCGCCATTGCATCCTATCCTGAACTTGGCAATCTGAGCGAACAACTCCCCGTACATACTTCATGGGGCGTGAACAAGAATATTTTCAACGTCGAAGAACACACCATTTTGTTCTTGCAGGATGTGCTGGCCGAGGTGGTGGATATTTTTCCGGGCACGTATATTCATATTGGCGGTGATGAGGCGGTGAAAGATCAATGGAAAGCCAGCGAGGCGGTTCAGAAGCGGATGAAAGAGTTGGGCATTCCGGACGAAGCGAAGATGCAGAGCTATTTCATTGCGCGGATGAATGAATTTCTAAAGAGCAAGGGCCGCAAGCTGATTGGCTGGGATGAGATTCTGGAGGGCGGCCTGGGGAAGGACGCCACGGTTATGGCATGGCGCGGAATCGAAAAGGCGGTTGAGGCGGCCAAGGCCGGCAACGATGTGGTGATGGCGCCTACCACGTACACCTATTTCGATTATTACCAGGGTAAAAAGGAAAAGGAGCCTTTGGCAATTGGTGGCAATCTCCCGCTGGAAAAGGTGTATGGATTTGACCCGATGTCCATCGATCTTGAGCCCGAAGCGCTGAAGCACGTATTGGGAACTCAGGGCCAAGTGTGGGGCGAATATATCGCCACGCCGGACTATGCGGAATACATGGCGTTCCCGCGCGCGTGTGCCTTGGCGGAAGCGGCGTGGACTCCGCAGGCCCAGCGTAATTACGAAGACTTCCTGGCGCGGTTGAAAGCACATGTGATGCGTCTGGACGCGTTGGGAGTTCATTACCGGGCCTTGGATAAATAAACATCATCGGCCGTTGAGGATAATTTTCCGGATAAAGCCCTGTTATGGGGAAGGGCGTTGTTCGTTGCAGAGAGCGGTTATTTCTTGTTCCCGCAAGGCTGTTTCGTATATGCGAAGATCCTTCATCCACCCATAAAAATAATCGCCCGCGCCGGAGCCTATCCGTAACGGCTGGTCCGTGGCAAGGTCATATTTCGTTGAGTCGCTCTTTGTGCTTTCGGCTACGGGTTGCCCATCAATGAACAACCGCAGGCGGTCGGATTCGCGTACCGCGGCAATATGCCGCCAGCCGGGTTTCAGGGCAACGTCGCATGTGACATTTTTTCCTGCTTCCATGCAAAAGATTTTTCCGGAGGGAAGGGTTCCGCAGAACAGTTTTCCCTGAAAGATCGCCATGGACCACGCCCGCCGGTATTTTCCCTCAGAGGTGTCGAGTTGTTGGCCTATGGGCGTCCATTTATCTGCATCGTCATAACGGTAAACCCGCGCAGAGGGTAAAGTCCCAACATACAATTTGCCGTTGTAGGTCATCATGCCCATGCTTTCATTTTCTTCGCCGGGTTTCCCGCAGGGGGTCCAGGTGAAATTTTCGTTCATACGGTACACATACGCTTTAGGCCAGGTGGAGACGTGCAACTGGCCGCCATACACGGCGAAAGAATAGTCCTGATCTATGGGGGGATTAATGGTGCCGCCGACGTATGACCAGTTGGCGCCATCATAGCGGAACGGGCCGCCGGGGGCGTCGTAAGAAACCATGTACATGCTGCCGTTGAACACACTGGGGTTCAGCACTCGGCGTCCCGGATTTCCACAGTAGGCCCAAGTGGCGCTACCCTCGTAGCGATACAGTCCAAAGCCATCTTTTTTCAGCGTGGTGGCATACAATTTCCCGTTGAATACCGTCAGGCCGCCGATGGTAATCGCCTTGCCGGTTTCGGGATTCTCCAGGCTCCCACAATCAACCCATTGTTTCCCGCCGTCGTAGCGGTAGATGGTTCCGCCGGGGGTGGTATTGGGGGACGCCTCCAGGGCTGAACCCGTCGTGTCATACCAAGAAGCGCCCGCATAGAGTGCACCGTTGTATACAGCCAATGCGCCTATGGAGTTGCTGGAGCCGGGACTGCCGCAGTCGGTCCAGGAGGCGCCGCCTTCGTACCGATAGACATGCCCGGATTCCCCCACACCGGATTCGCAGGTTGCCGCGTATAGTGCCCCTTCATGAACGACCATCCCGAAAATGAATATAGCGTTGCCCGGGCGTCCACAATCGCTCCACTGGTCTACCTCCGTTCCCTTGTCGATGCCAAAATGGAGATTTCGATAATTGGGTTGCGAATTCGACACGCCGGTACAGGTTAAAATGCTGAGATTGAGTCCTGTGCGGGTTGCCGGGTCATACGTGCTCAACAGATCGCCAAGGGTGTCATCCAGTGCATCCTTGGTATATACCCACAGGGATACTGTAAAATCACCGGGACCAAATTGGGGGGAACTATGATTGGGCGCCTCCAGAAACGCGGAACGGCCATCGAATCGCGCGGCCCGGCTTCCATCTGGAACGGCCGCATTAAATTCGACCCCATGGTTTTCCAGGTGACAGGCTTTCCCCGAACTATCCTGACCATCTTCCAAGAGCTTCCAATGCACGGCAGGAAGGGGGCCAGCTAAGGCAACAGAAGTCATTCCCAAGGCAAAAAATGTGGCCAAAAAGCGATGAATGAAAAACATTGCTGTCTCCTCATTTTGTTTCAAGCTTTTTTTGTGCGGATTCAGTATACTGACTTGGCTGGTGTGATTCATATGAACGTGACCGGTGGTTAAATAGGGTATTGAAAACGAAGAATGCGTTGTTATGCATTAAAAGAGGGAGGTCGGATTGCCATGACAAGAAATCATTGCACAATCATAAGCCTTTTTTTGATTTCCGCTTGTTTTACGGCGCCGATACCTGCGCAGGAAAGTGTTCAAAACACTGCGGAAGAAGTAAGTAAGACATTGACTTCGCTGGATACCTGGATTTTGGCTCAACCCAAAGTGGTTCAAGCGCTCCCCGGGGTTTCTTTCGATATTACTTCCGCCAAGGGCATTTCGATTAAGCCGGAAAACCAACAGACAAGCGAACTCGCACAATGGGCCGCAGCACGGCTTGCAGTGGCATTGGGTGTAGAACTGTCTGTTGGTACGGATTACACTGAAGGCCCTGTGATTGATCTTGTGCTGGGGGAAGAGGCTAAAAAAATCATGATCTTGGCGAAAACTGGGGATATGCCGGGAGACCTGCATGTAGAACAAGGTTATGCTCTGGTGATTAATCACGCGGGCATTACATTGGCGGCGCGGTCTTTGGCGGGGTTGCGTTATGGTGTAACGACGCTGGCGCAGATCGCAACGGATCGCACCTTGCTGCCGGGTATGACTATATATGATTGGCCGTCGCTGAAATACCGGGGAATCCAACAAGACATTTCGCGCGGGCAAGTTCCAAAGCTTGAAACATTAAAAAAATTGTCGGAAGTGTGCGCATGGGCGAAAATGAACCAGATGGAGTTTTATCTGGAGCATGTATACAAATACAAAGCGTTCCCGGATATCTCACCGCCGGAAGGGTTGACGCCGGAGGAAGGAAAAGAATGGTCGGCGCATGCCGCGCGGCTGGGGGTGGAAGTGCATCCGCTGTTTCAAGGGCTGGGGCATTCTTATCACATCCTGAGCAAGCCGCAGTATCAGCATTTGCGGATTGGCCCCTCCGAGAATATGCCCTGGATTATGACCTTCGATATTCGCAAACCGGAAGCGGTGCAAATGGTTTGCGCCATGATCGGTGAGTTGTGCGAAACCTTTCCCGGCGAATTGTTCAACATCGATATCACGGAAATTGATATCGATGACCTCCAAAAAGAAGGAATCACCCTCGAACAAGTCACGGACCTTGTGTTCAAGTATGTTCTTCAACTGAATGATGAGGTGAAAAAACATAATAGGCGGCTGATGATCACGCAGGGGCCGCTGGACAGTCAGGGCCATCTTGCAGGCATGGGGCCCAAACTCGATCTGTTGCCCAAGGATATCATTATCGGCAGTTATTATTGCGCTGGGGGGCCGTATCAGCCGGCCTGGGAAAAGGATTTCCCGCGGTTGCATGAAAAGGGCTTCGAGTTCTTTGCCCAGCCGTGGATTTACAGTCATGTGTGGTTGACACCGTGGGTGAACAAGGCGGCGGAATTTTCGGATTTGGAGGTGTCGCGGGGTGTTCAGCATGGAGCGTCGGGCAGTATAACGACGGACTGGGGCGATGCCGGGCATTTTCACTTTGTGGGCGAGGAATGGCTTCCTTTTGTGTATCACGGGGCCTGTGCCTGGAACGGCGGAAATTTAGATCGCGAATATTTCCGCAAGGCCTATGCGCGAATTGTATATGGCTTGCCGGACGACGCCGCGGTGCGCGCGATGGAACGCGCAAGCGATGTGAATGCCTTATTGATTAAGGTGCGGGATAAAGACGGCAAAGAGACGGAAGTATCCACTTCGTTCATTTGGGAATTTGTTCACGACCCGTTCACCCATGCGGAGATCACGCGCATCGCGGACCCGGCGGCGGTGGGCCAAAAGATTCTTGATCGGGCGTCTCCGGCGCTTGCCACGCTTCATGCGCAATCCGCGAAGGTTCGGCGCAACCAGGAAAATTATGAGCAGTGGATCTTTGGCGTGCGGTATTATGTCGCCTTGGGCCATAAACTGCTGGCATTGGGACATTATAACGACGCCACCGTGCCCCGGAAGCAGGCGGCGGATGATCTTGATACCGTTGCCACGGAATTTGAGACTCTGCAAACCGATTTCAAACGTCTCTGGCTTGCCGAAGACCGCAACAATGATGGATTCCAAGATCTTGTGAAGCGATTCACCTACACCAGCGTGCCCTGTCGCGAAAAGGCAACGGCATTACGCGTAGCGCTACCCTAGGTATTGGACCGCCCCTAATAACTACCCTATTCCCCAACGGGGATAATTAATTCCAGCCTAGGGTTGCGCGAAGCGCTACCCTGGGTCAAGATCCCCTAATGAACCTACCCTGAAAGGGTTGCCTAAAATCCCGAACATTCAGTCCCACACATAGCGTTCATCATATTCGATGGCATGCTTCTTTAAAAACTTCCGAAACTCATCCTGAAAACTAATCTTGCGGTGGTGTTCCTCCTGATTCATGATATACGCCCTCACTCTACCCACATTCGAGTGACTTACCGAAAATGCCCCATAGCCCGCCTGCCAGTGAAATTTGGAAAATTCCGGTCCCTTCGTTTTTATCCATATCGACGATACGCGTTTCACTTCCTTGATAACTTCCGATAGGGCATATGTCCGTGAAAAATCACATAGAACGTGAACGTGATCCTCGACCCCACCCACTAAAAATGCTGGAGAACTATGATTAGCGAACACCGAAGCAAGATAGGCATGCATCTCCCGCCGCAGATGACAGTCCGGGAAAAACGGCCTGCGTTCCTTTGTGGAAAAAATGACATGAATATAGATCCGTGACAACGACTGTGACATACGCGCCTCCTTTATCCAACCCTTACAGGGTAGGTTTGAGAATGAACCTTAACCCAGGGTAGCGAAGCGCAATCCTGGGCTAAAAATAATTAATCCCGTTGGGATATTGCTCCTGCGCACCGTTTGCACCAACATATCAAAACTCGAAAAGGATTTCATTATTCCCCCAACGATGGCGCTTCACGTATCCACGGGCTGAGTTGTTAAATTCCTTCGGAATTTTGAGAGCGGTGATTATGCAGAGTGGTATTACATACCCAGGGTTGTGAAGCGCTTACCCCTGTTTATTTGCGTCTTGTGGAAAACCATGGGAATAATCCATTCTAAAATGTTGCATGTGACCCATAAAATGTCTGGGCTGAGTTATCCATCCCCTGCGGGGAAAAATGTGATACCAAAAGCGCATGGGTGCATTCAGGTGTCTCTCACCGATTCACCTCGGCGCTCTGACGGGTGGAGAACTCGCACTGACAAACGCACACAACAGTTGGTGAGATATTCGGTTTAGAACCGGATGATAGTATCGGCCTGATGTTGGGGGCCGGACGTTTTTAAGGCTTTTATGTGGCACTGCCCACCTGTAATGAAGACGGGGTATCCCGGCCTCAGGGGGATTTTCATAGTTGATTTGCCCTCCGTTTGAAATAAGGTTTCACCCATCATATTGATTACTTTTACAGGGACCTTCTTCACCTTGCACAGAATGGTCCGTGGCGATTTAGACGTCCAGAGTGCCCAATTCCCGCCCATTTCAAGGGCGTATATGCCGTCCGTGGATTTGTGCGGCGTGACCGGCGCGCCGTGCGCCAAGGTAGTGCAGAGCGTGGCCAGGGCGCGGTACGCGGGTTTTGGGGTCATGTCTTCGCGCACCACGCCAAAATTCGATTCGAAGTAGAAGGGGTCGTGGCCGTCATTGCGGAAGTCGTACCAACTGATGTTCTGCACGGCGCCGGAGGCCACTGCAGAAAGATACGCACGCGCCAGTAACAAGGCTTGTTTTCGCTCATCCACATTGCCTACATGCGTGCTCCAGCCCATTTCAGTAATCCACACGGGGCGGTTGCCCACGAGTTTGGCGGTGCTTTGCATTTCCCGGATGAACGATTCCTCCGCGAGATGTTGGCGATACGGATGAATGGTCAGAATATCAAACGGCGCACCGGCATTCAGGCATTGCCGGATGAATTTCTTGTCCACGCCCGCCGTGCTGATCGCCAATACCTGTGCTTCCGGATCTTCGGCCTTAATGGCTTCATAACATTTTTTCACCAGCACCGGATACAGCTCTTTCGGTCCGGACCAGAAAAAGATATTCGGTTCGTTGTAGACTTCCCAATGCTTGATACGATCTTTGAAGTGGTGTACGACCGCCCGGGCCCACACCGCAAAATCGTTTACACCTTCTTCCGTGTATGCATTGGTCCAGGTGCTCCAATACGAAAGCAAGCCGTACACGCTGATGCCGTGCCGGTGCGCGGTGTCCACGACTTGATCGTAATAGTGAAAGTCGAATGTTCCGCGTTGTGGTTCGGTGCTGGCCCAACTGAATTCTTCCCGGGACCATTTGACGCCCGCTGCCTGTGCAAGGGCCGCCGCGCGATCCATGCGCGCATAGCCGTCGGGCGAATCGCCATAGCGGTAAAGATATACCCCCATGCCCCAGGGGGATTCCGGCTTCAATGCCGGATCGCCCGCTGTCTCCAGCGGTTTGACATAGGCCGTCTGCGCAGAGGCTGTTTCCAGGCCCGCAGCCTCGAACCGGAATTCCGCTTCAGCATAGTTTAATGAACTGGGAATGGCGGCTCCAGTTTGGCATTCAACCTTTGTACCACGCGCGGGCAGAGTCCAGGGCTTCTGTTCCATATGAAGCACCTGATCCTCCCAATCCTTGACGATGATGAAAAGCGTTCCTTCGACGTTGTGATCCAGCAGATTCCATGCATCACAGGTAAAAGCCAGTCTGCGTTTTTCCGCTGCTGTTTCTCCGGGCTCATTTCTTGCCAGCAAGGTGATGGCTTTACTGCTGGGTATGTTGGTTTTGCAGCGGAGTTCGTGTAAACGGATGGCGGAGGGCTGGGCAGGCCCCTCGCCGCGTTCGGCGATCAGCGTGGCGATCCGCAAGGGATACGAGACATTCTTTTCATCAATGCCCAGCAATCGCCAGCCTTCCGGAGGTGGCGGAGCGGCGAATACTTGCTCAGTTCCATTTAGTTGACCGAATTCGCGTTCAAAGGTTTGAAAATGAGAATCGATGCGTATTTTAAGCCGGTTTCCTGGTTGACCGCCGCTGACGCGGAGGGAAATTTCATCCGGTTTTCCGAACATGGAAAGGGAATGATGAAGTTGGGCCTCGGCCCCTGCGCTGAAGTCGATAGTCCAAACACCATCCTTCAGGGTGCTGGGGCCTGAAACACCAAAACCCGCGTTATTTTCAAACGCGGTTACCACGTATTCGCCCGATAGTGTATCGGGAAGTCCCGGTTCCGGTGTTTTATCGAATATTTCGATCTTCGCATTTCTGATCAACACTTCTCCTTGCGCTTTGGCAAACTCACTATTCTCCAGGAGAACTCCGACGGTATGGATGGGTTGATGGAGAATTCCGTCATTCGGCCCACCCCAATGGCCGGTCCAGCCGTTCATATCGCATGCGGCGGTTTGCCATCCGCCGGGGGCGTTAACGCTTTTCTGAAAACATTGACCCGATGCATCGGTCACACGCACGGTAAAGCGTGCGTCCCCTGGACATTTCACATCGAAGGTCAGCGTTTTTATCGAGGCGGGTGTGGAGAGCTCGCAATATGCGCCGACATAGTTTCCCCCGCCCCGAAAGTCGTAAGTCAGATGCACGATCCCCTTGGCCTCGGTGGTCATGGCGCCTTTTGCCCCCGGAAATTCCGCGCCGTCCGAAAAATTCCAGGTTCCCTGAATGGGTTGGGAGGTTTCCTGGGACGGTTGAGCCATTACAGAAACAGCCACTGTCATAAGAATGAGTGTGAATACAAAAGCATGATGATGCATGTGAATTCCTCCGGGGGGATTGTGACGTGTCAAGCGATAGGTATGCAACTTGCGAAGAAGGCTTCACAGGATTTTCTACACCCAGGTAAGAAATACCAAGAGGGCGTATAAGTAAACGGCTCCGGCGAGGAATGCCGGTATGCAGAATAAAACGATCATAATAATGGCGATGATCAAACGGGAACGCGTCAGGAGGGTATACGTGCCAAGGCAGGCCAACCCAAAGCTCATGACGGTGGATACAAACAGGCCCAGTATCGAAACGGGCCACACCCAGGATTCAGGCAGCCATTGCGGCTGTTCAAAGGTCCATGATCCCATATTCTGAATAAACAGGATGGGCAAGGGCTGCAGAAACAGCGCAAAGATGGGGTATAAGAAATGCCATTTGCCTTTCATGGCTGCCGGGCCTCCAATCGCAGTGCCGTATCGCCGGTAATGGAAGCCGTGGATTCTTTCATTAATGTTTCCGCCGCGCCGAATTTGGGGAGAAACTTTTCCGACAGGCGGAAGGCTTTTTCCATGTAACGATTGGAGGAATCCGTGGCATGTTGCGCGTCATGTCCCCGGGTCCATGTGCGCAGAAAGAAATAATAAAACACGGACGAGGAACTAACGCCGGGATGTCCGATGTAGGTTTTAGCGCCCAGCTTGAGCCATGCTTCCCCTTGGGGAAGGTTGTGACACCCGGTATTGTAGACCAGGCGGAGGCGTTGGCGGCGTTCTTCGGGGATCTGCTCCACCCATTTAATGTATGAATTTGTGTGCGCCAGGAGAAATAGATCCACCTGGGCATAATGCCGGAGCGCGCTATCCAGACAGGAAACGAATTCCTTTTCGAGATCCCCTTTCTTGGATTGCGTGAAATACCAGGCGCCGGCGTAGTAGCGGGTCAGGTAGCGCTTGGTAAACACCTCGGTGCCCCATTTCTGAAACGGCGTTACATTGTCACGAATCGCCAGAGCGGCCCGAAGTTCCTTTCCTGCGGGAACTCGTGTATTTGCGAATATGCCATCCCCTATCGTGCAGAGCACGGCCAAAAAGGCCAAACAAGGCAAGGCTGCCGTGATTATTGCCGCATACCGCCTTTTCATTGCGATAACCTCTACTCTGCAAATCGGCTTGATTTGCCGCTGCATCATATCACAGGTTGTGTTGTTTTTAATCTTCTATCGGATAGAGGCATTTGCGAAATAGGCCTTTTTCTCATCTGGGCAAATGAAAAAGCAATGATTCGGCTGTGAAATACCCGCAATTTGCTTTGTATCCGTCGATCTTTTGAGAAAATGGGCCATTTCGCAAATGCCTGGGATAATCACCATTTCCGGGTGCGGGACCAGGCGCCCAGAACCAAAACGCTCAATCCAAGCAGCAGCCAGTCGCCCAAAATGTCTTTCATGCTCTTTATGGCATTGCCACTGTCTGAACAACTGCATCCGAACGGCTCTGGTTCGCCTTCACCCTCGCCTTCGGCCTCACCTTCTGAACCTTCACCTTCGGTTACTTCGCCCTCCAGCACTTCGCCTTCTCCAATATCCCCTTCACCCTCCGATAATTCCCCTTCGCCTTCAGCCCCTTCTCCTTCTGGAAACTCCCCTTCGTCCTCTATGCCTTCTCCTTCGATTATCTCACCTTCAATCACGCCTTCAGCCTGACCTTCGGCTTCAGCGCCTTCACCCTCCTCCGGCGAGCCTTCGGAGGGCATGCCCTCGCCTTCCATGGGTTCGCCTTCTCCTTCGCTGCCTTCGCCCTCAAGCAGTTCGCCCTCTCCTTCCGTTGGGCAGTCATCTTCCCCTTCAATGGTATATTCGCCTTCCTCGGGGCATACCGAAGAACCTTCACTTTCCCCTTCGTTAACAGGTTCATCACGTTCAATTATGCCACGATTATTTGAAGTCTCCCATCCGTCATTCCATGTGCCGGGATATTGTTGATCGGGTCCATATAACTCCACGTACTTGGAACCTGAAAAATAGTTAGGTTCGCCGGAATTCCAGTTCCGGTACTCGGCAGTTTCACCGTTGATCCATGTAAAAATATGATCCTCTTCGGGATCGTTAAGACCTATCCAGTAGTTTCCAGTGGCATGCACTTCTTGAAGCAGCGATAGAATCCATGCATTTTCTTTGGCGTCATTGATGGTAGTTAGATACCCGCCCTCATTTTCCGCAAACGATTGAGCATCTTCCCATCGCATGGCTGTTGTAAACGTGTAAAAGTGCCCATTAACGGGGTTCTGATACCATCCGTCACGAATCTCCATGAATGTTATGGGCAGTACATTGGATGTTATTTGAGCTCCATTGTGCAATGCGGTCACATAGACAAGGCCCTCATACACACAGGTTTGAATGGGGGGGAGTATACGTAGTGTAAACGGTTGAACCTCTAGTATAGCCGCTTCCGTATCAGTGGACGGTGCGATATCGTATTTATTTGTACTAAAGCATACCTTGAGCGAGTCTGTGTCGTATGGGATATTAAAGTTTCCATAGAGTGTGATTTCCGTGGGTTCATGGATGGAGACAAGTTGGAGTGAGATGGAATTGAGCAGCATCGCCGGCGCGTCATGGAGGGAATCGTATTCGTATGCGCCAATATCCACTTTTCCATCGGGGCCGGGCCGCATATTTCCATCGGCATCTAGTAACGTACTGTAAGAAATGCTTGCCTTTCGCCGTGCTGCTGAACGACACCCAATTCGATAGTTATTTTCTGCAGGATTCTGAAATAGTGGATCGCCTTCAACGATATTTCGTGCTTCAGGAATAGTGACATTGAGCATTAATGCTCCTGAAACCATGCCCAAAAAATAGTCCTGATAGTCGCCATTGGGATTGTTGAAGAAGAGACAATTTTCAAACAGGGGCGTGATATCGGTTTCTTCATAAATTGCCGCCTGCGCGTTTCCGGAAAAGATGGAGTTTGTCAGGGATAATTGTGCACTGCGCACATGGATTCCGCCGCCGGTATTGACTGCCTGATTACCACTAACGGTGCATTGTGTGACATGGGCGATTTGATCGCTAAACAGCATTCCCGCGCCATAGTTTGCCTGATTGCCCGCTACAACACAGTTTGTTACGTCACACTGATTGAATTCATGGCTTTCAAAAGCGCCTCCGCCGCCATCCGTTTGGTTCCCGAAAAAACAACACTTGTCTAATGTCAAAGGACCGCTGTACCAGCCAATGCCTCCGCCTAAATGCCGGCTGGTGTTTTGCGTGAATGTGCAGCGCATAAAACTGCCGGTTCCGTTAAATCCCATCACTCCGCCGCCTTCCCCGGCCTCATTGCCGGTAAAGGTGCAATCATATGCAGTCACAGCGGCATCCCGCACGTACATTCCGCCTGCATCCCATCCTCCCTGATTATTCAGAAACTCAACCCGGAACAAGGTGGCGATGGAATCGCCGATTACGGTAAGCCCGCCGCAATTGTTTGTTCCCACGTTCTCCTCAAAGCGGCAGTCTTGCAAGGTGAATTGAGAAGCGGCGGCATGCATCCCGCCGCCTTCCTGGGCAGTATTACTCATGAATTCGCAATTGCTGATCACAATATTCGGACCGGAATTCATCATCATAATGCCGCCGCCCGACGGATTGTTTTCCATAGCCATGCCCCCGCTAATCTGGAATCCGTCCAGCCAAAGGTGGTCCACCGCATTGCATACCATCAGATGCATGGGGGGGCCTGATGGGGTGTTTGCGCCATCCAAAACGGAGTATCCGGCAGTCAGATCGCGATCCAGGGGGGAATTTTCATCGCCGTTGAAGCCGCCATAGATGCTCAGGCTGGACTTCAAATTAGTGACGCCGTAATACGCCCCTTTACGCACCCAAAGGTGATCATCCGCCTGTGCGGCGAATACCGCCTCCTGGATTGTGCAATAGGCAGTGTCCCAGCTTTGCCCATTGCCCGAAGGACAATGCGCGGAATCCACATAGAGCACGTTTCCCATCGCGGAGAAAGCGGCCAGACATAGTACTGCCGTTACGGCCATTCGCTGAATCATACTGCATTCCCTCATCTTTGAGGCCCCTTGCCGCCCTTTGCCACACACACAGGACGGTATTCAAGCGCCATCACACCATAGAATTAGGATAGCAGACCTAGTTGAGAAAAACAAAACAGATTGTGACGCACTCTCGGAAAAATATCACGGCGTGGAATCAATCACGGGGATGGTAATGGGACCTTCGGGCAAGATCGCCACGGGCGCTCCCCGGCCGACGGATGTGATGCAGGCGTGAATGGCTTCCTGGAAATCAGTGATTGGGCTGAGTTTACAGGCGTTTGCGGTCTCCGGGGCGAGACGCGAATACAACTTTACCGTGCAGCGCTTAAGGATCTGCACAAGGAGTTGGACCTGCCATTGATCCAGCAAGGGGGAAGTCAATTCATGCAGCCAGGTGTCAATATCTTCCACGGTTTCGTGTTGTTGAAGCGCGGCGCCAAAATTGCCATGAGCGGGCACACCGTCGGAACATTCGCTGGCCATGAAGATTGTACCGCCCGGCTGAATAATTCTGGCAGAGGCGGACAAGCCTTTCACGGATTGGTACAGGTTTTGATCCAAGGGATATCCGCTGTTGGAGGTGATGACGACAGGGAACTCGTGCGGCACGGAAACCATAGCCTGTTCACGGACATGGCGGCAGCCTGCCTGGTGGGCGGCATGGCATTCGCCCATAAAAAAGCCCGTGATTTGTTTATCATTATTCAGGGTTACGTTCACCAGGAAATCGGGGGGACACAAATCAACCATGTCCACAATGGTCTGATACAACGGATTGCCCTGCTGAATCCCCCAGGTGCTGTTTGGGTGAGCGATCAAATCGTACTTGTGGACATGAAAAATGCTCTCGATGCCCGCCACGCCCGGAATCACGCCTTTGGGACCGCCCGAATAACCCGCCATGAAATGAGGTTCGATAAATCCGGCAACAATGCGCTTGCCGGCGTTTACATAGGCTTTATCAAGCACAACCGGCGCACCGGCGGCGGTTACGCCAATGTGGACATTTTGCGCCGGGTCGAATGCGTCATGATTTAGTATTGTGACACCGGAAGGCAGAGTCGCACGGAACATGGCCCTAATTTCATCTTCAGTGTTCGGACGGTGTGATCCGGTGCCGATTAAAATGGTGATATTTTCCGGCGGAGCAGGGAGTTCTTCCAGTATCCAGGGGATCAAGAGATAATTGGGCACGGGGCGAGTGCCGTCAGAAGTCACAATCACGACACGATCCTCCGGTTTTATAATTTTATGGAGCGGGGGGGAGGCTATCGGATTCCGGCAGGCATCCATAAAGGCGCTTCGGGGATCAGGAAGAGGGGGTTCGTCTTTCGGCTGAATGATGTGCCATTCCGCAAGAGCGTGATCTAGCGTGAGCGGTATGCGGCCCTTACCATACGCGATAGAGCATACCGTCTTCTTATTCATAAGCAACCTCTAATGTCTATGATAATTATGAATACCATGCCTTGCTTAAACCTTGGTTTTCCACAAAAATAAAAAAAGTTACCTGGAATACGCATCCATCATTTTCTTTATTGCTTCCAGACGTGCTGAGTTTTCGTCGATGGCAGGGCATAACCACCCGCCTTCATCGTGTTCATTCCAGGCATAGACCAAGACGGTCCTGGCGGGGGTGATTACGGAATTTTCCATGACCCAGTCCAAACCGCCTTTAACGGCATTGGCAACCTCCACGGGCGTGGCATGCTGGTACCATACACCGGAATAGTTGCGGGGACGCCCGTCCCATCCTGCATTTACCAACGGCACAACCTCCCGCCCGGTAGATTTGAATTGTTCCCAATACCAGCGGTTCATCTCCAGGAGTTTGGAAAACGGTTCACTCCCGCCTTTGTCGCCCGGAGCACTGTAAGCGCTGAGCGCATCAAACCGTATGGCTTTCAGAAAATCCGCCTGAATCTGATGCGGCCAAATCTGCGCCACAATATAGGGGTCTTCCCCGCAGTTTTTTTTACTGGCTTCACGGAGACCTTGAAATGCACTGGCGGCGGCTTCCGCGGAACCGAAATGGGAAATTAGCTTCTCACCGGTAAACACAAACAGTAACGGACGATTTCCACAGACTCGTTGATATGCAGGATCTTTAAAAAGATTGGCAAATTGAGCAGAGGTCGTATCCCATTCATTAGCGGGACCAAGGTGTTGACCTCCCTGGAGAATAAAACAAAAGTGGAGGCCCTTCTTATCGGTGGCAGCCAAATACCGCCGCCAACCGTAGTTGTAGGCATCGGCCTGTTTCCACGATTTCGGATGATAGTAGCAGAACGCCCAATACGTGATTCCCCCGGCCTTGGCAAAGGCGATCTCCCGATCCATCACCTCCTGCGAATCCCCGCATATTTCGACATTGCCCGTTGCATCCGTAGAAGCATAGAAAGGGAGCCGGTAATGCCATTGATCCGCAGCAAGATTTTTCTGCCATGGGTTGTCCTTGAACCAGCCATCCCAGCGAATGGCGCCGACAGTAAGCGGGGTTGCCTGATTTTCCGCGCACGCTGCCCTCATGCCCATGGAAGGCAGAAGCATTAAAAAGACCAAGAATCTCAGGTACAACATGGTTTGAATCACCGTTGGCCAAGGTCGATAACAATACCCGATTTCCCAGGGAGATGCACACGATCCTTTTCCAATTTCACATCTTTCGCCGTGGCAAACAGGCATGTTCCGTTTTCCTCTGCTGAAATGGCGCTTTCTGAGCATCCGAAGTTCAGCAAAATGGCAATGCGTTGCTCCGGTACTTCCCGCACATACCCCAATATAGTATTGGGAAGTCCCTCCATTAGCGTGAGCGAGCCTGCATGAAGTGCGGGCAGATCGCGTCGCAGTGTAAGAAGTGATTTGTAGAGATGCAGGAGAGAGTCGTTGTCGGCGAGTTGGCTTTCTACATTACGTTTCGACTTATTAGTGATATTTACAGGAAGCCACGGTCTGCTCCCTGGAGGACAGAATCCCGCATTGTCTCCTCCGGTCCAGTGCATGGGCGTGCGGTTCATGTCACGATTGACATTCACCGGCAGCCACGCGCGCAGAAAATCCGGCACCCAATCCCATTGTTTGGAAATAGGGTCCTGGGCTTCGGCTTTCGGGATGAACACGTCCGTCATCCCGATTTCCTCGCCCATGTACACCGTAGGCACGCCGCGCGCGGTGAGTTGAAAGAGGGCGAGCACGCGGGCGAGTTCCATGTCATCGCCGATCTTGCTCATGAGCCGCCGCATATCGTGATTGCCGTAGACATAGGTGGGCTGGAATGGCGCAGGGAAATGGTGTTCGTATTCGCTCAGGAGATGACGGAACCATTTTGCGGAACGCTGCCAGCGGTGCATAAACACCATATCGAAAATGAACACCAGATTGAGGCCGTCATTTCTTTCGCCGCCGAGCAGTTGACGGAGTTCCGGTTTGCTCCCGATGGTTTCTCCGAGAAGGATGCGCTCAGGATCTTTGAATTCATCCACCACGCCGCGCAGTTCTTTCGCGAATGGATAAATATCGGGATGATTATGCTGCATGCAGGGCTGATATAAACAGGGCCTTCCACCGCTGTACAATCCAGGCCGAAGCGGATTATTGCGGAATTGAGCATCCTTCATGAGCGCGGTGAAAAGGTCCAGGCGGAACCCATCGACGCCTTTTCCGAGCCAATACCGGACCATGTCAAACATGGTCTTTTTAACTTCCGGGTTGCGCCAGTTGAGATCCGGCTGAAAGGGCAAGAAGGACGCCATGTACCATTGATCGCGCTCCTTCACATAGTGCCAGCCGCCTCCGCCGGGCATGGCAATCCAATTGTTCGGCGGCTTGTTTCCGCGGCCCTCCCGCCAGATATACCAATCGGATTTCGGATTGTTTCGCGAGGCGCGCGACTCGATAAACCAGGGGTGTTGATCCGAGGTGTGACTCAGTACCATGTCCAGCACTATTTTGAGATTGCGCCAGTGGGCCTGCTCCAGCAATTCCTCCAGATCATCCATCGTCCCGTATTCCGGGGCAACGCCGAAATAGTCGGTGATGTCATAGCCGTGATCCGCGAGCGGGCTTGGATAGAACGGCGAAATCCAGATGGTTTCAACACCCAGGTCGCGGACATAGTCCAGTTTTTGGATGATTCCGCGCAGATCGCCGATGCCGTCGCCGTTTGAATCATAGAAGGAACGGGGATAAATCTGATAGACCGTTGTTGTATGCCACCAAGGCGTCATGCCGTCAATCCTATGGTTAACTGTTAATTCGCTTGCATGATACACCATCCGTGGCCGGGAGTTTTACAGTCCCATGACCAGGCGATTGATGCGGTCGCGCAAACGGTCCGGGAGCACATGCCTCAACACGCCTTGTAGCCGCGAGTCGAGCCCCACACGATACCTTGTTTTAGGCCGCCGCGCTTCGAGCGCATGTGTGATGGCGCGGGCCACGCGTTCCGGCGGAATCGCCAGCTTGGGCGCTTTATCCAAGGCTGATCGCAAGGCGGCAATCTGCGGTGCATAGAGCTCCCTGCCTTCCGGCGGGACCTTTGCATGCAGATCTTCTGCGGCGGCGCGCGATTTTTCCCAGATGGGCGTGCGGATCATCCCCGGCTGCACCAGCGCCACCTCAATTCCCCAAGGATACAATTCCACCCGCAACGAGTCCGCGATGGCTTCCAGCGCATGCTTGCTCGCGCCATAGGGCGCGGCAAACGGTTCGCACCAGAACCCGGAATTAGATCCTGTTATCACGATGCGCCCGTGCGATGTGCGGATCATCGGCAGGAAGGCCTGCGTCACGGCCACCACGCCGACCACATTCACCTGCAATTGCCACTCCACTTCCGAGATGGGGATGAATTCCAGAGGCCCTGCCACCACAATCCCCGCATTATTCACCAATCCCTGAAGCCCAGTTGAACCCACGCGCTCCCGTACAAAATCAACCGCGCCCGCTATCTGTTCCGGTTTAGTCACATCCAGCAGGATGGGCGTCAACGACGCTCCTGCTTTCTTCACCAGAGCCTCACCATCCTCCGATTTCCGCACCCCCGCGAAAACCTGCCACCCCCGCGCCGCAAGGGACAGAGCGCACGCCTCGCCAATTCCCGTCGAAGCCCCGGTAATTAATACGTGTTTTTTATTTAGGGATTCATTCATATTCCGACCTGTCATGTTTTGTCTTGAGATCGCGCAACACCCTGTGATTACGATATAGGATTTATTATCCCCGAAGGGGGTTTTATAATTCCAACCTAGCGTATAAAGTCATATTTTGAAATCGTGTAAAGTCCGTTATTGGTAAAATGCTATCTATTATCCCCAAAGGGGATTAAATAATTCCAGCCCAGGGTTGCGCTTCGCTACCCTGGGTATAGAACCACCGCCACAAACTACCCTGTTAAGGGTTACATAAAAGTCGCTATGACAAAAAATTGAGAATATCGTATTGAAGACTTGAACAATAAAGAGGAAATGATACAATTGGAGCCATGAGGATATTTACCTATAAAGAGGCCATTCAGCATGTTGCCGAAGTGTTTAACATTGCGCAAAGAGAGGAAGTATTGATTAAGCGGCGAGGCGGTGGAACCTATCGTCTGACCTATGCAACCACTTCAAAATCTCCTTTTGATGTTCCCTCCGTCAAGACGAAAGCGCGCACAAAAGATATGCTTAATGCGATACGGGAATCGCGATCACGGAACAGGTGACTTTAGCCGGGATTTATTATCTTTTAATTGTCATTGCCTCGTCGCTATTCTCCTGAAAAGATAGTAACCGTGTTCGGGAGGGCGAAGCTCCCGCTGAGCCGTCGAACAAAATATACCGTATCCAGAATATGCCCTTACTTCTCCCGATCTTGTTTCACGGCTCAGCGGGAGAGGCTGTCTGAAAATTATTTAATACTACGTGAAAAGGCAACGATATCTCGATGGGATTCAACAACCCAGCCCAGGGTAAGCGAAGCGCCACCCTGGGTAGGCAAGACCACCCCAATTGATGTTACTCTGTAAGAGTTTCATAAAATATTTTGTATAACTCTTTCAGAGTATCCTCCATGGGGAAATCCTACACACCCAGGATGGCGCTTCGCTTATCCTGGGCTGAGTTATCCATCCCCTGTGGGGATGAATACTTTTTACTAACACCCAGTGTTGGATCATTTCCACGTTCCCTGAAACGGGATTTTACAATTCTCAGACAGCCTCGGGAGTTTCGCCCTCCCAGCTTTGTATTTTTCTTTCTTCTGCGAATCGCCGCCAGCAGCGGTCAATTGTGCGCAATGGAAAACGTACACGACAAATGGTGAGATATCCGGATTGGTGGCTTGTGAAGTTATTCCACGCTTAAAAATCCCTGGAGAACCCGCAGACCCATCCGCCATCGACAACCAGGTTGTGGCCGTTGACGTAGGAGGCGGCATCGGAGGCGAGAAAGAGCACAGCTTCCGCGATTTCGTTGGTTTCTCCGGGACGCCGCATGGGGATGAACGAGGCCAGTTTTTCCGCGAGTTCCTTGTTGTTGTAAAAAAGCTGTTTGGTGCCTTCCACGAGGGTTGATCCTGGCGACACGGTATTCACGCGGATGCCCATGGGTCCCAATTCGGCGGCCATGGCCTCGGTGAGCTTAATCACGCCTGCTTTGGCGGCTACAAACCCAATTTGCAGGCGCAATGGCACCACACCCGCGATGGAGGCGATATTTATGATTGAACCGGAATGTTGTTTTATCATTTGGGCGGCGGCGGCTTTACAGCAGTAAAAAGTGCCGTTCAAATCCACATTGATAATGCGGTGCCAGATTTCATCGGGATATTGATCAATCGTGACCCGGTTTTCCGGTCCCGTATTGATTCCGGCGTTGTTCACCGCAATATCCAATCGGCCATGCCGTTCGATAACGGTATCAAAAAGTTCGCGCACCTGTTCGGCATCCGATACATCGCACGTAAAGAAATCGGCGTTTGGACCGAGTTCTTCGGCGGTGGCGCGCCCCTTTTCCTCTTGTATGTCCGAGAGCATGACCGTGGCGCCGTTTTGCGTCAATGCCTGCGCGATGGAACGGCCAATGCCCTGTGCCGCCCCGGTCACAATCGCGATCCGGTTCGTTAAATCGACCTGCATGAAATGTTATCCTCGTTTTGCCAGAAAATCACTGACCACCTGATCCACATCCACCTCTTCACCGGGATCGCCGATGACCGCGATGGGGTCCAGGCAGGGGATTTCACCGCTATCGGGCGTGGCGAGTATCTTCACCAGCACGCCCGAGACGTCCGATTCCACTTCCAACTCCGATTTATCGGATTGGATGGTCAGCAGGACCTCGCCTTGGGTGACCGTGTCACCTTCATTCTTTTTCCACTCAACAATGGTTCCCTCTTCCATCGTTTGTCCCATGCGGGGCATTACAACTACCTGCGCCATGATATTGTTCTCCTGTTTGGTTAATCGTGATGGCTCACGCGGGGTTACCTGAAAGTAGCAGCGCCGATTCCGGTTCCGGATACGGGCTGGCGTCCGCGAAGGCGGCAGCTTCCGCCACTTCTTCATCCGCTTTTGCGGACATTGCCTCAAACGTTTCTTCCGTGATCGCACCGTTGGCGATCAGATGTGCTTTCCAATAATCGATCGGATCGCGTTTGCGCGCTTCCGCCACTTCTTCCTTGGTGCGGTAGAATGCGTCGTCGCCCTCAAAATGCCCGCGAATCCGGTAGGTTTTACATTCGATGAGCGTGGGGCCTTCTCCGGCGCGCCCGCGGGCCACGGCGGTTTCCATGGCCGCGTACACTTCATCCACGTGATTGCCGTCTACGGTCACGCCGGGCATGCCATAAGCACTGCCGCGTATGCCAATGTCGGGAATCGGGGTGCTGCGCCATACCGCCACGGACGTTGCATAAAGGTTATTTTCGCAAATGTAGATGACCGGCAGTTTCCACAAGGCGGCCAAATTCAAGCTTTCGTGGAACGAGCCGTTGTTGGCGGCCCCGTCGCCGAAGAAACTGACGGCGACCCGGTCTGTATTCTGCATTTTCATCGCGAGGCCGATTCCGGTGGCAATCGGAATACCGCCGCCGACGATGCCCACGGTGCCCATAACGCCGACTTCCGGCATGAACAGGTGCATGGTACCGCCTTTTCCTCCGCAGCAACCAGTTTTTTTGGCGCTCACCTCGGCAATCATTTTCTTGATGGGCATGCCTTTGGCGATGCAATGGCCATGGCCGCGGTGGGTGCTGGTGATGCAGTCATCATGACGCAGATGATCACATATTCCTGCCGCAATGGCTTCCTGGCCTTCGTATAGATGGGCCGCACATGGGACCTTGCCGTTTTTATACATGATCGCAAGCTGCAATTCCGCCTTGCGAACGCGCAGCATGGTTTCCAGGAGGCGTATTTGAGTAATCGTATCCATTTCATCAAACTCCTGTGTGTTATGACTGCATCATCGAGCGGACGGCGTCCGCGATGCGATCCGGGTTGGGAAATACATAATCTTCCATTGGTGGACTGAAAGGGATGGTGGTGTGCATGGTGGTCAATTGACGCGGCGGCTGTTTCAACGCGTCCCATGCATTCTCCGCCGTCATCGCCACCATCTCCGAGCCGAACCCGCAATATCGATAGCCCTCATCCACGGCGAGGAGCCGTCCGGTCTTGCGGACCGACGCCAGGATGGTGTCCTTGTCGTAGGGCATCAGCGTCCGCGGATCAATAATCTCGATGGAGACGCCTTCCTTTTCCAGTTTTTGCGCGGCGGTCATTGTGAATACCGTCATGGCGCCCGTGGCCACGACGGTGAGGTCGGTTCCTTCGCGCTTGATATCCGCGACGCCCAGAGGGATTTCATACGGCTCTTCCGGCACTTCTCCCCGATTATTCAGCAATAATTTATGCTCCAGGTAAATTACTGGGCCATCATCCCGGATGGCGGAGATAATCAGCCCTTTTGCGTCGTAGGGCGTGCTGGGCACCACTACTTTCAGTCCGGGGGTATTGATGAACCAAGAATAAAACGAGCCGGAGTGATGGGCTGCATTCGACTTGGATTTTCCGGTGGTCATGCGGTACACCACCGGCGTTTTGACCTGCCCGTTCGAGATATACGGCAGTTTCGCCGCCTGATTGCAGATCTGGTCCATGGCCAGCATGGAGAAATCGATCCACATCAGGTCCGCGATGGGGCGCATGCCCATCATGGCGGCGCCTGCGGCCGCGCCTGCAATCGCCAACTCGGAAATGGGCGTATCGCGGGATCGGTCAATGCCGAACAAGTTGGTAAAGTTCTCCGTCTGCTTGAAACAGCTTCCATGCGGCCCCACGCCTTCGCCCATGACAAAGACGGAGGGGTCGCGCTCCATCTCCTGCCGCATGCCTTCGCGCAGGGCTTCCACAAAACGAATTCTTCTCGCCATACTTTTTTCCTTCATCCAAACTTCACAAAAGTACTTCAATCGAGCGTTTTGTGCAGATAAATCCTTCGCCCGGCCGCAACAACCAGACCGGCACTTCCGGACACCTGCTTACGCAGGCCTGCACAAACGCCTCGGGATCGCCATTGTGTTCCTTAAACATCCAAAAGTGACAGGGCGTCACCGCGCGGGGCTTTACCAACGCCGTGAGTTCCGCGGCCTCTTCAGGATTCAGATTTCCGAAACGCCCATTGATACACGGCACTAAAATATCCGGTTTTTGATCGATCAACGGCTGCATCCAGGGTATGTTCAGCGCCGTATCGCCCGTGAACATAACGCGCACCTCGCCAAAGTCCAACAACAAAGACAACGCCGAGGGAGACAATGTTCCATGGTCCGCACGCGCCGTCATAATCCGCACATCGCTGAGTTCATAGGTTTCTTCCGGCTTCAGCAGAAGTTGTTTATCCGCGGGAATGCCTATTTTGTCATATTCGGGCATGCAGGATTCCGACCCGGCAAAACGGCAGCCGGGATTGTTCCGCGCGATGACCGGCAACGCGTCCGTATCCAAATGATCAAGGTGCTCATGAGAACTTATCAGCCAGTCCGCCTGGACCGCCTCCGCATCGATGGGCGCAAGCGCCAGCCGTTTGAATCCGAAGGCTTTCTCCACCACATCGGATAAGTAGGGGTCCAAATAGAGGACAGTGGATCGCACGGTTTTAAAGACAAAACCGGCCTGTGCGAGCCACCACAGGGCCACAGCGCCTTTCGGAACGCGGATACGCTGAATGTCGGAAGCCAATGAGTGCATGGTGCAATCCTGGAAACGTTATTCGGCCACCACGCGGTTGCGCAGGACGCCGATGCCTTCTATATCCACTTCGCACACATCGCCGGGTTTGAGCAGCAGAGGCGGTTTGCGCGCAATCCCGACGCCGCTGGGGGTGCCCGTATAGATGGCGGTGCCCGGCAGGAGGGTCAGTGAGCGGCTAAGATAATGGATGAGATACGGGACATCAAAGACCAAGTCCTTGGTGGATTGATTTTGGACGGTTTCACCATTCACGCGCATGCGAATCCGGACATCACTGGGATCGAGATCCGTCACGACATAGGGTCCCATGGGCGCAAACGTGTCAAAACTCTTGGCGCGCGCCCATTGACCGTCTTTTTGCTGACAATCCCGCGCCGAGACATCATGCCCGCACGTGTACCCCGCCACATAGTCCAACGCTTTATCCAATGGTACATTCTTGGCTTTTTTACCGATGATGGCCACCAGTTCCGCCTCATAATCCACCTGATCCGGCGCGGCGGCGGGAATGATGATGTCATCGCCGTGGGCTATCAGGGCGGAAGTGGCTTTAATGAACATCAGCGGGGCCGTCGGCAAGGTGTCATCCGTTTCCGCGGCATGTTCGCGGTAATTGCGGCCGAGCGCGAGAATATTCGGCGGATCCACGGGCGGGAGGTACCGCTGAATATCGGTTTCCTTCAACACCTCGCCGGTGGCGTCTCCCGGCTCCAAGACAGTGCCCTTGATGACGCGAATGGCCCCGGAATCTTCCACCATCCCGCACACGCCTTCGGGGTGACCTGCACTGATAAATCGCACTAATTTCATGAGTTGTTCTCCTCTTTTTTTGAAAATTCAGGTTTACACCAAACGAGAAGCCGGATCCTTGCCCAACAGGAAATCCCGCGCGGCTTCACCGGCCTTCCGCTGCAACGCTTCCACGGCTTTCTCCGAAACGGAAGCAGCATGACTCGTCATCAGCACATTCGGGAAAGAACGCAACGGACTTCCGGCCGGAAGCGGTTCTTCTTCAAACACATCCAGACCCGCACCGTTGATTTTTCCGGACTTCAAGGCGTCTATCAGGTCCTTTTCATTGACCACCGGCCCCCGCGAGGTGTTGATCACGATAACACCGGGCTTCATTTTTTCGATGGTTGTCTTGTTGATCAATTGCGTTGTTTCAGGCACCAGCGGACAGTGCAGGGATATGACATCCGAGCGCCGGAACAGGGTGTCCAAATCAACGGATTCCACCTGGTGCTCCGTGAACAGGGAAGAAGCGGCCAGCGGATCATATGCAATGACCGAGAAGCCAAATGCCTGCGCCTTTTTCGCCACGCGCCGCGCAATGCGTCCAAAACTGACCAGCCCCAGCGTCATATCGGAGCAGGCCAGAATTGGGCGGAACGGATTAACGCCCCATTTTCCCTGAACAATCTGCTGATGGTCCTGCGGGATGCGCCGGCACAGTGCGAGCAACAACGCCATGGCATGATCGGACACTTCCTCGACGCAATAGTCCGGGACGTTCGCGGCGCAAACGCCCAGGTCTTTCGCGGCGGGCAAATCGAAGTTATTTACGCCGACCCCATAGCGCACGATACACCGCACTTTCGGCAGCGCTTCCAGCACACGGCGGGTGATCGGCGCCCATTGTACCAGCAATACGTCCGCCTCGCCGCAGGTCCGAATTACATCGTCTTCGGTCTTGCAGATGGGTTGAATGGCTTCGATCTCAAATCCGGCAGTTTCAATAGCCGCGCGTTCCGGTTCTATGTTTGGAAAACCGTGATCGGTGATAATGACTTTGGGCATGTATTTTCTCCTGTTACATCGTTAATCGCCGGATTTTCCCGGAGCAGCCAGGGACTGTAATTCCTCCCAGACTTGATCCGTCAAGGGAATACCCGTGCGTGTTCGTTCAATCGTTTTAAGATGTTCGGGTTCACCCGGAACCAATACTTGTTCCACCCCGGACATCGTGGGCGCCTGATGAAGTTCATTGATCATGGCTGCGGCCTGCGGCAGGAATGTGGAAGCGCCGGCAAATCGTCCAATATCCAATGCTCCCACCAGATGGCACAGATTGCGGGTCTTCTCGATTTGATCGTACATGGGCAATATATGCGGGCCGAAATCGCCGCCACACAGAATGCCGGTCAATACATCGATCATCACGCCCAGCCCATATCCTTTCGCGCCCGCCGCGGGCGTCCAATATACGGCCTTGTGTGGGTCGGTGGCGGGTTGTCCTTCTTCGTCCACGGCCCACGTGGAAGGAATGGACCTGTTTTCCGCGCGCGCTTTATATACATGTCCGCCCGCCACGGTGCTTGTCGCCATATCGAGGACAATCGGCATGCCTGAGGCCGAAGGCGCCGCCAAACACAACGGATTCGAGCCACAGAACGGTTTTCGTCCTCCCACGGGCACCACCCCCTTATCAGTCTGCGTCAGAACAAGCCCGGCCATGTTCGCTTCAATAGCCCGATACGCGAAAAAGGACAAGGCCCCGCAATGATTGCTGTGTTGCACGCCGACTAGGCCCACCCCGGTTTCCCGTGCCATGTTGATGGCAAGCTCCATTGCGTCCCAATTCGTCACATGGCCGAAGCCATTATCGCCATCCACCATGGCGGTGGCGGGTCCGGTTCGTGTAATACCCGTATCCGGCTTGGGGTTGATGGAACCCAGTTCCAGCCGGCGGACATAATGGGCGACGCGCATCACCCCATGGGAATCGACGCCGCGAAGATTGGCATGCACCAGGGAATCCGCGATAATGCCGCTGTCGCGTTCACTCACGCCGCGCGCGTGGAAAATTCGCGCAGTCAATGCTCTTAGTTCGTCCGAGGAAACAGTCTTCACGATAGTATTCATCCTTCTTATGCTTCATGGGCGGCTTCGAAGAGCGCCACCAGGTTTTCGAAGGGCGTATCCGGGGTGATGACGTTGGCCGGTCCCAGGATCAAGGAACCGCCAAAAGGTTTGCCTAACGTCTCGATAATCCGCCGGACTTCGTCCTTAACTCGCTGTGGCGTTCCCAAACACAACAGATCCTGAATATCCACCGCGCCGCTGAAGGCGAGTTTGCCGCCGAATTCCCGGGCAAGATAGTCCATATCCATGGCACCCGGTTGCACCGGGTCCAGCACGTCCAGTCCGATGTCAATCAAGTCTCCGACAATTGAGGTGACATTTCCGCAACTGTGAAAAATCACATCCATGCCGAGTTGGTGGATTTCCTTGAAGACTTTTTTGTAATAGGGCTGAAAAAGGCTTCTCCAAAGCGCGGGAGAGATCATCAGACCGGTCTGTGAACCCCAATCGTCCGTCATAAACACGGCATCCGCGCCCAGCGAGGCCCAGCGCCGCACCATTGCGATCAAATAGCCTTGCAACACGTCCAGCAGTTTCCGAATCTCGGATTCATTGGTGCAGAAATCCGTAAAGACGTTCTCCATGCCGCGCAGCGAATGGAGGCGTTCAAACAGGGCAAGATGAATGATGCCATAGCAATATTTCGATTCCCCATGCATAATCAGCGCTTCCATGGCCGAGTCCATGCGGCCCGGAAGATTTGGGTCGGGGACCATGTGCCGCAGGTAATCCGGCAGCATGGACCACTCCTTGATGGGGTGATCCACCGGCGTGGCGCCCACTCCGGCAAAGGCATGTCCCCAGCGCGTGCCCCATTCATCCAGCCACTCCGCATCTTGCATGAGTACCTCGACCGGATTGATGCGCGGACTCTTTTGCGGGGGCTGATACCCAATGGTGATGTCATAGGGGATGACCGCCACCACATCGTCCGGATAGGAGCAGAACAACTCCGCCAAGGCGTCGCCATATCTCAATATGACATCCAGGGAAAGCCGCTTTATACGCACCGGGCATCGGCCTGTGCCACGGCGGTGAATGGCCTCCTTGACCCAGTGTTTGGTAGTGGGATTGGCCCGTTGCGCCTCATTGACACGATCTTCAAAACGCTTCAATTGAGCTTCCATCTCCGCCACTGGCAGTGAACGAAACTCCGTGTTTCCGGCGATTGGGTTCATGCTGGTGCTCCTTGGGAAGTCATGCGCCGGACCTGGGCAATCCAATGCCGAGCGCATTCCGTGATTTCTCTGAACCGGCCCGTTTTCACTTCATCCAGCAATCGCATCTCGGTGGTGACCCCCACTACGCCCGCGAAGGCGCCTGCGTCATAATATGTTTGCATGTTTTCCAGGGTAATGCTGCCTGCGGGCATTATGCGCGTGCCCGGGAACGGTCCAAGCATGAACCACACATATCGCGGGCCCACCATGTCGCAGGGGAAGAGCTTTATTATGTCCGCGCCATTACGCAATGCATCAGCGATTTCCGACGGTGTGAAACACCCGGGCGCTGAGGTCACTCCCGCTTCCACCGCCACTTCCAGGACTGGCAGGTATAGGTTCGGTGAGACGATTCCCTGAGCGCCGCTGGCAATTGCCGCCCGGGCTTGTTCAGGGGTGGTGACCGTACCCGCGGACACCACAATCCGGCCGCCATGACGCGCCCGCAGCCGTTGGATCACATCGCATGCACCCGGGGTGGTAAAGGGCACTTCAACCAGCGTTGCCCCGCCTTCAATCAATGCATTGAAGGTGTCTTCGGTCTGTTGCGCCGTATCGCCCCGCAGGATCATCACCAGCCAATCTTCATGGATGCGTTTTAACAAGTCTTCTTTGTTCATGAATCCTCAATATCTTCAACGTTGCACCCGTCCGGAGTGCTCGCCTCCGATAACGCGCTCAACTTCCTCTACAGACACCAAATTGAAATCACCGGGAATGGTATGTTTTAAGCAGCCCGCGGCCACGGCGAATTCAACCGCTTCTGCGGGGCCGGCGCCGCGGAGAATCTGATGAATGAGCCCAGCCGTGAATGCGTCGCCACTGCCCACGCGATCTACTATCTGAATTTCATACTCCCTGCTGAAAAAGCATTCATCCCCATAACAGACCATTGCGGCATAGCGATTCTTGGAAGCGGAATCGCCACCGCGCAGGCTCATGCCCACCCACTCAAATCCAAATCGTGCACATAATTGCTTCGCCGCATACTCCGTGCGGAACCGGTCATCGCCTTTTTCATGGAGGGCGATGCCGAAGATTTTCTCCGCATCTTCGGCGCCTCCGATAAATACATCTACGTACTCCATCAGACGGGTTAACACGTTCCGGGCTTCTTCCAAACCCCACAATTTACTGCGGTAATTACAGTCGAAGCTGGTTTTCAAACCCAGTCTGCGCGCGGACGCCAAGGCCTCTTCCACTACCGATCGTACATTTGCGCCCAGGGCGGGGGCGGTCCCGGCCACGTGAAACCAGTGCTTCCCCTCGAATATGCGATCCCAGTCCAATTCCTCGGACCGAATCTCGCGGATGCTGCTATGATTCCGGTCATAGATCACATTGGAGGGCCGCTGAGATGCACCCGTCTCGACATACAAAATGCCCAATCGGTCTCCACCACGAACGATGTAGTCCGTATTCACGCCATACCGGCGCAGGTAGTTGACACACGCCTGGCCGATCTCATGGGCGGGGACTTTGGAAACAGCGAAGGTTTCCACGCCCCAACCTGAGAGCGCCACGGCTACATTCGCCTCCGCACCGGTATAACGCGCCTCGAAGGTTTCTGCCTGTACAAAGCGATCATGGCCCAGTGGGTCCAGGCGGAGCATCAACTCGCCGAACGTCACGACCTTATGTGGAAGCATGCTCATGCCCGATTTGTCCAATTCTTTCCATACGTTTCCAATTTGTCATTGCGCCTAAAACGCAAAGGCCGGGAGGGCGAGGCTCCTGCCGAGCCGTAAAACAAAATACCCCAATCTCGGAACCATGCCAACCATGCCCGCATACGCGCCACTTTCCTCGCCGCACAACAAAATAATCTTATAAGCGCAGCAACCATGTCAGACCTCCGGCGACAACAGGCAGCGCGCCACCGCCACAATTTGTTCTGTGGGACCGCGAAACGCCCAGACCTGCGCTTCATCATCACAACGGCCCATGCCGCTTTTCCCGCCTATGGCGGGTATGTGATATTCCAATTCACTGAAGGCGCCCAGGGCGCTGTTCACGTTGCAGGCCTGTGTGGAATATCCCAAATCGCCGGGATCTTTCCAGGGCGCATCCACATATTCGCCCGATGGATTTACGCGGAAATTCCGAACAATCAGGGAACTTTTTCCGGCGCCACTGTACAGATAGCCCACCCGGCCTGTCGTAGCGATGGCCCGCACCCCCAGCTTGTGCTCCCCGGAGGCGCGCATCTTATACCGAATCAACCTGTCGCCTACAATCAAGTCATCTGGAGAAATCTTGCCGAACCACAACTTTGGTTCCGTGCGGCTATAGGTGGGAATAAGCAAATCACCGCCATGCGGCATCTGAACCAAATTCCACAAACCCACCAGGGGCGATTCTTTCGGCTTGTCCTCCAGCATCTCCAGCGACGTATACTGGGTATATCCCGCATAGACCACATCCTGCTGATCAAGGTTTGTTTCAAACCGCAATGGATTAATGGCCGCACCCACTGATTTACTGATGCGCAACATGACGGATTGGCCTGAACGCGAGAGTTTCACGGTTAATTCGTTGACCATCCGAACGCGGTCGCCCTCAGTGACCACCGTATAGTTGCCGGGATCCAGTTCGCGTGGTTGAAAATAGGTTTCGGTCTTTGGATAGTCCGGAAGGAAGATATCCACCTCCGGGGCCAGCCAGGTGCGATCCCCGCCGGAGTTGTGCCAATCTTTGCTCGCATAAAAGGTCCGCGCCGTTTCCGTAGAATTCAGCGCGGGATGCGTCCAGTAAAAGTTTTCCTCGGTGTTCGGGGCGTAAAGTCCCAGTACGCGTCCGCCATAGGGAAGAAGGACCACGGTGGTTCCATCAAGATTTTTTACTGTCTGTGCAGGTTTATCCACCGACTTCAGCACTTCCAACAACTTACTGCGGAGCGGGGGAGGGGTACTGTCTTGTTGCGCGGCCGCCGCAGCCGTGTGCAGCATTCCGCTGGCATATGCAGCGCCTGCCGCACCCATGAGGGTGATATTTAAGAATTCTCTCCTGCTGTGCATGGGAAGTGGCCTCCTTCGTTGCCTTCACGCGATCATGTCTTCTTCCACGAAGCGGAAATTTCTTCCAGGGTCCGGCCTTTGGTTTCCGGAAGCATCCGCCATCCGAATAGAAAGGCGGCTATACAAATAATCGTGAACAGCCAGAATGCGCCGCCCACGGAACCAAAATGCCTTTCGGTAAAGCCTGTGATTATGGGGAATAATTGCGCCCCGCTGAAAATGGTTACCCAGAGAAATGCCGTTGTCAGGGAGACGGCGCGCGCACGCAAATGCGTGGGGAAAATTTCGGACATCATGAGCCACGGCAAGGGCCCCAGGGCCAGACCATGCGGGATGGCGCAGAGCATGAGCACCACCAATACTGGCCATCCGCTCATGTGAAAATGGAACACGAGGCCCGTTAATGCCGTTACCACCGCCATGAGCGCGGAGCCGAACAGCCATAACGGACGCCGCCCTACGAGATCCACCGTCCAGCACGCGATGAGCGTTATAACCCCCATCGTCGCATAGGTGAGCGTGAACTTAAGAAAGGCAATCGCGCGGTCATCCAGCCCGGATTGTTGGAAAAGCATCGGAATATACCCCCCCATCGCACTCCAGCCGGTCCAGTTGTTAAAAAAGGCCAATAATATGCCAATTCCAAAAGCATACCGTATTCCGGGGGAAAACAACTCCGCAAAGCTGCCCTTTTCTTCCTTCAGGGAGCTTTTGATTTGGATCATCTCTTCCTTTGCGAATTCCGGACTATCCACTTTCGTTAAGACGGCCAGGGCTTCTTCATACCGTCCGCGTTGCGCGAGCCAGCGCGGGCTTTGCGGAAGCATTGCAAGCAAAATAACGAACACAATAACGGGCAACAATTCCGATGCAAACATCCAGCGCCAGCAGACGGCTTCCGGTGTAAACCGCACGAGCAGGTAGGATATGCCCGGTGCGGCTATGCTGCCCACCACGATGGCAAGCTGATACATGACCCCCAAGCCGCCACGCATTCGCGGCGGGGCAATTTCGGAGATGTACATGGGGGAAGCTATGGAACACAGCCCCACGCCAATTCCGCCCACGATGCGGAAAATGTTGAAGGTGACGATGTCATTGGGAATTGCGGTCAGCACGGAACCGATCCCCAACAGGATGCAGGCGAATATCATGGTCCGGTTCCGGCCCATGAAATCGCACAGCCATCCGCCTATAAACGGCCCTATGATGCATCCCAGGGCCGCACTGCCCGTGGCAAATCCAAACGCCGCGTCGGACAGATGAAATACGTCCTTCAGGTATAAATTCGCCCCACAGACGATGGCAAGATCGTATCCAAATAAAAAACCGCCCACTGAAGCAACGAACGCCACGCCAAACGCATATAACTTAGTCTTCGGCTGCCCTGTGCCCTGCATTCCCTCTGTTTGACTCATCCGTTGTTCTCCATCATCCTTTTTTATATGCCTGGTAAGTAGTTTTTGCCAAATTGCGCCGCAGATTCATTGCGAAAATCGGAAATCAGCGACATCAGGGACGTGGTCCCTCCATCCGCCACGATGGTCTGGCCTATAATGTATCCCGCATCGTCCGAGCAAAGGAACACCGCCAGACGCGCGATGTCAATGGGCAGCCCATACCGGCCCACCGGCACCTTCTCATAAGCGTCTTTCTTCGCATCTTCCAGATTAAATCCAGGCAACACATTGTAGTAATTATCCACCGTCACCCAGCCCGGCGCAATGGCATTTACCCGGATGTTCTTGTGCGCCAATTCCACCGCCAGGGATCGGGTATAGGCGATGATCGCCCCTTTGGTACCCGCATATACTGAATGTTCCGGCGCACCCTGTACCCCGTGAATGGACGTAAGATTGCATATCGATCCGCCGCCATGGCCTTCCATGTGCGCAACGATCCGCTGTGTCAAGAAAAACTGTGCACGGATATTCACGTGATACATTTGGTCAAATTGTTCACGGGTAACTTTTAAAAATGGCTTATTGAAGGTAATGCCCGCATTATTTACCAGACAGTCCATACCCCCAAGAAATTCCAGCGCGGACTCGCCCAGCGCCACCACTTCATCCACCACATCGAAATTCGCTTTGAACGCCGCAGCGCGCCGGCCCATCGCCTCTATTTCCGACACGGCCGTTTTGGCTCCCTTGTCGCTATGGGCGTAATGAAGCACTACATCCGCTCCCTGGCGCGCAAACTCCAGCGCCACCTCGCGCCCAATCCCGGTGCCGGAACCTGTCACCATTGCCTTTTTGCCTGATAATCTGCCTGTGCCACTCATAAACAGCTCTTCCTCTTATTCTCCTTAGCGATACAAAACAGCCTATCATAACTTCGGTGTCGGACCCGTGTCCGGACGCGTGTCCGATAACAATATAGTACAAATTCGCCTGCAAATCAAATCCACCGCCTCCAACCAGCATCAAAGTCCTTAGTCACAGCCCTTTTGGGGGAGGCCCGGTCGAGGCACGAAGGACTAACTGAACATCCAGCATAGTAATATCCGAGGGCAGGGAGTCTCCCGCCAAGAGGCGCAACAGCTTGGCGACACATTGATCGGCCATTTCTTTTGCCGGGAAATTAATTGTCGTCAGGGGGACGCGGAACATATCGCTTCCGAGGATATTGCCGCTTCCGACGACGGAAATATCGTCCGGAACCTTTAATCCAGCGGCATAAATGGCCCTTAGCACGCCACGCGCAATGATATCGTGTCTGGCCAGGATGGCGGTGGGCCGGTTCGCGGCGTTTAGTATTTCCGCGGTTCGTTTTTCCGCGGCGGATTCATTGAAGGCGACTTCCAGGAAATTTTCTTCAAAGGGAATGCCCGCGGCACTAAACGCCTCCTGCACTCCCCGTGCCCGGTCCCTGCCCACCGTGGAAATAGTAGGTATACCAAGATAGGCGATTTTGCGATGTCCCAGGCGAATAAGATGTTCTGCGGCAATCCGCCCGGCTTTGTAGTTATCACCTGTAATCTGCGGGGCGGGTAGCTCATCAATGATTCCGTCCAGGATGACGAGTTTCACCCCGGTCTCCACGAGTTCGTGATAGGTGGCGGGGGCCGTCATGGCGCCTGGCACGGCAATCACGCCGTCCACGCGGTTTTTAAGCAGGCGCTCCACCACCTGCTCCTCCGCCTCCCGTTCAGGCCCGGAGATAAACAACAAAGTGGAATAGCCGCCTTCCAGCAGCCCTTGTTCCACCGATTCAATGACCAGATGCGAGGCGTAATAGAGGCTGGGCTTGGTGATAACGCCGACCAGATTAGTTTTTCCCTGGGTGAGACTGCGCGCAATATAGTTGGGGCGGTACTTCATGGTTGCGGCGAGTTCCCGGATCCGGTCCCGGGTTTCGGTGGAGATATCCGGCTTTCCGGAAAGCGCCCGCAATACCGTGGAGCGGCTGACCCCCGCGGCGCGGGCGATATCGTTTACAGTACAACCCATCTCGTGCTTAACGGACTCCTATTCTGTTTCCGCGCCTTCACGTTGTGCCGAAAGCCTCCGCATTCAAACAATCCTCCGGCGTCTCCCCGCGCAGCATGGCCGCCATGTTCCGTGCGGCCCGCCGCTGCAATTCCCGGCTTGCGGGTGTGCTGTACCAGGCGCAGTGTCCTGATGATATCACATAGGGGTGCGCAAGCAATACATCGCGGTTGGACTTGGGCGGTTCATCCTCGAAAACATCCAGCCCTGCGCCATATACCTTGCCGGCGAGCAGCGATTCGGTGAGCGCCTCTTCATCCAGCACCGGCCCGCGCGCCGTGTTTATCACGATGACGTTCGGACGCATCGCCTCGAACTCTTTCCGCCCGATGATGTGAAACGTTTCTTCCGTTAAATTGCAGTGCAGGCTTATCACATCGCTTTCCCGGAACAATTCATCAAGAGAACAGGCCTCCGCGCCCAACTCCGAAAAACGTTCCCGGGAAATATAGGGATCGCACGCCAGCACCCGGCGGAACAGATGCCGCGCTTTCGTGCAGAGCGTGCCGCCAATACGGCCGAGCCCAAGTATCCCGATGGTCAACTCGTGAAGTTCCGGAACATACGTACGAGGGGCAAGACTGTAATGACTGCGCACGCGCCGCATGCTCTCCGGCAGATTGCGCACGCACGACAGGATCATCGCCAATGCATGATCCGATACCGTATGATTGGCATACCCCTGCACATTGCATACCTTGACGCCCCGTTCCGACGCCGCCTTCAGGTCGATATTGTCATATCCGATGCCATAGCGCACCAGGCACCGCAATCCCGGTAACTGATCAAACGCCGGACCGTCGAATTCGCTCCACCGGACAAATACGCCCTCCGCGCCCTTTGCATACGCAAGTTTGGCAGGCAAATCCAGACGGCCGCCTTCGAATATATCAAAAGAATATCCTTCTCTGGCCAATGTTTCGTGTTCCCCAGCATAGGATTCATACCCGGTATCCACCACACAAACGCGTTTGCTCAATGAAGATCTCCTCGATGTTATCGCTCCCGGAATCCGCCATGCGCTCCAAGCACTAATTTATTTTGCGTGCTTTTGGGATCGAAAGCAAATCACAGGTGGCGCTCCATTGGGCGAACGTGGATAATACACCTTTTATGATCCGGCTGAACAACGCATGGAAATAAACGGCACAATGAGTGAAACTCACCCCCAATCCCATCGTCTTGACAGGCGTTTCGTCCTGTTTCTGGCCTGTTTTTATGCGGCATGGAGCCTGCGTGTTGTGCTGCTGATGCCCGTCGATGCCTATATCGAGAATGAATGGATTCAACAATGCTGGTCGCAAGGATTGCGCCTGACAATTTGGGTTCTACCGCTCCTGATTTACATAAAAAAGACGGAAACCGAAACCTTAGTTCAATTCCTTCGTCTGAATACATTTCCCCAGGGGAAATCGCTCCTTGCCGGATCGGGGATTATTACAGGATTTCTTTGTCTGTGCGTTATGAGTGCGCTTTTTCTTCAAGGAGGAAGCATAAGCAACATATTCGATCTAACGCCGTATCGATGGGGCATGCTGCTCACCACGATGTCGTTTATTTGTATCGTGGAAGAAATTTTCTACCGGGGATTCGTCTTTCGCAAACTGCGTGAAATTTCTTCCTTCCACAAAGCCAATCTCATCACCACTATATTGTTTTTGCTCATCCATATGCCCGGATGGCTCTATATGCAGGGCCCCCATTGGGGGCTTATAAGCTTGGGCGCCGGCATAGTGATTGTTGGCTGGGTTTTAGGATGGTTAGTGGAAATTACCAATTCCCTCTGGCCCCCCATTTTCCTGCATGTGCTGAACAATCTCGCCTCGGTGCTGCTGCTTCCCTGATTTTGATATCTTTCCTGGATATTCGGTCTATAATTGAATTAATTGAATTAGGGTGTTGAATTACGAAAAAACCCGTGATACAGTGGCGCCTTACTTTAGGTGCTGATACCATGGATTTCAATCTAACGGAAGAACAGCGAGCTATCCAGGAGATGGTGCGCAAATTCGCAAAAAATGAAATTGCGCCCCTCGCGGTGGAAATAGATCGCGATGCACGTTTTCCCGCCGAGACCTTTATGAAAATGGGCGAGTTGGGGATTTTGGGATTGCTCATTCCTGAAGACTATGGCGGCGCGGGCCAGGATGTTCTGACATGTTGTGTTGCCATTGAAGAAATTGCCTGTACGTGCGGCTCCACCGCATTGTCATACTTCGCGCATGCGGTCCTATGCGCGCATAATCTTGCCTGCAACGGTTCTGAAGAGCAAAAACAAAAATATCTTCCCGATTTGGCCTCAGGAAAAAAAATCGGCGCTATCGCCATGACGGAGCCGGGCGCGGGGTCGGATGTATTATCCATTGAAACAACCGCCGAGCGGCAGGGCGATGAATATGTGCTTAATGGCAGCAAAACATTCATCACGAACGCACCCGTCGCGGACACGTTTCTTGTGTATGCGAAAATGAAAAACGCGGAAGCGAACGGCATGAGCCAATTTATTGTTGAGCGGGGCTTCCCCGGAGTATCGGTGGGGCAACCCTTCCACAAGATGGGGATGCGCGGTTCGCCCACGGGCGAAGTATTCTTTGACAACTGCCGCGTGCCGCTGGAAAACATTGTCCGCGGAGAAAGCCGGGCCATGGGCATTCTGATGGGCGGCTTGGTTGTCGAGCGCATTGTAGGCGCGGCGTTGGCGGTTGGTGCGGCGCGGACGGCGTTTGAGCGGGCGCTGGCCTATGCCAAGGAACGGCGGCAATTCGGTCAGCCCCTTATCATGTTCGAGATGATCATGGAAAAACTCGCGAACATGAGCATGGAAATGGAAGCTGCGCGGTGTTTGACCTATAAAGCGGCGGTTATGTATGGGGAAGGACACCGCTGCTCCGCCGAGGCGTCTCATGCGAAATTATTTGCCTCGGAAGCGGCGGTCCGTGCGGCTTCTGAGGCCATACAGATACTGGGCGGTTATGGGTACATGCAGGAATACGAAGTGGAGCGTATTCTGCGCGATGTGCGCATGGGCACGATTGGCGGCGGCACCTCGGAAATTCAACGCTTAATCATCGCCCGGGAAATCATGGGACGCGACTCCGTATGATGGTAATGCTTCGCGCGCCAAGATCCGGCAGGCTGAAGTTAGCGCTTTCCCTGTCGGCTTTTCGGGAGTATGCTGGCCAGACCAGGTTCCATGCCTGTCTGCCCGTGTTTGTCCGTGTTTGTCCGTGTCTGTCAAAATCACTTCCGCATACTGAGAACGTATCATGTTGAAAGGCGCCTTGCATATCCACACCACATGTTCTGATGGCGGACTTTCCCCGGAAGAGGCCTTGCGCGTCTACCGGGATTTGGGATTTGATTTTGTCGCGTTTACCGACCATGACTTTCTCCTGAAACCCAATGCGTATCGGGAGCTTCCGGATGAGTTTGAAGGTATGCTGGTGTTTAAGGGCATCGAACGGACCATCTTCGCACGGGGTTATATTCATGTGAATGAAATTTTCGGGGAACGGGAAATCCTCCGCATATTCAACCATCCCGCCGAATATGACTTCACCGTGGAGCAAGTCATGGATCGGCTGGCCGAAGTCGAACAGTCCACTCCGATTGACGCAGTGGAGGTAACCCTCAAAGGCTTCTATACGCCTGAATACGATATCGAGGCGATTCCACATCCCAAAGTCGCGTCGGACGATTCCCATACGCGCGAGGGCTGTGGGCGCGCTTGGATTGAAGTGGAGTGTGAGAAGGAAAAAGACGCCATTATTCGCGCCGTGCGGGGCGGCCAGGCCCGCATTCATTGCAATGGCACGGCGCAGCAATCCGCATGGTCAAACCGTGGAGGTAACGGCAGTGGCTAATCGTGTGGCGATCTGTGCCGTGGCACAGACCAAATTCGAACCCGGCAAAAAAGATCAGCGCTTTCAGGGAATGCTCTGGGAAGTGATCAAGAGCGTCCGCGAACAGACCGGCCTTGATTTCAGCGAACATGGCATCCAGGGCGCGATCACGGTTTCGGATGATGTATTCGATGCGCGAACCATATCGGACGGGGGCATTACCGACGTTGTGGGAGCCCATTACGGCAGCGAGGAAAAAGTGGCTGCGGACGGCGCGCAGGGCGTCTATTATGCGGCGGCCACCATCCTGAGCGGTCACCACGAAGTGGTGTTGCTCACCGGCCACTGCAAGGAATCCCAGGCCATCAGTCGAAATATGGTGACCCATCTGGCCTTTGATCCGTTTTTCACGCGGCCGGTCGGCTTGGATTACCTCAGTGCCGCTGCTTTACAAGCCCGCGCCTATATGGATCGCTCTGGCATTACGGAAACGCAACTGGCCGATCTGGTCGTGCGTGCGCGGCAGTGGGCGGCGAAAAATCCTGCGGCCCAGGAAACCACGCCTTTGACGCGCGAAGAAGTGATGGCCGCGCCCATGGCGGCCGATCCCATCCGCGGTTCCTTTATGTACCCCGTATCCGACGGCGCCATCGCCATGATCCTCGCCACCGAAAAACGCGCCGCGGAATTCACCGATAAACCGGTTTGGATTACTGGCCTTGGTAATTGCTATGACGGCTTCTTTCTCGGTGAGCGGGATCTCAGCGGTAACTTTGCGCTGGAACGCGCCGCACAACGCGCCTATGCCATGGCGAAGATCGCCGATCCGAAAACAGCTTTTGATCTGGTTGAGATTTCCGATCAATACGCTCATCAGTTGCCGCAATACGCCGAAGGACTCGGCGTGTGCCCGCCCAGCGGCGGAAATCAATGGCTGAGTGACGGTGGGCCGGATCGGCAGAATGTGAATCGCTCCGGAGGCATGATCACAGGCAATCCGCTGATGCTGGGCGGGATGGCGCGCGTGGCGGAGGCGGTCCTCCAATTACGGGGCGAGGCGGGCGCGCGCCAGGTGGCGGGCGCCAAGCGCGCCGTTGCACAAGGGGCTACAGGCCCCGCCGGCCAGTGTCAGACCGTGGTGATAGTGGAAAATTAGGGAGTAACACGCGCTATGAAACGGAAAAACAGAAACGTAGCCATCATCGGCAGCGGCATGTCCAGGTTTTCCAGTCACCGGGAAGAAGTCAATCAGCCCGAAATGATTCACGAGGCCGTGGTGGAGGCGTTGGAGGACGCCAACCTGACATTGGACGATATTGATTGCGTGCTTCATGGCAACATGGAATTGTTTGAGATGGTTCACCAGCCGGACATGTGGCACGTGCTGGGCGATGGCGGGTGGGGCAAATCCGGGGTGCGGCTCACGACCGGGGGCACAACCGGCGCCACGCTCGCCTGCGCGGCGGATAATCTGGTTGCCTCGGGCCTTCATGATGTCATCCTGGCTATTGGCTTTGAAAAATTGCAGGAAGGCCATACCACGGGCGGCATTACCAACATGGCCGATCCCCTCTGGGGACGAAGCCTGCAAACGGGCGCGCTCACAGGCCTTGGCGCACAGAAAGTGATCGATGAATTTGGCGAGGAGCGCGCCAGGATCGCCGCCATGAAATACCGCACCATCATGGACGAGCACGCCATGAAGAACATCAAGGCGCACCGGCGGCTGCGGCTCGAACGGCAATATATCAAGGAAACCGCCGATAATTCGCCGCCCCTGGCCGGGGAATTGCGCATGATCCACATGTGTTCCCAGAGCGACGGTGCATGCGCGGTCATATTTGCCTCGGAAGAGAAAGTAAAGGCGTTCAAGGCGAATCCTGCATGGGTGGTGGATCACGAAACCGTGCACCGCGAGGAAACCATGATCTTCGGCTCCCAAAAGAGCACCCAGCGGGCCGCTGCCGAAAAACTATTCGCGCGCGCAGGCATCAAAAATCCGCGCAAAGAAATCGATCTATTTGAAATGTACGATCCCTCCGCGTGGTGGGGCGTGGATTGGCTCCGCGACTTTCTCCTGCTGGAAGGCGATGAAGCGCTGAAAATGATTGAGAACGACGAAATCACCATTGAGGGCGCATTTCCCGTCAATCCGTCCGGCGGCGTTGTGGCGAGCAATCCCATCGGCGCCACTGCGCTCGTGCGCGTGGCCGAGGCCGCCATGCAGATTCGCGGGACTGCCGGAAACCACCAAGTCCCCAAAACAGTCCGCCGGGCGATGGCCTCCGGATTCGGCGGTACGTTATGGACCGTCCTGATGCTGCTTTCCAAAGAGAAACCCGAATAGGGAGCGAAATGACATGAGCAATGAAAAGAAAGAGCAGGAATTGATCGTATCGCGGCAAACCCTTTCGATACCCCAGCGTTTTTCGACGGGGCCGGTTATGGGCCGCTTTCTTCAGGAACTGCGCGACAATAAGCGGATTATGGCGAACAAGTGCCCGAAGTGCGGACGGCATCAGTTGCCCCCGCGCGAGGTGTGCGCCTTGTGCAATGTTGAGGTCACGGAGTGGGACGAACTCCCGCCGGTAGGGACCGTGCGCGACTACGACATCATTTTCTATGCCAGCCCCGACCCCTTGTCGGGCGAGACCCGGGAAGTCCCGTATGTGGAATGCTGGGTGGATCTCGACGGCACCCAGGGCGATGCGCCCTTCTGGCATTTGCTCAACGTGGACGATATCAGCAAGGTCAAGCGCGGGCTCCGCGTACGCGTGAAGTTCGCGGAAGAACGGCACGGCACCACCGAAGACATCGAAGGATTTGAGATTATCGAGGGAGCAGAATCATGAAAGACCAATCAAACCACGCATTTGTTATCGAAGGCAAGATGGCGCTTCCTTATCAATATTTCGCCGGAGCCGTCGGGAGCAAATTTATTGTCGCCCTCCGCGATGAAAAGAAGATTCTCGGCGTGCGCTGCGAACACTGCAATAAAACATGGGTGCCCCCAAGGCAAACCTGCGAACACTGTTTTGCTCCCCTGACCGATCATTGGGTCGAAGTGCAACCCGCCGGAGTTGTTACCAACTTCACCGTGGTGCGCTACGCGGAGCCCTACCAACCCCAGGAGCCGCCCTACGTCCTTGCCCTCATCAAACTCGACGGCGCCGACAGCGCTCTCACCCATCTGCTCGACTGCGGTGACATCCAAAACGCCCGCATCGGAATGCGCGTACGCGCAGTCTTCTCCGACACCCCAAAAGACAACATCCTCAACATCGCCCGCTTTATTCCGGAATAAACATGTCTTCAACTCCTGGTCCCTGGGTAAAGAATATGATTACCTGATATCTTCAATTTTTTAGTACCACTATCTGTGCTCTTTACCGTCCTTTTTCCCTTAAGTCGTTTATGTCCTTTCCGTCCTTTACCTCGTTACAAAGTTTGGATCGCACTTGCCCTAAAAATTGCTTTTTGATTCTCTTCTCTGTGTTTCCATTGTGTCTTCAGCGTTCTCCGCCTTGGTTGCCACGCGCGCCTACTCTTCCATGTGTTGTTCTATCCCCGGACGTCCATGCGGGCCGCCATGGCCTTCCGGAGGGCCGCCTTTTCCGCCCACAAAAGCCAGGAATATCAGGATAATCAATACACCCGCCAGCGCGATCATCGCCTCGCGGCGCTTGAGATATCCGCAAAACGTATTCCAATGGATAATCAGGTGAAACAAACCCGACAGGGCAAGAATCAGCCCTATCCATTCATGGATGCCTTTCATCATGGGGATATGCACATCAAACAACATAAGAATGCCGGTGGTTCCCACCACGGCAAAGCTGAACGCCGTAAGCGACGTGATCCAGAGTTTCCATCCGTTAGAGAATTTCATACGATACTTCCTTTCTCTTCATGACGTTCTGCGAGTCATGCTGTTGCTCGCAAATACCGCCGTTTATTGTGCCTTCCATTCCGCACAGTGTCTTTTCTGTACATAAGGTGAACGTGGCATGACCCATTGTTACGGAGGAAAGATTAAGATTTTGTCATGAATGAGGAACGCATAGTGTATCGTTAAGGGTGCGCCATTTAGATTAATGCGGCCGGATATCAAACATCCGCATGACGGCGGCCATGCGTTTACTGACGGGGGGCGCGCCGGGGTATTTAATAAATTCAACGTGGCCGTCCATGTACAACACATTGCCGCCGCCCGGCACGTGATTAAAATGCCTTACTTCCGTCGCCACATTGTCGAACATCACGAAAATGCTGCTTTCCGCCTTGGCCGTGGCGGCGGGATTGTTGATGTCCGTAATCAGGAAACGCTCGATGCCTTTGCGCATGCGGTAAACCGTGTCGCCGCCGCCATTGCCATTTCCGGGGTCCACGGGACAATCCATATCCATTATGGATCGCATATCCGCGAACTCCGAGGCAAAAAAATGCGAACGCATCAAGGAAAGAAGGCCACGGGAGGCGTCTAGAAGCTGTGCGGGGCCCTTTGCGAAGTCAATGCTGTCTTCTTCGGAAAGCCCCAGCATGTCCGCCACCTCAAACAGCCGCATGGAAAAATCCCAGGGATCGGTGTCGGACACCCGGTCCAGCACATAGGGAACATAGGTATAGCTGGCGTCGATGGCCTCCACGCCTTCCTGCCGGTTCCCGCCTACCCTGTTTCCCAGGGTGAGTGTGCCATCCGCCGAAACATGGTTCGCTAAATTATCGGTGACATCCGAAGGGCAGAAAAAAATCCCAGGGTCGGCCACGTATTCCGGATACACCGAACTGAACAGTGGTCCCCAGGCAAAACAGGCACGATGCCCGCAGCCTGGTTCCACCTCCAGGGGCGGATAAAAGCTGTTTCCGGCTTCACCGGAGTACATCGCATAGATCGTGCCCCATTGTTTCAGGTTATTGGCGCAGGATGCCCGGCGGGCCGCCTCGCGCGCGCGGGCAAGCGCCGGCAATAGCAGCGAGGCCAAAATACCGATGATGCCGATCACCACCAGCAATTCGATGAGGGTAAATCCATGCCGTTTCATGGGAACCTCCTGGTTACTGTGTCCTGTTTTTACAAGGGCCGTGTCCGGAAGGCTCTATTCTCCCGGTGGGGGGGGCGGTCCATCCGGGCCAGGAGGCGGTGGACCGTCCGGGCCAGGAGGCGGAGGACCATCCTGGCCGGAACGCGATCCGGGACGCGGTCCGCGGCGGTTTCTACGCTTTTCCCAATCCTTTATTGTCTTCTCGAAATGTTCCTTTTCATCAGACGTCATCTTTTCCTTCAACGCATCAATGCGTTCCTGCGTCATCCGGGGTCCAGGACCACCCCGCCCTCGAAACTGACCCCGGCTTTCCTCCAGGCGTTGCTGTTGCTCTGGTGTCAAAATTTTATTGATCTCGTCCCGCATGGAGCGCCAATGCTCACGGGGATCATCCCGGCCGGGCCCCCCTCCGTCCGCTGGTGGACGCTGAGACGCGAAAACCTTGCCAAGTTGCTCTGCCTGTTCATCGCTCAGCCCAAGATTCTCCTTCATTTCATCCACCCGCATTTGCGCGCGGATTTCCTGTTCCCGTTCCGGATACATTTCCAATTCCGACGGGCCTTGGGCGCTGTTACGAAAGGCTATGAAATAAATCAAATAGCCTGCCCCGAAAACCAGATAGAGAGCGCCGATCCCGGCCAGTGCGTATTTCACCTTTTTACTTGCCAGCCATCCCATGCGGAAACCCTTTCAAACATGAATATTCTTATCAATAATAGTGTCCCCAGGACCTGGCAATGTTACAAATTCAAGGGAAAAATAGATTCGGTACCCCAAATCTGCCTGTTACCGGCGGCCAATGGCCAATGATGAACGGCGAACAACCATTCACTGACGATTTATCCCTTTTGCCTTAAAAAACGTATAACAAAATGTGCCATCCTCTTCCGTGGCCCGATACAGATCACGGATACCCTTTTCCCACGCCTCTTCCGATATCATCCCGTTGGCCAGGGCCGGCTCCCGAACCCCTTCGGTCATCGCAATAAAGGTCTGTTTTGAAAATCCTTCCACGAGGGCGGGCCGGCTCGAATCCACATATACCATTCTCGGCGATACTTGGACATCCGTGAATCCCGCCTCGATCAGTAGCGGATACAACTGCCGCCCAATCAGAGAATTCCCTCCAAGCTGAGCCTGAAGATCGATAAGGCATTGCACCGCTTTCCGGGATTCAGGGGTTTCCGGATAACTGTAAAAAGAACCGTGGTCGCCTTCAATCACTGTGATCGTCCCCCCGGGGCGAAGCACCCGCTGGAGCGACTTCAGCGCGCGCACGGGCTCCGCAAGATGTTCCAGTACAAAACAGACAAAAACATGGTCAAATGAGTTGTCCGGAAAACTCAACTCATACACGTTATCCACTTTAAACATTACATTGGTGATTTCGCGCGTGGCAACGGCCTTTTTAGCCTGTGCCAAGGATTCCGGCGAAACATCCACCGAAGTGAAATGGGCGCTCGGACTGTTTGGGGCGAGAAAAATCGTCTGGCTGCCAACCCCGCACCCCGCTTCCAGTACTTTGCTGCCCGGCGGATATTGTGTGTCATGATGGAGCAGTTCGGCCAGGGTATTTGCCTGATCGCTCAAACGCGCTGCTTCCCGTTCCGTATACCCATGCACATATCCTTCTTCAGACATTCTATAGACTCCCAAAAGGTTGAAAATTTCCATTCATCGCGAATAAACACAATTCACGGAGTTATTTTTCCCATGCAGCCGCTGACAAATCCCGATTGACTCAAAAATTCTCCCAGAATTCGGCCTATGTCCGTATTATCCAGATAGTTGCCACGTTTGGGATCTTCCTTCATGGCAGCCTTGGAAAACTCTTCCGAACCCTTCCCCTTGACAAAGAGCGGAACAAGGCTGCGGGTATGACCCCCATACCATTCTAATCCCGGCAGTTTGCCCTGGCCGTTATTCTGAATCGGTTTCCACTCCGGATCAGAGCCGGGACCATTCGGATACCCTGTTTCATGATCCGCCGTGATCACCATCAGCGTTTCTTCCCAATTGCTGTTGGTATTTACCCACGCCACTGCCGATTCAATGGCGCTGATGTAATCCATAGTCTCTTCAATGGTCCGGCCCGTACTTTTCCGGCTCGCCCAGTCAATTGCCCCTCCTTCCACCATCAGGAAAAAACCATCCGGATCATTATCCAGCACGTTCAACGCGCCCATCATCATCTCCGCCAGCGTGGGTACCGTCTCTATGCGTGGACTCTGTCCTGGCGTTTCTGCGGCAATATCCCCTATGGAACTGTCCCGGTAAAACTGAAGCGTGCTCTCTATTTGTGCAACCCCCAACACCCGTTTGGGCGTGTCGCCTTCCAGCAGTTTCTGGAATTCAGCCCGTGTCTGCACTATCGTCCACGGATCGGCTTGTTCGTCTCCATCGGCATCCCCGCCATACCGCCCCGATAACAGCTCATGCCAGACACTCGCCCCCCCAACATATCGGTAGTTTTTTTCCGGAATCTCTTCGGGAAGATCGGCCCCGTTCGCCTCGGCGAGCATGTGCCCCGCCTTATCGAACCACGGATGACAGGCCCCCATAATTACGTCCAAACCACTCCTTACAAACATGTCTTGGGCAATTTCCTCATAGTTGCCCCGGCTGGTGTTGTGGGCGCCAAAGGCCGCGGGCGTAGCATGCGAAAACTGCACCGTGGTCACCACACCGGTCGATTTATGCTGTTTCTCCGCTTTCTCCACAAGATTTTCCAGGAAATGATCTTCCGGATTCAGCCCGATTTTTCCATTTTTTGTTTTATACCCCGTGGCCAGCGCGGTCGCCGCAGCCGCGGAATCCGTCGTACCAGTCTTTACATAATCAAAATCACTCCAGGCGAGCGCCGGATCATAGCTGCCTTCCGCGGGATAGGTGCTGACGGCCAGAGCCAAAAACTCTTTTTCAAAAACCTGTTTGCCCTTTTCGCCATGTTGAAAATAATCCGTCGATTCAAGATGATTGAATCCCCATCCATCTCCTATCATTAAGATAATATTCTTGACTCCCTCCGAACACGACTCGGAAGATATTAGTGCCACAATGCAAAAAAGACCTCCACAAGCCATCCGTATAAAACCTTGCGCCGTGCAGGGATATCCTCTTGCGCCTTGTTTTTCCCGCAACTGCATTCGTCTCTCCTCGTTATGAACTTCAGAACCGTGCTGTATAATTTCAATGTCAAACCTTGCCGGGACAGTACCCATCCTCCGTATCCTCGCCGGGACAAAAATGATACCCGCCGGAATTGAAGAACTGTATCATTCTCAGCAACTCGGATAATGCAATCCGCCAATCTTGAGGGTTGTAATCGCCCTGATGTGGAGCGCATATCATATCGCCGGGACCGGGAGCGAATCCATCTTCCGTTCCAGCTTGACAATGATATCCGTTTGAATTAAAAAATTGGATGATACGCAGCAATTCAGATAGATTCACATACCCGTCACAATCCTGATCCGCCGAATGGCATCCGCTTTCACCCTCTCCTTCACCTTCGATCTGCCCCTCGCCCTCCTCCTCGCCTTCGCCTATGCCTTCCGGCGCGCCCTCCTCCTCGCCTTCGATCATGCCTTCGGCTTGACCCTCCTCCGTCGCCCCTTCGGAGGGCATGCCTTCTTCTTGGCCTTCCAATGCACCCTCCTCAAGACCTTCGAGTGGACCTTCCAGTGTCCCTTCTTCCTCTATGCCTTCTCCTTCCCCCTCAATGATTCCTTCTCCTTCACTTACGCCTTCTCCCTCCCTCTCAATGAGTCCTTCGCCTTCAATTAGCTCATCGTTGTCAAGGATCGTAAGGGTACTGCGCGCCGGTTCAATGAGCCGTAAGCCAATAGAGGGATTCGTCAACTCAACCACGACCGTCTCAGATCCTTCAATATCCTCATCCTCCATTATGTCCACTAGAACCGTTCCTACAACATCATTACCCGGCTGCCAGTTCACCGTTGTGGTCTGAAGGAGATAATCGTCTTCCGAAGCAGTCGTGCCGGACACTGCCACAACCACGTCGACGGAAAAACTGTCCCGGGGCGCGCCATCCACCCGCACGGGCAAGGAAATTTGCCCATCACTCTCTTGAACAACCTGCGATTCGGCTTCGAAACGCACTCGGCTTTCCACCAATCCGCCCAGGCGCCGCCCGAGTTGATCTTCATACAACGATTGCGGCTCCAGCGCATCGGCGGCGTCAACGGCCTCGGTGAAGTCATACGGTTCCGTACCCTCATCAAGATTGCCGAATAAAATATCACTCTCGATATAAAGATCAATATTCTTTGTTCCGATGACATACCCATGGCCGTAATTGAACGAACGCAGCCGGCCTTCACCCGCCCCATCGATATTCCAGACAATGCTTTGGGTGACACTGTGACCAGCCCCGGAACTTTCCGATTCCCGGTTGCCCCCGGACCAGCCATCTACAAACACACACGAATCCGCAAGACAGGCCATGGTTAGTGAATGATGGTATTCGCTGAAGGCAGGCACACTAATTTCATATGTGCCCACCCGCGTAACCGCCGTGCTCCCCTCGCTGTAACACCGATGCCACACGATTCCCGCCGCTCCAAAATCCCAATTCTGGATAAAATTATGCCGTCCGTCCAGCGCCGTGCAATCCTGAAACAACACCTCGTTGCTATACCGCACTTCCATTAAATATCCGTTGCCGCCGCCTTCCCGGTTCTGGGCAAGCTCCATCTGGCAATCCCGGACTGTTACCCGCTTGGTTGCACTGAGAGAAATCCCGCTGCTCTGAAGATGCCGGCCGTTGGTCGAGGGAAGCGGGGATGCGAAGGAACGGACATTCCGGATAAAGGAGTCTTTCACCGAGTCTATCGTGAGCACATGCACTTGGTTTTGCGCCCAGGCCGATTCATAGTCCACGGCGTTCGATAACGCGATATCCACTATGGCGCATTCCGAAAGATAGCCATGTTCGCGCCGCAAACTTGCCCCATCGCGTACTTTTGCAGAATACCGTAACGGAACATCAAATGTCACCTCATGTGGGATTGTCTCCGAATTAATCGCTGTAATTTCCCGGCGGAAAAACGGCTTCCACAACCCGTTAAACGTCACCCAAGTGCCCGTCATCCCATGCTCGTCAACGAATTCATCCGTAATAATCCACCCCACCGCCACTTCATCCCCCACATTCAGGGATGTCGCGTCATTCACCTTCACCACAAAAGAACGGTTCTCCCCGTCTTCCGCGAGGAGGATGTCGGCCTCGCGTTGAACAGTCCCATGGAAGTATATATGCCCCAGGTTCGCCATCCCGGAATAGCTCGTGAAATACAACTGGGTCTTGTCCGGTCCATCCCCTTTTAAAACAATATTCGATGCGTTGGCAATAAGCCGTCCGTCACAGCGGTAGAGCCCTTCGGGAAGATACACCACGCCCCCGCCCGCCGTCTCCGCCGCGTCTATCGCCGACTGAATCGCCGCTGTGGCATTCAAACTCCCCGTATTATCAGCACCGAACCCCGACACTACATTAAAGGCCGGCAATGAAAATTCCAGGGGCAGCGGAAGTTCCCCATTGTGATACCCGCAATACGAAACATCATGGAGAAAACGTCCCTCGGCATCGGTAAACCCAGGTGTCCAATCCTCCGGATACAACGCACTGCGCACCGCCATGCTCTTCAATGGAATTAGCAGCACTATCAGCAACAACGCAAAAATGAATTCGCGGATAGGCTTCTTCGATACAGCTTTTTGTAGATTCTGCCTCATAGCGCTCTCTCCCCAAGTTAATCTGCCGCTTAGTATACACCAAACAGGCTGTTCAGGAAGTCTTCGCTGCAAAAAACAAAGCCTTCGGCAAGGAATTGCCGAAGGCCTGTTCAATTATTCTATATATCGAGGTTAGATCAAACCAGGACAGAAACCATCCTCCGATCCTTCCTCGGGACAATAATGATATCCGCCGGAATTGAAGAATTGGATCGCCCGCAACAATTCCGACAAGTTAACCTGCCAATCCTGCGCATTGTAGTCACTGGAGTGCGGTACACAACTGGACGCTCCTGAACCGGGAATGTACCCATCTTCTGTATCGCCCGGATTATCGGCGCAGTGATACCCGCTCGAATTGAAGAATTGGATGATGCGCAACAGTTCGGAGAGATTCACTAGATCGTCGGCATTCTGATCGGCCGCATGAACGGCGCTTACAGGCGCTTCCTGCCGCAACTCGCCCGTGGTCAAATAACCATCGCCGTTCTTATCCAGTTCATTAAATAATTCTTCTTCAGGGGTGACATCCTTGTCACTGGAGTTCAATAAATCATGCAGGATTTGCCAGGCTTCCGAGTAACTCAGCCGGTTGTCAAAGTCGCCATCCAGGGTTCTGAAGTCCTGAAGCAAATGTTGCGCCCCTTTTTGTGGCGGGGTGTACTCCTCTTCGCCTTCGGATTCAGCCACCGTAAGGCACACGTCATCCACGGCGATTAAAAACTCAATAAAAGGAAGTCCCCGCGATGTAAACCGGAGTTCATGGTCTCCCCCGTCCGCGAACGCGGATACGTTCACCGTTATCGGGAGATATCCTGTGGAATTGGTGCCTGGATCTAAATCGAACATGTATGCGGAGTATACACTGTCACCATCAAGGTAAACGCCAAAATTAACGAAAACACCGGATGTTTTTTCTAATGACACGCTCACATTCAGATAAAACGACAATGATGCGGAGGCGGCGGAGGGAATGTTTACACTTTGCCATATCCCTGTTTCAGAGATCGTCTCAGGGTTTAAGAGGACACAGTAGTCTCCTGAGTAAGGATTGTCCATCACAATGGACACGTCGTCCCCGAATACATTCCAATAGGGATCGAGCATACCCATTTCATAGCCGCCATTAACCACGAGATTGCCATCACAGACATTAGCAACCTCTCCTTCCCCCTCTCCTTCACCCTCGCCTTCCCCTTCGCCCTCTCCTTCCCCTTCTCCCTCTCCTTCTCCTTCTCCTTCTCCTTCTCCCTCTCCTTCACCTTCTCCCTCTCCTTCACCTTCTCCCTCGCCGCCGCCCAGTAACAAGCACACGTCATCCAACGATATCATGGTATCCATCGTAGCCACCGGATTTGAAACAAACCAAATCTCATGACGCAGTCCATCCGCGAACGCTGATACATCCACGGTTATTAGAAGATATCCCGTGGAATTATTGTCCGGCGTCAACGGGAAGTTGGGCGCGGTATATACTGTGTTGCCGTCAATAGAAACACTAAAATCAATGGTGACGGTGTACGGTTCTTCCCAGGGCATCCCGCTCGCGCTAATGTAAAAAGACAAGGAGGCAGAGGCCGAAGAGGGGATGGTTATACTCTGAAATGTACCTGTTTCAGGCCCAGGAACCATGCCCGGATACATATAGGTATAGTAGTCTCCCGTGTGAGCATAGCCCAATGAAGTAACCCAGCACTCCCCGAATTCATGCCAAACAAAACCGAACTCACCCATTTCAAAACTCCCATCTGCCAGAACATTGCCATCGCACTCATCGGGAACTTCGCCTTCTCCTTCTCCCTCGCCCTCTCCTTCCCCTTCGCCCTCTCCTTCCCCTTCCCCTTCGCCTTCGCCTTCGCCCTCTCCTTCGCCTTCGCCTTCGCCTTCGCCTTCCCCTCCTCCTTCTCCGGACAGGCAAAATGCAAAGTCATAATCTCTCGAATCAAGCACACTATAATAAAACTGCCACGAGGAATTATCACCATCATCAGAAGACGCCCATTGGAAGATACAGTTATCCGTGTCACCGAGTCCCATCACGGAAACCCAGCCATTCGCCATGACCAGCGGCGGGTCCAGTGCCGCCGTATGCCGGTAGAGCACGTGCCCGCCGTATGTGAGTGGCGTTGCTTCGATATCCGCCTGCACGGTGTATTCCGCAATGGCCGGCCCCGGTGCGACATCCATGGTCTCATGAAACGTGATGCTGAACTGATCCGAAGTGCGTACACATGGATTTTCAGAAGCAATATTGAAGCCCCACCACGTTACTCTTCCGATGGGCGCCTGAACTCCCCAGAAATTATCGTAAACCTTGTTGCCATTTTGGCTGTCGCTTTCAAACCAGACCATGGTGCCCTCAGACGAAGGCAGTTGCCCGAAAAGAAATCCATCGGGACATTGTTCTGTTGAGGATGTTTCCGTGGTCAGGCACACGTCATCCACAAACACAAATGTGCCCATATTTTCTACAGGATACGACCCGAACATGAGAGAATGATTGTTCCCGTCCGCATATTCCGATACGTCCAGGGTCACTAAGTGATAACCCGCGGAGAGATGGGTGTCTATATAATAAATGAGGTCGCTATCCATGAATACCTCAAAATCGAGGATATAATAAGGTCCCTCCCATGGCACTACATTCGCCCTCAGGTAAAAGGTGAGTGATGCCGATGTGGCAGATGGAATATTGAGTGTCTGTGTCACCGTTTTCGCAGGGTCGGCAAGTCCACCCAGTCCCATGAAGATGCAATAATCCCCTGAATAGCTGTCTCCGGTGGTAATGATCCCTTCCCCACCGCTCTCCACCCAATTGGGATTGGGCGATCCCAACTCAAACCCGCCATCCATAACAAGATTGCCGTCACAGACATTTGGCGTTTCACCCTCGCCTTCACCCTCGCCCTCGCCCTCACCCTCGCCCTCGCCTGCGCCTTCTCCTTCGGGATTGTTCGTGGCGCAACTCTCGACCGGGAGAGAGGATAATTCAGCGCCTGAGAGCCGGTAAAAAACCGCACCTGAAATGCAGGCTTCACCGCTTGCTTCGATTGGCACATTCAGTGTGTAGGTAAACGTACACGGGAAAGACGGCATTACGATCCAATCGAACTGCAGTGTCCCCCCATCCCCCTGACTCGGCACTATAGCAGGCATGCAGTCTCCACCAACACCTGCATAGGTCCATCCATTGGGCACGGTCTCCTCTAGTTTAAGGGCCGTTATATCATCTGAGCAGGTGGAGTTCATCTGCACTTGCACTTCGAGTAGGCTGCCAGGCTCGTAGTACTGATCCTCCACCAATCCCAACAGGGTTCTGCTCAATGAAACGCATGGCATCTTCATGCAAAGACTCAAATTATAGGCCATGGGAATAAACGCATTGCCATCCCACTTTAGGGCGCCCTCGCCCGGCACGGACGACGCACCCCAGAGCAGTGAACACCCCGCCCATCCCGTAGATGAGATGGAGACCCAGCCCGTAGCCAGTGTCACCGGTGATGGAAGGGTCATATGATAACGTTTGATATAGCCGCCGGTGGCCCATGTTACTGTAGTTTCTTCGATAGACGCGTTGCCTGTATACGTCGCCACAAGATCGCCCGGTACGCCCTTGGCACCGGACTTCGCCGCGCCCTGTGGATTGTCTTGGTAAAAAGCAACCCTAAACGTGGTTGGATTAATCTCGCACGGCACCCATGTTTCTGTGGAAGTACTGTAATGCCCCGTACCGCCCCACCACATGATTTGGTTAATGGGTTCGGTTAAACCAAAGAAACTTTGGTAACCTTCCACTTCGTTATCAACCGAGCTTTCCAAATACGTGTAGGGAATACCCGCCGGTTCCATGCTTGGCAAAGAAACCATGGAATCCGAAAAACATTCGAATAACAGGCTCTTTTCCTTTTCCCCGCCTGACGCATCAGGCATCCCCACGAATCCGGACAGGCATAGCACGGAAAACAACAAAACAAAAAAAACACCCGCATTCAACGACTTGGCTTTCATGGCAAGCTCCCTCTTTCCTTAAATCACGTCCCACAGGTTTCCACCTAACATCACTGTCGTTACTCTACCATATTCTTTCAGAATTCGTCAAATCACCGATGAATCGAATCTGGATTTTCGCCGTAATCTTGAAGAAGAAGTGGGCAATTATTGTTTGAGGAGAAATGATAAAAAGAGATCTGCCCGCTAACATTTGCCAATGGAGATCTACAAGTTAGGCAATTGCGAAATCAATCTTTCCCTGAATAGCACATCAGACACAGCGAAAATTACCGGCATTTCACGGCCCAACGGCTGCCTTTTCATTTGCACCGAGACGATAAAGGGTTATTGTACATTTGCCTCTATCCGCGCTTTCTTTTTTGCAAAACTCTGTTTGAAACAAAATACTGTGGCTAGTATACCCCTGGACAATATCCATCTTCTGTCATATCGCCGGGGCAATAGTGATATCCGCCGGAATTAAAGAACTGGATCACCCGCAGCAGTTCCGACAGGCTGATGCTCCAATCCTGAGGATTGTAGTCGCTGTTGTGCGGGGCGCAAGTTTGGTCTCCCTGCCCGGGAGCATACCCATCTTCGGAGCCTGCCTGACAATGGAATCCATCGGAATTGAAGAACTGAATCATGCGCAGCAGTTCGGAAAGACTGATCTGATTGTCGTGATTGGGATCTGCGGCATGCCAGGAATCTTCCGCCGAACCCTCGCCTTCTTGCAATGAACCCTCGCCTTCTCCTTCGTTCAAACCTTCTTCTTGTCCTTCCACCGATTCTCCTTCAAGTATTCCTTCAGTCGGGCCTTCTTCCGGATTACCCTCAGCAGTGCCTTCACCTTCTGCTTGTCCTTCCACCGGTTCTCCTTCAAGCAATCCTTCCGCCTGACCTTCCTCCAGAACACCTTCCATGCTGCCTTCACCAACTCCTTCTGTTTGACCTTCCATAAAACCTTCTTCCGCACCCTCCATCACTCCTTCAATCTGACCTTCTGCTTCACCCTCGAATGCGCCTTCGGCCTGCCCTTCTTCTATCCCTTCGAGTTGACCCTCTCCCAGCGAGCCTTCGGCAGGCATGCCTTCTTCCTGACCTTCGATTGTCCCTTCCAAAGCACCCTCCTCCGGTGAACCTTCGGAGGGCAAGCCTTCTTCTTCACCTTCAATAACACCTTCTGCCACGCCTTCGGTCTGCCCTTCAATTAAACCTTCTGTGGTGCCTTCTTCCGGCGAGCCTTCGGAGGGCATGCCTTCACCTTCAGAAGTCTCTCCTTCACCCTCAGCGGACGGAAAAACGGTTATCCCCACGGAATTGGAAATCAAGGTAAGCGGCGCTTTCAGACCAGTGTCTCCGGTAATTTCACAGTGATACAGGCCTGAGTTTGAGGGAACAAGGGCCTCGAAATAGAGGTCGGCTTCAGTCGCGCCGGGAACTTCTTCAGCGCCCTTATACCACGTATAGCCGGGGATCGCGTTCCCGCCCGCTACTTTCACCGACAACGTATGGGGATCGCCTTCATTGAAGAATCCGCCCGCCGGTTGCTGTGTAATCCGGAAATCAGAATCCAATGTCACCGATAACCGGCTCCCTGGCGAAACACGCGTCCAAATCCCGTCTTGCACGGTCGCCATATACCGATAGCCATCGTCTCCTGTTGTGAGATAAGGAACCGTATATGGAATATCCGGAGAAAGCGGTTTCACCACAACCGTTCCTTCCGTGTCGTTCTTATACTTTTCCCATTTAACCTGCGCCACACCTTCCCCAAGCGCCTCCGTTCCTCCGGCCGGGGTAAGCGTCCATGTATACGATTCACCCGACAACATCGAAACGGATCGGGGAGGAAAATCGGTAACATGGAGAGGGGGAGTGATGTGACACGCCGTCAGCCAGAGTTCCCGATCCCCGCCGGCGCCGGAATATTCCGCTCCGTTCAGCAGACTCTCTGGCTGATTCCCATCGATGTCTCCATTGGCGCCCAGATAATCCACTTGGGTAATGCCGCTGGGCTGGGCATTGGCGGCCCCGCCGAATTTATAATAATCGTTCGGCTCGAACGAAATATTGTCCTGGATCTGCGTGATATATGATTGAAAATCAGTGCTTGTAAACATGACATAGATGAGATTGTCGAAATATTTCTCTACAAAATCATCCCCCGTGCCGTTCCAATTCATGAATCCCGCTTCGCCCAATGTAAAGTAACCCGCAAAAAGATCGAGCATGGCTTCGCCCACGCCAGGGTTGCTGGTTGACATCAAATCTACCAAGTTGCACGAGTACCCAAAGAGAGTGAGCAGGCTGCAAAGGCCGCCCGTCAGGGTCATATCCGTCTCTACCTGCACCTTGTTCGCGGCAAACCCTTCTTGAATCGCCTGAACCACCGAAGGGGTCAACTGAGTTGTTCCGTGGGCCGTATCACTCAAGGTGTATGCGCCCATCACAATGGAGGTCAGCATGGAAAACTGATCCTCATCCAAAAGTCCGTTTTGATCTTGATCCTGCTGGAAAAGCAGAATAACCTCCTCCGGCGGGATGCCATGGAGTGCTGCAACCCCTTCCATTAATTCATCCATAATACTGAGCAGTCCGTCATAATCTATATCGGTGCCATCCCCATGGGCAGGAATAGTCACACCGAGTAATAAGCTTGCAACACATGCCAGAATCCAGACAGACCGCGTATTCATGCCTATGGCCTTTCTTAATATTCATACTGCCCTAAAGTATACACGACACAGCGCGGCGATGCGCGCAACCACTATCGGCATCTCTATCACTATCGAGTATTCCCAAGGTCCACTCCGTCCATCCTGTCCATCCTGTCCATTCCGTCCATTCCGTCTATTCTGTCCAATCCGTCCAATCCGTCCATTCTGTCCATTCTGTCCATTCTGTCCATCCTGTCCATCCTGTCCATTCCGTCCATTCTGTCCATTCCGTCCATTCTGTCCATTCCGTCCATCCTGTCCATCCCATAACTTCCCACTGCTTCCCCATCTTGATTGCCCATACCACAATCCTTCACAATATCCGAAGAGAATAAAATGACCGGGGAGGTGCCCATGGTTAATGTCGGATTTCTTGGTTGTGGCCGAATCGCTGATCTGCATGCACGAGGCTACCTTAACAATCCCGAAGCCCGCATTTACGCGGTATGCGATCCCGACCCTGAACGCCGCGAGAAGAGGAAGGCGGAGTGGGGGGTGGAAAAAGCCTATGCCAACCACCAGGAACTTCTTGCGGATCCCAAAGTCGATGCCGTCGAAATCCTCACCCCCTATGACACCCATGAAAAAGTACTTATAGATGCGGTGAAGGCCGGAAAGCATATCGCTTGTCAAAAACCAATGACCACCGATCTGGCCAGTGCCGACCGAATGGTGGCTGCGGCAAAAACATCCTCCAAAATCGTCAAGGTAACCGAAATCTACGTCACCTACCCGCCTATTGTATTCGCCAAGAAACTCGTGGAGGAGGGAGCCATCGGCGATCTCATCGGCCTGCGCATCAACTATGTCAGCGGCCCCTTTGGCGGATGGGATATGCCCGGAAAAACCATCGACCAACAGATCCGTATCGCCGTGCGCGGGCTCGGCCTCGAAACCTTCGATCACGGCCACCACGAATGGGCCACCGCATGGTTTCTTCTCGGCGAAGCGGAACGCGTCAGCGCCTGGATCGACACCTTGAACGGCGTGGTGGACGGGCCCGCCACCGTCATGTGGAAGGGACGCGGCAACAAGCGCTACGGCGTCGCCGATTTCATGTTCTGCCCCGAACTGTCCATCCCCACCAAATATTACTCCAACGACGAGATCTACCAGATCCTTGGCTCGCGCGGCATCATTATGATCAACCGCGGCACCGGCGATCTCATGGACCGCCCCCCCGTGAGCCTCTTTGACGGGAAAAAGTGGACCCATTTCGAGGATATTGACGGCGATTGGGGCTCAGGTTTCGTAAATTCCACTCGAAACTTCATCGCCGCCATTCAAGGCAAAGAAAAACCCCTCTTAAGCATGGATCAAGGCCGCGAAGTGCTCCGATTCGGCCTTTCCATCATGAAATCCGCTCAGCTCCGCCGCGAAGTATACTTGGACGAACTCGATCACCCCGCACCTTTCTGGTATTTCTTCAAGCGCTGGCGCAAAGAACGAAAGGACTGTATCGTCCGCCCGCAAAAACAGCCCTGGAGCCTTTTTGCCGGGAGCACCCGCAAATATGCCCCGCAAGCCCATGACCTTACCTTAAAAATCCCCGAACGCTTCGATCCCGCCGCCGCAGGGAATTGGGAATGCACAATAGCCCTGGAATTGACCGGCGAAGGCGGCGTGCCCGATGAAAAATTCGGATTCATCATAAAAAATGCCGCAATTGAGGTGCTCGAAGGCGCCTTGCCCCCCAATCCCGATTTATCCATCAAGGTGCCCGCAGGCGTGTGGGCCGCCATTCTGCTCGGTAAAAAACGCTTTGAAACCGCTATTCTGCAAGGATTAATAAAGTACGACGGACAAGTCGTGGAAAAGGCCATCAACCTCCGAAGCGCCTTCCGGGTGTGAGGTATGGCTGCCTAATCAATATCAATATATGACCCATCTTCACCCCCAAAAAAAGAAGGCTTTCTTTTAACAAGTGTTTTTAAGATAAGTCGAAACAGCGTTATGAATCTCACGGGCATAATCAATGGCCTTTTGAGCTTCCTGTTCTCCGACGTGTCTTACTTCGCCATAATCTCCGATAGCCCGCAACTCAAATAGTTCATTTAACATCTGACCGTATTTTATGTCCAATAAGCTTGTTTTAATAAATTCCCGATGAAATGAGCTAATTATGGCGCTATGTTTTCGAAAGAAGAAGTCCTTCGAAGCGAGCAAAGCGGAAACAGCATAAAATGCAGCATAATAGGCGCGGGAAGCGGCGTAATCAGGATAACCATTGTGCAATAGAGTTTCAGCAGCTTTGTACGAGTCTAATGAACGGCGGATATTTGCTTCAATCTCGTTCATATCCCCGGCAGTCACACTGGCACTCCTTCTTTCAAAACATTTTGATATAACCGAATAGTGCCTGCCTTGAATGCATCGGTTTCCACAGGGCGGATCGAGATGTGATTATCCGCCTCCAACTGTTCCGGATACGTTAGCTCTATGATCTTATGCAGTTCCTCAAAGTAATCAAAAGGCGGCTGGAGAAGCACTAGAAAATCAACATCGCTATCGGAAAAGGCCTCATTGCGAGCTGTGGAACCATAGAGTAGAAGGCCGTCAAGTTTTGTTCCGTAATATGGTTGGAGAATATGTTTTATGCGTTGTCCCAACAGTAATGCGTTGTTCTTGTCCATCTTCGGATCCCTGCGCTAAATCCTTTGATATCCTATTTTTACCAAGAACGTGTATAAATAGCAACTACCACCGTGGCGTCAGTTTTATCTCGAAAAGTTTCGGCCAAAGCTTTCCGGTGACAAAGAGACGATCCCCCACGGCGTCATAGGCGATCCCGTTCAATACGTCCGCCCCCGTCTGATCGTCCGGCGGGAGCAGCCCATCCAGATAAATCCACCCCGCCACTTCCCCGGTATCCGGTGCAATCTTGGCGATCCGGTTGGTTTCCCACACATTAGCGTAAATAATCCCATGAATGTATTCCAGTTCATTCAACCGCCTTACCGCCTGGCCTTGATACCGCACCGTGAGTGTGCCCGTCACCTCAAACGTTTCGGGATGCCAATAATACAGGGTGGACGAACCGTCGCTCACGATAAGCCGTCCACCGTCATGCGTGATGCCCCAACCTTCCGTGTTATAATGAAATTCCTGCAATAGTTCAAAACTGTTCTTGTCATACACATACCCCGTTTTTTCCCGCCAGGTAAGTTGAATCAGTTTATCCCCGAATATTGTCAGGCCTTCGCCAAAAACGGCCTTCGACAAATATATCATCTGATAGGGAGAGCCACTCTCCGGGTCCACTTTCCGCAACGACGAAGAACCGTACAACCCCGTGCTCTCATAAAACGAACCATTCTCGTACACCAGTCCTTGGGTGAACGCTTCCGGATCATGCGGATATACATGCAGCACCTCATACGTGCAATCGCCCGGACATCCCAAATCGGGATTCCCCTCGGTTTCCCCTTCAATAATGCCGTCTGCTTCCCCCTCGTCCAACAACCCTTCGGAGATTTGGCCTTCTTCCTCACCTTCCACTATGCCTTCCAGAATACCTTCCTCTGCGATTTCACCTTCTATCGCGCCTTCTGGATCGTGCGTACAATGCGTCATCCACTCACATCCCGCCCCCGCCAGCCCCAGCGAGGCCATCAATATCAATCCCATAATAAGCCGCGAGCTCATTCGAAGTTCTCGTCCTTACTGTCCTTTGGCGGCGGCGGAAACGCCTGCCCTGGCTTCCTGCCCGTGGGCGTGACATTCATCCGGCCCCAATCTATAGAACGCGTTATTTCCGTCCCCTTTGGCCGCCTGGCCGTAAATTCCTCATAATTTTTGTACAATACCCGATCCAACAACCAATCCGGCAACGCCACCCCCCGCAATGTCTCTCCTGGAATCAACGGTGACGTGTAGGTGTCCTTCGTCAACATGTCCAGATAGGCCTTATGCTGGTTCGTCACCCACTCTTTCGTCTGCCGTGGACTCTTGATCAACACCAAATCCGTCCCATACATGAAACGATCCGGATAATCATTGAAGATCTTTTTGAACTTCTCCGGATGCTTTGAAATATAGGTGAGCCGCTCCTTCATAAAAAAATCGCCAAAGCTGACATCGGTGTAAAGATTCGGGAAAGTGTCCAAATATTCCCGAAGCCGCGTGTCCTGAATGGAGGACAACATAAAATGCGGACACACCATTTTCATGTCCGGGAACGCTCTAAGTATCGCGGCAAATTCCTCCGCGAAACCCTTCTTGCTCTTGTGTGGATTTAAGTGAAGGCACACCGGAATGAAATTCTCCTGGCAATACGTGTACACCGGAAACATGCCGGGATCATCCATCGCCACCGGATGAAATATGTATTCGTTCTGCTTCGTGATATACCCATGACCCGAATACAATTTCAGGCCTGTTGCCCCTTGTGTAATATAATGCTTCAACTTCTCCAGCTTTTCAGGGTCCGCCGGATCAATCGCCACCCATGCCTCGAACCGCCCCGGATAGGCATGCACCACTTTCAGCAATTCCTCATTGTTCTCATCCACCTTCGTAAACCCGTACTTCTCATCCAGCGTCAGGGTAAACTTCGAACTGCCCATAAGGCACATCTTTCCAATCCCCAGCGAATCCATCACCTCCAGATATACCGGTGCCAAATCCAACGATCCAAGATGCTCATGCACATCAATGATCATCTTCTTCGCCTGAAGCTCGGCAAAGGGCACGCCGGTCTCCTGTGCTTGGGCAAATCCGGGAAATTCAACCGCTTCCGTTCTTGTTTCAGGAGCATGCCGTTTCTCAATCGCCGTCCACACAATCCCTATCGCTAAAATCCCCGCAATCGCCCCTATCCACAAAAAGATTACGGGATTCCTCTTCCGCCGTGGGACGCCATAGTTCTCTTTCGTTCCGCGTGGCGGGCGTACTGCATTCGCCGCATCGTCCGTCCTGGCCTGCTTCTTGCGCTTTTTGGATCCCATCGTAACAGTTCCGTGAATTGAAAATACTTTTCACTTTTACCATAAACCGGGCACATAATACGAACGTGCAGGATGCTTTGCTGGCCGAAAATCTGGTCAGGCGGCGGCGCGTTGCATTTGAGCCTCTTCTTCCTCTACAGTGTTCTCAGACCAAGCGGACCGGGCGGAGCCCGAGGACGGGGAGGCGCTATGAGCAAAAATGTGAATAGTCCGGCAATACTGATAGTGGAAGATGACGCCATTGCCTTGCATAGCATGCGTGATTATCTCAGCCGCGCAGGCTTCAGCGTGCGCACTGCCGCCAACGGATGGGATGCCCTGAAGCGCCTCAAGGAACTCAGCGTCGATCTCGTCATCGCGGAACAGACCATCTGTGAAAATGACGGTTGCAACCTCCGCGAGAAAATGATGCTCAATCCCGCTACCCGCGACATCCCCTTCTTCGTAGTCACCGCTCAGGATAAAGTCGACACCGTCGTCCGCGCATTGCGCTCCGGCGTCGACGACTGCATCAGCAAGCCCTTCGACCCCGTCATTCTCGTCGCGCGCGTGCAAGCCACCCTCGAACGCCGCCGCGCCTACGAAGAAATGGTACGCGTCGATCCCCTTACCCGCCTCCTGAACCGCCGAACCTTCGAAAAAGAAGTCCAGGAAGAATTAAGCCGCGTACAGCGCTACAAGCGAAATGCAAGCATGATTCTTATCGATGTCGACGACTTCACCCGCGTCAACGAAGAAAGCGGCGTCTCCATGGGCGACCTTCTCCTCACCTGCCTTGCCGGCGTAATCCTCACCAGCGTCCGCGTCATGGATATCGCCGGACGCTACCGCGGCGAAACCTTCTTCCTCTTTCTTCCGGAAACCGATATTGACGGCGCCGCCATTCTCGCCGCCCGCATCCAGGAACGCATGGCCGCCATCGCCGATACCGTCGCCGGATTTAAATTGACCTTCAGTTGCGGCATTGTCAACGCCCCCGAAGATGGCGCCGACCTCCCCACCCTGGCCATCCGCTCCGAAAAATGCCTCCAACACGCCAAAGAACGAAAACGCGGCGCAATCATCATCTGGAGCCGTGATATCACCGACCATCCCAAAGAAAGCGGCACTAAAGCCGAAATCTGAGCCTCCCTGAAAAGAACTGGTGCCGGAGGGGGGGGTCGAACCCCCACGGAGGGTGAACTCCGCCGGATTTTGAGTCCGGTGCGTCTGCCAATTTCGCCACTCCGGCATGGGAAAAGGAGTGTACTGAAAAAGAAGCCGAAAATCAAAATTTTTTATCGTTGAAAATCATGACCACAGTTTGACTACAGTACTACGCATGCCTCCTGATGAAAGACTTAACGCGGATGCTTATATCCCATGGATTCAAGAGTGTAATCGATAACTAAACTTTCTTTTAAATAATATGATACTCTATATAAAGGAACGGATGGCTTTTTGAAAATAGCCTATGCTTGATAGGTGAAAGTGCAAAATGATTTTCACGGATTCTCAACTGGTTGCTTTATTGGACGATATCGAATCGGATCTGGCTGAACGCAAGGAATCTTGGAAAGGCGATGCGCCTGATTCAGGACGGCAAGCTGTTTGTGCCTTTGCCAACGATTTGCCGGATCACCGTCAAGCAGGTGTCCTCTTTGTTGGGGTGAAAAATGATGGTACACCAGCCGGTCTCGTTATTACGGATGAACTCCTCAGAACACTTTCTGATATTCGAACGGACGGTAATATTCTTCCTCCGCCTTCTATTGTCGTGGAAAAACGAACTCTTAAAGGCGCGGAAATTGCCGTGGTTATAGTAAAACCGTCCAATTCTCCGCCTGTTCGTTATAAGGGCAGGATATATATCCGGATCGGACCGAGAAGAGCGATTGCATCAGCTCAGGAAGAAAGCATGTTGAATGAAAAACGCCGCTTCAGAGACATTCCATTCGATGTGCAACCTTTGCCATCGTGTGGCTTATCTGAAATTAGCCGCGTTTTATTTGAACAGGACTATCTCACGAATGCCTTCGCTGCCGATGTGTTGTCCAATAATGATCGCTCATACGAACAAAGGTTGGCGGCATGTAGAATGATTGCCTCGATAGGCGATCCTATTCCGACAATCCTTGGGATTCTTGTCTTAGGGATATCTCCGCGGGATTGGATCCCCGGGGCGTTTATTCAATTTCTTCGGATTGCTGGCAACACAATTTCAGATCCGATTCAAGATGAAGCCGTCATCGATGGCGCACTCGGTCAAGTATTGCGCCGTATTGATGAAAAGATAGATTCCCACAACAGAAGTGAAGTTGATATTCGAACATCAAATCAGGAAATCAGGCGGGTACCCTATCCCCGTGTGGCGCTTCAACAGTTAATACGCAACGCGGTTATGCATCGTACCTATGAAAGCACCCATGCACCGGTTCGTGTCTATTGGTTTGACGACCGGATTGAGATTTTAAGTCCTGGGGGGCCTTTTGGTGTGGTTACCCGCGAGAATTTTGGTCAGGCAGGAATAACCGATTATCGAAATCCCAACTTGGCGGACGCGATGAAGGTGATGGGCTTTGTTCAGAGATTCGGCATTGGCATTCAGACAGCGCGGGCGGAACTAAGCAGGAATGGCAATCCAGATATCGACTTTCAGATCGAAGCGACAACAGTACTGGCGATTATCAGGAGGGCGAAATGAGTATTCCGGTATTAACCTTTTTCAATAACAAAGGAGGTGTTGGAAAAACGTCTCTTGTATACCATCTATCATGGATGTTTGCCGAACTAGGGTATAAAGTTGTCGCCGTGGATCTGGATGCACAGGCAAATTTAACCTCGGCCTTTTTCGATGAAGATGAACTCGAACGGCTGTGGGAACAATCGGTTGGCGCTTCAACCATATATAAGGCAATTGCCCCACTCACCAAGGTGGGCGATTTACAGGACATTGAACTTCAGCGTGCCGCGGACAATGTTTATTTTATACCGGGCGATGTGGAGCTTGCCGCATTTGAAGATACGTTGTCGGAAGTATGGCCGCGCAGCATGGATGATAAAAATCTTTATCGGTTTTTCCGCATTTTGACCGCGTTCTGGCAAGTTCCACAAAACGCGGCGCAACAGATACATGCCGATATAATCCTTGTGGATGTCGGACCGAACCTGGGCGCTATAAACAGGTCTGCCCTGATCGCTTCTGATTATGTTGCGATTCCGTTGGGGGCCGACCTTTTTTCGCTACAAGGGCTGAAGAATTTAGGGCCGGCGCTTCGTTCGTGGCGAAGCCTTTGGGAAAAACGTCTCGATAATTGGAAACAACCTGATTTTAAACTTCCCCAGGGGAGAATGACGCCCCTTGGATATATTGTCCAACAGCATAGTGTGCGGCTCAGCCGTCCAGTCAAAGCGTATGACAAATGGGTTAACCGGATACCGGGTGTTTATCATGAGTATGTGCTTCAAGATTCAAGTGCTGCCCAGACGCCCGCGGACGATATTGAATGTCTCGCAACGTTAAAGCATTATCGAAGTCTGATTCCAATGGGACAGGAAGCCCGGAAACCCATTTTCACGCTTACCCCCGCTGACGGAGCAATTGGCAGCCACGCACAGGCCGTTGCAGAGGCTTATACAGATTTTGCCGCTCTTGCCAAAAAGTTGCTAGACAAAATGAAAATCGAAACGGTATCGCTTATAGCGTAGAGTAACGGCATTGGTTAGTACAGAATTAAAAAAATTGTGGTGCAACGAGCAGGTGTAGTTAAAACCGGTCCACATTCCAGACATACGGCGTACGCTTCGGAAAAATCACACCCAGCAATTCCCGCGCCTGCGGCGTCAGGATGCGCCGGTGTTCCGCCAGTATATCCTCCAGATACCGATAGCCGGTGAGAAGGTTCATCAAATCGCCCGAACTCAGGCCAACCTTGTTCGAGCCGGACGAGGAATCTATGGCTAATGCACCACGGTTCACACGAATGCGCCACGGCGCACGATCCACAATCAGGGTCGCTTCGCATTGCAGGTTCCGGGCCGGCGAACGCACCAGCAGGTGTTCCCATTCCGGAACCATCGACTCCAGCGTCTCTTCCAGGTTCACGAAGGCCATCATGCCCCCCTGGTCCCGCGTTATCCGCATCTCATGCGTCGACTTGTACCGGTGAAGATACTGAATCATCGGACAAGACGGCGGCCCGGAAAACCGGATCTTCGCAAGGCATTCTTCCTGCGCATATTCGCCGCACGCCCTTACAATCGCCCCGCACAGCACACTATTCGAAACCCCGGCGTCCTCCACCAGAATCTCATCCTCAAGACGCTGCGGAAGAAAATAGGCCATTACTTTCCCCGCATCATCCGTCAGCACCCGCAACGGTTTCCAGCGTTCCCATTTATTGGTGATATGCGCTCCCGTCCGCACATGCGAACAGGCCACGTCCGCGTCATTCGCATAATGGATTTTCTGAATCGCCTGGATGTCCCCCGGCTTGCCCTGCCGAACCCGTACCATCCCCGGCGCCACCACCAGCGCCTCTTCGGTGGGCACCACCGTGGAATACTCCGCCAGCGTTGTTGCGAACCCAAAACGGTGATAAAAATTCGGAATGCCGAACAGCATGGTTACATGGTAATTCTGGCTCTTCATGAATTGAAGCGTATGCACCATCAATTCCCGCGCAACGCCTTTGTGCCGGTGCCGCCCATCCGTCGCAATCCACCCGAGCCCCCCTGTTTTCAGCCGCGCCTCTCCGAGCCGGATCGTATGCGTGGTCAGCCGAAGCGCCCCCGCGAGTTCCCCGTTCCACAGGCCAATCCGCGTGTGTTCCCGCTGAAAGCCCGGATACCCCGCCCCGCACGTTTCCATCCAATGTATGCCGTCAAAAAAGTTAAAGATACGGGAATGCGCCTTGGCCATCAGGTCATTCGCCTGGGCCAATTCATCCTCGGTTTCCACGCCGCGTAATACTAACTCTTTCATCGTATTTAAAATTCTACCACGGAAGGATACACAATTGCCTAACCCAAATTTCCCCCCGCCATTCTTCTTTCAAACTCCGGGGCTTGGCCCCTTAATCCCCAATTCCTCTATACGCGCCATCGCTATTTCCATGCGCTATCACTATTTTCCAATCTATACTCTGTTCCGCCTTACCCCATTAATCTGAACAATCCCATCTATCCCAGACTTCCCAGGCTTCCCAGACACCCACTCAAGCCTCAAGCCTCACGCCTCACGCCTCCCAGTGGCCTCACTCATGCCTTAACGCTTCCACCGGGTCCATGTCCGCCGCACGCATTGCGGGATATATCCCAAATACCACCCCCACCAGTGCCGAAATCGAAAACGCCACCAGCGGCGCCCAAACCGTCACAATCGTCATGACCTCCGCGAACAGCGTGATAAAGAATGGTATCAAAATCCCGATCGCCACCCCAATGATCCCCCCCGCCCCCGAAAGAATCACCGTTTCAATCAAAAACTGAATGATGATGTCCCGCCGCTTTGCACCCAGCGCACGCCGGATGCCAATCTCCCGCGTCCGCTCCGTCACGCTCGCCAGCATGATGTTCATGATGCCAATCCCTCCCACAATCAGCGAAATCGCCGCAATCGCCCCCAATACCAGATTAAACATCTGCTTTGTCCGTTCCGCCGCGCGCAGCAATTCCAGCGGAACAATAATCTCGTAATCGGTCTTTTTGTGATTCTGTTTCAATATGCTCCTAATAATAAGCGATGTCTCTTCCACATGCCGCTGGTTCCCCACCTGCACCGTCGCCTCGTGCAACTCCACACGCTCCGCCTCGAAACTCCCGCTTCGCCGCTTCATCAGCACTTCACCAAACCGTTCCTTCGCCGCTATCAACGGAATATAGATCCGCATCAGGGTGCTGGCCGACGGCTGGTCCGCGTTTTCCGAAACGCCCACCCGGCTGCTTTCCGGCTCCATTACCCCTATCACCTTGTAATAGTCCGAACCCACCCGCACATTCCGGCCCAGCGGCGAATCGATCGGAAACAGACTTTCCGCCGCCGTGCTGCTCAGCACGCATACATTCCGCCCCTCCTCCATGTCATCCTCCGAAAAATACCGCCCATCCAACAGCCGTACATGCCGCATTTCCGGATACCACGGCACCGTCCCGAAAATCTCCGCATCGATACGACGCGTGGCATTAAATACATAATTCCGGATGATCCGCGCCGGCACCACCAGCGTCACCCCGGGAAGGCTCTCTTTGATCGTTTTCAGATCGCGGTACGTCAATCCGTATTCCAGGACATAGCTCCGTTCGGTCGAAGGACGCTTCTCCTCGTCCGGTTTCCGGCTCCGCAATATGATATTGCTGCTGCCCAGCTTCCGGATCTGTTCCTGCGCCTCATGACTCACCCCTTCTCCCACCGCGAGCATCGAGATCACCGAACACACCCCAAACACAATCCCCAGCAGCGTTAACAGCGACCGCAGCCGGTGAAGCCACAGGCTCCGCATGCCCAGTTTCACCGCACGCCACAGCCGTTGCGGCGCGAAGGCACGGCGGAACGCCTGTTGCGTAAACTCAGCCTTTTCGTGCATCGGCCTCCACCCGTCCATCCCGCAAACGGACGATGCGCTGGGAACGGTGCGCAATGTCCTCGTCATGCGTCACCATGATCAGCGTCTTGCCCTGCGAATGCAGTTCGTCAAACAGATTCAATATTTCCACCCCCGACTTCGAATCGAGATTCCCCGTCGGCTCATCCGCCAAGATCACCAGCGGATCATTCGCCAGCGCGCGCGCTATCCCCACCCGCTGCTGCTGACCGCCGGAAAGCTCAAAGGGCTTGTGCATCAGCCGGGATTCCAAGCCCACCCGCCGCGCAAGCTCCCGGGCACGCGCCCGGCTCTCATCGGTGTGCACCCCCTGGTAATACAACGGAATCTCTATATTCTCCAACACGGTCAATTGCTGAATCAGATTGTACGACTGAAAAATAAACCCCAGCCGCCCGCAACGGATATCCGAAAGATCATCGTCGCTCAATCCCGACACATCCTCGCCCCCAAGAAAATACGCCCCCGATGTCGGGCGGTCCAAACACCCCAGCACATTCAATAACGTCGACTTGCCGCAACCCGACGGGCCCATGATGCTGATGTATTCCCCCGCCCCAAAATCAAGGTTCACATCCGCAAGCGCTTCCACGACCACATCCCCCATGTGATAGGTCTTCTCCACATGTTCAAGACGCGCTATCGACGCCGCCACACTCATCCCTCCTCCTTGACCTGCGTGGCTTTTTTCTTCCCCTTGGCCGGCTTCTCTTTCCCGGATTCCCCTCCTTTTTCTCCCTCTTCGCCTCCTTGCTCCTCCTCCGGCTGCTGCGGCGCGCGCAATAACACATCTTCCCCCGCGCTCAACCCCTTCTTGATCTCTATCATGGAGTCATTGAAATCCCCTGTCTCCACCACCCGCCGCTCCGGGCCGCCCATCTTCGCCACATAACACACCCGCTCACCCTTTTCCGGTACAATCGCTTGAAGCGGAACCTGAACCACATCCGCCAGCTCTTCCACGATGATTTCCGACTCCGCATTCATGCCGGGCTTCAACCAGTCATACGTCCCGTGGATCAGCACTTTCGTCTCATACACCTTTATGTCCGGATTCATCCAACGATTCTGAGCATCCGGCAACAACGCAATCTTCTGTACTTCACCGTCCATTAATACGTTCGGATACGCATCCACCCGGATCCGCGCCTTCTGCCCCTTCTCAACCCGCTTCACATACGATTCGTGCACCTTCACGTTCGCCACCATCTGCCGCAAATCCGGTATCGTTAAAATGATCTGCCGCTCCCGGATCATCGCACCCTCCTCGATCCGCTCCTCACGCCAATACCGCTCTTCGCCGCCTCCATATACCACCATTCCCGGCTTTTCCGCCTTGATGGTGCATTTCTCGATCTGGTCTTTCAGTTCATCCCGCTTGCGCGACTGCAACCGGAACCGCTCTTCCGCCGATTTCAGCTTCGCATGCGCGTCCGCCAGTTTCGCATCCGCCAATCGCTTCGCGCGCGCCAGCTTCTGCAACGCTTCAATATAATCCGACAAATATTTCTCCGCCGTTTTCGGAAATTCATATTTGATAAATAACTCCTTCGCCGTCACCGAGGAATCCGTTATGATCTGCTTCCGCTTCAAGCCCATTTCATCGTTATCAAGCTGATTCTTCGTCACGAACTCCCGATCATAAAGGCGCTGGGTCCCCTCAAAATCCGTCTGCGACAACCCCACGTCCCGTTGCGCCAGCATCAGATCATCTTCCAGCTTGCGAAGCTTCTGCCGTGCTTCGCCGTCCCCAAGCCGCTCCGGATCCGCATACTTTGAAAAATCAATCTCCACCATGGGCGGCGTCGCAATCACCTCGGCCGGTTTGCTTGTGGATTCTCCTTCTAAGCCGCCCTCGGATTCCCCCTCCGGGGGAACCTCCTCCTCGCTCGTCAATTCCAATGTGATTAATTCTTCCAGATTGATCCCCTTTAATATCTCCCCCGCCACCTCTTCCCCCATAAACCGCTCAAAATCCATCCGCGCGAATTTCGCCAGCAGACTCGCCGACCGGATATCGCTCGCATTCTGATTCACTTGTATGTCATAATTCGCACGCGCCTCTGTCAACGCCGAATTGGCATTCTGATAATCCAGTTCTTTCTCCGTCAGCTTATCCTCCAAATCCTTGGAATCCAGCGATACCAGCACTTTCCCGGAATCTATGTCCGCCTGCGTAACGATATACCCCTCTTCCACAATGCTCAGGATCTTCGTTTCCCCCTGAACCTCCGATTTGATCTCCTGCGATTCCAGCGCCTCTATCGAACCGCCTTCAAGCACCGTGATTTCCATCGGGCCGCGCTTCACCGTGAACGTCGTCCCGCTAAACTGATCCTCATGGCCCGTAAAGAAATACCAATAGCCCAGCAAAAGCGCAAGCGGCAGCGCAAGCGCCTTCGCAAGGAACCGCCATCCGGTACGGCGCCGCCTATTGTTGGGCGCGTTCTTTTCGGAGTTCATCGGAGACTTCCTCCCATTGTCCATTCGGCTTGATGTATAAAATGCCCATGTCCCGCCAGAACGACAGCCGTGCAATGGTATGGCTCACCAGCGCCGCCGTCAATTCATTCTGCGAACTGGTTAAATCGTTCTGTGCATCCACTTGGTTCAATACCGTCGCGCGGCCCAGCTCGGAGAGCAAATTCTGCTCTTCCACCCGCCGCTGGCTCAGGGCAACACTGCTTTTTGCAATTTCATAGTTGCGCCGCGCCTGGTCCAGATCCCGCCACGCCGCGCGCACCTCCAGTTTGATGTTATCTTCCTTCAATTCAAGATTGCGTAGCGCACGCTCATGGGTAATCACCGCCGCACGGTACGCATTCCGCTCTGCCTTCCGATCAATTCCCAGATCCACGTCCAGCCCAATGCTGCCCTTCGTCCGCTCAAAATCCAGGTTTTGAAATCCATCCTTCCCCTTGCTCGGCACCTGGCCCTGAAGCGACAAGTCCACGTTCGGCTGTAATGCGTTCTTCGCCACCTTCACCTTCCGCGCCGCATCCTCCGTGCGATCCTTCTCCGTGTAATAATCCAGCCGTGTCGCCAGGGCCACCGACACCGCATCTTCAGCGCTCAGATTCGGATGTTGTATTCCGTGTTCATGCAACAGGCTCAATTCGCGATCATCCAGCACCACTTTGGCATCCGTCGAAAGCCCCAGCTTGATCTTAAACTGATCCAGGTTCTCCTTGTACCGCCGCACCGAATTCACCCATTGCGACTCCGTATTCAACTCCGCCTGCTCCAACCGCCCCAATTCCGCCTGCGTCCGCCGCCCTTCCTTCGAAAACGCCCGTTCCCGCTCCGCGTTCTTCTTGAACGCCTCAAGGCTCTTCCAGTTGTTCCGAACTGCATCCCGGTTCTGAAGCACCTGATAATAATTCGAACATACCTCCACGCAAAAATCCTTCCGGAAAAGCGTAAAATCCCGCAAATCATACAACACGTCCCGCTCCGACTGCGTCAGCGATTCCGCCGCGATTTTCGCGCCACGCCCCCGCAACAACGGCTGCGTATACGACCCCGTCAGCACGCTTCCCGTCGCCACCCGCGATTCCCCCGTCAAAAAACGCATAAAATCCGACGTGAGCCCCAACGCGATTTTACCCCCACCCCGCAGCAAGAGACCCACATTCAAATTCGTCTGCGCATCAATACTCTTTTCATACACGATTTTCGTGTGCGGACGATCCAGCCCGGCAGCATTCCCCGACGACTCCACCAATTCCGAAAACTGACGCAGAAGCGTCCCCGGCGTACCCGTCAAACTCTCAAAATCCGACATCAACGCCGTTTCACGATTCATGATCGTCGTGAATTTCGACGCCTTTTCCACATCCCGCGTGCTGTGTTGGATGGCGCCGCCCCCCTTTGCCGAAAAAATCGGCGTATACTGATGTCGGTCCAGCGTCAATCCCAGCGCACCAAGATACAGCGATTCTTTCTCATTCTGATACGTCCGGCTGTTCTTCACCGCAATCTCCAGCGCCTTCTCCAGCGAAATGATTGATGCCCCCACCTCACTCCCTTCCTCCGCTCCAAACGCCGGTTCCCCCTGCTCCACCAACGGCAGGCCCGCTAACGGATCCCAACCCGCCTCCTTCTCCAGGGAAAACCCTTTCTCCATATTCGGCACCTGCTTCGACTTCTCATTGATAATGCGATACGTCTCCCTGTCCGCCTTTTTGCTGTACCGCGCCGCCGTGCACGACGTCACCAGCGCCACAATCAGCGCCATGCCCGCGCCATACGCTAAAAAGCGCCTATGTCCCTCTACCCATGCCATACCGCTAACTATCATCCCTCAACAACTTGCCAAACCAATAAACCTTTCGCATGCCACAATCTTTCCTCTCCTTAAATACGTCTTTTCCCCGATCCAGTCCGTGTCTAGTCCACCTTGTCCAAAATGTCCATAACTGTCCATAATGTCCATAGCTTCTCCACGCGCCACAATCGTTTCCGCCGCTCTCTCCGTTTTCCAACGCTCCTCCCTTCTATACCGATGACACCAAACAATATTCATCAGACCCTCCGCCGTTCCCCCCAAGTTTCGCCAAAGCACACATTATCAAGCCCTTATACCCCTCCTGATCCACACAATAATGTCATATACCATGCCCAAAGATCACCAAAACATTTTCTGGCAGGAACCGAAATACAGCCCTGTAAAAGAGGATGCGTGTCTCCGCGCCCTGGCAGAGTGCTTCGTTTCAAAGAAAGTGAATTTTTAAACAAGAATCCTTGACAATAAATAACTCTCCCGATTTATCCATAATCAAGGAAATCATATGCTACAATCGGCACTTCGAAGATTGGGTTGCCCAAGGACTTCTTTTAAAGCAAGGAGCATTGTGATGCTAATGATGGTTGGCATGATTTCATGGTTGAGCCTGGGTGGCTTGGCCTATGGTTCGGACCTGGTCCAGTTCCAGGCGCATCGCGGTGGACTGAAAG
>JAKQOG010000134.1 GCA_029565395.1 Candidatus Hydrogenedentota bacterium | reverse complement strand
TAGCCATTGGCCGTTAGCCGTTAGGAAGAAATGGGAAACGAGTTGGAGCGAATAGTAGGTCCCATCTCCAGGTGGGACTTCATGAGAGTTGGAGTAAATAGTAGGTCCCATCTCCAGGTGGGACTTCATGAGAGTTGGAGCGACTAGTAGATCCCATCTCCAGGTGGGACTTTATGAGAGTTGGAGTGAATAGTAGGTCCCATCTCCAGGTGGGACTTCATGAAAGCGGCATCTTGCCGCAGGCAAAGGAGTTACGGCGTTTTGCCGTTAGGAAAATTGAATGTCCGGACCGAATCAGGACGGCGCCGGAAGCGCCAGCATTCGGCTTTATAGTGTAAAATACTAATGAAACGTTACAATGAGGAAGTAAACCCACATAGCGTGATTCCCCCGCGCGGCGCGCGGGGCTCGCGAGGTACAACAGCGTCAGAGGAGGTCGCGTCATGAGAGGCTCTAACGCATTACACCATAGGGATCCGCTGGGCGGCGGAACCCGTCACTCCACAGGGACCGGTGTGTCCCTGTGCATCCATCTGTTTTATCGCTTGAACCCGCCAACGGAACGCCGCAGCATCGTTGCGTTTGTTGTGGTTCTGGGCTTGATCGCCATGGGAGGGCTGGTTTTCCCGGCAAACGTTCACGCGCTGGATTGCGGCATTGACAACGGTGATTTCGAGCAAGGGCATGAAGTCTGGTCGGAAAACTGCGACAGGCAGGGCGAGGACGCCATTATTGTCGGCGGCGGCGAAGGCGAAGGTGAGGGAGAAGGCGAAAGCGGCAACGCGCGAAATGGCAGCGGATATGCCCAGTTCAAGAGCAGCACCATCTCCGGCATCGACCAGACCCTCACCCAAAAGGTTACCCTGCCTATCGTAGGCGTGGACCCCTATTTGTCACAACCCCTTAATGTCACGTTCTCCGGGCTCGATCAGGACCTGAGCCAAACCTTTGTTATGCCGAGGTCAGGAATTGATGACCTTTCCATGCCGTTCACTATGCCATCAACACCGCAACGGCTTGTGCATCAAGAAACGTTCGCTGGCGCGTCAGATCTCGTCTTCTGGCTTAAAATTCCTCATGGGGGCGACCCATCCGATGTATTGAAATTAACCGTTGGCACTAACGAGCGGTTTGCCGTGAATGGAGTGGGAAACATAACGAATAGCGCACATACGGATGCGTCCGTGCCCAATCCTTTGCCACTGGATGTTTATGTCAACGTTTTAGTTCACGTCCCGGATACGGGAAACAGAAATCTGGCGTTTGAACTGTCGAATGGCGCAGGGGTGAGCCTTTTTTATTTAGATGATATCGAAATGGCTGCAACCGGCAGCATGGAGACTTTTGAAGCCGGCCCGGGTCCCAGCGTGCTCTGGACACCCACCCCGCTCACCTTGGTTGTGGCTGAAGGCGCTTACCATGGCACGCATGCCGCGAAGTTCGGTTGGCCGCTGGTGCTTTCCTTCATGTTGAAGATGCAGGGGCCGGTAAGCCCAACGAGCGGCGATATTCTTGTTATTACGGGGCTGGGTACAATAGCCCCGATTCCGGATGATGTGTATTCGCATACCGCATATACGGAAATCACAATTCCCATCCGGCTGAATATAGCGCCAGCGCCAGTCGTTAATTTTGAAGTGCAGGTTGGAAATCCGGATGAGCCGCAGCGCAGCGTCTTTTTGATCGACGATCTCCGGATAGGCGCGAGAGACGGTTCCGATGCAATACCGTGTGTAAATTCTTTCAATTTTGATACGCAATGCTCCGTGTTGGATTTGGCGGTGGCCGATGATGCGATTATTTCAGTTCCAGATGCCCCCAGTCTGCCCAATGTGTTGAAACTTGTGGGAACTTCTGTGGGGCCCAAGTTGAGTTTTCGCTACACGATTAAGAAACCGAGCAACAACGGCGAGGATCTTTTTACAGCCATGCTGAGCGGGGTGCCCTTGATGGTGGTGGATTCCACGGGCGTGCCGCAATTTCCCGGGCCCTATCCCTTTACGGAAACTCCCACGGGGAATGCCTCCACGGTGGAATTCGATCTCACGAGCGTTCCGCCAGGCTCACAACAGGAGTTGCGGTTTGTAAGTCATATGATCGGCGCCACGGAAATCTATGTGGACAACATCTGCGTTCCGAGTCCCGACTGTGAAACAGGCAATCGTATTCAATCGGGCGATTTTGAAGGGGATAACACTGTCTGGATGGCCAACACGAATCTATCGGCGTATCCGGTGATTGTGCTGGAAAATGAGGCGGCGGCCAATCACGCGGCGCATTTCGGGGGTGACTTAAAGGCGGAATTGAGATTTTTTGTAAAAATCGAGGATAAGGGACACGAGCATGATGTTGACTATTTTGCCGCGTCCGTAGGTGGTGATGAAGTATTTCGCGTAAATTATGACGGAAGCGATGTAACGACGTACCCGGAATATCCTGCGTCTTTTGAGTACTTTAACCACGCCCACACGTTTGATGATTGGGTAGATGTTAAGATTACCTTGCCGTTAGAAAAGATTCTTAATGGATCCGAGCTCAAATTTTCTTCAAAAATAACACCGCGCATAAAGCCAACGTTTTTCAACCTGGAAGATGTTTCAATCACTGCACCGGGCATACTGCCTGCAGGGACGGAAGTCGTTCAGAACGGACTTTTCACTCAGGGTGATGCAAACTGGACAGGCACTGCACAGGTTGAAGGTAGCGAGGTGCTTTCTCCAGAATATGCTGCCCATTTCACCATCCCGCGGGGTGGCAAGATGCGCTTGAATTTTCAATTCCGCATAGAAGCCGGAAAAGGAAATACGGAGGATAGTTTGACGGTATCGTTGGCGGGGTCGGAGGTGTTTAAAGCGGTGGTAGACGCCGATGGCAATGTGACGTTCGCCTATGATGAGGAGAACAACCATAACCCGAACGAAGCGTCGTACACGGGCGAGAATTACAAGGAGATAGAGTTTGATGTCTCCACGGTGGCGGGCGGCGAGCAGAGTCTGGAATTTCACGGAGTTGTGACTGGCACCACGCTGTTTTATGTGGATGATGTATGCCTTGGGGAGGCATGTCCGGACGATCCCGCTACGCTGGTGAGCGGGGGCGATTTCAGCGATGCAAGCGTGTGGGATGATCCCGATAAGGCCATACGGGACGTAGGCGACAAGGCCAGTTCCACGCCGTATGCGGCGGTGTTTGGCTTCGTGTCGGAAACGTGCACATTGTCTCAGTCGTTCGTGGTACCGTTCAACCGCAGCGTACTCTCGTTCTATTTGAAAATGCCCGCGGCCCTGAAGCCCGATGAATCGCTGGTGGTGTCGATGGCCGGGAAGGAGCTTGCCACATACAACAGCGCCACCACTGCCGTGGCGGATTATACGGAGCAGACGTTTGACATTTCCGAACATGTGAGTTCTGATGAAAAGGAGTTGAAATTCGAGAGTACGCTCAACAATGGCAGCGGCTCGGCGATTTATGTGGACGATGTGTGCCTGGGGCTTGGGACGGGCGGCTGGATCAATTGGACGGACTGCAATATCTCAAATATCATTCCGTATGCCTCCCGGTGTACGAATTACAATATATTGGAGTTGCCGAATGGACAAGAATTCACCGTGACCGTGACCGTGGAGAATCTTGGCGGGAGTGAGACCAATGCCATTATAATCAAGCCGCAAGAAGCCTCCTTAAGCGATGGTTTCGCGGATGAACTGATCGCAGAGAATCCTGAGCAGACGGGCAATACTCTCACGGCCACCTTTACCCTGCCCGGCGCCTTCACCCTTTTTGACGATGGATATCATGGCGTGGAAGGGCTTGCGCGGATCTATTTGCGCGTGAACGGCCTTTTCATCGGTCTTGAAGGAGATCTTGCACGCGTGGTGACGGTTCCCGATAACGACAGGGAATTTGTCATCGACATGACCCCGCCCGATATAGTTTTATTGGGCACGCCGGATATGTACCTTAGTGATTATAACGGCATCGGCAATGCTGGTGGCATGCCGTGCTATTTTCCCAACTCTTGGAGGGGGACATATCCATTGCCGTATAATGACAATGCTGGATTTGGAGACGGTAATGAACCGTTTGTATTTTTTGACGCTTCGGCTGAACCGTATCTGCAGTTTACGTTTAAGATGAGTTTTCAAGAAGTTCTGCCCGTGGATCCGGATGGTGTTGAACACCCTGTGATAACTTCCGGTTTTTGCATGGATACGGGCGGCTTAACTCTGGGAACGACCGATCCCTCCGTATCTGAAATTTTAGACGGATTTTCCAAGTCCTCTGATAGCACAATAGGAATTGGTGTCGTGGATTTGGTGTTCCTGCCGGGGACAGCGCGATGGTCGGACGGTGCGAATGACTGGCCCGATAGCACCGAGGCCAGCCGGCCTGTTTACAATCTGGACGGGGATGTTTTAACCGTCTTGTGGCCGTTGCAGAATATATCTTTTGCGGGGGACACAAGTTGGGTTAAGAATGCCGGGTTCGATGTGGCTGATCTTGCCGGTAATGTATACTCAACGCCCCGATTATTTAATATATGGTGGGAGCGGGATCCGCACGCGCGCTTGGAGGCGGATTTCCCCAAGGGCATAACGATTGCAGAGCCGATCCTGTCATGGACCCTGGATCGGGATGAGAACGCTGCCCCCAAGGGCGCGGAGCCGTGTAAGCCGGTGGCGCAAGTTGCGCTCTGGCATGCCATCCAGCAGGACGCACCCCCTGAAACAGCGGATTGGGAGATCGTCCTCGATTCGGATTGGAGTTGCGGGAATGAGAAGCACACCATTGACATGCAATGGCCAATGACCGAGGAAGGAATGACATTGGGCAGTCTATTAGCCAGATGCCCGAACGAGTGGGTGATGCTGACGGTGGCGGGGGCGGATGAAGCGGGGAATGCTCAGCCAAATAATGTCGGCTCTACTACCACATTTGAAGAACTTGAGGCCAAGGACATCGAATACTGGTGGTGGCATACGCCGGGTGGTTATGTGCTCGACACCACGGCGACCGCGCAGTTCTGGTATGAGCAGAATGGCGTTGATTATCAGAATCCGCCCCAACCGGACGCTTATGAAACGCAGTTCGGTTCTTCGACGCGGATTCCGTTGCTGCCGTTGGATGCGTGCGGAGAGCGCATTGAGGCGGCATTCACCATCACGCCGGGGATGGCCGATACGAGCGATTTGAATACTCTGTTCGCCGAGTGGGAGCTGTTCGAGGATTCCCGTCAGGTGGCCGCGGGCCGCATCCGATTTTCCGGCGGCGGCCCCGTGAAATTGTATATCCCCGACACGCTCATATTGTTGTCCGAGAAGGCGCCAAGCCAGTTTATGGACATATACGGGTATTCCATGGCATGGGATTGCTGGACCGATCTGTGCGAATCCCCCGATAAACCACAAAACTGTCCGTCCATCAGGTCCTTCATGAACATCCGTCCGCCCAAGTGTGAGAACAATTATGTGGACCAATTGGGCGATAATGGCGATGAAAGTCAGTACCGCAAACGGGACGTGAATTATCTATTGTCGGTTCGGACGGTGGAGGATCCCACGCCGGGGGATCGTTGTTCGGGGGATGAAGTGAAGGATGCCACGCCGGCATCGATTGCGTTCACGGTGTATGTGGAAGCCCCGTTGCGGGATGAGCAGCCGGTAAAGATGATCAATCGCGAGTAGAGGCATTTGCCTGGAGCAGTCTTGCGCTTTAACCGTGTTTCGTGGTACATAATGCGTGGTGTATGGAGACGGGGCAGGGAGAGAACTGCCGAAGGCGCGGCTTCCCGCAGGTTCAGCGTGCTGCGCCTGGGGCAGGCGGGCCGTGCCTATATGCCGGCGGCACTGTCCGCGTCCCCATTCATCCAAAACGGCTGCCGCCGCGGGAAAAGGCCGGAGTGACGGCGTGAACGCCGGGGCGGCCCCCGAAAAGGGGAAGGAGAACAATGGCGACGGAGCGTCAACAGGGAGGCTGTGGAGGCCTGGAGCCTGAGATCGGCTGTATCCGAAGTGGTGGATGTGGCCGTGGCTGGGTGTTTGCGGCAGCCGTGGTGCTTGTGCTTGCCGCCGGGTGTGGGCGGGGTGAACAGAAGGCGAGGGGCACCCAGATCATAATAGACAGCCAGCCCGAACAGGGGGCTACGGTTATGATAGAGGGCATCGAGCGGGGGCTTACGCCGGTGACGTTGTCCGGCATGCCGCCCGGCTGGATTGAGGTGCTCCTGAAAAAGGAGCGGTATAAAAAGGCGGCGGACCGCATCCAGGTGAAGGAGGGTCAACAAGAGAAATTCGTGATAGCCATGGAGCCTCTGGTGGGCTATCTGACGGTGGAATCGGAGCCCGCGGGGGCGGAAGTCACGCTGCTCAAGGACGGCAAAAGCCTGGGCAACACCCCGTTGTTCCGCATAGCGCTTCCCATCGGGGAATATCAGTTTGATATAAAGTTACCAAATTACTATCCTCAGACGGAGACGATCACGGTCAAGGAGGATTTTCAATACGACCGGAAATATATATTGAAGCCCATGGAGGCCACGCTATCGGTGTTGTCGCAGCCCACGGGGGCTTCGATTTGGATCAATAACCAGATCCAGGACCGGAAGACGCCCGCCAAATTCAAGCTTCCGCCCGGTTTATATCGCGTGAGCGTGTATTCGAAAGGATATATCCAGTCTGACGGGAGGGCGGAGTTGCATCCGAATGAAGAGATTGCGGTGACGCTTGAAATGAGCCAGGGGGAAGTGCCGCCCGGGATGGTGCTGGTGCCCGCGGGACCGTTTATTTTCGGGGAGGATGAGCGTTCGCCGGACGAAAGTCCGCGGCGTGAAATCGTGCTGGAGGCCTTTTATATCGATAAATTGGAAGTGACGAACGATCAGTTTAAGAAGGTCTTCCCCAGTCATATGTTTCCGGTGGGCCAGGAACAATTCCCGGTGGGGGGGATTTCCTGGAACCAGGCGACGGCCTACGCGCAAGCGGTTGGGAAACGTCTTCCGACCGAGCAGGAGTGGGAAAAAGCGGCGCGCGGGGTGAAAGGCAACGAATATCCCTGGGGGCTCGAGTTTGATGTGGCGTATTGCAATACACAGGAGTCGGAAAACCGGGGGCCGGTTCCCGTGGGGAAATATCAGGCGGGGCTTTCCCCCTATAGTTGTCTGGATATGGCGGGAAATGTCTATGAATGGGTGGAAAACTGGTATGAAGCCTATCCGGGCAATAAACTGGTTACCAAAGATTACGGGCAAATTTACCGTGTTTTGCGGGGAGGTTCCTATACCACCACCAAGTTCTATTCCCGATGTGCGCGGCGCCATTTTGATCGCATGGATGCCACTCGTGCGGATTATGGATTGCGTTGTGCAAAGGATGTCAGCCGTAGTGTAAAATAGGGTTTCGCAGGGATTTTTTCGGACTAAAGGACCCGTAAAGGAAAATTATTGTCAATTTGCTTTCTATCTTGACAGGCGGAATAATCTATATTACAATAACCTGCAAGGGTTTACGTGATTCGAGGAAAATTATATCTTCACAGAATTCACCGTGTTAGCGGATCTGGCGGCCCGGCCCAGGGAAAGGCCGACGCCGCGCAGCGCCGTGTGCACGAGTGGATAAGGTAGAGAAACGTACGTATGGCCAGGTTTTTTCGAGGCCGTAAGAAACGGCTGATTCTCGACATCGGCTCGAGCGCGATTCGATTATGCGAATTGTCTCAGACCAAAACCGGCTATCAACTCACGAAATACCTGCAGCGCGAATATAATTCCGATCCCGCCCTTGAGGAAGATGTGCGGAAAAATTACCGCCGCAAAGCGCTGGCGCAAATTTTGAAAGATTCGAGGGTCCGCACCAAGCGGACCGTGTTCGGTGTTCCGGGCCAATCCGTCTTTACGCGCTGCCGCGCGCTTCCGCCGGTTCCGGAGCGCAAGGTGACGCAAATCGTCAAATATGAAATCCAGCAGCAGATTCCCTTCTCGCTTGATCAAATCGCGATGGATTATCAGGTGTTGGATCGCACGGAAGCGGGCGGCTATGACGTGATGATGGCCGCCATTAAAGTGGATGTTGTAGACAAACACATCGATATTCTGCTGGAAGCCAAGCGAACGATTGACACGGTGGATGTGTGCCCCTTCGCGGCGTACAACTGGCTGAAGCATTCCGGGGAATTTGGCGATACGGGGGATTGCATTGCGCTGATCGATATTGGCGCCTCCACCACGGATATCGTTATTGAGCGGGAGAGCCAGTTTCGCTTCACCCGCCCCTTGAATGTGGGCGGCAACGATATTACACAGGCCCTTTCGGCTGCATTCGGGATGACCTTCGGCGATGCGGAACGGCTGAAACGGGATCGCGGATTCGCGCCCACGGGGGATCCCAAGAAAGACGGCAAGGGCGGAGAAGTGATTGGGCGGGTTCTCCAGCGGCTGGTTTCGGAAATCCAGCGGTCATTTTCCTATTTCAGGTCGCTTCCCGGCGGCGGACAGGTCAACCGCGTTATTTTATGTGGCGGAGGCGCCTGCCTGCGCAATATCATCCCCTATATGCAGCGGGAATTGGGGGTGGAAGTGCGCATTGCCCAGCCGTTGGCGGGTTTGGCCATCGCCCCTTCGGCGCAGCAGGTCAGTGAGCGTCCGGAACAGGCCTGCATTGCCTTGGGATTGGCGTTGCGCTGCTGCGAAACCGTTCCTATTGAAATTAACCTGATCCCCCCCCGCATTGTGGAAATTGCCCGCCGCAAAGAGCAAGCGTTCTATTGGGCGATGTCGCTGGCGGCCGTAGCCCTGATTATGGCGTCGATCATTCCGGTCAGCGCCAATGAGAATAAAGTGGTGCGGCAGCGTATTGACAGCTTGAAACTGGCGATCCACGCGTATGATCCGGAAATGGTCCAGCATATCCGCCCGGGGGCGATCTCCCTCCCCGCTTCTGATTACGTGAATCAGCTCAAAGAGGCGAAAAACGACATTGTAGCCCTGGAGAAAGATGTGAAGGCGCTGGATTTCCTCCGGGAGACGCGGAAGGCCTGGCTGGATGAAATGAGCCTCATTAATGATTGCAGGCCTTCCACGGGCAATGAAAGTGTTTTTTTCAGCGCCATGGAGACCATTTCCTTTAGCCAAGGTGAAGCCGCCCAACCGGGCCGGCGTGGTGGAGGCCGCCCCGCTGACAGGTCCCGGGGCCGTGCCGGGCGATCTGGAGGCGCTTCTTCGGGCGCTGCTATGACGGGATTTCCCGGCATTGAGGCTAAAAACGTGCCTGCGGCGGGCCGTGGCGGGCGTGGTGGACGAGGTGGCGAAGCGGCGGGAGGAGGGCGCCCGGGTGCGCGGCGTGGCGGGCGGCGGGGCCAGGAGGCGCCTGATGTCAATGCGATACCCCGTGCCAATGGCATTAAAGTGCATGGATTTGCCGACTCCGACACGGCGTTGAAAGAATTTGTATCTTGCTTGTCAAATAAGGAGGCGATGCTTCCCAATGGCAAGACCTTGCGGGTCGCGCAGGTGATCTTTAGCGAGTCCAGCGTTCAGAAGTATAGTTGGGACATTCTTATGGATGCGCCGCTGGACGATCTGGGTTCGAGATCCGGCCAGGATCAGGTTGCGGAAAGCGCGGATGGCCGGAGTGTGTATTCCTTTACTATTATAGTAGAGTTTGAGGGGGATTCGATAGAGGAGAATCCGCCGCCTCCGGCCGGGGACACGGCTCCAGGGTCTGGCGCCCCCGGGCCGCCTCCTCCTGGTCCAAGGGCGGACGCGCCTCCTCCCCCTGCGGAAGGCGGCGGCGCTTTTGGTGTGAGACAACCGAATAGAAACGTGGACGACCTGTAATTATGACGAAAGCACGCATAATATATACGCTTATTCTTGCTGCGGTGCTCAGCGTGTATGTGGCCGTTTACCAGTTTTATTTCAAGGGAAAACTTGAGGTTTACCGGCAGGATGTTCAGCTTAAAGACACCATGGAGCGCTCCTATGAGGATCTGAAGACGACGTTTATGGGGGTGAAGCCCGAAGTTATTGTGCGGGAGTGGCGATCCCAGGTGCAGCCGTGGTCCGATACGGTCCTGACGCGCGCGAAGTATTTTAATTACGGAGATTGGTTCACGCCTTTTGAGACGATTCCCGTGCAAAATGCCGGCATCCTCAGGTTCACCTTTGATGAAATGGTGAACAGGATGATAGACGATCTGTATAAGCGGGTCGGTGAACGAATGGGCCGGTATGATCTTTTCCCGGCGGATATCCAGGAACAATTGAGGATTCCGACGCTCAATGAGCTCGCCGGAGTGGATGTGACCCAGGATGAAGTCAAGGAGTATTTGGCGCGATTGAATTTCGGGATCCGCCTGTGCAATCTGCTGCTCGATGCGAAGGCGAGCAGTATCTCACAAGTTTCTATTTGGCCGGTCCGGAAAGAAAAAGATCTTCTTGATTACCAGACCGCCGGCATGTCGTTTACCATCGCCATGAAAGATTTGGTGAACCTGTTTGAGGACAAACTTCATACGTCGGACCGGTATTTCAGTATCGATGCGTTGAAAATCACCTATCCCTACGTGGGGTATAATTTTGATCCGCAGCTCAACGTGGAGATGTTGTTGACCCAGGCCGCCTTTTCGGGCATGCCGGAACCCAAACCCAGCGAGGCCGGAGGACCGCCAGCGGCCCCGGGTTCCCCGGAGGCACGGGCCGGCGGCCAACCGTCGGCGCGGGACGAATTCGGGCGGAGCATGAACCGTCCGCCGCGCCCCCAGCCGAAGGCGCCGGGTTTCTTTGGAAAAGCATGGAAGTTGTTTAAGCGGTATGTGTTATATAGTAACTAGTGGGCCCCAACGAACCGGCCCGGAGCAGTAGAGACGCGTGGATAAGTTAGTTGCGATAGGAAAATGGCTTTGGCTCAACAAGGAACGCTTTGTGCTTCTTGTTGTGATGGCCGTATTCTGCTACCGGGTTTATGTGGTGCTCAATCCCCCGGAACCGCCCGCGGTGGCGCCGCCCACCTCTCCCCGGCCGGGGCCTATCCCGGATGAATTGATGCCGCCCAGCCCGCCCATGCCGCCGGTCCGGTCTTTGCCCGGCGGTTATGCGGGACTATACAACAACAATCCATTCTGTTACTATTGTAAGGCGAAAGGCCCGGGTGGTGATGATATATTTGATCCGAAAAAGCTGGGTATTACCTTGCTGGCGATTCGGAAACTGAGTGACGGGCGGGTGCGGGCACAGTTGAACACAACCACTGTGCAAAGACGTTGGTACAACGAAGGAGAGCAATTCGAGGAGTATGAGCTCCAAGAAATTGACCCGGAGAACAATTCAGTTGTAATCTATTCGGAACGTTATGCGAGACGATTCACCTTAACCATGGAAGGAGGGTGAAGTTGAGTCCCATGCGGCGTTTTAGGTATAGTTCAAAAAAACAGCGGGAGGAAGATACGGTAATGAATACAGGGCACATACGAAGCATCACCGCGGGCTGCAAATTCCCGGTTTGGGCGATATGTCAGCCATCGGCCATCCGATCGATGAGGTCATTGATCAGCC
>JAKQOG010000119.1 GCA_029565395.1 Candidatus Hydrogenedentota bacterium | reverse complement strand
TTTCGAGCCTGAGATCAGACTATATCGCCCTGCGGGTACGCAGGCAGACTATAATTTTGGAGATCCTTTGACAGATCTTGACTTTGCACTTGACCAGACCGGAACGTGGACTATTGTGGCCTCCAGTGAACAAGTGGGAACGGGCGACTATAGCCTTTCGATGTCGCTCTTGCCTCCATTGGGGGTACCTGGTATCCTGAATCCTTATCCGGTTGACCAGAGTGAAATATGTGATATGACTGGGTCATTTTCATGGGACGCTGTTTCTGGTGCCACCGGCTATGACCTCTATTTCGGCAAAAATATCGCTGAACCGCCTCAACTGATTTATGCAAACTTGCTGCAACCGTCCGCTGCTTTCCCCGAACTGGAATTAGGAACAACCTATTACTGGTACGTGGTGGCACATACCAGTGGCGATGACATCCCTGGGCCTTACTGGTGGTTCACCATTCAAGACACACCCTGCGAAGGGGAAGGGGATGGTGAAGGAGAGGGTGAAGGAGAGGGTGAAGGAGAGGGTGAAGGAGAGGGTGAAGGAGAGGGTGAAGGAGAGGGTGAAGGTGAAGGAGAGGGTGAAGGTGAAGGTGAAGGTGAAGGTGAAGGTGAGACGGAGTCTTTTAGCTGCAATTGTTTAGATGGCGCCAATACAATAAAGAATTTTAAGGATTTTCTGGGTGATTGGTTGCTGCTTGGACTGAGCGCGGTTGTTTTAGGGATGTGGTCTCGATTGCGGCGTTAATTAAATATGGAAAGTAACCATTTATTTCGGCTATTTATTCTTTTATTTTGGTTTTGGTTTAGAGCAAGTAGTCACAATAAATGGTTACTGTCCCTATTTATTGCGTCGCCGTTCGAGGCATGCGATTGTTCGCGGGTCCAGAGGAGTTTTACGGAGGTGATGCCGGAGACGGTGCGCAGGGTGCGCATGACAGAGTCGATGAGGCGCTGGTCCGTGACTTCGAACATGAAATCGAAGTAGCCTTTGCCGTCTTCTTTCGGGCCGTAATTCGCGCTGATAATATCGATGTTCATGGGACGCAGTGCATTGGTAATATCCGCCAGCACATTCGGGCGAGGCCCGATCACCACCCGCATGGAGGTTTGCAGCACGCCCTCGCCTTCCCAGGAGGCCTCCACAATGCGTTTTGGGTCGCGGTTCATCCGCGCGAAGACGCGGCAGTCCGACCGATGCACGGACAGGCCCGGATTGCGTGTGACATACCCAACCACCGCGTGACCCGGCATCGGATTGCAGCATTTGGCGAACTGCACCGCCATGCCTTTGGCCCCCTGGATGCGGATCAGCTTCCGCCGGGTGGCGTCATCCACCTGCCGCACCGTTGGCTCCGGCGCCTCATGCTTGACTGGCGCATGATGCTCCTTGGGCTTCGGCGGCAGTTCTTCCAGCGGTTCAATCTCGCCCATTTCCCGAAGCCGCTGCCGGATGCGCGTTTTCGCCCGGCCCGTGATGGCGATTTCCAGCCAACTCAGGTGCGGCGTCTGATTCTTCGACGTGAGAATCTCCACCATATCGCCCATTTGCAGGTTGTACCGCAACGGAACCACCCGCCCATTCACCCGCGCCGCAATACAATGATGCCCCACCTCCGAATGAATGAGATACGCGAAATCCAGCGGCGTCGACCCCTTGGGCAATTCCTTCACTTCCCCTTTCGGCGTGAATACGTAAATATCCGACGCCCGCACGTCCCGCCGCATCCCGTCCAGCAATTCCTCCGCCCCCGACGCCTCCTTCAGCCACTCATACATCTGCCGAAGCCAGGCAAGCTGCTCATCCAACTTGCCGTCATCATGTTTTTCCCCCTCCTTATACCGCCAATGCGCCGCCACACCCACCTGCGCCACCCGATCCATGTCCTCCGTGCGTATCTGGATCTCCAGCTTCTTGCCGTCTTCGCACATGACCGTGGTATGAAGCGTTTGATACCCGTTTTCCTTGGGCCGCAGAATCAGATCCCGGAATCGCTCCGGAATGTTCGGCCACAACTGATGCACCGCTCCCAGCGCCTGATAACAATCCGGTTTCGTCTCCGTGATGATCCGAACCCCTTCCAGATCCATGATGTCGTCAAAATCCACGCCCCGCTGAGACATTTTTCGATAGATACTGTAAAAATGCTTCGTGCGCCCGATTACCCGCGCCTTGATCCCATACTCCGTAAGCTGCCGCTCTACCTGCTCAATGCTGTGCTTCAGCCGCTTTTGCCGTTCAGACCGCCGTGTCTTCACCTTTGCGGAAATTTCCTCGTACTCCGCGGGATGCAGCCAGCGAAACGCGCAATCCTCCAGTTCCGCTTTCCATACCGCAATCCCCAGCCGGTGCGCCAGCGGTGCATAGATATCCAGGGTTTCCCGCGAAATGCGCTGGATCTTTTCCGGCGGAAGATGCTGTATCGTGCGCATATTATCCAAACGATCCGCCAACTTGATTAACAACACCCGGACATCCTGCACCGTCGCCGCCAGCATCTTCCGGAATCCCATCGCCTGCTTTTCCGACAGGCTCATATCCCCCGTGGCCTTCGGAAAGGAACTGATCATGGTGACCCCGTCCACCAGCATGGCAATTTCCTTGCCAAACTCCGAAATGATCTCCTGCTGCTTGACTGGTGTATCCTCAAGCACGTCATGCAGGATTCCGGCGGCGATAGAGGCGGTATCCAACTCCATCTCAGTCAATATGCGCGCCACATTGAGAGAATGAGAAAGATACGGCAACCCCGACAGACGGAACTGTCCGCGGTGCGCCTGTTCCGCCATGCGGTACGCCTTGCGCACCACTTCCCGATCCGCTTCGGAATTGCCATTCCTGCGCATCTGGTTCAATATTTTTTGCAACTTCTTCTTCATGCAACACCATTGGGGGAGGTGGCCGGAAAGACCTGAACTGCAGGAAATTCCCGCACAAATGAACAAGCATACCCGCCGAAAATCGTTGCCAACAGTATACCCTTGCCGCCGGGAAAATAAAACTTTGCCCAAGATTTCCCAGGCAATGTGCCTTTTCCTCCGGCAATATGCTAGGCTATGGAGCCTTAACTTAAATGGAGCTTGAGCAATGCGAACCTCTTTTTCTCATGCACATCCTGAACAACTTCTCCGGACGCTCATCGCAATGATGATTGCGGTGTGTCCGGTCCTCTGCCTCCTGTCCGCGTGCGGCGGCCAGGAGCCTGTTGTCCAGACAACGCCCGTAAATTACATGCAGGATTGGATGGCCCTCACCAAGGCTGGCTTCGCGAACCTGGACGTGCAAAGCGCCATAACCATCACCCAGCGGCTCGCCGAATCGGGACCCGATGGATTAAATCCCATCATGGACGTCTTGGGCGATCCCGCCGGAGACCCCGTAGCCAAAGTATTGGCCGTGATTTGCCTCACCTCGAAAATAAACCCTTCCATGCAGCCGCGCCTTCTGGAATTCACCCAGGAAAACAAAGAAGTCACCACGAGGGCCTGTTCCACCCACCTGCTGGGACTCCTGAAAACACCGGAAGCGGAAAAACGCCTGAAAGAACTATTCAACGATAAAGAAAGGCGTGTTCGGTTCGAAGCCTCCCTCATGCTTATCATGCACGGTGAAAGTGAGGCCATGCCCCGTATCCAAGAGCTATGGAACGACCCCGAAATGTCCGCCCGCGACAAAACCCAGCTTATTTTGATGATTCCGGATACTAAAGTTTCCGAGCATCTGGATATTTTCAAAACGGTTATGACCGATATGAGCTTGGAAGCAAACGCCCGTATGCGCGCCGCCACGATTCTGGGTCATTTGGGCGATACTTCCGTGATCGACGTGCTCAATTCGGCCGCGGAAAAAGATACCGACAATGATGTCCGCACCTTGGCCAAAAGCGCCGCCGATGCCATAAAAGCGCGCGCACAGGCGCCTGTGCTAACCGCTCCCCCTCCCCCACCGGGTTCTGCTCCTGGTCAACCCACCCGGCTCCCGGCCGCTGAAACCCCGCCTGCGCCTGTAACCCAATAAATATCACCGTCGCCCGAGGTATTGCACTCTTTTCCGCCGGCCTCTACAATAATTTAAACAACATCAGGATGTGCTGCATATGCTGTTTCGTAAACGCCGTGTGCCCCACGCACTGTTCTCCAAGGAACAATCGGCCCAGGAGGGCGCCATGACCGAATGGGAAATCATTACCGTGGAGTTTGACATGATGACCAAGGGGGCCATTCTCCAGCGCCGGGGACGGAAAATTCGTCAATTCGCCGTGATGGTAAATGGCAACGTGCGGGTTGTCACCAGTGGCGATACCGTAGACCGCGAAACATTTATGGCGATGGTGGCCGCGGATGCCGTACGTGCCCCCTGGATGCACCCCGATCCCCCGAATGAAATTCCGGCGAAGGGAAATGAATAAACCACACCCATCCTTGATTCGATACGCTGCTTTCTACCGGAAGGGGAGACCGTCACCCGTGTTCATCCGTGATATGCCGCCCCTTCGGAACGATAATAATATCCTCTTTTGCAAATGGGGCCCATGGGGATCGCCGGATTCCTTCCCGGAAACCGCTTCGGATGACGTTTTCGCCGCAATCTCCGGGTGAAACTCCGCGATGTGATTCTTCATCGTCTCCCGGTGATGCCGCGCCGCCTTCAACATGAATATGATCACAATCGCTACTATCGCCAGGCCCTGAAACAATGCCAGTTGCGCGTCAAAAAAACTGCTCGTATTGCGAAGGAGAATGCCCGAAACCCCCAGCGTCGCCGCGATCAAATAGATCAACAGCACCGCTTGCCGCTGGGTGAATCCAAACCACACCAGGCGATGCGATAAATGGTCTGGCGCGCAATGATCGATAATCGAACGCAGAGTACGCGTTTCCCCCTGGATAATCCGCGCCAAAATAATATAGGCAAAATCGAATATCGGAACCCCAAGTATCAATATGGGGATCACACACGAGATAATCCGGTTCTCCGTCCATTCCCCCATCACGCCCAGCGCCGCCAGTGTAAATCCCAAAAAGAAACTCCCAGAATCCCCCATGAAAATGCGGGCAGGATTAAAGTTATACACCAAAAAGCCCAGATTCGCCCCCACCAGCGCTATCGCTAACAGCCCAAACCACGACAGACTGGTTTCCGTGCCCGCATGAAGGTGCGCCTGAAGCGCAATGACAAAAAACATCAGGGATACAATCACCGCGATACCCGATGCCAGACCGTCCATATTGTCCGTGCCGTTGAAGGCGCTCGTCACCCCCACAATCCATAACACCGTCAGCGCGATGTCTAAAACCTCATTCTTGAATATGTTCACCCGTACGCCGAAATACCACAACACCAACGTGACAAAAAACAGCGTGATCAACTTGTAAAATCCCGGAATGCCCCCCACCCAGTCATCCACCATCCCTACAACCAAACAGATAAAGGCGCCCACCATCACCCCGTTCATCGCGTGGCTGCGATAGCCCGGAAGCAACACCGCTGCCGTGAAGGCTAGAAAAATTACCACCCCCCCGCCCCGGGGGACAGGTTTCCTATGGATCTTATTCGGCGCTACTTCATCCATTATCCCCAGTTTCCGCAACACATAAATCGCCACCGGCATCGCCAGCAATGAGATGATAAACGCCGTACATCCTGCAAAAAGATAGGTTTTCGGCCAATAGTACGGTGGTAAGAAAAAAGGCATCCGTATCCTTTCCTGTTCTCAATCAGTCGATTTTCTTATCGGCGTTCAACCGAAGAACTTTATAACAGATTTTATCATATTCTGGATTTCATTGGAAATCAATGCGGGATATATGGGAATTGACAGACTTTCAAGGTGCGCATGCTCCGAATTAGGGAAAAAGCCCCCAAGATACTGGTGCACAGGACGATACACCGGGCGCTTTGCCTCTATACCCTCGTTTCGCAAATACGTTTCCAGCCGATCCCGGTCCTTCGCCGCAATTACATACCGGAAAAATACGTGATCTTTCCCCTGCGGAAGACGCACCGGCAAATCTTTCCAGGCTTCCGAATAGGCTTGGGCTATTTCACGCCGCCGTTGTACAAACCCTGGCAGACGTATAAGTTGCACACGGCCCAGAGCTGCCTGAAAATCCGTCATCTTATATGCATAGCGAATCGTAAAATCATCCCGGTTGTCATACTCCCGGCGATCACGCGCCTCCTCCGCCAACGCTGCATCATCTGTAAGCAACATCCCTCCTTCCCCCGTGGACAGCAGTTTGGTCGCATAAAACGAAACGATTGCCATCTGCGAGGCGCGGCCCGTGGAACCTCCGATCGACTGAGCAATGTCTTCAATCACCACCTTGCCCTCTGGAAGGGGTGCGCGTGCCCCAAACAAATGCGGAACAATCACTGTGGGACACTCGGCGGGAATAGTCTCCGCAAGCAAATTAAAGTCCGGGCCGATATCACATAACACAGGGCGCGCCTGCTGCCACGATACCGCCTGCAACAGCGCCGCACACACATAGGAAGGAAATGCCACCGGGTCATCTTTGCCCACGCCAAGCACTACCAATGCCAGATGCAATGCCGCCGTACCGCTGTTCACCGCCACGCCATAACGCCGCCCCACGAAGGCAGCGCATTCCTCCTCGAAGGCCGCCACCTCGTTTCCCTGTGAGAGGTATCCCGACTGCAATACCCTGGCCACCGCCTCCGTTTCTTCGTGCCCAAGGCACGGCTTGCTATGCGGAATCATGTGTCCCTCCCAATAGTATGGACAACGACTTCGGCCCACAGTTCATGAGTAAATCGATAATCGACAAATCGGCAATGAACGGACCATGCAATTGCGTGTAGACCGGCGCTTTCCACTCTTGCAGCGCGAGCGAGATACCGGCCTTTTCCAACTGTTCTATATCCAGATAGGCGTCCCGCGCAAACGCCCCGCTGTAATACACGTCCCCGCCCACTGCGTGCACCAGATTCACCAGCCGTTCCGTCGCTTCCCCCGGCACATTGAGTTCGGAAGCATAATACAGCCGCGTGCGGATGCCCAGCGCACACACAAAATACTCCAGCATATGCCGGTTCAGTGCATTCAAATATTCCCATTCCCGTTCATACGTTTCGTTTAGAAATGCTGCATACGCCTCGAAAAAAGGAGCCTTCCGGTAGGATTGTTCAATCGTTAGCCAGTGTTTCCGCCGCCAGGACACCGTGTTATTGATGCGCACCTCGTTCAGCGGCTGCTGATATTTTTCATACACCGGCGCCGTCAGCAGAACCGCCCCTGAGCTTGATTTCACCTTATTCCGGTTCTGCCAGCCGTTTTTGTTGAACTGAATGTTGTCCAGCACGATAAATGCATCCGATCGCGCTATTTTCTCAAAATACCGCAGCCACGGCAGGTAATGCGGCTGATGAATGCCTGTAATCGTGCTCACACCACTCTTTCCTAAAATTGTTTCTATTTCCTGGAAAGTTCAAACCGGATTTCCGGAATCACCATCACTTGGATCGGTCCGAAAATGCCCGATTTTGTATGATTATCATATACGTGCGCGCTGGGATGGCCTGCCGCAAAATGGGGCCCAAGCGTGTTATACACCCGCATCTCAATCCGATTGGATCCCGGTTGGAGTGCGGAGGCGATATTAAAGCGGTAGGGGTGCCAGAGCTTCGTGCCGCAACTCACCCCGTTCACCATCACATCCGCGCATCCGCGCACCCGGCCAAGATCCAGAATGACTTTGCCCGCCGGTGGTTCGGTCAAGGGTATATCCGCGGTATATACCAGGCCTCCCGCATAATGCGGCAGGCCCAATTCATCCCAGGAACCTAATGGAATTGTTCCAGGTCCCATGACGTACGTAATTGGCGCGGTAAGTGCAGCACCCTGCTCAAAGCCGGCCGATGTTTCAATGCGGAGCGCAGCCACACGTCTTGGCGCAGCCGGATCCGGCAACGCCCCTGACATCATTTCGCCATTCACCGTTAACGCCGTTTCCATGCCGTTTACATACAACCTGGCGGCGCCGCGCGCTGGGATAGCAATCCCCGTTGCACCCGGCGGCAATAAAAACCGGTACCAGCCCGGCGCGGGTGCATTTTCACTGCGGGCATACGCCACGCGGTCAAACGGCGCCGCGGGCGCGGGTTGATTTTGCAGCCAGCCCCCGAACGGCAGGGGATGCGGCCGCGGAGACAACAGCAGATTCGCCGGATCACCCATGTAGCCCCGTGCGGGACCGGAAAGAATAATCGCCGGAGCCGCCTCTGTTGAAGCGCTGCCCGATGGTGTGGTCAAAAATGAAGTGTCCGAAACAAAAACGATCTCCCGGCCATCCGCCAGCACGATACATCCATCCAAAAGCAAGCCGGTATTCCCCCCAATGTTTTTCGCTTCAATCTCAATCTGGTTCATCCCCTCTTTTACAAACTGCGTTATGTCGTACCGCTCCGCACGGCTCGTGAAATAGGGATCAAAGTTCCCCTGATCCGCCACCAGCCCGCCATTTACCCGAATTTGATGCAGATCGCCCAGCGCCACCACCATTGTGGCGCTTTTGACCGGTCCCGGCGCTTCCACGCCCTTCGTGAAAAGAGTTTTGCCCGAATCGCTGGGCGTATCCGTCCAAATCCATTCCGGATCAGGCAATACATCGCCTGCCGGCATAAACTGATAGAACATCCGCAATCGTCCGGGAGCGTTCATCGCCACCAGAAGTTCCAGACGGTTGGCGCCTGTCTTTAATGACACTTCCGCCCGCACCACGCGCGCCGTATCCCCGCCTGCAAGCGCGATCTCCTGGCCATTGAGAAACACGCGTTTCCGGCCCGCGCACCCTGCGCGCAGCAAGGCCGGCAGACTTTGTACATCGGACGGAACAATCACCATGGCGCGCACAAGATATACATCGCCGGCGTTCACCTCGCCCAAATCGATGAATTCATCCGGAATCCGGCCTTTGCCTCCCAATGCGCTCGAAAATACCGGATCCTCATTTATCCCCAGCTTGAGCGAATACACCGCCGGATGAAACTCGCCCGGTTCTGCCGGCGCACCCGTGATCTCCTCCCATTTCTGTCCAAGCGGCCCTGTCCATTCCGCACGCGGACCAAACGATGCCAGCACGCTCTCCCACGACGTATCATCGAACTCCGGTTGCATCCATGCCGAACTATCGTCCCCGGCTTTCTCCTCGTGATATCGGAAACTTCTGGTCTCAACGGGAATGGGACCCTCGGACGGCGGCCACGCGAAACTACCGTCTTCATTATTGCATGTCGGCTCTAACCGGAAGGCCAACGGCCCTTCAATCGGGGTCACAGCAAGAGGCGCGGAAGATGTTCTCCCTTCAAACGTCCCATCGGAAAATTCCACTTTTATCGTATGCTCTGCCGTGGGCGAAGCGGTCTGATCCAGCCTTGGGTATCCCCGCACCTCAAGCACATCGCCACGGCGCTCATAACCGGTAATTTCCAAATCCGACACCACCGCCACAGGATCTTCTGGCACGGGCGTGCGCAACCCAATCAACGGCGCGGGCGTGTTGGCCAATTCAAGCTCTACGCGAGTCTGACCGCCGGTTTCGCCCTGCGGGGTTCGTTGATAATTGTATAGGGGAACCACCTGTCCCGAAAGTGCGTCCCAATACTCCGGCACCGCATCTTGCAGAAACGTGACCGGCATCCGCGCCCCTTTCGCCGCCGTTGTTTCATACAGCTTCCGCTGGTTAATCGCAAAACGCGCTTGGCCATTTGCAGGCGTTTCCCCATCGGACAGTACAAAGAAAAAGTCCCGCTCCGCCGTGTGCCGCTTCAATGCCTGCACAGGCTCCGCCACAAACCGCGGCACGGAAGCCAGCGCCGCCGATACCGCCTCTTCCGGACTTGCCGACCGGATACTGTCCGACAGAATCTGTTTAACCGCCTTCTCATATAATTCCGGAGACAAACGGACGTCGGTGAAATGTTCCAGTGCCGCGCCGGCAAGGATGATTTTCCCTCCTGCCAGGACGAAATGACCGAGTTTGTCGATGCTGCGATTCTGGAGCACCCGCACCGATGGCAAAATAATCACCTTCAGGCAAAGGGAACCCGCCGACACCCCCCCGTTGCGGATAGCGGCCGGCTGAAGGCTGTCCTCATCCAGGATCACATAATCCAGCCGTTCTTTTTGCAAGGCCCGCTGAACACCCCAGTACATATCCTGCGCCTCCCGTGCAGCCCGGCTTGGTTCGCCAAACCCCATATACGCGTGAACCGTCGTGGACGGATGCAGGACGGCCACCTGCACATCATGAGTACCCTGAGAGAGCACATAACACAGACGGGAGACATATTCCGCGAAAACAGGATAATGCACATAATACGGTTGCCGCCAGCCCGTGTCAGGCGGAGCCCACTCCCAATAGGATCCATGTATGGAGTAATAAATCGCATGGGGATTAAACAGCGTAGCCCCGTTAACCAGCCACGGATGCATCAAAACCGCGATTTCTTCCAGCGTTTGCCCCCACCCGCTCGAATGAAACGCCTCAATCCATACCCGAGGCCTCTGGTATAAATCGGCAATCGACTCATGCGGCTTTGCGTCACCGTCCATATCATTGCCCGGAACTGAATAATGACGCATGGTCTTAAAGTAATCGACATAATACTGTTCTCCCCGGAGGGGATCCGCATTCCGGACCGTCTGATCGTACCCGCACAGCATCCCATACCGCTCATGCCAATCATGCAATGGAATGAAAAACGCCTCTTCACACAGTTGCGCCGCCACTTGGCTCGCATCACACCGCACCTGCACCGTAGTGGGGCCTTTCGGGTCGCTGAATCTATCCGTCACGTCGTCGTACAACGCCGGCAGTTTCGGGATCAGATCATAACCCGCCAGCAACGGAAATTTCTCAATCATCCGCTTCGAGAAACGCGGTAATGCGGGGAATTCATCCTGAAACGAGCCCGCGATCACGCCGCCCAGCTCTTCGCTAAACCGGCACTCCATTTGCCCATGCACTATATCCAGCAAGGCAGCCCCCGCCTCAGGGTTTTGGTAATCAAAGCCTCCGGGAACCGTATAGAAAAGCATGACCCGGTGCGGCCCCTGTGGCACATTGATCCGCAATACTCCCTCCTCGATCGTCTCCGTAACCGGAATGATGTTTTGAATGCCCACCCCCAAGGTGATTTCCCCCGCGCTGGCAATCCCCAGAACCTCATTCCACGGCCCGCAGGGATACTTGCCAATAATGCCGGGCGGCGCCCAGGCAGAATCATCAAATTCCGGCTGAAGCCACCCCTCCGGCGCTTCGGCGCTTATCCTGAATTCCTTATCACTGAAAATCTTCTTGGACTTTTCGTTATCCTCCACCAAAATCTCCGCAAGCAGCCCCCCAACACCCCCAAGATTTTCACCCTCGAACGCTACCGTATTCGTTCCCACCCGAAGATGTGGCAACAAATCAAAATGTTCCGCCTGACCCCATCCCTCGCTCCCATATATGCTTTCCTCCCCCAATTTTACTCCATTGACATAGGCCACGTACCCATTATCCGCGGTTATATTCAATACCGCCTTGACCGGCAGGCGATCCAACGTAAAATTCCGCCGGAAATACCGCTTGCAGGCGCCCGCGGGCGCCGCGGTATCCCAAATCCACTCCGGAGTTGCCGCCTCCGGCGTCTTCTTTTTGCTTAAGCGCGTAATAAACGCCGCCAGCGGCTCTCCCTGCACCGGCGTGCGTAACTCCACCTCTCCGGGACCCTCAATATCCTTGAATTCACGCCTCAATTCTACGCCTCGGAATTCCGGATGATCCCGCACCACCCGCGCCTGAAGGCCCGCCCCTGAAAAACCCAACTGATCGTAAAACCATAATCGCACCCCCAACCGGCGGGCTTCTTTCACCGCATGCCCGAAAATGTCCCACCACTGCTCCGATAGAAATGGCGGTTCATCCGCCGCACTCCCATACAATGGCCCGGATGGCGCTAAATTCAAAATAATGGCATTGTATATCCCCCCTTGCGCCAACCGCTCCAACTGTTCGCTGATCCGTTCCTGTTCCACCGGATCCCCGCTCCACCACCAGATCGGCACTGGAGAATATCCCGGAATAGGCACGCTAAATTCCGCCGCCAATCCGGGGGCGCTGGAATCTGCTCCAAGCACTGCCAAAAGGCTTGCCGTCAAAATCGCCACGGATACCATGCTTCGTCAAACTCCTCTCTTCGTTTTTTGCCACTGCACTGTATGGACTATCATGCTCCGCATCCCGGATGCAAGCCAACCCTACACGTTTTTTCACACTTTTTATTAGGACCAGTGTTTTAGTATATTATCAACAAACAAAACCGGGTGGAACGAATAAGCGGTAAACATACCCATGAGCCAGGAGAACACAACACTCGCTATGAACACTTCCTTGGATCGCATCCGGGAAGAAGCTTGCGAATTCGCCGGCATTGGACTCTATCGTTTCACCTTTGACGGAAACATTCTCTTCGCGGATCGGGGCGCACTCCGCATTTTCGATTTGAATGATTGGTTCCCCAATCCGGAAAGTATCGCGGGACGCAACATTGCTGAACTCGTCGTGTATAAAAGTCCGAAGGGCGCCATGCGTCAGGAGATCAGAGAACAGGGCGCCCTCCACCGGAGAGATTGGAACTTTCGCACCCTCAAGGGCAATGAGAAATGGGTGGTGGAAGATGCCTACCTGATCCGGGATAGTGGCAGTGGCGAAGAATCCATCCAAGTAATCGTCCGCGACATTACTGACCGAAAAAAAGTGGAAAATGCCTTGCGCCTCAGTGAACGCCGTTTTCGCGAAACCCTCGAACACGTTAACCTTATCATCGTCCAACTCGACGTCCACTCTCAAATTCTCTTTTGTAATGATTATTTATTGAGGCTCACTGGATGGGAACGGCATGCCATCCTCGGGAAAAACTGGTTTGAAACTTTTGTGCCCGAAGACTGGCAAGAAGCCACCAGACGCGTGTTTCTCAATTTAGAAAATGCCGTATCCGATATTCCCTCTCATTATGAAAACCCCATCATTACCCGCGGCGGCGCCTTGCGGCACATCCTCTGGACCAACACCGCCCTGAGAGACCCGCATGGCAAGATGCTCATCACCGCCATCGGACGGGACATTACCGACCGTTTGCTGGCCGAAGAAGCCGTACGACAAAGTGAAGCATTGTACCGGATCACCCTGGACAGCATGGCCGATGCCATTCATCTCTCTGATGCCGGCCAAACCATTCTGCTGGCTAATAGCACCCTGATCAGAATGAATGAAAAGTTTGGACTTGCCACGGAGGTCATTGGCAGGAACATCTTTGACGTCTACCCCTTCCTGCCCGGTTCCGTCCTTGAGGAATACCAACAGGTTTTTTCCACCGGCAAAGAAGTTGTCACCGAAGAATCCTTTGTTCTAGAAGAAAATGAGGTTATCACCGAAACCCACAAAACACCCGTTCTGGAAAAGGGAACCGTCACCCGCGTCCTCACCGTGATCCGCAATATCACCGAAAGCCGGAAAGCGGCTCTTGCCCTCCATGAAAGCGAGGAAAAATACCGAACCATTCTCAACGGCATTCAGGAGGGGTATTATGAGGTCGATCTAAAAGGCAATTTCACCTTTTTCAACCCCGCCTTGTGCCGGATCTTCGGTTATTCCGAAGAAGAACTCCGCGGCATGAATTTCCGCCTTTACTATGCCGACGAAGCTACCATTAAAAAAGTCGCTCAAACCTACATGAGTGTCTACCAATCCGAAGCCGATGTACAGATGACCGATTGGGAAATTGTCCGGAAAAACGGCGAACGCGCCATTTTGGAAGTCTCCATTTCCGTCATACGGGACAGAGAAGGGAAGAAGATCGGTTTCAGGGGCATCGTGCGCGACGTCACCCACCGCAAGCAGGCGGAAAAAGCCCTGCGCGAAGCCGAGCATCGGTACGAGGAGCTTTTCGAAAATGCAAACGACATTGTGTACACCCATGACCTCAACGGCAATTTCACCTCCTTGAACAAAGCCGGCGAACGCATTAGCGGCTATTCGCGCGAAGAAGCCCTCTGTTTGAACGCTTTGGACATTGTGCCTCCGGAATACCGCGAATTCACCCGCCAAATGATAGTGCAAAAACTCCATGGCGAAGACATCACCCGCTACGAAGTCGCCATTATTGCCAAAGATGGGCGCATCATCCCGGTTGAAGTCAGCACACGGGTTATTTTAAAAGATGGAAAACCCGCAGGGATTCAGGGTATCGCGCGGGATATCACCGAACGAAAGCAGGCGGAAAAAGAACGCTCCCGCCTTGAAGCACAAATGCGTCATACCCAAAAACTGGAAAGCCTCGGCGTTCTCGCAGGAGGCATCGCTCACGATTTTAACAACCTTCTGGTCGGAATCATGGGCAATGCCGGCCTCGCCTTGACCCGCCTGCCGGAAGGATCCCCCGCACGCGACTACGTCTCCCGTATCGAGGCCACCTCCCGAAAGGCCGCCGAACTTACCAACCAAATGCTCGCCTACACAGGACGCGGCCCTTTCCTCGTCCGGCCTATCGACCTCTCCAAACTCACCCAGGAAATGGGGCACCTCCTTTCCGCTTCCATCTCTAAAAAAGTGATTTTGCGCTTTGAATGTCCCCAAGACTTGCCCCTCATTCAGGGGGACGCCGCTCAGCTCCACCAGGTCGTCATGAACCTTATCACCAACGCCTCGGATGCAATCGGTGACAACCATGGCGTTGTTACCGTGCGTACCGGCGCCTTCCATGCAGACTGCGCCTATCTCTCCCGCACCTATCTCGCAGAAGATCTATCTGAAGGCCTCTACGTAAGTCTCGAAGTGGTCGATACCGGCTGTGGCATGGACGCGGAAACTATCGGGCGTATGTTTGATCCGTTCTTTAGTACGAAATTCACCGGGCGCGGCTTGGGCCTTGCCGCTGTCTTGGGAATCGTCCGCGCGCACCGCGGCGCGATTTCTGTCTACAGCGAACCTGGCCACGGAACCACATTCAAAGTCCTCCTTCCTGCTATTGAAAATTCAGGCGCCGCCCCCGAAAAGGAGTGGCCCGTTTCCACGGTAACGGAAACCAGCGCTTGGAAAAGCACCGGTACAATCCTGCTTGCTGATGACGAGGAAAGTGTCCGCGAAGTGGCCAAAGAAATCCTCCAGGAAGCGGGATTCACCGTGCTTACCGCGGAAAACGGCCAAATTGCCGTTGATCTTTTCCAACAACACGAAGACATTCGCGCCGTTATTCTTGATCTCACCATGCCCGTCCTCAGCGGCAAGGAAACCTTCCACACAATGCGCGCTATGCGCCCGCAAATCCCCATCCTCCTGTCCAGTGGATACACCGAACAGGACATCACCATCCAGTTTTCCGGCAGCGCCCCCGACGGATTTCTCCAAAAGCCCTTCGGCCCGGACGACCTCATGCGCGCCTTGCGAAACGCCTTCCGCGAGTAGCCTGCACGCCGTGATGAATAACTCTCCGCGCCGGACGGTATATTTTCTTGCCGCGGGAGGTCAGGGGAGTTTCAACCACCTGCGCAAATCACGCACGTCACTCCAGGGAACCTCCCGAAGAATCAACAGCAAAACCGCATACCCCATGCCCGCTATGCAAAACAACAAGCACAGGCTGATGATATTCACAGGCAGGATACGGGCCATCGAAAGCATGCAGGCCCCTGAAACACACGCTGCAATCAATATGCGCGCCGTGCTCAGCCAGGGAAGCCGCCAATGGAAATCGCGGTGGCCAACGGCGGCTACCGCCCCCACAAGAACTATATTCGATACGATGCGGACGATCGCCGCCCCCACGAATCCATAATGGGGAATTACAAAATAATTCAGCACACCGTTCACCCCCAGGGCCAGGATGGTCATTATCGTGAGCAGATAGGTTTTTTTTGACAGGTGCAGCCCAAAACTTGCGAAATAACTCAAGCCGTAGAAAAGCGCCGCCAACGCCACCCAGGGCGCTGCAACATAGGCATGATAAGACTCGCCCCGGGCCAACACCTTAAACAAAGGATCTGCCAGTACACTTAGAAACACCATAAGTGGCAGACATACCAAAAAGAACAGCCGCGTGACCCCGCGCACAAGTTCTTCGGCAGGCCCCCGGCCCCCGGTCTCCCATGCGGCGGCTACGGACGGAAATACCGCCAGCGTAAACGTTTGCAATACCAGCGTCATGGGCTGATCCACAAGGTTGGTCGCCACGGCATACAATCCCACTTGGGCATCATCCTGCAACACCTTCAGCAGAAACCGATCGCTGTTCAAGATAAAAAAATTGAGCAACTGTGTCAGGCAGATGGGAAGCCCATACCATAACACTTCCTTTTGAATAGCGGATTCTTCCGGACCAAAACACAGATCGGGGCGTCCAACATGACGGCGCATCACGAGCGCGTGCACGACCACATAGACCAGCGCCATAGCCCAGAGCATCCCTGAAATCCCCGTGTGCAGCCATACGATAATTCCCACAGCCACCGGCAGCCGCACGATGGAATTCGCCGCCGAGGCGATGGAATAGGTCCCCGGCATGCGTTTCGCCCGCAACACCGCCATCCCCGTTTCATACAAACTATAGGCAACAAATACGCACAGACCTGCAAGAATCAAATCGCGATAAGAACCGCATAACGCTTCCGGCCCAATGGCGTAAACCAGCCCTCCCGCGATCAAACCTGCAGCAATGCCTATATATTTGAGACGCCCCATCACCCCGAAGAATGCCTGCTCCATGCCGCGCGTTTGATATGCCGGGTAAAAACGCAGTATTGCCATGTTGAGCCACAGAATCGTGAAGGTGCTGAGAAACAAGGCAAAGCGGAATGTCAAATCATAGCGGCCGATCTCCGCCGGTGCAAACAGTGCGGTGAGTACAAGAATGGTCACGGCCTGCATTAACGCCGGAATTACCCGGCCAGGAACATACAGGATCACATCCTTGCTGACGCTTCTGACAGAAGGCGCGCTCATACCGGCGCTTCCATCGATATCCGCCCCCGTGCTTCCTCCACCACCAGGAACACATACCGCAATCCGACCCCCCAGAAAACCCAAATTACAATGTTCGGGCGCAACCCCGCCATCAATACCGCTTCAAAACAACCCGCCATCAATACCGCAAACACCCCATACAACAATCCGGTGATGGTTTCACGCTCCTCCAGTGTCAGGCCCGGTGTCCGCCGCGCTCGCCAGAACACCCATGCAATCATGAACACCATCCCAAGAAAAAATGCCCCTCCTGCAATGCCGAATTCCGCCAGCACATGCAAATAGAAATTATGCGGCGTCTCCGCCGTGGGATGACCCCGGTAATAAATAATGGGACTTATCGAATCCTGAACAATAGGCGTCCATCCGGGCCGCACACTGACGCGCGGATACACTGAGTCCGGCCCAACCCCCCAGATCGGATGATCCGCCAGCACATACAACGCTGTGCGAAGGCTGTCCGAGCGGCGCTCCACCGACGTATCCTCGTGATACCCCCGGGACCAGAACCGGCTGAAATCATAGTGTGCAAAAAGATACCCTGCGGCTATGGCCAGCGTAATACTGAGCAAACATACCAATACGATGCCCATCATTCGTTTTTCCTTGCGCCCGAAAAAGTAATGGACCAAGGTTAGACCTAGCAGAATCATGGTATTAAGCAACGCGGAACGGGACAGTGAGAAAAGAATCCCGCAGAACATAAACATCGCCGATATCAGATATATCGCGCGCCATGACGTGCGCTTGTCCCCCAATCCCAACATCACCGTCACCGGCAGGATCATCAGCATCGTGGCCGCCACGCGGTTCGGATGCCCTAACGGCAACCGCCCGCGAACCAACTCCAGCGTCCCGCCTGTTGCGTGCACCCAACCCAGCATGCCCATTACCTGTTCAGGCATCAACCCGAACAGCGTCATAATAAATCCTGCAAAAGCCCCAAGCCCAATAAAAATCCGTAACCCCCACAGGGTACGCCGCTGCGAAAGAGTCGAAGCGGGGATCGACAGTACAAATAATGCCGGCAATGAAATAATCAGCAGGGAGAGAAGTTCCCCCGGCAGATAGCGCGTCCGGACGTACACGTCGGTCCAATGATTTATAAATACACTGAAAAACCCAACCCCGGCAAACAGCCCCAACAACAAAATATACCATCGGGAAAACGAGGTCAGATAAGGGGCCGCCGGAGGCGCGTGGCGGTGAAACAACACGTGAACGCCTAATATGCCCGTGCACAACGCCATGCAAATAAACACCGGAGTGATGGATACACTATTCCCCAGCGAAATCGCCCATGTTTCTTCGAATCGATTCATAAACAGAAAGGCTGTTATCACCGGGGTTAAAACAAGACATCCGGTCACGCCCAAAAACACCACCAGCATCGCCAAGACAATCGATCCAGCCAACCCTGCAACGACAAGGAAAGGATCAAACCATACGGCCACCGCACACAAGCACCCTCCCAGAGCGCACGCCATCAGCACCGCCGTTGGGAATAACCGCGTGTGTCTCAATTCGGTCGTTTGTGAAAGGCCCATGCCACTACCGCCTTAAAATACTGAGCCGCGCCGCTCATCCTTGGCCTACGCCCAAATACAGTATGCCGGATGCTTCCACCATACGCCGATCCCACATATGCCGCCCATCCACCAGTGCTGTGATCCCGCTGGACCGCCACTGCGCGAAATCCGGCCTCAAAAATGAATGATGCGCCGCATTGCCAATCACCGCATCCAACGGATCGCGGCCCGCCACCGCCGTCTCGAAACCCGCCGCCCGCAACTCCTCCTCCGTATACAACGGATCCTCAATCGTGACAACCGCCCCGCGTGCCTGTAACACCTCCCGCAATGGATATGCCGTGCTGAAAATGTCCACTTTCACATTCGGACGAAATGACAGGCCCAAAATATGCACCCGCTTGCCCGAAACGGAGCCCCATTGCTTGATTAGCCGATCTACACTGCGCCGCGGCTGATCATCGTTGAGTTGCCGTGCATGGGAGGCCAACTGCTGCGGCGTGCCCTTACGCTCCCCGTCTCGAATCACAAAATATGGATACACCGGCGTGCAATGCCCGCCGACGCCGATCCCCGGCAACAATAACCGCGTTTCATCGTCGTCGTTGGATGCCGCCGCCACCTTCCAATAATCTTCCCCCACCGCTTCGCAATATGCCGCCAATTCATTCGCCAGCGCGATATTCACGTCGCGGTACAGCATCCCCGTCAGCTTCACCAACTCCGCCGCCTCCAACGTCCCCACATTAATCACCCGCGCGCCAAGATACTTCCCATAAAATTCCTCCCCCGCTTTCGCCGACGCCTCGTTAAAACCGCCCACCACTTTAGGCGTTTCCTGAAGTTTCGCGAACACATGCTTCGCCTTCACCCGCTCCGGACTGAAACATACCATGAAATCCTGGCCTGCCCGCAGTCCCTGCTGTTGCTCCAGAACCGGTACTAACGCAGTGCGCGTCCCGCCCACTGCCACCGTTGTCTCATACGACACCAGCGCCCCTTTCCGGAGGCCCTTGCCCACCTCCCGCGATGCCGCTTGTAAAATGTGATAATCAATATCCTGATTTGGCGGCGCGGTAAGATGCGCAGGAACGATAATCACCACCACGTCCGCCGCAGACGCCGCCGCCGCCGTATCACAACTCGCATTCAACCGCCCCGCCTTAAAGTTCCGCGAAAGGTACTCATCCAATTGCGGCTCGTCATAAGGAGCCTCCCCCTTATTGATAGCATCAACAATTTCCTGGTTAATATCGCAAACCGTTACCACGGCGCCCCGGTCCGCCAGCACGCACGCCAGCGGCAAACCCATCCGGCCGCCGCCCACTACAATCGCTTTCATTCGCATTTCTTCCTCCTTCAATCAGGATTTCTTCACCGCCGCCGCCAACTGCTCGCATACATACGCAGTCTGCGCCTCTGTCAGTTCTGGAAACATCGGCAGGGACAACAGCCGCTGCGCACAATACTCCGTCACGGGAAATCGGCCTTCCGGAACATTCAGATACTGGTAGGCTTTCTGAAGGTGCAACGGAATAGGATAATGCAATCCCGTACTAACGCCTTTCTCTTTTAGCTCCGCCGCGATACGGTCCCGCTCCTCCACCAGCACTACAAACAAATGCCATACCGGCAGGCACCCTTCGCCTATCCCCGGCAACGTAACACCTTCAACATTCTTTAACAAATCCATATACCGCCCCGCCGCCGCGCGCCGCGCCTCATTCCATTCCGGCAAATGCCGCAGCTTCACCCGCAACGCCGCCGCCTGCAGCGCGTCGCACCGCCCGTTGTATCCTTCCAGGTCGTGATAATACTTCTGCGCCTGGCCATGATCCCGAATCTTGCGCACCAGCGCCGCCAGCTTCGGGTCCTGCGTTAATACCGCCCCCGCCTCCCCACATGCCCCCAGATTTTTTCCGGGATAAAACGACGTTGCGGCCATGACCCCCATCGATCCCGCTTTTTTCCCCTTGTATTCCGCCAACTGCGATTGCGCCGCATCTTCCACCACCCACAGCCCTTTCTGCTGTGCAATGGCCAAAATCGGATCCATGTCCGCCGTCTGGCCATACAAATGCACCGGTACAACCCCGCGCGTCTTGGCCGTTATAGCCGCTTCAATCTTGCCCGGATCCAGCGTATATGTCTTGGGATCGATATCCACGAATACCGGTTTTCCCCCCGCCTGCGTGATGGCTTCCGTCGTTGCAATGAACGTGTTTGGCACGGTAATCACTTCGTCGCCCGGACGCAGCCCCAGCGCCATGAAGATAAACCGCAATGCGTCCGTGCCGCTGTTCACCGCCACCGCATGGTCTACGGTAAATGCCTTGGCGAGATCTTCCTCAAGCCCTGTCACATACGGCCCGCCAATGAATCCCGCATTCCGCAAGATATCCTGCCACAATGGCAGAATTTCCGATTCCAGCGCACGGTGCGGCGTCTTTAAATCCAAAAACGGTACGTCCATTCTTAATGTCCTTCCGGTTTCTGTTGCAGTGCCTTCAATGAGTCGGCCTTTGTGAAAAACCGGCGCTCACCCAGCAGATCGTTCTTGCTGGAATCATAATACAGCGCCTTCGTGTCATCCTGCGGCGTTGCCGTGATCTGATCCAAAATCGGCATCGTCTGTTGAAACAGCGTCCAGCCGTATTCCTGCGCCCGCGTGTACACCGTGATTACCTCGTCAAATTCAGGATATATCGAATACTCGATTTTCCCCACGATCGGGCCGTCGTCAATCCCCGGTGTGATCTCGTGTATTGTCACTCCGTGCATCGATTCATTGTTCTTCAATGCCCAATTGATCGGTGACACGCCCCGGTACCGCGGCAACGGACCATTATGGAGATTCAAAATGCGCCCGCACTTCTTGATGAACCATTCCTTGATGATCCGATCGTAAAACACCGAGAATGCCAGATCGATTTGCCAGCCCTCTTCTTTGGCGCCGGGAATATCCTTGAAATGGCCCGACTCCACGATCGGAATTTCATGATCTTTTGCCCACGCCGACAGCGAATCCGTCCATTTGGGCTCCGGGATCACCGGTACAATCAGCGTTAACGTGTAATCAGGACTGGTGTAAAACCAATCCGCCACGCGGATTGCCAGCGTGCCTTTGCCCATTAAAATCACATTCTTTGCCATAATCGCTCCACATGCTCCTTCTATCGCCCGGCTCCGCCGCTATTTCAACGGAATGACCCGGCCATTCTGCTTCAGTGACTGATTGGTGGCCTCCAGCATCCCCACAATCCGTGCACCCGCCGCCGCATCATTATGCGGATTCTTCCCGGAGTTGATGCATTCCACAAAATACGCCACCTCCGCCTTCAACGCCTCCGATGCCGCCACCACCGGGGCATACATGTCCCCATGGCGCGGTGTCGCCAAAATCCGGTACAACCCCTCCTTCGTCGTCACGTCCATTCCCTTGTTATAAATCTTGATCTGCTCTTCCCGGTTCAAATCATCCCATACCAGCATCTTCTTCGACCCGCCCACCACCGTTCTCCGCAATTTCACCGGCGACAGCCAGTTCAAGTGAAAATGCGCAATCAGATTGCCGGGATAAAACACCGTCACATACGCCACGTCTTCCAGGCCCGTGTCAAAATGGCCCCGCCCATGCGCGGAAATCGCTTCCGCCTTCGGACCCAGCAAAAAATCCATAATCGACAAATCATGCGGCGCCAAGTCCCACACCACATTCACATCATGCTGGAAAATCCCCAGATTGATCCGCACGGAGTCATAATAATAGAGGCCGCCCAGTTCCCCCGTGTCGATCAACTCTTTCATTTTCAGCACCGCCCCGGTGAACAAGAATGTATGATCCACCATCAGCAGCCGCTTATTCCGCTCCGCCGCCTCCACCAATTCCTGCGCCTGCGCCAACGTTGACGTCATCGGTTTTTCCAGCCACACGTGTTTCCCGTTCTCCAGCGCCTCCTTCGCCAGCTCAAAATGCGTAAACACCGGCGTGGCAATTATAATCACGTCCAGATCCGAATCCCGCGTGATACTCCCGCTCTCTACCACTTCCACCGATGGGAAATTCGCCGCCGCCTGCTTCCGCCGCGCCTCCGACATATCCGCAATCCGCGTCAATTTGCACTCCGGGTGCGCCGCGAAGTTCCGCGCCAGATTCGGACCCCAATATCCGTATCCAATCAATCCTGCCCGTAACATATTCATCTCCTCCCGGCTATCATTAAATGCGCCTCTGCTGGGCACTGCCACACAGATTTAAAAAAAGACTCGCCCAACATGCTCCGAATAATACTGACCCCCCTCACTAATGTCAATGTTTAATGCCCCAGCCTCCGGATTTTGGAGCGATTTCGCCGTCGGTATCGCATTCCTCCTTCCCCATTCCGCATGTGTCAAAGCCATTAGTCTTAATAGGTCTTACAGGTACTATTCCCCTATTTCCCGTCTGTTCGTTTGAGATAAGTCCTCCAAAGCCCCTATTATGCAGTATTGAACATCAGGTTGTTTTCAAAGGGAGAGCTATCCAATGCTTGCAATGACTGGAATCATCACTTTTATGCTGGCGGCGGCAGTGGCCGCCGAGACGCCAAATGAACCACAGGCGGTGCCCTCCGCAACGGTCCTTTCGCTGGATGGGGAGTGGCTGCTGGCCACAGACCCCCAAAACGAAGGGCTCGCCGGGGAATGGTTTCATGCCCCGCGTCCAGAGGCGGTGAAGACACACGTCCCGTGGATTATTCAAGATGCTTTTCCCGGATATCATGGCTTGGCATGGTATTGGAAGGAATTCGCGGCCCCGGCGAATCCCCATGCCCAAGGCCGGTATTGGCTGCGGTTCTGGGCCGCGGATTATAAAGCGGATGTGTGGGTAAACGGCAAACCGGTGGGGGGACACGAAGGCGGTGAGACACCCTTCACGCTCGATGTAACGGAAGCGGTCCAGGCAAACGAAAAGAATCTCGTGGCGGTTCGTCTTTTAAACCCGTCGCATGACCCTATTGACGGCCTCGTGTTGAACGAAACCCCGCACCGCAACAAGGTAATTCCCTATTCGGCGGGCGGGTCATTCGATCATGGCGGACTGGTGGATTCCGTTGAATTGATTGTGAGCCCCGCGCAACGCGTCGAGGATGTATTTGCTACTCCTGATCCGAAAACAGGGGACGTGCCGGTGCGCGCAAGCATAAATAATACCTCTGCGGCGGATGTATCCGCGCGCATCGAGTTTTCCATTGCACCCGCCATGAGCGGCGAAACCCTCCACGCCGTTTCCACAAGCCAAATCTTGACCCCGGGCGCAAATACCCTGGAGGCCCGCCTTCATGTGAATTCCCCCCAACTCTGGCAACTCAACGAGCCCGTGTTATATCGTGTGACGGTGCGTGTCCAGGCGCAAGGCTCACCCTCGTATGACGAGCACTCCGTGCGGTGCGGATTCCGCGATTTCCGCTTCGAAAACGGGTATTTCCGGCTTAATGGGAAACGCCTGTTTCTTCGCTGTTCCCATACCGGGAATCACAGCCCGGTCGGGCTTCAGATGCCACCGGATCCCGACATGCTCCGCCGCGACCTCATTAACGTGAAAATGATGGGTTTCAATTCCATCCGGTTTATTGCGGGTGTCGCCACACGCTTCCAATTGGATCTCTGCGACGAAATCGGCCTTATGGTGTATGAAGAACACTTCGGGAGTTGGTGCCTCGCCGATTCGCCGAAAATGGCCGAACGTTTCGACCGCGGGCTTGTCGAAATGATCCTCCGCGACCGCAATCATCCCTGCGTGACCATGTGGGGATTGCTGAATGAAACGGGGGATGGGCCGGTCTTCCGTCATGCCGTGGATGCGCTTTCCCTCGTGCGCGACTATGACATGACCCGCCTGGTCATGCTCAACAGCGGACGTTTCGATGGACAAGGAGGCGATGCGCTGACCGGCATGGAAATGTGGCGGGCGGCCTTCGATTCCAATCCCAACATCATGCATAACCCCACAACCATCTCAAAAAGCGCCTTGGGCATCACCTGGCAGCCCGGCCAGCTTTCCTTTCACCCAGGACAAAAAGGCGAATATGCCATGTTGCGGTGGAAGTGCCCCGCCGCAGGAGCCTATACCCTCAAGGGCGCTTTTTCGAGCATCGCAGAACATGCAACAACCGATGTGCACGTCCTGCATAACGGCCAATCGCTGTTTTCCGGTTTCGTCAATGTAAACAATGGCGGGCGCGAAAGCGCATTCGAGGCGCAGGTGCAGGCGGCCGCGGACGATACAGTGGATTGGGCCGTCGGATACGGCAATGGCGATTATGGCGCGGATACCACCGCGCTCGCGGTCCAGGTAATTTCCGCGGACGGCGCAGTCACCGATCCCGCCGCCCAATTTTCCATCGGCAATAATCCGAATGGACCATGGACCTATGGATATTGCGCCCCCGCCGCGGCGCCCGATCCCTCAACATTTAAGCCCTTTGATATGGGGAAAACCCAGACAGCCATCGGCACGCTCAGTAATCCGGGCTCAATGGCATGGGAAGACGTATTAAACGACCAGCATCCTTACCAGCGCACCCCGCACACGGCAAGTATTATTCATTTCCTGCGCACGGTCAGCGGCGGCGCCAATCCCGTGTGTATTTCGGAATATGGCGTGGGAAGCGGCGTGGATCTGTGGCGCGTGGCACGCCACTACGAGCAGATCGGAAAAACCGGCGCGGAGGACGCCCAGTTCTACCGCGATAAGCTCGACCGGTTTCTCGCGGATTGGGAACGCTGGAAAATGGATGAATGTTTCCCCAGCCCCCAGGATTTCTTCTCCGGCAGCCTCCGTAAAATGGCCCGGGAGCGCCTGCTCGGCTTGAATGCCCTCCGCGCCAATCCGAACATGGTGGGGCACAGCCTCACCGGCACGGTGGACCAGGGTATGAGCGGAGAAGGCCTCTTCACCACCTTCCGCGAACTGAAACCTGGAACCACCGATGCTCTCTTCGAAGCGTTCGCCCCCTTGCGCATGTGTCTTTTCTGTGAACCGCAAAATATCTATCGCGGGGGCCACATCCGCCTGGAAGCAGTCCTCGCCAACGAAGACATCCTCGCGCCGGGCGAATATCCCGTGCATGTGCTGGTGGTGGGCCCCGGCATGATTCGCGTGATGGACAAGCACATCACCGCCACCGTTCCGGCGGCAATGGATAAAGGCGAACCGCCTTTTGCCCTGCCGGTCTTCAGCGAGGAAATTGTGGTCGACGGGCCGTCCGGAGAGTATCGCTTTCTGGCGCAAATGGAGCAAGGCGGCGCGCCCCTGGGCGGTGAAATCTCATTCACGGTAACAGATGCCGGGGATATGCCACCGGTGGAAACTGAAATCGTACTATGGGGGGAGGATCCCGGGCTATTGGAATGGCTAACACAACATAACATTAAGTCGCGCACTTTTTCACCTGCGCCGCCCGCAAACCGCGAACTGATCCTGGCTTCCTCAAAACCAAACGGCGATGGCGGAGCGGGGGAGTGGGGTATGCTGATGCATCGCGTAGCGCAGGGATCATCCGTGATTTTCCTGTCACCCGACGTGTTCCGCCAAGGCGATGATGCATTGGCCCGGTTGCCCTTGAAAAATAAAGGCACATTGGCCCGGCTGAATGGCTGGCTCTATCACAAAGACGAATGGGCCAAACAACATCCCGTTTTCGACGGCCTCCAATGTGGCGGGATGATGGACTATGGCATTTACCGGGACATTATTCCGGACTTCGTATTTTCCAACATCGAAGCTCCTGCCGAAGCCATCGCAGGCGCCAACAACGTGTCCTGCGATTATAGCTCCGGTTTAATGATGGCCAAATACCGCTTCGGCGCGGGACGGTTCATCCTGAATACCCTGAATATCCGCGATAATCTCGGGAAAGATCCCGCTGCCGAACGCTTGCTGCGAAACCTTTTGCTTTATTTGGGCCAGGGACTAAGCGAAGCCTTGATGGGCCTTTCTCCCCAAGATGAAATCCTTTTTAAGGACTTGGGTTATCAATGACTTGTCAAATTCGGGAACGTGCGCATTTGCTTCAAGCCCTGTTTTCGCTCTTTTTGGGTTTTTATAAAAGGGATTCACCTGGGAAAAGTTCTTGCTTCAGTGGCATTCGGATACGTTCTTGCCTGTAAGAGGCTTGTTATGCGGGTGAAGTAGGTTATAATCGTTGGCATGATGACACGAAGTATAGTTGGCGTGTTGGTGGCGATAGTATCCGGGCTGTGTTGGGCGCAGGATCCGGGGCCGGAGGCTGTTCCGGAAGATCCCTGGCAGGAAGCCACGCTGTACCGGGACGAATGGGGCGTCCCGCACATATATGCACAGAATGCATTCGCGTTGGGCTATGCGTTCGGGTATGCACAGGCGGAGGATCATCTGGAAGCGATGCTGATGGCCTATCGCATGGCAAATGGGCGTATGGCGGAGGTGTTGGGCACGTCGTATGCCGATTCGGACGCTTTTTCGCTAAAGGTGGGACACGGACAACTTGCGCGGGCGGCATTTGATGCGCTTGATCCGCTTATGGGGGAACTTTGCACAGGATTTTCGCAAGGGGTGAATGCCTGGTTGTCGGAGCATCCGGGAGGCGCGCCGGAATGGGCGGAGGGAGTACAACCACCGGATATTCTCGCGCTCTGGCATGCATTTTTGATGAGCATGGCGCCGATGGATCTTCCGGAGGTGTACCGGCCTCCACGGGCATTCGATACGGGCAACGCCTGGGCGCTGGCGCCGCCGCGGACGGAAGAGGGCAAGACCATACTGGTCATTAATCCGCATCAGTATTATGATGGCCCTTTTCAATGGTATGAAGCGCATTTGGTCATGGGGGATCTTAATGTGGCCGGCGCCACGCTCTTCGGTCTTCCGGTTATCCTGCAAGGGTATAACGCGTCGCTGGGTTGGGCGCTCACGCCGAACGAGGCGGATACGGCAGACGTATTCGAAGAGAGCGTAGCGCAAGAGAAGAATGGAAAGCGGAAAATGCCCATTCCCGGCGTGGCGCTGGATGCGGGGCAGCTTTATATGATGAAGTACATGAGCGCGTCGCAGTCGTACCGGGTGCGCTCGGAGACGGGTCTGGAGGAGCGTTTTGTTCCAGTGGTGCTTGGAGATCGCGGCCCCATGTTTGACCTGCACGCCAATGCCCTGTTTTCATGGCGCATCGGCGGCTACCGTGATTTTGGAGGTCTCCAGCAACTTTTTGAAATGGGCCGGGCGCAAACGCTGGAAGCCTTCCAGCAAGCCCTGCTGGCGCATCAACTGCCCTGTTTCCATATCTTGTATGCGGACCGGGAAGGCAATCTTTTTTACACGTACTATGCAAAAACCGGCGTCCGGGCCATGCCGGAATCCGCGTTGCAGGAACGCATGGACAAGGGGGCGGATTATTTAGACTGGAAAAAACCCGTGCCCGCGGATGTGGACGCAATGACATGGGCGAATTTGATCCCGCCCACGGCGCTGCCGCACATTGTAAATCCGCCGTCCGGCTTTCTTCAGGCCTGCGGCAATCCGCCCTGGACGGTTACGGACAATCCACCGTTTGCCGCGGAAGATGTGGCGCCGTGGCTGGTTGGCGATCCGGACAGTTTCCGCGCGAAGCGGGTGCGGCAATTGCTGCGGAGTGGGAAGCGTTCATTTCGCGACAATCAGATCATGCTCTACGATGTGGTGGCGCCGGCGGCAGTGGAGATTACACCGCTATTGCTGCGCATGGCGGAACAGCGCCCTGAGTTGATTTCCGCGTCACACCCCGATTTGAACACGGGGCTGACACTTCTTCGCGAATGGAATTATGTGGCCGAGACCGCATCCGTTGGCATGACGTTTTATCATGTGTGGTGGGCTGCGCTCCGGGCGCAGAGCGGTTTCGTGGATCCTGGGGATGACCAATTGTACCGGCTTCTGCAAAGCAACACGCCCATGGCCCAGGAAATTGCATTGAATGCCGCAGGGGAAGCCGCCCGCATGATGCGAAATAACTACCCCGGTCTCTCCATTCCCTGGGGGGAAGCGCACCGCATTCAACGCGGTCCGCGCAATGAGGCGATGCCGGGCGCTGTTACAGGAGAACCCATTCTTGTGTCGGGCGACTGCAATTATGTGGACGGGCGCTGGCAGGCGGATTACGGATATGGGTATGCGTTGGCGGTGCAGTTCGGCAATGTCCCGGAAGCCTTCAGTATTGTTCCCTTTGGCGTGTCTGAGCGGCCTGATTCTCCGCATTACAGCGATCAAATGGATTTGTTTTTGCAGAAACGGCTGAAACGGACCCGCTTTTTGCAGGATGCAGTCTGGCGCTATGCACAAGCGGCGCACGGCCGCCATGTGGTGCTGTATCCCCTGGGGGTGGAAGGGGCATTCACGTTTTCGGCGTCCGCGCCAATCACAGCCCGCCTCTCCACATCCGCGCAAGCACCCAGCCCCTTGCCAGAGAAGATGTCGCCGTTTACACTGTATGTTGTTCCGGAACATGTCCCGGAGGCGGTGCCCGTGGAACTGTTGATGGAATTCCATGTCCCGGAGGCAGTGTGCAAGCCGGAACACTTGGGTGATTTGGCATTGTTTGTCTTTGAAAAAGATCTCGGCTGGTATATCATGCCGGGTGAACGCATAGATAAGGAAAAGGCGGTGTTTACAGGAAAACATGCGGGCGGCGCGGTCTATGCCGTGCTGGGTCCCGATGAAGTTTTGGAACAACCGGAAGAGGAACGAAGTGCGCCATCGAGCGGCTCCGCTCATGTGCCGAAACCCAAAGGGAAATGATACTATGGCAGTGTTAACGGTGACTCTGGCATTGATGCTTCAGGTAAGCGCGGAAGCTCCCGGAGGCGTGTACTTTCAAGCGCACCGGGGCGGAGTGGACGAGGTTCCGGAAAATACGATGCCCGCTTATGAACATGCCTGGAACATTCCGGGAGCGGTGCCGGAGGTGGACGTTCAAACCACGCAAGACGGCGCCTTTGTGTGCATGCATGATGAAACACCCAAGCGCACAACGGACGCGCTGGATCCCTGGGATCATAAAAAAATTAATGAAATACCTCTGTCGGAAGTGCAAAAATGGGATGCAGGGGTGAAATTCAGGAAAGAATTTAAAGGAACCCGCGTTCCCACGCTGGATGAAGTGTTCGCCGCCATGAAAGACCGCCCTGACCGGCAGGTATATCTCGATATCAAAGAGGTGAATACGGAGCTGCTGGTGGAAAAGATTAAGGCAAACGGCCTGGAGCGGCAGGTCATTTTCGTGCATGGCGAGCCGGAGGTCTGCGCGAAATTCAAGAAACTGTTTGAGGGCGCGCGGACCATGACCTGGCTGTCCGGAACCCCCGAGGCAATCAAGAAGAAATTCGAGGCGATGAAACGGAAGAATTTCCAGGGTATCAGCCAATTGCAGTTCCATTTACGATCAAGAACCACCCGGCCGGAAGTGGTCTATGCGATGGACGATGCATTTCTAAAGGAAGCGGCGGACACCTTGCGCGCGGCCGGCGCCGAACTTCAACTGCGGCCGTTCGTATTCACGCCCGCCTCCCTGCGCAAGCTGATTGATCTGGGCATCCACTGGTACGTCACCGACGCCCCTCAAGCCTTCGGCAAAGCCGTCAGCGAAGGGCTCGCCTTGCCCGCAAAGCAATAGAATATTTTTTTGATACGTTTAAGGCCTCATTGTCCGTCTCTTGAATGCAAGACAGATCCACTTACCAGTCCTCCATCGCACAGATGTCAGGCCGCGTACTCAGCGGGGCTGCGGGTTCTATAAGAATAGCCCAGCGATTTGAGGATGTTGCGGGAAGGCTCGTTTCGAAACCCACCATGTAGGTATTCATATTTTTTGCGTCATAGTCGTGCGGTGGATTCTTAATGTCGTATAGGGTAAGTTTTACATTGGCGGGCGCCAATACTCGAAGCGAAACACTCTGTCCGGCATGCCGGAGCGTGGCTGTGTCCGCGCTTTCGAGGATTACCTCGGCGCAGGTCGCCATGGCCCAGCGCACGGAAGTGTCATGATCCAAAGTTTTGATTTCGTCTTGTATCAGCACCGATTGCCCCATGAGGCGCACCCCGCGTAGCGCAAGGGCCAACTGCCCTTCATATACAGACGACATATTAACAATTGCATAAGGATTAGCTGGTGCGTCGGAAAACCGGGTAATCGTTCCCTTGCCTGCGACTTGTTGCAGCTTGCCGTCCACCACGAGGGTGTTGTGGCTGAAATTGTTCAGGCGGAAGACAGTCCAGCGTTCGCTCTCCTGTTTTTTGTTCCAGAGGTCGATGCCCCGCGATTCAAGACTGTTATATCCTTGGCTGCCCAAGTCAACCGCCCAACGAACGCCTTTCATGTCCAACACGAAGGAACCTGTATCCATATGCGCGTGATTCGAACTCGGCGAACCGCCCTTGAGCCCCACATAGGTTGCATCGTCCTGCCATCCGGTCCGCAATATTGCCACAGGCGTGCGGCCATCGCCTTTCCAACACAGTGTCTCCGGCGCATCTACTTTACCGATGGGTTGCGCCCACACTAACAAAAACGCCAGCATCCGGTCGCCATCTCCCTTGGCGTCTGGCGTTTCCGCGGCAAAAAGTTGTAGTTCCTTCTTTTCCTGCCAGAGCAGTCCCGGCTTTTGGAGGCGCTGTGCAAACCAATGCATTGCGGGAGCGATTCCGCCCCGTACGCCGCAATCGGAGAAGTTGAAAAAGAAGCCGGTGGGGCCTGATGCCTGGAGATAGAATTCGGGCGTCTTCTTAAATCCATTCGCCGAAGCCAGGCCAAAATCAGACCCGAGAACCGATTCCAACGCCGCAATCATCAGCACGTTATAAGTCGTCCCGTATTTCCAGTAGCTCGGCCCTTCCGGATATACGCCATCGGGCTCGTACTCTTGCATCGCGCGGGGAACGTTTTCAATGGCGCGCGCCACAATCTGTTCGGACAACGCCGTGCAGTCTTCCATGACGGCCAACGCGCCCAACACCAAGCCGCCATGGCACACTTGATTCCAATTGTTTGTGCCTTTCACCCACCCGCCGCCTTTCAAGGAAGTTTCCAGCCCCTTTTTGATGATGGCGTCCCGGATAAGGGTGCGTGTCTCCGCGTTGAGATCGTTGAAAAGCCAATCATATCCCAGCGCCAGAGCCGCCGTCATTTCCGACACATCCAGAAAATGGCTCGGATTCCAGTCCTCAAACGCGGCCGCCGCCAACATCTCCTTCTTTGCGCGTTCGAGATAGGTCTTTTCCTTGGTCATGCGGTATGCAAACGCCAGATACGATACCCGCTGCAAACACGATCGGGAGACGCCCAGCAGACGTTTACCCACTTTTTCGCGCTTCACCGGTTTCTGATTCATTAATGCATCGGCCGCGGATGTGAGATGTCCGTATACCGCTGAAAGCAATGCGTCCCCGTCAATTTTCGCCTTTACCTGTGGCGCCGCTTCGTCCGGGAAGAACAACCGCGGGTGGGATGCCATTGCCTGCTTCATGCGCGCCGCCAGATCCTGCGCGGCGGCCACATCCTGCGCAGCCGCAGAGCACGGCATGGCAAGCAATAAAAAAGTGAGCATGACGGCCGATAGAGACAGACCTGCAAATTCCGGGAAGTGCATCCGCAATGTCATCGTATTTCTCCAAATATTAAGCACGGCAACCCATATGCCGGAGGTTCGTCATACTATCAAACCGGGCATGTGTATAAAACACTTGCTCTTCCGCGGGGATCCCCGGTTATTTTAGGATATCGATGTAAACTAAAATAACCGGGAATCATATTTTAAGTTTAGGACACGGCAAATAAATAGCATGCACTTCAAGGATATTACGTGATTATTTCCACCATGGGTAAAAGGGTGAACCGGGTTTTCAGCTATACGCGGTACGTGGAGATCCTGAATGAGGGAACGGAGTTGCCCGTATAAAAAACAGACATTTGGTTCTTCCCGATGAAGCTATTTCAACGGTTCGAGAATAATATTCCGGAACTCAACCGGGGCGCCCTCGCTCTGCAAGCCGATGAACCCTTTGGTGACCGTGCAGTCCGAGGCGAGGTTTTGCGCTACGCCATTGACCTTCACGGTGATGCTGTTCCCCTTGCAGGTGATCTCGTATTGGTTCCATTCACCGAGAGGCTTCTCGCTGGACGCCCCAAGCTTCAGGGTCCGGCGGCCCTCAACCCGCTTGCTGCCTTGTTCGGCATGCTCCTTGAATTCCGTGCCTCCGATCACCCAGAAATCCCCGGCATCGCCACTATGCAACTGGGCCTCGATGGACTTGGGCCACACCGCGTCGCCCTCCTGGATATGGAGCAGGACCCCGCTGTTGCCGCCATCCTTGGGCCATCGCCACTCGACCCGCAGGCGGTAGTTCTCATACGGGGTTTCGGTCCGCATGTATCCTGCCGGATTCCCTGTGCACAGCACCACGCCGTCTTTCACCGACCATGTCTTGGCGGGATCGGCCTTGGCGTCAGGCAGAAATAGCTTCCACCCCGTGAAATCCTTCCCGTTAAACAGCGTAACGGACTGCCCGGCCTCCGCGGCCCATACCGGCAAGGACAGCGCCAGGCTTAGAATGACCAAAATAAACCGCATCATGGTGGATCCTCCACTGTAGTGTACTGCCCGCATGTACCCAAATTTACAAACACGCTCGTCAGAGTATAACCACGGCGACACGAATGAATCCAGCGTTCCATACAGCGTTCTCAGATCCTTTTTTGCATGCTGAATTCAATAGGAGAAGAACACCCGGCCCTAGGAACATTTTCGTTTCTCCGCAATTGCCTCCGGCTATCCTTGAACCTTACGATTCATAAGTCCATCCCGTCTATATCGTCCCAAAAGTCCATGTTAGATCATTTCCCATCCCCTCCACTCTGCCCACTCTGCCCATCATGTCCATATTGTCCGTGTTAGTCGGTGTTAGTCTGTGTCCGTCCGTGTTCTCCCCCTCGTTTTAACAACAATATCAAATGGTATCTGTGAAGCCGGGACTTCGTTTCAAGAAGTGCCCGCGCAGGTATAATTAAGGAATCAGGCTTAACGAAGCGCCATTTGGGTTTGTCCCAAAATTTCCCAATACGTATTCATCAGTCATTTTGTGGTATTCTAACTGAATAAACAGCAGGTTGTACGATGGGCTTAACCGGCAAGGGAGGTTATGCCATGCGTGACATCAGGTGCGTAGTGTTGTTTGTTCTTCTGGTTGCCGGGATTGGCAGTGCCGGCGCCATTACCCCGTCGCCATACTGGAAGAATCAGATTGTTTTTCCGGAGGATCCTTTTCGCGCGGAAGGCATGAGTTCTTCCCCCCCTTCGCCCGGTTTTGTAAAATTTACGATTTTGACGAGTGAACCGGCTATGGTCTACTTCCAGGATTGCCAGCAGTATGTTTTTCATTTCAACTTTGCCACGGAAGTGCTTGATCCCTTTTTGGGGCTCAGTGCTTTGGAATACGATGCGGTTACCCTTTATGCCGCCGGGCAACAGGCTATTCTGGGGGCGGTGATTCTTCCACCGCTTTCTGCTAATCCCCCTCAGGAATATGGCATTCAATTTGTCCGGATGGAGCCCTATACTCCCGATGAGATTATCGCGATGTTCAATCTCCTCAAGGCCAATGTAACGGGCCCCGCAGGTCTGAAAGCCTATTATTTCCCGGCATTCGAACAAACCGCCACGGCGGAGACAAACCGGGAATATCTGGCATCCAACGGAGTGGACATCAGTTCAAGCGCGCGCTGGACGCCGGGAAACGTCATCTATTCTCAAGGATGGGCGCTGGGCCGTATCTCGTATGTGCCGGGAACACAGATTGAAGCGGCCTTCACCAGTGGCATCCTGTTGTCCACGGATATTCTTCTCACCGATGGTGTACCCGCGGAAATCCCCATGGTCGCAGGCGTCCTCAGTCTGACGCCTTCCACGCCCAATTCTCATGTAGCCATTCTGGCCAACACCTACGGCATTCCTTTTGCCTATCTTCAGGTCGCGGAGGATGCCGCGCTTGCACAATCGCTGGCGGGGCATCGTGTGGCGCTGCGGGCCTATACCAGCTATTACACCGCGGCGGATCTCCGGTTTGTTTTGGCGGATGATTTGGATACGGCGCTGGCCGATCAAATTCTTGCATTGAAAGCGCCTGCGCCGCTGCAGATCGCCCCCATGGCGCCATATGGCGGTTATGCCGCTTCGACAGATCCGCTGTTGCCGGAAGATATTCAATATTTCGGCGGGAAGGCGGCGAATATGGGCATTTTACGCACGGCCATCCCCGACAATTCCCCTGTGTCCATGGCCTTCTCTTTCAACCTGTGGAATGCCTTTCTCAATCAAACGCTTACCACGGGCCACACATTGCGGGAGGAAATCCATTTCCGACTCGATGGATATGCCTATCCGCCTCCGAATATGGCCGCGCTCGCCGCGGATTTGGATGATCTACGGGACATGTTTCGCGATACCGGCGCCACCGCCTTTTCTCCCGAAGTACAATCCGCCGTGATGAACGCTCTCCAGGATCCTCAATACGGATTTGATCAAAATAGGAACATTCGGTTCCGCAGTTCCACGAATGTGGAAGACAGCGCACAATTCACCGGCGCGGGGTTGTATGACAGCTTCAGCGGATGCCTTGCGGATGAATTGGATGGAGATGATTCCGGACCCAGCATCTGCGATCCGGAAGAAAGCGAGGAGCGCGGGGTGTTTCGCGCAATTCGAAAAGTATTCGCCAGTTTCTATAACGATAATGCCTTCCTTGAACGGCTGAGGCACGGAATAAATGAAGACGAAGTGGGCATGGCGGTTCTCGTGCATCATTCCTTCCCCGACTCCGAAGAAATGGCGAATGGCGTAGCCACGCTCGCCCATGAATCCTGGAGCACCACTATCCACATGGTTACGCAACTGGGCGCGGTCTCCGTGGCCAATCCGGAAAATGGGGCCATTCCCGAAGAAGTAGACGCCTATGTTTATTACGGCGTACCGTATATAAACTTTATAAAAGCCTCCAGTTTGGTGCCTATGGGCGCCACCGTTATGACCTGGGATCAGGATTACCACGATTTGAGCATTCTCATGATAGCCGTTGCGGATCGTTTCGCTGCGATCTCCGGCAAAACCTCTTTCGTGCTTGATCTGGAATACAAAAAAAATGCGCCCGATGAAAAATTAATCATCAAGCAAGTTCGTGAAGTGCCCCGTCCGAATACAACGCCGTCGGTGGTCCCTTTTCTCCTAAATGCCCCGGAAGAATTTTGCACCTATCAGGGAGAGTATGGCGAAGTATTTGGCAATCACCGTGTCAAAGCCCGCTTCCTTTTTGAAACCGGCAACCTCCAACTGAATACGGACAATCTCCAGCAGAGTTTCTATCTAAATACCGCGCTTGAATATGCGGCGCATGGAAAGGTGCGTACCTATTCGGGCCCATTAACGCTTTGGCCGGACTTCCATCATTCGTATTCAGAAGAAACCTGTCACGATACATGGACCTTTGGCTGGCTGTTTAATCCGAGGCAGTATGAACTCTTCACCCAGTTTCCCACCTTGCTTTCCCCCGCCCAAAACCCCTTGTTGACCCTTTCGGATGCCGGCTATGGCGGCCGCCTGCCGATAACGGTTCAGTACAGCCAGCCGGAACCCGCTTGGGATTGGAGCGGTCCCACCATCACCACAACCGATTCCGTTGAGATATGTCCTTGTCTTCAGCCGCAAGAGGGCGACATTCTTCAGGAACGTGTTTGTGAAGGAGCGGGGGGAACATCCATCACCACGTCGTTTTACTGGCCCCCGGATCCCGGCGCGGCCGCGGGATATACCGCGCCGCTCTCTCGCTGGGTGGAAACCCGCATTGAAGGGTTCACCACAGACCCGATCTTCCTGTATGGATACTATTCGCAAACCTACCGGCCGGAACATCATAATTTTTCCGAACACTTCATTTTTGAACCCCGTCTTGAACCCGGTATCGCACCCTCTATTCTGGAAGAACTTGAGACCGCCAATATTCGGCTGATTCATTGTTTTAAAGATTTGTATGGGGATTGCGAAATTGCCACCTATGGATTTGACGGCACGGAAGGCGAGGAAGAAGGCGAAGGCGAAGAAGAGGGCGTGCCCTCCGAAGGTTCGCCGGAGGAGGGGGAAGGGGGTGAAGAAGGGTATGCTGAAGGCGTAGTTGAAGGCGGTAACGAGGGAGAAGCCGAAGGGGTAAGCGAAGGCGAAGGGGAGGGCGAAGCTGCGCCGCCGCATAGTGCCGATCAGAACGGTGATTTGGTTATTAGTCTGTCGGAGTTGTTGCGGGTGATTCAGTTTTACAATTCGGACGGATACCATTGTGATCTAAGCGGTGAAGATGGATATAATCCCGGTTCCGGAGACCAAACCTGTCTCCCGCACGACAGCGATTATGCCCCTCAAGACTGGCACATCAACCTATCAGAATTGTTGCGGGTGATCCAGTTCTATAATTCCGGCGGCTGCCATCCGTGTCCGGGAGAAGGCACAGAAGACGGCTATTGCCCGGGATGAATGTTGTAACCCCATACCCAGGAGGAAATCTTGGCCATGTATCTGTTGCGGAGTAATGATTCTCACACAATATTATTTATTGCCCTGTTTTCTGGGTTGTTCTGTTTGCCCTTGACCGCGCAGGGAGAATCTTCTCCGCTGGACAACCTGCAGAGCTTCGGAACTATAGGCAAAGAGCTGACCCCGCTGGAAGGGAGTAAAGAAGCCCGGTTGTTTTTTCATGAGGGCAAAGGGTGCCTGACGCACATGTGGTTCGGGGGCGATTTTCCCGATTATGGGCGTACCCGCCTTCGCATCTACGTAGACGGCGAAACCAAGGCCTCCATCGATATGGAACTGATGCTGGGGCATGGCATTGGGTTTCAGGATCCCGCCGCGCCGTGGGGCATCGAGCGGATGGGAAAAACCGGGCAACCCAGCGGCATTTACAACACATACCGTATCCCCTTTGGAAGCAGCGTGAAAGTCACGGCGCAACGCGCGGCAGGCCATTCGGACAATCCCCCCTTCTGGTGGATCATCCGGGGCGTTGACAACCTCCCCATTGAGATCGGCGGGATCCGGCTCCCGGAAAATGCCCGCCTCAAACTCTATACCCGCGAAGAGTTCACCGTGAAACCGCTGGAGGAATTTGAACTCTGCACCCCGGCAAAATCCGGCCTGCTGTATCAAGTCACCCTGGCCGCGAAAAGCAAGAATTTCAACTACCTCGAAGCGTGCATGCGCGCCTATATCAATGGTGCGGCAGAACCCCTCTGGCTCTCCTCGGGCCTGGAGGATTATTTCCTGGGCACGTATTATTTTAACCGCGGGAAATACTACACGGAGGTCGCAGGCCTCACGCATATGGAAGAATCGGATCACAGCTTCTCCGCGTACCGGTTCCATGAACGGGATCCCATTCTGTTTAATACAGGGCTGCGGCTGACCTGCCGGTGCGGCGAAAAAATTGGAGATCATGTCTACGGCGACCCCCAAATGACCACCTACACCAGCTACGCCTGGGTCTATGAATGGTGAAGAGTTGCACCAGCCTGGAAATATTCCGATACTTACAGTGTTTTTGGGCGTGGCCGTTGGGCCGCCTTGTCTGAAGATTCCAGGAAAAGGAAATGTATGACCGATCTGAACCTGTCCATGTTCCGAGCATATGATATCCGGACGCATTCCGGGCTGTTGACGGATGCGTTGGCGTTGCGTTTGGCGCAAGCGGAAGCGGTATATTTCCGGGATACACTCGGTGTATCCGGCGTGGTTGTGGCACATGATGCGCGCAGCAGCGGGCCCCGGTATCTCCAATTGGCCGCGGAAACATTCGCACAATCGGGAATTAACGTACGGGTCATTCCGGGGGTGTGTTCCACGTCGGAATTCTATTTCGCCGCCATGCAATATCCGGAATGTGCCGCGGTGATGTATGGCGCGTCCCATAATCCTGCGGGCGACACCGGTCAGAAAATATTGGGGCCGGGCGTTCGGCCCATCGCCGAGCATATTGGCCCGGAAGGCGGCTTGGATCGCATCAAGGAACTCTATCTGCAAGGGACCAAAGCCCCTTCGGGGTCCGGAAGCATCACCGCGTATGATCCAACGGAAGCGTATATCGCCTATAGCATGAGCCTGGCGGGAGTAGCCGCGGGAAGCCTGCGCGGCCTGCGAGTGCTCCAGGACTATCTCAACGGCGCGGCGGGCCGCGAGATGATGCTGGCCTTTGCGCGCGCCGGGGCCGATCTGGTTCCCCTACATTTTACCGCGGATGGTTCGTTTCCTTTGGGCGACCCCAATCCGGTTAAGCAGGATGTTATCCAGGAAGGGCTTGACACGTTGCAGGGAGGCGGGTTTCGTTTCGGAACGTTTTTCGATGGCGATGGCGACCGGATCGACTTCTACCGGGGAGATGGGGCGTATCTCTCCTCCAGTTTTGTCTATGCCGCCATACTTCCGGAAATTCGCAAACGATTCTGCCAGCAGGACTTGGGCGTGTATGCCGACCTTAAGTCCAATCCTCTGGCCGTGATGGAAATGGCCAAAACCGGGGTAACGGTGAATGTCATTCGCAACGGCCATTCACAGATTAAAAACGCCCTGTTTGAAAACACCGCCATGTTCGGCGCGGTGGAGGAATCCGCCCATTTCTATGAAGCCTTCACCCTTGATGGACAGCGCTATTGCACGGAAAATACCTTATACATTGCGCTGCTGGCGGCCCGGGTATGGCGGGAATCCCCGGAACGCTTCGATGCCCTGTTTGATCTCCAGCAGCATACCAGCCGGGAGCGCGAATGGGGCTATAAATTCCCCTCAGAGCAGCAACGCGCCGAAGCCCTTGACGCCGTCCAAGCGCATTTCGAATCTCTGGGTGCAACAGCCCTCAGCCGTATGCCCAATGGATACGACCTTGAAGCCACCATGATGCGCCGGGGACTCCCCTTCGACATTCATGCCGAAACGCGGCTTGCCCCGGACTGGTTGCAGGTCTGTCAGCGCATTTCACAGAGTGAGAATGGGCTGGCGCGGTGGGAGGTTGTGGCCGCGAATGCGGAATTGGCCGCCGATGCCAAACGCGATATTGCACAAATCGTCCGCCCCCATGGCGCGGGCGAAGAATATCAGGGATAATCCCCGCCTAAGCCGCCCCCAATCCTTTGATAAGGGGTGGTTTGCGCCCCCGGACGGTCCTATGGTAAAGTACCCCCCTGTTTTTATCCGGTTATGGCAGAAGGCGGGCTTTATCCGCGTATAAGAGGATTTTCCCCAAGATGCAAGATTTAATGCGCAAGCATAAGCGGGCGATTCTGGTGTTTATGTTGTTGTTCATGATCGTGCCGTTCGTGTTCTTTTTCGGCATTCCAAGCTCGGCGTATGTGAAGAATAAACAGCAACAGTTTAGTGAAAAGGCCATGATTGGCAAAGTGGGCGGCGTGCCGCTGTATGCCCAGGAATTCCGCGGCTATCTGGATCAACTTGCCGAGCGCCAGGGCCGGGGAGGGGAACGCCCCAACTATCAGGAATTGGATAAAAGCGGTGAGGCGGAAAAGGTGCTCAAACAGATGGTGGATTCCGCGCTGATTACGCTGGCGGAAAAAAAACGCAAGTTTGATGTGGCCAACAGCCTGGCCGCGGAACAGATGAAAAAATGGAGAATTTTCCAGGATGATAACGGCAAGTTCAATCCCGAATCATGGAATGAATGGGTAAAGCAAAGCAAAAACCAGGACTGGAAAGCGCTCTATGCTGACCAGAAGGAACGGATTTCACGAAGAGTATACATGGACATGCTTATGGCCTCGGCGGGCCGGGTGTTGGACAAGGACATCCAGAAAAAAGTCGAAGACAACTACACCAAAATCCAAATTAAATACGCCAAGATTGATCCAAAGGTCGAGCCGACGGAAGAGGATATCCAAAAACAATACGACGATAACAAAGAAACGTATAAAACTCCGGATACCCGCGTAGTGGAGTATGTGTCCTTGTCGCTTGATCCGCCCATGCCGCAGAAAGCGCTCGATTTGGTCAAGCAGGCGCGGGAAGGGGCGGATTTTGCGAAATTGGCCGACGAGAATTCCGATTTGAAACAACAAAACGGCGGGGATATGGGTTGGCAGTCCATGCGGGACAACGAGCCGGAGTTCCGCAAGCCGTTATTCGACCTGAAGGCGGGTGAGATCAGTGATCCGATTCTTGGCTTCAACAGCTATTACATCTTCAAGGTGGAAGAAGAACGCACGAATGAGGAGAATCAGAAACGCGAGGTGCATGCCCGCCAGATCATGATCAAATCCGAATTGCCCAAGGAAGAACATGAGAAACTGAATGACAAGGCGAAAGCCATTTCAGACAAGGCCAAGGAGATGAAGGATTTCCCCGCGGTCGCCAAGGAGTATTCCCTGGAAATCAAACGCACCGGCCCCTTCACGAAGGAAAGCGAAGAAATCGAGAATTTCCCGAAGAATGACGTGCGGCAGTTTCGCATGGCCTTTGAAGAGCAGATGGATGACAACCCGTACAAAGTGGTTGCAGCGCGGTCCAACATCTATGTGGCCCATATGATGGGGCTGACGCCCGGCATTATTCCTGCGCTTGCCGACATCAAGGACAAAGTGCGGGAAGACACAATCGAAGCCTTGAAACAAAAGGACGAGTACAAGAACAAAGTCAAAGACTACGCGAAGAAGATTGAGGAAAAGGCCACGAGCCTCGCGCAAATCAATGAACTGTTCCCGGAACTCGCCGTGGAAATCAAGGAATCCAGCGAATTCACGGCCAAGGACTATCTGTTCAAAGAACAAATGTATGTTCCGCCCACGGATATTTTTTCGGAGGTGGGCCATGGAGAGCCCGGCACGTTCGGCGGCCCGCTTACCGATTACCAGGGCAATACTTTCTTTGTCGAACTGCTGAAGCGCACGCCTCCCGCCGAGGAAGACAAGGCCAAGTGGGATGAAGACCGCAAGAAGCTGCGCGACACCGAAACCCGTCAGGCGGAGAATGCGATTTTGGAAGACTACCTGGCCGACATGCGGGAACGGACGCTGCCGCAAGTGAGCTTCACCACGAACCAGGCCATGATTGACGAAATTCTTGGGCGAAACCAGCCGAATGAAGCGGAAGGCGAAGGAACAGGTGAAGGTGAACCGGCGAAAGAGGGAGAGGCGGCATCTTCCGCCCCGGCGCCTGAAAAATAAATCCCTAACATTTTGTTATTGCCACGAACGCCCGCTGCCCCGAAAGGGGTGGCGGGTTTATAAATGGTAGTCCCCCGCGAACTCAGGCTGATATAGGATGCGTTCCACCTTATACCGCTGGAGAGCAGTGCCTATTTTCACGTCAAATACATCCCCAAGCCGTTTGCCCAAAAGTGCGGTTCCCAAGGCATCCAAAATGGAAACGCTGTCGCGGCGCACATCGGCGTCTTTCGGAAACGCCAGTGTAAGCACCAGGTTCCTCCCTGAATCCAGTTCCAACAGGCTTACGCGCGAATTCATCGTTACCAGGTCCGGTGGAACTTCCTTGGGTTTCACCACGTGCGCATGGGACAATTCATTATTCAACACATCCAGATGTGCGCGGGTTTCCGGACGTCCGAAACAGCGCGCCACTTCGATTAGTTCCTTCAAGCGGTCCAAATCGAATTTACTGATATAAATGCCGCGCTCTTCCTCCTGCGGGGTTGAGGCGGGCGGTTGCTGCGCGCTCAACCGGCGGTATCCGATCGGGCTCAGCAAAATATCCTTGATCTGCCGCGCGGTATGCGCCAGCGCGTCTGGTTGTTCCGGTTTTGACCAATACCCGATGAAGGCGTTTATCATGCCTTCAAGGGCCAATGTGAGATGGAGGGGATTGATATCCTTCACCCCTTCCCGTTCTATGGCCCGGCGGAACAGGGCGCTCACCGAATGAATATATTTTTCGTACAGCGCGATGACCCGCTTGGGAAGTTGCGAGGAATCGGGCGGGATGCTCAAGTCTCCGTCACACGAAAAGGGCTGAAAGAAAAGACGATCTTTCGAGAAATTCGACAAGCGCAATATAATCAACGCTTCTATGGCTTCGCTGGGATTGCGCTTGCTCGCCACCGCATACTCAAACCGTTTCAATAATTCCTGACCGATCCGCTCGATCACCTGCGCATACAACTCTTCCTTGTTTTGAAAAATGTTGTAAATCGTCCCCACCGAATACCCCGAATCCCGTGCAATGTCATCCGTTGTCGCGACACGGTACCCCTTCGCCCGAAACAATCGCTCCGCCGCATCCAATATATCGTTGACTTTCCGATGGCGATCACGATCCCATCGCGCCTGCGCATATGAGGCTACACTATTTGGCATTTTTCACCATCCGTTGAGCAGAAACTCAGTTGATGAATTCCGCCTCATCATACCGGCACGACAAAACCCTGTCAAGCAATATGTATCGCTTGCCCCTAAACAGAATCTCGAAAAACTATCCTTTGTCAAACCATATACCCCGTGCCAGGCATGTGTTTAAGGTTGCAGGGGGCCGCCAGCGTGAAATGCTCCTTCACCAAAATTCGCTCACCGTTCATCCCCCATTTCAAGCGTTCAGGATCGGCAGAAACACAGGCGGAGATTGCATCCTACCCCCATCAATCGGCTTCGCTGGAAAATGCACGGCCATTTCTGGAAGATGTAGGGTATGTTTCCGATTCGCGATAACGTGCCGGGACAACGTCCCGTGCCCATTGTTACCACGAGTATCATTTTGATAAACGTGGCTGTGTTCGTTTTTCAGCTAACGCTTTCGGATCAACAACTTGAAAATCTGATTTATCTCTTTGGCATCGTGCCCAGGCGATTTACGCATCCGCTTTGGGCTTCATGGGTTGGGTATCCGGACAACTACTGGCCTTTCCTCACCAGTATGTTTCTGCATGGAGGGTGGCTCCACATCATCGTCAATATGTGGATTCTCTGGATATTCGGCGATAACGTGGAAGACCGCATGGGCCACCTGCGTTTTGTGGCGTTCTATCTGCTGTGCGGCATGGTGGCGGGCGTGGTGCATTTACTGACCAACGGCAATTCCCGCGTACCAGTGATTGGGGCATCGGGAGCCATCGCGGGCGTGCTGGCGGCATATGTATTTCTGTTCCCCATGGCCCGCATCGTCTGCGTGGTGCCCATTTTCTTCTACCCGCTTTTTATCGAAGTCCGCGCCTTCTTCTACATGTTCTTTTGGTTCGTCATGCAATTCTTCAGCGGAACACTCGCCCTGACCGATTCGGATCATGCGGGAGGGATCGCCTGGTGGGCGCACATCGGCGGATTCGTATTCGGTATCGCCGCTTACCGTTTCTTCCTTCCCCGAAAGGTTTCGGAAATACGGATGCGGACATGGACTCTATAGAAAGCCATCCCCAGGCGTATTGGGCCGTTCTTTTCTGACACGGTTCAGCAAATATGCCGATAACACATTCTTTTGCACTTGCGGAATAGATGGGTAGAATACAGAGAGAAAGGACCATTAACGGTTTCCTTTTCACATTCGCGTCAATTATTTCCGTTGCTGTTGCCGTTCCTCCTGATATGCTTCATACGCCGCATGAAAGAGTCTCACATCATGCCTCGGTGCTGTAGTTTTTCCATTCAACCGCTTTGACCTTCTTGAGAGCATACCCCACTTCCCGGAGGTAATTGCCATACACAATTTGCGCGTGGAATCCTTCCATGCGCTCCAGCAGGCCTTTCCAATCGCCGTTAACCTTGATGTTCATCTGCGACCGGCACGCGGGCAGCGACGGCGAATCGATCACGGCGCCTGAAAACCCGTGCCAGCGTTTGCAATTGAGCGCGGATATCACCACGGTGAGTTCCTGGCCCTTCGGGTATTCCACCTTCGTGGCCGCACCATAATCGGATTCGTAGTGCGTCATTACCGTCGTGGGCTCCGGAGTGCGGCCGTTCATTTTCATCGGCGCGGCGCAATGGGCCACGGTAAATATGCCGTCATGCGGGAAATGCGTGTTGCATACGAACGATGGCTTGCCGCTGATCCAGCGCAATAGCACTCCCGGCACCGTGTGCGTAAGGTCGGTATGGCAATACGCGGTGTAGCCTTCATCATTCGCCAGCGCCAGCACCAGGCACGGCGGCGTGTCCAGCATCCCGATAACGTCCCCGCCCATGCAATGATCAAATCCGAAATTGAATGCATTCTTTTCCTGCAACAGTTCCCGGCACACATGATAGGCCACGAAGGAGTTCTCCACGAAGCGCCGCTCCGTCTGCAGTTTCAGCTTCGGACGCTCCAGGAAATCCGCCACATCCTGCGCCACTTTCTGCATTACCGCCGCATCCGACTTGGCGCGCTCCAGCCGCTGCTTGAACTCCTCGTGAGGAACGATCTCTATCGTATATCCCCACACGTCCCGCGCATAGTTGGGGCCTAATTCCTGACCGGGCTTGCTGTATGCCGCCAGACTTCCGATGGCCAGCATTTTCGTGCCCCGTGCGTTTTTCAGCCCATACAGTGCGCGCAACCGCCACGCCACTTCCTCGTACTTGTCCACCACAATGTCGCCGACATCCATGTTTGGCTCCACCATGGCGTCCTCATTAAACCGCAGCAGCCGCCAGTGCGCGATTTCGTACCAAAGGTAATGCGGTCCGGATTGATGCCGCAAAAACATGATATTCGCCGCTTTTGACGCCGCCAGTGCTTGAAACCATTCCGTGGGACCGGTCGCGGCATACACCAGCAGCACATCGGCATCCGTGCCCGCCATCTGCTTGATTTTGTCTTCCGAACTCGCCGAAATCACCGGCAGCACTTCCACCGGAAACTCGACAGTTTTCACGAGATCGGCCAGTTCCGCTTCGATGCGTTTTACCTCTTCTGCCGCCGCCGCATCGGACTGAATCGCGCCGTAGGGCCGCCAACTTGTCTTCTCCTGTGGTTTCGACACGGCATACACCAGCACCGGCTGCACCCGCAGGGCCTTGCCCACCGGAAGCCCGCCTTCTTCCTTCGCCGGTTTTCCCACGGCGGACTGCATCATCGAAGTGGCCCCCAGCGCTACGGCGCCCGCACTAACGCTGCTCAGAAAAAACCGCCGGCTTACACCGGCCTTTTCGTCTTCTTTTATCAAATGGGAATTTGATTGACGGTTCTGTTCCTGCATGGGTTAACTCCTTGCCACTCGTTCCCAAGTTGGACTTGGGAACGGGCTTGTCCTTAAAGCTGTGCTTTGAAATCTCATACACTTTATTCCAAAAATCACCGGCGACTGCGGCCGTAGGCGCGCAATGGCAAAACAATGCACGTTACTCCCGTTCTAATCTATTTCACGTCCGGCTGCGCGGGGTGCTGCACACACGATCCAGCAGCGCAGTCAATTCCTTCACTTTTTCCGGATACTTTTTCGCAACATTATCCTTTTCCGCCAAGTCTTCGGCGAGATTGTACAACTCTGCGTTCTTGACATCAGCAGGCTGTTTTTTGCCCCGGCGTTTGTTAATCAGCACCCACGGACCCTGCCGAATAGCCAACGGCTCCCTGCCGTTAATTTGCAGCACCAGATGATCGCGCAACGGCGCTGCCCGCTTTTCGCCCAATAGCGCCGGAAGCACATTATAACTGTCCGGTCCAGCGTCCGATGGAAGGGCGCCCCCCGCAACCGCGGTAAACATGGCCAGCATGTCGATAAGGCCGATAAGTTCATCCGACGTCGTGCCAGCCGAAATCTTGCCGGGCCAGCGCGCCAGGAACGGCTCCCGATGGCCTCCTTCATACAATGTGCCCTTTTCCCCGCGCAGGGGCGCGTTGGGCGGCTGAAGCGCATGCAGCGCATTGGTGCCATCGTCATAAGTGTCCTTAATGGCGCCGCCATTATCGCTCGTGAAGATGATCAGCGTGTTGCCGGCCAGGTTCAGCCGATCCAGCGCCGCCAGCACCTCGCCCACGCTCCAGTCCAACTGATGGATCACGTCGCCGCGCCACCCGCATTCGCTCGTGCCCCGGAACCGCGGATGCGGCACCATCGGCTCATGAATGTCGTGAGGCGCAAAATACAGGAAGAACGGATGATCTTTGTTTTGTTCTATGAACGACACCGCCTTTCGCGTGAAGGTGTCTGCGATGTCTTCATCCACCCATCGCGCGGAATTTCCGCCGGACATATACCCGATCCGGCTCACGCCGTTCACAATCGTCTTGGAATGCGACTTGTCCGCCTTAATCTTGAGCAATTCAGGATGTTCTTCTCCCGTGGGATCATTCCCGACCTTTTGCTCGTAACTCACCTGAATTGGATCCGAAGGATCCAGTCCCATAACCCGGTGGTTCTCCACAAACACGCACGGCACGCGGTCGCCCGTCGCCGGGAAGAAGAACGCATAATCAAACCCCGCCTCCAGCGGACCCGGCTGCACATCCTGGTTGTAATCCACCGGCTTCTCTTTCGTGCCCAGGCCCAGGTGCCACTTGCCCACCACCCCCGTGGCATACCCCGCCTCTTTCAGCAGGGAAGGAACCGTTGCCATGCCCTTCGGAATGGCCAGCGGCGCGACGCCACTCAAGATATGATCCCCGTCGGGGTTGCGCCATGCGTATTGCCCGGTAAGAAAACTGTACCGCGTGGGCGTGCAGACCGCCGCGGTCGAGTGCGCATCGGTAAAGCGAACGCCTTCGCGTGCGATTCGGTCCAGATTGGGCGTTTTGACCTTGGTCGCGCCGCAACAGCCCAAATCGCCATAGCCGATGTCATCCGCCAGGATGAAAATGATGTTGGGCGGTCCGGGTGCCGCCTGCGCGGGGATTGGGCCGGATACGGCCATTGCGGCCGTGCCCGCGGCCATCCCTTTCAGAAAATGCCGTCGTGTAATCATGCCGCTCCCTCCTGTTCAGGGTTGTGCCTATACCAGCGCGCGTAAAAACTCCACGCTCTTGCGGATATTGTCGTCCGCCCCGTAACATTCAAGTGAAACCACGCCGCTCCAGCCCGTTTCCTGCAAATACGCCAGGCACTTCTTGATGTTGTCCGCATTGACCCCGCCGCCAATCGGCACCTCGCTGCATGCAATCCCCGTTTCCTCGCCGCGCACCGCCGCCGCCAACCCCGCACTCACATCCTTGATGTGACAGTGCGAAATGTAGGGCCGCAGTGTTTTCATGTATTCCAGCGGGTCGTGGCCCGCGATAAACGAATTGCCCGTGTCGAAATTACACCGCAGCCACTCCGAATCAAAATGCTTGAACAGCTTCAGCATGAATTCCGGGTCGTTCGTGTAGGGGCCGTGCGGCTCCACGTTGATAACGATCTTATAATCCTCCGCCCAGGGAAGCACCTGCCGGTAATTGTCGCACGTGATCCGGAACACCTCGTCGCGGGTGTACCCATCGATCTCGAATGCGCCGTCCACCGTGTCCACCATCGGACAATCCAGTTCTGCCGCAAAACGGATGGACTGCTGCACGTATTGCACGCCGAACGTCGCGCCGTCCGGGCCCATCAGCGGATACGACCCGTCAATCTGCGAGATCATCAGCCCCCGCTCGTCGCAATACCGCTTGAGCGCGCGCGGATTCGATTGGAGCGAAATGCCCGGCTCATACCCCATCGCCTGAATGAAATACTGCCCGTGGATCGCGGCAAACTCCAAATGCTTCAATCCATACTTGACCGCCGTTTCCGCCGCCTGCTTGAAACTGCCGCTCAGGGGGCGCCAATTGTCCGTGTGCATGCCCAACTCAATCATCTTCGATTCCTCCCGCGCTATGGTGTTGGTGTCTACTAATTGTGCACTCGCTATCCTATCACCGGGACCGGATTTTTCACAAGATACACCTCCATTCGTTCGCGTTGGCAGGAGAGGTAATTGTCATTGAGAGTTCGCCAACCGTCTGAACACCGGGGTGAATTGAGAAGAAACGCCTAAACATACCCATACACCTGCGGCATCACATTTTTCCCCAATGGGGATATATGCCACAGCCATGGGTGGTGGAAAGCGCTACCCAAGGTTTGTGATTTCCCCCTGCATAAAAAGTTTCAAAGTGTTGGTCACACCTTCGGTGTGGAAGCACTCAACTGAGTCAGCAGATGCGTGGGAGTTGTTCGCCGCTGAGCATGTCGAGGATGCGCATGGCGCCGATACGGCTTTCGAGGATGACGCGTTTGGAGGCGGTATCGGTAACGTGGCCGATCAAGGCAGGCTGAGTGTCCGTGGCGTGCCGCGATAATATTTCCATTGCCCGGTTCGCATCCTGTTCGGCGACATAGGCCATGAAACGGCCTTCGTTGGCGACGTAGAGGGGATCGAACCCCAGAACTTCGCACGCGCCCGCCACGTCATCGCGCACGGGAACGGCAGATTCGCGAATCAGCGCCCCGCAGCCGGAAGATTCAGCGATTTCGTTGATGGTGCTGGCGAGTCCGCCGCGAGTAAGGTCGCGGAGACAGTGGACGTCAATTCCTTGGCCGAGGAGATCCAGGACGGCAGCGGCGACGGGTGCGGAATCGCTCTCGATGGTGGTTTCGAATTCGAGGCCTTCGCGCACGGCCATGATGGCGATGCCGTGGCGTCCAAGATCGCCATTAATCAGGATGGCGTCTCCTGGGCACACGGAACCGGGACCAATCACACGATCATGTTCAATGACGCCAATGCCGGCCGTATTGATGAACAGACCATCGCCGTTGCGGTGGTTGACCACCTTGGTGTCGCCGGTGACCAAGGCTACTTTGGAGGCATCCGCCGCGCACCGCATCGAGTTAACAATTTTCCGCAAGAGATCGAGGGAGAGACCTTCCTCAAGGATGAAACCGGCGCTGAGGTAGAGGGGCCGCGCACCTGCCATGGCCAAATCATTTACGGTGCCATGGACCGCGAGGGATCCAATGTCGCCGCCGGGAAATATCAGGGGCTGCACGACATAAGAATCGGTGGTAAAAGCGAGATGCACACCCTTTATGGAAAGTGAAGCCGCATCGTGGCGCTGGCCCAGGAGGGGATTGTCAAAAGCCTTCATAAAGACATCTTCAATCAGACGGTGCATCACGAGACCACCGCCGCCATGGGCCATAGTAATATGCGAGGAAGGCTCAAACGGTCTCGGACATGCCAGCATCGCATTTATGTCCGGCTCTTTCTTACCCATGGCGTTTATTCTCTCTTAAACGGTTACAGAATTCTTCACTTGTGAACAGTGCCATAAGCGGAGGGTTCGGTTCAATGCGGATGTTTTTCTGGATTAACGTTTTTTGTGTTAGGGGGTAGTGATTACCTGTGCTTTCAACCAGCAATAAAGGCTGTCACCGATCTGCCGATAGCCTTGGGGGGCAGGATGAACGCCATTATTCTGCCGAAGGAGTGCATCCTCTTTTTGTGCATTGGCGGGTTCCGGGGCTTCCGGATAGTTGTGAACACAATCCAGGTTAACAAAAGCAGGGATCATGAAAATGTGTTCTTTCTGCCGTCCTGCAAAATGCTGATACATGCGTTCCACGGCGCGGTGCTGGTTGCGGCGGTATTGCCATTGTGTTTGCCCGCATTTGTAATTTGCTCCGAATGCATCCTGGCTGGAGGCGGGCGGTACGGGTGGCATGAAACCGATTCCAGTATTAGGATTAACACGATGAATCATGGCAACCAGTGCATCCATGTGACTCAGCATGCCGTCTATGGTGGACTCAATTGTTTCATCGGTGGCGCCGAAGGTGTCATTGCAACCGAGAAATATTGTGATGTAATCAGGTGTTTTCCCGCCATTAATGTCCTGGCAATAGTGTGCAAAATCCAGGGAGCGGTTTCCTTTTCCGTCGTCGTACAAAAACGGGCTGCCCCGCTCGGAATACGTGCCCGTGTGCATTATTCCCGTAAACTTGGTGGCGAAGGTGCTGGCCGCCCAACCGCCGTATCCTTCATGGCGTATGCCGGGTGCAGCACTTTCGGGCACATGTGCACCCACGAGCGTAAGCGCCGGATTCCCAGGAGAGGAACAGGCCTCCATTACTCGCTGCGGATAAATGGAGGCGTGCGTAAGGCTGTCGCCAATCATCAGTAATGAAACCGGTTTGTCCTTGCCGGCATCTTGGGGAGAGATCTGGATGGATGTTTGTGCGCTGGCGACGATCTGGTTTTCTGAGTTTCGCACCTCAATCTTCAGGGGGAAGGCGCCCGTCTCTTCAGGGGCGGGGATAAAGGTCCAGCGTTCCGATTGTTGTTTTCCCTTATCGCAGGTGACATCAAAAGCATAGTTCCTTGGATTAACCGCCAGAATCAGGTTATCAAAGTAGATATTTGTTTCGATTCCGGGCACGGCATACACTGTATCCGGAAGCATCAACCGCACCAGTCCTGGTTGATTTTCTCCCGGAAGGGCATTTTGCGCCCAGATGTTTATCTGAAAAGAACACACTGCCACTATGCTTGCGATTAAAACTCTCATCTTCACCGTCTTTCCGCTATTGGCTTAATGGTGCGAGAAGCAACGCTCCATAGTAAAGACCATCGTGGCATCCACTTCGTTACAGGCGACAATGGCGTCGTAGTCGTTCACGCTGCCGCCGGGCTGGGCAATGGCTCGGACGCCCTGCGAGGTGGCGGCATCCACGGCATCGCGGAAGGGGAAGAACCCGTCGGAGGCCATGACCGCGCCGTCCATGGTTTCGGAACCTTTATATTTGGTCTTGGCCTTCTCGATGGCTTGGAGAACGGCTCCGACGCGATCCTGCTGACCTGTGCCGACGGCGAGGGTCTGGCCATTCTTGGCGATAACGACGCCGTTGGAGCGGACGTGGATATTGACGTACCACGCAAAGAGCAGGTCATCCAACTCGCGTTCCGTGGCCGTGCGCGCGATATCGATGCGGCCTTTCTTGGGGTGGTCGTTGTATGCGGGGATTAGATCCGCGGTACTTTTCACACAGGAAAGGTACGGTTGCGCCAGCACTAAACTGCCGTCATCAAAAATCTTCATTTCCCATGCGTTGGCATGTTCGTCAATGTATTTTGGAAGGACGGAAAGATCGGGAAACTCGATAATGCGCAGTTCTTTGTTGCGTTTGAACTTTTCCGAGTTGTGGAGTGCGTCGAGTGCTTCCGCCGTGTAGGCAGGGGCTGCGACACCTTCGATGACGGTCTGCATGATTTCCTCGGCGGTGGCGAGGTCGACTTCAGTGTTGAATGCGACGACACCGCCAAAGGCCGCCTGGGCGTCGGCATCGCGTGCACGCTGATATACTTCGACCAGAGGCTGTTTGCCGGCTTGGATCGCGACGCCGGAGGGGTTGCAGTGTTTCATGACGGCGCACGCCTGGCGTTGCATGTATTTCAGGATGCCGATGGCATGGTGCATGTCTTCCAGATTGGTTTGGGACAGGCCGCTCTTTCCGGACTTCAGCATTTTGTAGTGTCCCAGGACCAGGTTGTCCGTGTCCGCCGGGCGGTAAAATGCGGCGGGCTGATGCGGGTTGGTTCCGTAACGCAGGTCCTCCACTTTTTCATAGCGGCGGCCCATTACATCGACAGCGTCCGGAAAATTGCCTTCGGTACGGGTGCGGTACATTTGTTTGAGGTCTTTTTCAGCCATGGTTCGTCTCCCAGTTGCGCCATTACCAAAGATAAACGCCTGAGCGTTGGTATCTCCAGCGCCCAGGCGATCGGCAATTCGTTTGGGCGGTTCACTTCCCCGTGGTCTGTTCCACGCTTGCTCGCCAGTCGTGACCGCCCGGTGTATGGAGAAATTGTATCAAAAGCGGGCGGTCGAAAAAAAGAAACCAGCCTGTTTTACACAACAGAATGTCCTATGCCCGGGAGGGAAGGTGCGTAAGGCGGCTTTGCCGGTTATAATACGCGGCTATGGGCGAAAATTGGATGAAGCTGAGCGATGTGAAACCACACCGCACGACGCCGATGCTCCGGCAGTATTTGCAGGCCAAGGCGGAGTGCGTGGGTTCGCTGTTGCTGTTCCGCATGGGGGATTTTTATGAATTGTTCTTTGACGATGCGTTTGAGGCGGCGGAGGTGCTTGGGCTTGCCCTGACGTCGCGTGATGGCGCGGACAAGGAGCAGCGGGTGCCCATGTGCGGCGTGCCGTTCCGCGCGGTGGACGCTTATGTCGCAAAGCTGATCAAGGCGGGAAAGACGGTCACGCTCTGCGATCAAATCGAGGACCCCAAAGAAGCGAAGGGGATTGTGAAGCGGGCGGTGGTACGCACGATCACGCCGGGGACGGTGATGGAGGCAAACCTATTGGAAGAAACGGCCAATAATTATCTGGCGGCGCTGCTGGTTCGGGGCGATAGTGCGGGGCTGGCGTTTGTGGATGTTACGACGGGCGAATTCCTGGTGGCGCGCGTGGAAGAGCACATCGAACAAACGCTACTGGACGAACTCACTCGCATGGCCCCGGCGGAGGTGTTGTTGCCCGAAAGCCATGACGATGCCTCATTACAGCGGCTTACGCTACGTTTTGGCAATATTGCCTTTACCCAGCGTCCGGATGAGGAATTCGATGGGGCTTCGGCCCGCGATGTGATTTTGGATCTGTTTGACCTGAGTACGTTGAAGGGGCTTGGACTGGAGGATGCTCCGGAGGCTTCCGCCTGCGCGGGGGCGGTGCTCGCGTATGTCAAGAGCACGCAACGGGACGCCGCGCCGCGTCTTCGATTCCCGCGCCGGTATAGTCCGTCCGGGTATGTGGTGCTGGACGGCAATACGCAGCGTAATTTGGAATTGATCGAGTCGCTGGCGGACCGGTCGAAGCGCGGCACGCTGCTGAATGTATTGGATCGCACGCTCACGAGCATGGGCGCGCGCAAGCTTCGTCAATGGATTCTGCATCCGCTTCTTTCCGTGGAGGAAATCCAGGGGCGGCTGAATGCGGTGGAGGAGTGTTTCGAGAATACGGAGTTGCGTCTTGAACTACGGGAGCACCTCAAGGGTGTGGCGGACCTGGAACGGCTCCTGGGGCGCATCACTGCGAAAACGGCGAATGCGCGCGATGTGCAGGCCCTGGGCCGTTCGCTCGGGCGCGTACCCGCCTTGCGCGGCGCACTGGTGGATGTTAACGCGGATTTGCTCGCGGGCTTGCGAGATGGGCTCGACGCCCTGGAGGAAATCACGTCCGCGATTGATGCTGCGATTGTGGACGAACCGCCGATTCCCATTACGGAGGGCGGCATTATCCGCGATGGGTATAACGAGAAGCTGGATCATTTACATGAACTGGTGCGTGGCGGGCGCGACTGGATCGCGACGCTTCAGCAGGAGGAACGCCAGCGGACCGGCATCTCCAATCTGAAGGTGGGCTACAACAAGGTCTTTGGGTATTTCATTGAGGTGAGCAAGGCGAATACGCGCCTCGTGCCGGAGGATTATCAGCGGAAACAGACGCTGGTGAATGGGGAGCGGTATGTGACGCCGGCGCTCAAGGCGCGGGAAGAGGAAATCCTCACGGCGCAGGAGCGCATGCAATCGCTGGAATACGATTTGTTCGTGGAACTGCGGGATCGAATCGCGGGGGAAGCGCGCCGGATACAAACCACGGCGGACGCCATCGCCACGCTCGACACGCTGCTGTCGTTGGCGGATGTGGCGATTACAAAAGGATACTGCAAGCCCGGTGTAAATGCGCAGGAGGAAATTTTCATCCGGGATGGCCGCCATCCGGTGGTGGAAGATCTGATGTCCCGGGGCGATTTCGTGCCGAATGACACGCTGCTTGATCCCGCCGGGGCCTCCATGCTGATTGTGACCGGGCCGAACATGGCGGGCAAGTCCACCTATCTGCGCCAAGTGGCATTAATCACGCTGATGGCGCAAATCGGGAGTTTTGTGCCTGCGGCGGAGGCGAAGATCGGGGTGGTGGACCGCATTTTCACGCGCGTGGGCGCGTCGGACAATCTTGTGCGGGGGGAAAGCACGTTCATGGTCGAAATGATCGAGACGGCGAACATTTTGAACTCCGCCACGGAGAAGAGCCTGCTTGTGCTGGACGAAATCGGGCGCGGCACGAGCACGTTCGATGGCATCAGCATCGCATGGTCCGTGGCCGAGCATATTCACGACCGGGTTCACGCGAAGACACTCTTTGCTACGCATTACCATGAATTGACTGATCTCGGGAACAAGCTGGAACATGCGAAGAACGTCAATGTCTCCGTACGTGAATGGGGCGAGAAGGTGGTGTTCCTCTACCGCATTGTGGACGGCGGCGCGGACCACAGCTACGGGATTCAGGTGGCGAAGCTTGCGGGACTGCCGCAGGGCGTGATCCAGCGGGCGCGTGAGATTCTGGAATCGCTCGAGTCCGGCAATGCCGCCAGCGTAGGGCTTCCGCAGCAGATGTATCTGTTCGGCCCCATGCCTGTGAACGAACCCAGCGCGGTGGATAAGGAACTCGAAAAAGTCGATCCCGATGCATTATCCCCCCGCGAGGCCCATGATCTCATTTACCATTTAAAACATCTCGCCAACAAGCCGCGGAAGAAATGAATATTTCTCAATTCCCAAGGGGGTTGTTTGGGAAATGGGAATCGGCTATAATGCAATCATATTGCATTTTAGACGAAAGGTAATGGCATGTACCTATCCCGGACTCTGGAAGCGTTTTTCAAAAAAGCGCAACATCAATTCCCCGTTTTGTTAATTACCGGACCCCGCCAAGTGGGAAAAACTACCTTCCTGCAGCACATGTGCACAAAGCAACGGCGTTATGTAACACTGGATGATCCGATGACCTGCCGGGCGGCCAAGGAAGAACCGGCATTGTTCCTCCAACGTTTCCCACCGCCCGTGGTGATAGACGAGATCCAATATGCGCCGGAACTGCTTCCCTATATTAAAATGGCGGTGGACACCGAGGGTTCGCCCGGCATGTTCTGGTTAACGGGGTCTCAACAATTTCACGTAATGAAAGGCGTTTCTGAATCCCTGGCCGGGCGCGTAGGCATTTTAAACCTTTTGGGATTTTCGCATCGTGAATTGGTCAAGAGGCCTGGAGCGCCGTTTCTACCTACACCGGCGGAAATTCGCAAACGGATCACAAATGCCTCACCCATGGGTCTTAAAGAGGCTTACACGCGCATATGGCGTGGTTCCTTTCCGGCCATCGCCCTTAAAAAAGGCATAGAGTGGGATTTCTTCTATCGCTCGTATGTGCAAACGTACCTTCAGCGGGATGTTCGGGACTTGGCGCGTGTGGGTGATGAAATGGCGTTCCTGCGCTTTCTACGCGCGGCCGCGGCACGAACAGGACAGCTATTGAATATGGCCGACCTCGCGCGGGATGCCGATGTGGCCCCGAATACTGCAAAACATTGGCTTTCCATCCTGCAAACATCAGGGATTGCCTATCTTTTGGAACCGTTTTACAAGAACGTGACCAAACGCATGGTGAAAGCCCCCAAGTTATATTTACTGGATACTGGGTTGGTGAGTTATCTGACGGAATGGTCCAGTCCCGAAACCCTGGAAGCCGGGGCTATGTCCGGTTCCATACTGGAAACTTGGGTGGTTACGGAAATTCTCAAGAGCTACTGGCACAATGGAAAACATGCGCCGTTGTATTACTACCGCGACAAGGACAAAAAAGAAATAGATCTGATTATTCATAAGGATGGCACCCTCTATCCCCTGGAATGTAAAAAAACTGCCGCGCCTGGCTCCGAAACCGTGCGCCATTTCTCAGCTCTGGAAAAACTTGGCCTGCCCATAGGCCCCGGCGGCGTTATCTGTCTAGCTCCGCAAGCGATGCCACTTGCCAAACATTTTCAAAGTATTCCAATGGCAGCTCTATAAGCAAATACAACTCACAAGATTCAACTAATTGCCTGATCTTGCGTTGCAAGGAGGTACTTTCTATAGTGTAGATAGGTTTTGTGACGGAACTGTGAGAAGGCGCGTGCTGTGTATTATGTAGATCGGCAGAAATATCTGAAGAGCGTATCCGGCGCGAAAGGGGAGGAGAAGGAGGCGGAGGAGGTACGGGGCGCGCCGGCACCGGCGGTGAGCGAATACCGGGAACGGATGGAAAAGGCATTCCGGCAGATTCCAATCTTTTGTCAGCACAGTCATTTTGGCGAGGAAAAAGAATCATTGGGGTGGTTTTTCCCGAAGGGGGTGGTGGGGCGCACGAATGAGGCGTCAATGGGATTGGCGGACGGGTTGGTGGATTTGCTGGATATGCCGGGGGACCATATCCCTGCGCATCGCGAGCAGGATGCGCGGCAACGGTATGAAGCTTTTTGTGGGGAGCATTCGCTGGCAGAGTATTATGACCGCATATGCCGCCATACGCGAATGGAGACGTTGTCTTTTGTGTTACATTCGGGGCAGACTTTGGAAGAGGCACCGCACGGGGAACGGTTTAAGGTTGTGATAGCAGTGGATGCGTTTTTATTTCCGCTGGATGCTGTGCAGTTCAAGGAATACCGACCCAATGATGCGACATATTTCGAGGGTTTGACATATCCGCACAAAGGCCAGGCAGAGAGTTTAACGGAATATTTGGAATGGATGAGGCATGCCTTGAGGCAGATGAAGGGGAATAAAGAGGTCGTTGGAGTTCATTGGGATTTTGCACGATGGCGTTCTCTGGAATTGCGGCGGGTATCGGAGGGGGAAGCGGCACAGATTTATACGGCGAAGGATATTTCGCTGGAAGCATACCTGAAACTCCAGGATTACCTTGCGTTTAAGATGGCGTGTTGTTGCGGGGAGTTGGGATTGCCGATTCAGATTGCGGCAGGACTATCCGGTGAAACAGAAGGACAGGTATACCGGGCGCGGCCGGTTTTATTGGAGGAATTTGTGACGCGTCCGGAGTTGGCAGAAACGCGTTTTGTTTTGGTGCATGGCGGGTATCCGTTTGACCAGGAAGCGGCGGTGCTTGCGCGGCGCGGGAATGTTTGGGGGGATTTTTCGCGGATGACGTGGTTGTTTTCGCCGCGAATTCTGGCGAATCATTTGCGGGAATGGCTGGAGGTGGCGGGGGCGAAAAAGATGCTGTTTGGCGTGGATGGTTCGGGGCTGGCGTTGATCCGGGGTGCGTGGAATACGCGGCGCGCGCTGGCAATGGCGTTATCGGAGATGGTGGGGGACCATCTCTGCACAGAGCGGGAAGCTTTTGATGCGGCGCGGGAAATTTTAGGCAAGAATGCGTTGGACGTGTATGGATTATCGGCGCCGGAAGCCGGTACAGAGGAGTGAAATGATGGATATTTTGTCCTACGGCTCGGCGGGCGCCTCGCCCTCCCGTACGATGACCAATAGGGTCAGATTTGCGATGTTTTCTATTGCGTTCCTCGCGATAGCAAGCATAAGCGCGTTTTCGGAATCATCGCCAAGCGCAGCACAATTGCAGCAAAACATGATCTGGCCGGCTTCGCAGCCGGAGAGCCAGCAGGTGTATGTTGCGTTCCGAAAGACGTTTGAACTGAAGGAAAAGCCCGCGGCGGCGGCGCTGTATTGTTTTGCGGACTCGCGGTATATTCTGTGGATTAATGGGCAGTATGTGGAACGGGGTCCGTGCCGCTTTGATCCCAAAGCCCCAGAATTCGATTCTCTGGACGTGACCAAGCTCCTACAAGCCGGACCGAACGTGATAGCGGCGGTGGTGCATCACTATCACGACGGGCGGAAGACGGACGATCCGGAGCCATTGAATGGGCGGACGATGCGGCACGCTCCGGGGTGGACCGCGTTGTTAGAAATCACGAAAGCGGATGGAGAGAAAGCGGAGATCATAACCGATGCACGCTGGCGATGCAGCGCGAAGACCAGGTTTTTGGCGTCGCCGGTTTCATGGGGCAATATTCCGGACACTATTGACGCGCGGATTGACACAGGGGATTGGACGCAGCCGGAGTTTGACGATGCACAGTGGGAAACACCCGCGCCGGTGGATGGTGCGATGTGGGGTCCGCTGAAACCGAGAGCGATTCCATTGTTGCGCGAAGAAGCGATTATTCCGAACATTGATTTGCCAATTACGCTTGTGGCCAAGCAGGAGAAACTGCTGGACGTTGGGGAAATGGCACTGGCCTATGATGTGCTGGATATGGAAGCGGAAGAGGGCAGTGAAGTTGAAGTGATTCACGGACATGGCTGCGTGGAGGGGAAACTGGATGAGGTGTATGGTTCCAACCGGTATATTGCACGCGCGGGCCGGCAAACCTACATGAGCGGGGACACCATCGGATTCAGATATATGATTATCCGTGTTCATTCGGGCAAGGTGGTGCTGCACGGGTTGAAGGTGGTGAACCGGTTGTATCCCTTCGAGCGAATGGGCAAATTCCTGTGTAATGATGCGTTTCTAAACGAATTGTGGGAACGAAGCGTGCGGACGATTCAATTGTGCAGCGAGGACGGGTATGTGGACTGCACGGCGCGGGAGCGCACGGAATGGATGGGAGACGCGGCATTGTCGGAATATCCGGTCACCCGCGTGACGTTCGCCGCGAAAAACCGGGATGGTTCGTACCGCTACAGCGATCCGCTGTTAATTCGGAATATGCTGCGGCACATTGCGCAGAGCCAGCAGCCGGACGGGCGGCTTAAGGCGCATCATCCGTCGAACCGGTGGGATATTCACGGGTACATCGACGATTATGCATGCCTGTGGGTGCAGACGTTGCGCCGCTATTATGAGAACACCGGCGATTTGAACGAAGTGCGGGCGTTGTGGCCGAACCTGGTGAAGCAAATGCAGTGGTTCTTGGACCGGCGGACGGAACGTGGACTGGTCAAGGGCCGTGAATTTGTATTCTTTGACAATCCGCTTTCGTACAAGGAATGCGAAGGAGCCACATTGAATGCCTATGTATATGGCGCGCTGAATCATGCGGCGGCATTGGGCGATGCGCTGGGCGAAAGCGAAATTGCCGGGCAATACCGCGCGGATGCGGATAAATTACATCGGGATTTTACCTTGCAGTTGTGGGACGAATCGAAGGGGGCGTATAGCGGCGGCTTTTTGGATGGCAATAAAACGGAACCTTCAGCGTTCCCGGCGATGGCGGGATTGTACTTTGGGATAATACCGGAAGAACGGAGGGCGGCGGCGCTGGAGTACTTAGTGAATCATCGTGAACAGGTGAAGACGCCCTATAGTTATTCGCTGTTGTTTGATGTGCTGTATCGCGCGGACTCGCCGGAACTGGATATACTTGCACTGCAGGACATGCGGGAGCGGTGGGCGTCCACGCTTGCGCGCAACGACATGGATACCGTGTTTGAAGGATTTGGGGGAGGATCGTATTGCCATAATATCGGTGCCACGCCCGCCTATTATCTGAGTTCGCGGGTGCTGGGCGTGCGTCGTGAGGGGATGGTGACGGATAAGAAGATCATTATCGAACCACATCTTGGGGATTTAGAAACAGCAGAGGGTGTGGTGGTCACAGAATTGGGTCTGGTGCCCATTTCATGGAAGCGCGTGGCGGAAACCGGTACGATGTCATTTGAGTTTGAGGCGCCGGTGGATACACAAGCGGAACTGGCGCTGCCCCGCATAAGACCGGAGGTTCAGGTCACATTGGATGGAAAAGTGGCAGCACAAGACGATATAAAGATACGAGGGAATCGTATTATACTGGTTGTGGGCTCGGGTCATCATACGGGAAGGTTAAATTGAGCAGGTGTAGTGTCATTGCCGCGCTGGTTATCGGGCTTGCCGTGGAAGCATGCGCCGGAGAGCCCCTCTTGATTCCCGCAACGCTTCAGCCGTCTGAGTATCGCGGGGATATACAGATATGGTCGTGGAATATCGCCGCAGCGAGCCTGGAGAAGCTTATTCCCCCTTTTCAGCAAAGGTATCCCAATGTGCATGTTCGGATAGACATGAACGCCACCAACCTGCAATCCAGGTTTTTATTGTCGCTGGCGGCGCGGGTGGGGGCGCCGGATATTTCGCAATTGCAGGTGCGGGAAGCGCCGCGGTATTCGGTCACGGGCAAGCTGACGGATCTTACGGAAGTGGCGAAGAAGTATGAAAAGGCGTTTGCGCCGTCATTTTGGGAAAGCTGCGTATATGAAGGGCGAATTTACGCATTGCCGTGGGATATCGGGCCGTGTGCGGTGTTTTACAAGCAGGGGATCTTTGAGCAGTATGGGATCGATGTGGGAAAAATCGAGACCTGGGACGATTATATCGCCGTGGGAAAGGAATTGGTGGCAAAGTCGGATGGGCGGACCAAAATGCTGTGCGTGCCGACGGGCAACATGGCGGATCTTTTCGAGATTTTTTTGCAACAGAGCGGCGGACAGATTTTTGATGTGGCGGGCCGCATCGCCATAAATTCGCCGGAGACCCTGGAAACCTTGAATCTGTTAAAGAAACTGCTGGAATCCGGCATCAGCGGCAATATCATGCCGTTTAGTTTTGAGTATTTCGCCTCGTTTAAGTCCGACACCATTGCCACATACCCGATGGCGGCGTGGTTCGGCGGATTGATTCGGGACTATGCGCCGGACACCGGAGGGAACTGGGGGGTGTTCCGGTTACCCGCGTATCATCCCGGCGGGTTGCGCACAAGCAATCTCGGCGGTTCGGTGCTTGTGATGCCGGATCAATGCACGCAAAAGGAGGCGGCGTGGGCGTATATGGAGTACGCGATGTGCACACCGGAGGCGCAACTGGCCCAATATCGCGATTTTGATTTATTTCCCGCGCTGTTGTCGACGCATCAGGATCCGTTTTTTGACGAACCGGTGCCTTTTTTCGGGAATCAGCGGGTGCGTCGCTTGTTTTCGCTGGATATCGATGAAATCTCCGTTATGTATCGGACGACGGACTGGATGGAGGCGATGCGGTATGTTCAGCAAGCGTTGAGCAAATGGGCGGACAAGAAGCAGGAAACCCCGGCGCAATTAATGCGCAGTCTGGAGGAAAAATTGAGCCGGCGGCTGAACCGACCGATAGCGCCGAGTACGGAAAAGCGCGCGGAGGGAGCCGTGCCATGAATGACCCCCTGCTGAAACGGATTTGGCGCCACCGGCATTTCTATGCATTCATATCGCCGTTTTTTGTGTTGTTTGCGGTGTTCGGGCTGTATCCGCTGCTATTTTCGCTGTATTTGAGCTTTGTGCAATGGGACGGACTGACGCCGATGCAGTGGGTGGGGCTGAGCAATTTCCGCAACATGATTCATGATGAAATTTTTTTCACCTCGCTGTGGAATACGCTTATTATCGGGCTGATGTACATACCGCCGATGTTCATCGGGGCGTTTCTGTTCGCGGTGTTGCTGAACAGTTCCTGGCTGAAGCTTCGGGGGCTGTTCCGCGCGGCGCTTTTCCTGCCGGTAGTGACGCCGATGGTGGTGGTGGCGATTGTGTTCACGCTGCTGTATGGACAGGAGGCGGGCTTTTTGAACTGGCTTGCGGGGAAACTGGGCATGGGGCCTTTCCCGTGGCTGGTAAGCGAAAATTGGTCGAAGCCGTCCGTTTCCGTATTGCTGGTCTGGCGGTGGACCGGTTATAACATGGTGTTAATGCTTGCGGGGCTGCAGGGGATCTCAACAGAGTATTACGAAGCGGCGCGCATAGATGGCGCAAACGCGCTGCAGCGCATGTGGTACATCACGCTGCCGCTGATGCGCCCCGTGTTTGTTTTTTGCTCGATCATGTCACTGATCGGCACCGTGTACATGTTCGACGAGGTGTTTGTATTGACACAGGGCGGGCCGGGGTCGTCCTCGACGAATTTCGGCCTGTATCTGTTCAATACTTCGTTCACGGATTTCCGGTTCGGCTATGCGTCGTGCATTGCGTATACGGTGGCGTTTTTTGTGTTCATGGCCTCACTGCTGATCCTTCGGATACGGCGCAGCGGAACGGAGTAGCGGCATGCGGCTTTCACATTCCACACAACAACAGCTTTTGCGGATCGCGGCGTATGTGTTTCTGGCCGTGATGGCGGTGCTGTTCATGTTTCCGTTTTACTGGCTGTTCGTTTCGGCGTTCAAGGCGAAAGACCAGATTTTTTCGCTGCCGCCGGTGTTGTGGCCGGATCCGTGGCGCTTCTCAAATTTTGCGGCGGTGTTCGAGAAAACGCATATCGTGCAGGCCTTCATCAATTCCGTGGTTATCGCCTGCGGGCATTGTACGCTGGCGCTGTTCCTGTGTTCGCTGGCGGGGTTTGCATTTGCGAAGTATCCGCATGCGCCGGGCCGCGACAAATTATTTGCATTCGTACTGGCGACGATGATGATCCCCGGCGCGGTGACTTTAATCCCGGTATTTGTCGTATTGTGCAAACTGCATGCCATCAATACGTATTGGGCGATGATCGTGCCGGGGGCCGCGAGCGCGTTCGGCATATTCTGGATGCGGCAGTACACGATGGAAAATGTACATAATGATCTGCTGGACGCGGCGCGGATTGACGGCTGCAGCGAATTCCGCATTTACTGGAGCGTGGTGCTGCCGGTGTTGAAGCCCGCCATGGCTGCGCTCGGCATTATCCTGTTGATTGGCAGTTGGAACAATCTGATGTGGGCCTTTATCGTGTTGCGCACGACGGACATGTATACACTGCCGCTGGTGATTTATCTCTTGAATGGTGAAAACAGGACGCCCTTCGAGATGATTATGGCGGCGAGCGTATTGGCGACGTTGCCGCTCGTGATCGCCTTCCTGTTCTTCCAGCGGCAGTTTATCGCGGGGATTACCGCCGGCGCGATCAAGGGGTGACAGGCCGGTGTTCTGTAAAGGGGGAATTGGGCTATCCATGCCGGGACTACTACCATGTTTTTCCCGAACACTAACGATTTCTCGGAGAGTCTTGGGGGTATTCCTCTTCCGGTTTCGCAATAATTCAAATTTTGGGGTCATAACCCCGGACAGAAGCCATCCTCGCTTCCGGGGCAGGCGTGATAAGCGCCAGAGTTGTAAAGTTGGACCAGCCGAAGGAGTTCGGACAAACTAATCACCCAATTTGCAGGATTGTAATCGCTGTTATGCGTACCGCAGGATGTATCGCCAGTTCCTGGAGCGTATCCATCTTCCGTACCGGCTTGGCAACAATATCCACCCGCATTATAAAATTGAATCGTCCGTAACAATTCCGAGAGACTGATCACGTGGTCATTATTCTGGTCAGCAGACAGAAATTCATCACCACTCCCTTCAGTCTCGCCTTCGTTGCTCTGTTCGTTGAATGCCAAGAGATACGAGTATGAAATCCCTTCGTCGATCCCCCAAATTGTGTCAAAATCCCAACCCGCACTAGTGAAAATTGCCTTGGTTTGCATCTGTGCTGTTGGCAATCCGGTTCCGCCACTCGATGTATCCTGGTTTGATGTTTCCGTATCCCAGAAACAGGATTCAACCGCGCCAAATTCATTCAATCCGACCAAGCCGCCAGTAGAGGTGTTTCCCGAAACCGCACCGATAGAAAAACTCTTTTGGACAGTGCCGGGAGGATCACCGCTTCGCAGATATCCTACCAGGCCGCCAACATCATAATTTCCGGAAACATTACCCGATGCATAACAGTTTGAGATGGCACTCAGCCAAGCAACTCCCACCAAACCTCCCACAGAGTGATCGCCCGAAACACTGCATGTTGAGTAACATTCTGATATCGTCTGCTCGGAATGAGCTTGCCCAAGTAACCCCCCAATACATGATTGCCCTGAGACATCGCCCGTTGCATATGATTTTGTAACCGTGGCGCCACTTATACTCTCACCGATTAAACCACCTACATACGTGTTTCCGAAAACCGTACCAGCCATAAAACAATCCGACGCGGCAGATTCATTTCTTCCAATCAGACCTCCAACATATTCGTTTCCTGAGACCGTGCCCATTACAAAACACTCCGATATAGCGCCCCACCTGCTTGCACCAATCAAACCACCTATATGATTTCCCTCAGAGTTCACTTCTCCTGCCGCATAACACCCAGTGATAATGCCTTCTTTGCTATATCCCAATAACCCGCCCACATATTCTATTCCTGAAACTGTTGTTGCCGTATAGCAGTTCGTTACCGTGCCGTAATTGTTTCCTGCTAACCCGCCCACATAAGAGGATCCCGATACCGCCCCCCCAATTAGTCCAAGGTCATGGACTTCTCCGTTTTCACCGATAGTCCCAAAGAGTCCAGCAATATCTCCTTGCGGGGAGTTTATGAAAAGGTTCCTGATTACATGCCCGCTGCCCTCAAATCTGCCTTGGAAGGACATATATGGCCATCCCAGCGGAATAAATCCTTTTCCTCCATTCCACCCCTCCGTGATGGCGGCATCCAAATCTTCCTCCAGCACATACTCCCAATGCAAGGGCCATTCGTTATCCCTTCCAATTTTCTGTAATTCTTCAATCGAATGAATCACAATCGGGCTATCCAGCAGAAACACCGCGGTAATTTCTTGATTGCTCCCCATGACTATGGGGTAAGGATTTTTATTCTGTAACGCTATGTTTCCCAGGCCGTCACCTGTCCATCCCGCAAAAATGTATCCCGGATCTGGTTCCGCGCTCATCCATACCAAGGAAAAGGGTGCATAATCACTTTGCACGGGATTGGATTCCACCGTTCCATGTTCAGTATCGATTGTTAACGTGTAGCGGGCATCTGCAAGAGTTGACCACACCAAACGAGGATAGCTCTCGCCGTCTATCATGGTCCAGATTGGAGGGTTGCCATCCTCATTGCTGAAATCCCATCCCGCTGTAATAAAGGTGGAGGATTGCATCATTGCGGAAGTATTCAACCCAATTCCCAAAATTTGGGTACTGACGGGATTATAAACATCCATATCCCAAAAACAGTCTACAATTTCTTGAGTACCGACATATGTGTTTATTAAACCGCCGGAAAGAGAAATATCTGCACCAAGGGCGGCGGCATAGCATTTTGATAAAGAGCATCCTAGCTCCATATTCCCAATTAATGCGGCGCCTTGGAAAACAGCACCTATGACACAACAATCGGAAATTGCACAAAACGGACCTGCATATCCAGCAATACCACCAATCATACTCGCGCCTGTTATCGTACCAGAGAAAAAGGATTGTGTGATTGTACAGTACTGGCCATATCCAATTATGCCGCCAACCGTATGTCTGCCATGAATGGACCCTTTTACAAAACACTCGGAAATTGTTGCAATGTCCGCCATGCCGAAAATCCCGCCGACAAAACCATTGCCTGTGATCTGGCATTCTTCAAGCCCGAAATTTTGTATGATAGCACTTTCATCTATACCTCCAATCAATGCACTATAATCTTCATTAGGCCGATTGATGGTTAAATTACGGATCACATGGCGCTGCCCGTCAAGTTGGCCACTGAATATTGGAGACGATGTTGTCCCATCATACTCCCCGATGGGGTCGAAGCCCGCGCCGTCATTCCAAGCGGCGGTGGCGGAGGCGTCGATATCCTGGGTGAGGATATAGCTTCCGTCAAGGGGGTAGGCGGGGTCATTGCCTATTAATTGCAATTCCTCGATGGAATCGATGCCGATGGGATCGGTTTTCATTGTGAGTGCGCCATCGGCGCCGTTCGCCGCCGGGAGCCCGCTCAGCAGCAGGAGGAATCCGGCGGACAGGATGAAATGAATAGAACTGATTGGGCGTTTTGTTTGATGTCTCATGGCATGCCGTCCTTCCCTTTTTCATACCCTACACCTCATATGCACCACATGTGCCTCAGTTTCACTCTAATATTCAGACTACACCCGTAGAGGTTCCTTGTCAACTAGTTTTTTACAGCGAGGCGGATATTTTGCCTGATTTTCCATTTTTGGAAATGAAATAGTCTGGCCAATGGGGGGGCAGGTCCTAAGAGAACATATTGTTGTGATGCAGTGTTCCTGGATTATTTATCCCTTACAGGAAGGTTGTTTCTCTTCCGGTTTCGCAATAATTCAAATTTTGGGTTCATAACCCCGGACAGAAGCCGTCCTCGCTTCCGGGACAGGCGTGATAAGCGCCAGAGTTGTAAAGTTGGACCAGCCGAAGGAGTTCGGACAGACTGATAACCCAGTCCACAGGGTTGTAGTCACTATTGGAAGGAGTACAGGAAGTATCCCCTGAGTAAGGGGCATATCCGTCTTCCGTATCGGCCTGACAGTGATAACCGGCTGAATTATAGAGCTGAATTGCGCGTAATAATTCCGAAAGGCTGATTATGTGATTAGCATTGATATCCACCGTGAGGAATTCTATTGCGTTCCCTTCGCCTTCCCCTTCTTGGGCGCTGAGCGAGAGCAGGTAGGGATACGAGGTTCCCTCATCAATCCCCCAGATCGTATTAAAATCCCACCCTCCGGAAGTAAAGGTGGAAGCGGTTTGCATCTCGTTAGTCGTTTTACCGACTCCGCCTTGGGATGTGGTGATTCCAGAAGCTTCAGCATCCCAGTAACAGTATGGCGCCGAAGAATCTTCACTAAACCCCACCAAGCCTCCCAATGTGCTGTTGCCGGAGACCCTGCCCACCGAATAACACTTGGAAATGGTTAGATCCCTTATCTCACCTATCAACCCGCCTACGATTTCGTTCCCAGATACATCTACGGTGGCATAACAATCAGATACTATGTTGTATCGACAAAAGCCCAGTAGGCCTCCAACCATAAAGTGTCCGGTTGCTGTACCCGACGCGAAACATTTTAATACTGATCCTGTGTAGTTCGACCCAATCAGGCCACCAACAGTACCTATACCAACGACATCCCCTGATGTGAAACATTCTGATACGGTACCGCTATTGCTGCCCATTAAACCACCTACACGATCCCATCCGAACACCGCGCTTGCGGAAAAGCAATTGGATACATCACCTGAATTTTCTCCAATAAGCCCTCCAACATTATCACAATACTCATTTTCATCCCCTAATAGAGTGCAATCTGTGAAGCAATTGGATACGCTTCCTGCATTTTCTGCGATTAAACCACCTGCAGATCCTTCTGTTAGAATCGATATTGCAACATGGCAGTTTGATATCGATCCATAATTACTTGCCGTGAGCGCCCCGACATGTCTTTGACCAGAAATTAACCCGCCTTCAATGCTAGATTACGCACTTCTCCCGCTTCATCAATATACCCCAAGAGAGCGATATAACTTTCTTGCGGCATGTTAACCACCAAATTTCTAATTACATGACCGTTACCCTCAATGATACCTGAAAACGGAAACCCTACTCTTCCTATAGGTTGAAAGCCTGCACCGCCATTCCATTCCGTGGTGATGGAAGCATCCAGATCTTCTTCTACTACATAGTCCCAATTTAGTGGCCACTCGCTGTCCCGACCGATTTTTTGCAAATCTTCAATAGAATAAATCGCAATTGGTCTATCAGGGATAAATATGGCACGAATTTCTCGGTTGCTACCCATAATTACTGGTAATGGGTTCTTGTCCTGTAGCGCAATATCCCCAAAGTCTGATCCCGTCCATCCAGCTAGGCGATAGCCTGTATCTGCTTCTGCTGTCAACCAAATTAAAGAGAAGGGTGCATAATCGCTCTGGTTGGGCTCAATGTTGAAGGAACCATGTTCTGCAGTTGCTGACAAGAAATATCGCACATCAGATGGGGCAGACCAAATAAAGTGTGGATAAGTCTGTCCCTCCAATATCGTCCAAATAGCTGGATCCCCATCTTCAGTCGTAAAATCCCACCCGCTATTAATATAGGTAGCAGCTTGCATCATGGCCGCAGTAGTTCGATTTATTTCATATATGGAACCATCAGGAAGACCGGATACATCCATGTCGTAAAATACTGATTGCAGGAACATCATTATGTTTTGATCTCCCTCACCACAACAATTCCCCTTTGTCCGTCCAGTTAACACGGTTACCACATAGCAGTCCTCCATTTGGATAAGATCAGAACAACCAAATAGACCGCCAATATTTGTTATTCCACTGACTACCCCTACAACGTAACACTCGTGAATACTCAACATAGCAGTTTGCCCCATAAGACCACCCACATTGCGTATTCCTGTAATTATAGGTTGTGCATAACATTGAGAAATATGAAGACAATCTCCCGCATAACCTAATAATCCCCCAACATTTTCTGACCCTGTAATAGCGCCTGCCACATAACTTGCAGTAATAATAGAACAATTACCAAAACCTAATAGACCTCCGACATTATCTCGTCCCACAATCTTACATTGTTCCAGCCCTAGGTTTGTGAGTGCGCTCGGTTCGAGAATAGCGGAAAATAGCCCCACATTATCCTCGTTGGGCCGGTTGATGTTCAGGTTACGGATAACATAGCGCTGTCCGTCCAATTGCCCAGTGAATGAGACGGCGAGGTTGGCTTCGTCATAGTTCCCGATGGGGTCGAAGCCCTCACCGTCATTCCAGGCGGCGGTGGCGGAGGCATCGATATCCTGGGTGAGGATGTAGCTTCCATCAAGGGGGTAGGCGGGGTCATTGCCTATTAATTGCAATTCCTCGATGGAATCGATGCCGATGGGATCGGTTTTCATTGTGAGGGCGCTATCCGCGCCGTTCGCCGCCGGGAGACCGCTCAGCAGTAGGAGAAATCCGGCGGACAGGATGAAATGAATAGATTTGATTGGGGGTTGTGTTTGACGGCTCATGGCACGCATCCTTCCCTTTTTCATACCCTACACCTCATATGCACCAAGTGTACCTCAGTTTCACTCTAATATTCAGACTACACCTATAGAGGTTCCTTGTCAACTAGTTTTTTACAGCGAGGCGCAAATTTTTCCTGATTTTCCATTTTTGGAAATGGAATAGGCCGGCCGATGGGGGCAGGGACGAGTTCCGGATGCACGCCAATGCGCTTCCGTTCTTATAAGTTGCTCATTGTGTTGAATGATGTGGTACGATGTCGAGGCTATGCAGCAGTTGTAATTATTTGTGACTATACGAACGGGAAGAGTGTTATGTTACGGAGCATTCAATCGGCGCTGGACCGTATGGGGCCCATAACACCGCGGGATACGCTTGACACGCGGTTGTCGATGGTATTGTCCATTGAATGGACGTTGCTGGCGTTGCGGTATTTTGTTATTTTCCTGGTGGTGGGGTTGTATGCGCTGGACGTCGAGCCCAAGTATTCCCCGGATCCGCGGATTGTGGTCATCGCCGCGTTTATTCAGAACGCATTTGTGCATTATGTATTCTATTCCGAGCGGTACTTATTGTTTGTCAGTCCGCTTAACTTTGTGATACATCTTGTTAACGTGTGTGTGGCGGTAGGGAGCACAGGGGGAGAGCAAAGCCCGATTGTGATGGTGTATATTCTGGTTATTGCGGCGTATTGCATTTATGAGCCGCATTTTTTGAACACGATATCCGTGACATTGATTTGCTGTTCGGCGTATTCGCTCACGGTGCTGGCGCGTTGGTTTTTCGCGGGCATCAACATGGATTATCCGCCGATTGGGCTCCAGTTATGTTTTATTTTGCTGTCGGGCTTTTTGATGCGGATCCTGGGGGAGCTGGTGCGGCGGATGCGGATCGAGGCGCAGAGCCAGGCGCAGGCGTTGGCGTCGTCGCGCGCGGCGATCCGGGCGATTCTGGACAGCGCCGCCGAGCCGATCGTGGTGTATGACGACAATGAATTCATCACGGATGTGAACGAGCGGGCGTGTGAATTTTTAGGCCTTTCGCGGGCCAACCTGGTTGGACAGCGGTTCCGGACGTTTATTTTTGACGATGGTTCGCTGAGCAGCCGCCTGGCCAATTTGCGCATTCAAGGGGAGTACCGGGGCGAAGTGCTGGTGATCACCGCGGATGCGGACGAGCGGACGGCCGCCGCCATGGTGCGGGCCTTTTTCCGGGACAATCAGCGGTTCTTTGTGGCGATTCTGCATGACATTACCAAGCAGAAGGCGTTGCAGGAAGCGGCACGGCAGGCCAACCTGCATCTGGAACAGATCAACCGGGAGTTGCAGCAGGTGAACCAGTTGCGCAGCGCGTTCTTCAAAACGGTTTCGCAACGCGTCCGGTCTCCGCTGTCTGCGATTCTTGGATTTCATGAGATGTTGTTAAACGAGGAACTCGGAGAACTCACTGAAGATCAGCGGAAGGCGCTGCAAAGTTGCCGCCGCAGTGCCCAGCGTATTTTTAGCCTGGTGGATGAACCGTTTGAACAGAAGGCGCTTTCTGCGGAAGAGGAAGGCATGGCAGCGGGTATTCAAGAAACAGGGCAGAAGCAACCCTAGTTGCCGCATGAACCCGCTGAATGTCAGGCGGTGACATTGAGGGAAAGGCTTGTATTTCTGCGCCAGGGTTTGGCGTGCATGAGGCGCGGATCACCGAGACGGGTGGGCAGATAACATGTATAGGGTTCGCCATTAACTTCCAAGGTTTCCGTGCCGATAACGCCCTGCTGCAACAGTTCCGCCAGCATTGTCAGGAATTCTTCGCATTCGCCGCTTGAAAGTTTTTTCACGGCGCCCGCCAGGTCACGGGGGCCGTTGTGGCTGAGATCCAACGCGAGGTCAATGGCGTCAAATACCGCGCCGGGATCGCAGTGGACTTTTTCTGGCGTGTTGAGCGAATCAGGTTTATGCAATTCTTTGGCCGTGCGGACAGCCGCGATTTGGGGCGTTGATTGTTGGATTCCCATCACCATTGTCATATCATCTCCGTCGCTTATCCGGTCTATCGGCAGAATTTGGAACTGGCTTAATTTGAGGCGTTTTGGGCTGTACCACTATTCGCAGTTTACTCGCATTAAACATGGGGCGTCGAAGGTTTTCCTTGACTTCGCCTATCGTGTTGTTGTACAAGGCTTAAAATAAGGAGACATGTGCTTATATGCCGGGAGGGCAGCAGCCTGCCTGGTGCTGTTGTGTCATATAGTGACATGACGGAGGAGCCGTGTGCCACGAGTATCAACTAGGTGGGGCGTAATCGCCGCACAGAAGTGAGGAGGATGTATGCGCGCGAATAAGGTTGCAGCGTTGACAGCTCTCAGCCTTTGTGTAGCCGCAGCGGCCTTTGGCCAGCCGCTTGCCGCAAATTCGAACGATCTTGCGGAAGTGTTCAGGGCCTTGCAGGCGCCCGGCGCAACGGAGCCGCCGGCAGTGTTCACGAGCGAGGAAGGCTACCTTCGTTTTCTTGGCGCGCCTCCGGGAGGTTATTTCGCCAATCCGGGCGTGGCAAAGGGGGCGGGCGCGGAAGCATCGGCGCGCGCATTTGTCGAGGCGCACAAGGGAGCGTTCGGCGTGATAAGCGGCAATGTGGCGCTGTCCTTAAAGAATGTTCAGACGCATTTGGGCGAATCGTATGTTCGGTTGAAGCAGAGTTATGGCGGCGTGCTGGTGTTTGCGGGATCGATGGTGGTGCAGGTGAATGATGATGGCGGCATTAAGAATGTGGCGAGCGAGATTCTGCGGGATACGCGCCCGCTGGATTATAACGGTGTTTCATTAACCCCCGACCTTGCCGAAGCGGATGCCATAACCGCGGCAAAGAATAAATTGGCTGCGGCCCTGGGGACGGTGACGGCAGATGCATTGACGGTGCAAGAAGGCCCGGAACTGGTCATTTACAGTCCGACGCTGCTGGGAATGGAAGGGCAGCCGCATTTGGCATGGCGGATGATTCTAGTATCGGAAGGCGCCGAACAGGTCCGGGAGAATGTGTTTATTGACGCGCATTCGGGTGAATTGACGTTTCATTATTCACTGCTTGAGAATGCGAAAGCACGTAAGATTTATGACATGAACAACAGTTATCAAGTACCGACTGATCCGGCACGCGAGGAAGGAGATCCGGCAGCAGGTATCACGGATGTTGATAATGTTTATGATTATTTGGGCGACACGTACGATTTTTATTTTGTTCATCACGGACGGGATAGCTACGATGATGAGGGGAGTGAGCTTGTTGCCTATGTCCGTTTCCCTTATGACAATGCCTATTGGATGGGAGATTATATGGAATTTGGCACTGACTGGGGAACCGATGACATAACAGCACATGAGCTTACCCATGGAGTTACAGAATATACTTCCGGTCTGATTTATTTGGGCGAATCCGGGGCGATCAATGAGTCTTTCTCTGATTCATGGGGCGAATTTGTGGACTTGACCAATGGCAGGGGCAATGATTCTGCTGCAATGCGATGGGTTCATGGAGAAGATCTGCCCGCTTCTTTATTTGATCCAAGTCAACCTTTCCCAGGTAATCGTTATTTGAAGGATCCCACTCTATTTGGCGATCCGGATCGGTATAACAGCCCATATTTTATTGATCCTGAATGGTATTGGTATGACCGTGGCGGGGTTCATATTAATAGTGGTGTTGGCAATAAGCTAACCTATTTGTTGACGGATGGCGACACCTTTAACGGACAATCTGTCACGGGGATGGGCATTGATCGCACGGCCGACTTATTATATGCCTGTCAATATCTGTTACCGGAGTATTCGACGTATTATATGTATTACTTCGTATTAGGGGCGGCCAGTGCGAATCTTGGATTTAGTTTTGATGAGCGGCTTAACATAGTGCGGGCGACGCGCGCGGTGGAAATCGAGCCGCCGTATGTATTGGAAGAAGGGCTTCGCGGTTTCCGTGCGATTCCCGCCACGACCATGGACGGCGATGCTGTCATTGCGTTGAATTGGACGCCGCCTGCTTCCGATACGTATTCGCAAGTGGTGCTGGTGCGTTCGGTCGGGGCGTATGCCTCCTCCCTCTCGGAGGGCACGCAGTTATATGAAGGGCGTGAAGAAAAGTACCTGGATGAGGCGGTGAATCCCGGCACAACCTATTATTACACGCTGTTCGCGAATATGAATTCGGGTTTCCCGCAAATGGCCTATGCCCGTGCCACGGTGGGAGCGCAGCCATCCAAAGTGCTCACCGAATCCTTTAATAGCGCGTATACTCCCACGAAGCTGGATCTGGCGTACACCCAGATCACCTTTACGCCGGTGGGATCCCCGCCGCTCGGCGGTGCGGTTTCCGGGGGCAATGATTATTCCGATTATGAAGCGACTATTATGAAAGGCGTGGTGGATTTCCCGGTTCCGATGGAGGATGATCTGGGTGGTCCCGTCATGCTGCCGTTCACCGATGACGGCATGTTTGCGTATGGATTGGGTAATGCAGCGTTCCCCTTCTTTGGAAAGCGCTACTCCGGCATCGTTCTTGCGGCGAACGGTTATATAGCCTTCCAGGAGGTAGATCCGTATAGTGACAGCAATTTCCCAAGTCTGGCGGCGCATTTTGAGGCGCCGCGGATATCGTTTTTGTTCGCGGACCTGGCGCCGATCATTGGGGGCACTGCCTGGGCGCGGCTGCTTCCCGACCGCATGGTGGCCACGTATGAGGAAATTCCGGAGTATATTTACAGCGGCGATTACAGTTCTCCGTTGCCCAACAGCGTGCAGGTGGAATTGTTCTTCAGCGGTCATATCCGGATCACGTACAGGGAATTGAATGCGAAGCGTGCGGTGGTGGGACTTTCGGACGGGCAGGGCGTTCCCCAGAATCCTGGTGACTTGTTTGAGGATCTCCGCAATGTCAATTTCTACAATAACCTTTCCGAGTTGCCTGAAGCGCCGGCGCAGTTGAGCATAGATCCCGTGGCGGTTCAGGACGTCGACGCGGGCGCGTTGATCTCCTTTATGGTAACCACGACCAAGCCGGCGGGCGCGGTGGAAATCCCGATACTTTTTGCCTCGTGGGATGGCACGGGTAATCCTCCATTTGCGGATGCGGGCGATGGGACGGGCCTGTTTTATTGGCAAACAACGCCTGCGGATGCGGGGGTGTATACGTTGCGCGTCCGCACGATGCTGGGAGACGACGACGCCTATCAAGATATTTTGTTGATTGTAGGCGATGTGTATTTGCTGCCGGAAGCGCACAACCTGCTTTTGTCGACGGGCGCCCCAGGTGAGAATGCCGCATTGAACCGGGTAGTGGATGATGACCGGCCCTTGATGGCGTCATATGACTATTATCATCCGCAGGCGGAAGACGATCCCTATCTTTTCGGAGAAGGCCCGACCATTATTTACTGGTATAAGAACGGGCAGATTGTCACCGCATATACGGGGAGCCTGACCGTCCCCGCTTCAGCCACGCGCGGCAATGACCGGTGGTGGTTCCGAGTATTACCCATTACCACGAGTTATATTGGCGGGGATGAGGCCGTATCGCCCATTGTTACCATCATCAATCTCCCCGAAGTGCTGTCGGTGACGCCGAATTTCGGGCAGGAGTTGGGCGGCGAAACCATCCGTGTGGTGGGCGCCTCGCTCAGCGGGGCTTACAAGGTGAAGTTTGGGGGGGTTGCATCGGGCCGCGTCACGGCGATTGACAAGAACACCCTGGAGGTTGTCACACCATTGCATATGGCGGGCACGGTGGACGTCACAGTAACCACAAACCTGGGTACGGGCCGTCTGGCAGAGGCATTTACATATCAAGCCCCCCCTGAGGATCATGAAGTGAAAACCATAACCTTTATGGGATGCGGTCCGGGAGCAGCGGCATCGGGGGGCCGTTTTGGAGATATGCTGGTGGCGGGGATGATGATGGCGGCGCTGGCTTTGGCGTTGCGCCGGAAACGGGGCCGGGCCGATTAGCGAAGTGCGCCGATGCGTTGATATAATGTCTAACGCCGCTGTTGCCGCAAGCACGGCGGCGTTAGTGTATTCAGAGAATACTTCGCGGAGAGGCGTAGATCAAATGCTCTCCGTGATGCGGGAATTGAGGACGGAAACGTGGTAGTCCTGTTACTTGGCTTGATTATGGCAGCGGACCCGGCGGGGCAGATTGCGTTTGTTTCGGGTACGAATCCGGAAGAGCACTGTGTATGCGTGATGGACGTTGCTTCCGGATCTGTCACGCGGATTGGGCCCGGAACATGCGATGGCGCTCCGGCGTGGTCGCCGGATGGACAATGGCTTGCTTTTGAAAGCAAGAGCGGTGAAGGCACGGGCATCCGGGTGGCGCGGGCGGACGGTTCGGAGAGCCGCACGCTAACCCATCAATATGCATGGAATCGTTATCCCCGTTGGGCGGCGGACAACCAGCGGCTGGTTTATTCCTCGGCGGCAGATTCCGTTTTGGAGCATTATGCGGTGGTTTATGACCTGGCATCGAACACCGAGAGTGTTTGGAATGGGGGCAAGGCGGGTGTGCTGCGCCCGGTTTGGCTGCCCAATCTGGGTCTGATGAAAGCGCTCAATCCGGATGAAGGCTTTTCCTGGGAGGGCGTGGATACCCAGAAATTTATTGTGGAAGCGTGGCAATATGGGGGGATTATCGCCATGGGGCTTTCCGGTGAACCGGGGAAATACAGTACGGAACCGCTGCTGCTGACTCCTTCTCAGGCAGCGCCTTTGCTGCAATTATTAACGAAAGACAGTTTGCGGTATGCGGATTGGGCCATGGAATCTTCCCCCAAGGGAGACCGTCTAGCCTTTGAATCGAATGACGGGGGTGACCGCGAACTGTATGTCATTAGCAAGCGGGGTATTGCGGATGTGACAAACCATCGCGCGGCTGATTGGAATCCGGTATGGTCGCCGGACGGAAAGTGGATTGCGTTTGAATCGTTTCGCGGGAGCCGCCGGGGGGTGTATCGCGTTTTCCCGGACAATGCGCGCATATTTCCCGTGGCCTGTAGTGAGGCATATGATTGCTGGAGTCCTGCTTGGTCGCCGGACGGCGAATGGATCGTGTGTGTTTCGGATCAGGGGGGCAGTGCGGATCTTTATCTTTATCCGGTGGAATCCGGCGAGCATCGTGTTCTGTTGACGCAGCCGGGGAATAAATATGCGCCCGCGTGGCGGCCAAGGGAGAAATCATGAGCCGCGGGAAGAAACGTGCATTTATCGGACGCATCGTTTGGGGGGTGGCGGGGTTGGTATTTTGGACGGGCATAGCCTATGCCCGCGGGGGCGATGGCGCCCTCGCCTTGATTCAGACGCCTAACAACGGCATTCCTGCGATTGCCGCCCCGGGGCAGACCTTTGAGGCTATTTTAACCGGGCGTGCCGATCTTCGCATTATGAATGGCACGCAGGAATTTCCCTTAACCGCCGCCTATACCGATCTGCCCGGCGGGAGGGTGCAGGCGAAGTGCAGTGTGCCGCCGGATGCGCCGGAAGGGGCGTATCAACTTGCCGCGGCAAATGGCGGGATCACGGATCAGAACAACCGATCTGTATTTGTCCGGAAAACGTATCCGGAAGTATATCCCATCGCTCATGTGAGTGATGCGCACATAGGCCGCAATGAGGCGGCGGCGAATGCCCTGCGCGCGATCTTGCAGGCATTGAATCAGTCGGACGCCCTGTTTGTGGCGCTTACAGGCGATTTGACGGACAATGGGACTCCGGAACAATTTACTGCGTTTGTGGAAATTCTTGACACCTGCACCCTGCCCACGTTTGTGTGTCCGGGGAATCATGACCGCGCCGCGGATCACTATGAACGGTTTTTCGGACCGCTGACGTATGCGTTCCAATTTGGGCAAGACGGATATCTTTCTTTTGATACGAAAGACTATTGTCCAGCGGATGAGTTGGGCTCTCAAGATGGCGCGCTGGAGCGGTACCGCCGCCTATTAAAGCCGTGCCGGTGGACCATTGGCCTGACCCACCGTTATGATCCGATGATGGGAATGCGGAGCCAAATCATTTTATTTGTGGACAATCCTCTGGACGTGCTGTTGTTCGGGCACTGGCACCGGGAGAATAAAGAGGACGAAAAAGTTGTTCCTTGGGGTAATACGAGGCTAAGTGTTGTTCCCGCGGCCGTGGACGGCGTCTACCGGATTTTGGATGTGACCGTGAAAGGACTGCTGCCTCGTCCGGTTCAAACGGTTCAGGCCCCGGCTCCGTAAAGCTGAACGTGGTTCACGGTGAGACCTGGGAGCGGCACTATGTTTAGGTTCAGGAGTAGAAGCCGTGCAGGGTTCTGAAGAAGTCCGCCCTCCGCGCGCCGGGGAGGCACAGGAAGAAGACGCAAAAACGCTGGAAGCGGCCGTGCAGGTGCTTTCCGGAAAACGCAGGAAAGGGCTTGGCGCTTTGATGCCTTTTCTTGGGCCGGCGTTTGTGGCGAGTGTGGCGTATATCGATCCGGGCAATTTTGCGACGAACATTGCGGGCGGTGCGCGGTTTGGCTACACCCTTATATGGGTAATCCTGTGCAGCAATCTCATGGCGATGCTGCTACAGTCTTTAGCGGCAAAACTGGGGATTGTAACCGGCCGCAATCTCGCGGAGATGTGCCGGGAGCGTTTCCCGAAACCCGTGGTATGGATCTTGTGGGTGCTGATGGAATTGGTGGCGATGGCAACGGATTTGGCGGAGTTTCTGGGCGCGGCGCTGGGATTTAATTTAATGTTTGGCATTCCCATGTGGATAGCCGGGGTGCTCACCGCTGTAACGACCTTTGCCATGCTGGCGTTGGAACGCCGGGGCTTCCGGAAACTGGAGGCGCTCATCACGGCCCTGGTGGGGGTGGTGGCGGCCTGCTATGTGATGGAAATGTTTCTATCGAACATTCATTGGAAAGGTATTGCGGGCAGCATTGTGCGGCCTCAATTCGCTCCGGGGGATCAATTAACTGAAAGCCTTGTGTTGGCGGCGGGAATTCTGGGGGCTACGGTAATGCCGCATGTGATTTTTTTGCATTCGGCGTTGACCCAGGGGCGCATCCGCGTGAGCAGTCCGGCACAGCAACGCAAGCTTTTCCACTATGAGATCGCGGACGTGGTGATCGCAATGGGGTTGGCGGGATTTGTGAATGCGGCGATGCTGATCATGGCGGCGGCGGCCTTCCATGAGCCAGGCTTGGTTCAGGAAGGAAAACTTGAAGAGGCGTATGTAACGCTGCAGCACACCCTGGGACCGTTGGCCAAGTATGCTTTTGGCATATCGCTGCTGGCGGCGGGTCTGTCGTCCTCGGCGGTAGGGACAATGTCGGGGCAGGTTATCATGCAGGGCTTTTTGAATTATCATATCCCGGTGTGGCTGCGGCGGCTGGTGACGATGGCCCCGGCGTTGATTATAATCATGCTTGGACTCGATCCCACGCACACCCTCGTGATCAGTCAGGTGATATTGAGTTTTGGATTGCCCTTTGCGGTGGCGCCGCTGGTGGTGTTCACGGCACGCAAATCAATAATGGGATCGTTGGCGAGTTGGAAAGCTACCACAGGCATTGCGGCCTGCGTGGCATTGCTTATTATTGCATTAAACATGTTTTTGCTGTTTCAACTGTTAATGGGAACGTGACTAGGCGTAAAGCGCGCTGAGGAAAGCGGCACACTATGTTTCAGCATTTGCTTATTCCGTTGGATGGGTCGGCGATGGCGGAAGCCGTGGCGCCTTCGGCCGGGCGTTTGGCCGAAATGACCGGGGCGCGGGTGACCTTGCTTCATGTCATTGAGGCCCATACATCCGGAGAGATCCATGGCGGTCATCATCTGACCATGCATGAGGAAGCGGAAGGTTATTTGCAGGAGATGGGAGCGAAATACTTCCGAGGCGTCTCTGCGGTATCGTGGCACGTGCATGCGCGTGAAGTCCGTGATGTAGCGCACAGTGTATCCGATCATGCCGACGAATTTGATCCCGATCTTATCATTATGTGCGCACACGGGCGCGAAGGCTGGTGGCAGTGGTACAAAGGCACGCTGGCGCACCAGGTAGTGAAACAGAGCACGGCGCCCGTGTTGTTGTTCCGGTGGATGGACGCCCTTTCGCCGGAATTTCCCTTTAAGCGCGTGTTGATTCCGCTGGATGGCGATCCCATGCACGAGGGGGGTGTTGAGGCTGGAATTGAACTGGCGCGGCTCAGCAAGGCCTCCGCGGATTTATTAGAAGTGGTGCCCACCTGTTCCACGTTGTCCCGGATGCAGGGATTGACGAAGAAATATATGCCCGGCGCGACACGGGCCGTGTTGAATATCGCGGAGGATCAGGCGCGGGATTACCTTGGGGAAAAGCTGCAACATGTACATGAACACGGGATTCGCGGCACAGCTTCCGTGGTCCGCGGTGAACCGTTCAGGGAAATCTCCCGCTACATCCGGCAGACCTGTCCGGATCTGGTGGTGCTGGGCACGCACGGGAAGATTGGCACCGAAGCCTTCTGGGCGGGCAGCCTCACACAGCGCTTCCTTGAAACGTGCAACAGCACCTTCCTCCTCGCACCCGCGGTGTAAGATACAAAATTGAGCACAGTCTTGACTGCAAATTGAAATTCTGATAGGGTTAAAAATGATATAATGGATAGAGGTTAATGGCGGGTTCTTAATTGCCGGGAGTTTTTCAATACAATGCCGGGATCCTCGCGATCCGGAACACGGCACAGTGGATGTGGTTATCCCAGGAGATTTGATTGAGTATTGCTATTCTTCAGTGCCTGTCCAATATGAAAACTTCCGTGCCGTTAAAGCGGTACTTGAGAATCCCCGAAGAATTTTTGCCGGTGTACGATTGTTAAACCAAGGCGGATGGTGTTATGTAGGAAGGCCATCTGAATGGTATATTCGAGAAAATACTATCGTTCCTTTTTCAGCGGAATTTGTATTTGCTGTATATGTTAATCCAAACTTTCGGTTATATGAATTCCGGGCGGAAAAAGCCGATCCCGATGATCCGGAAAGTCCCATCGACTGGGCAGAACGATATGGAGCGCTTATATGGAAACACACTTTTTGAGTGAATCGGTGGCAGGATTAAAGCGTCAGGATTCGGAATCCTTTAATCCGATGCCATGGTATAATCCGAATGGTGATTGTATTATGTATCAAACCGCGAACGAGGCCGTAGTTGCCGAACGTATCGACGAGTTTTTGACCATTTACCGGTCTGCAATTGACAATCGTCCCATAGGTTTTGAACTCAAAGAAGTTATGGCGCTTATTCAATCCTTTGGATATGACACTCTGAGCGTGCATGCCGAACTACAAGGCGATAAACTAATCTCCGTCCGTGCTCTGTACCTTGCTGCTTATGAGCGGACTCAAAAATCAATTAAAGGGCGTCACGCCTATGCAAGCGCCCCATTACCCGAACCGGAAAAAGATATTGTCAAAGTTCCCGTGCAAAGGGCGGCATAAAGCTGTTGATGCTGGATATTAGGTGACTTTTCCCCGCCGCTGCCGATTTTATGGTTAAGTATCCAGACCATCGATTGGGGAATTGTCTGATTCTGAGAATGTAATGCATGAAAAGCTTCTAGAAATGCGCCCAAGGGTATTCGTCCGATAGCACCACGCTGAAAGGATATGGTGATTAATACTTTTTTGTTATTTTTTCTATTATAATTTAGGAACAGTCTTGAAAGTGTCCTAATGGGACAGGTACACTGTTTTGCGGATAAAACGATTGAATTGGGAAGTTGAATGAGCAGCGTACGGAGTCATCTCTCATTAGACGGCGAATGGCGGCTTGCCCTGGATCCGGGCGATACCGGTCTCCGGGAGCAGTGGTTTGCGCAAACTGCGCGGCAGGAGTCCATTCCGGTCCGTGTACCCAGTGTGTGGGACTTGTGGGTTCCTGATTACGACGGCGTGGGCTGGTATTTCCGGGAATTTTCCATTGACCCCGCATGGTCCAGCCAACATGTAGAGCTTCATTTCGAGGCTGCCGATTATTATGCGGAGGTTTGGCTAAACGGCATCCGCCTGGGGGAACATGAAGGCGGTTATACCCCCTTTTCTTTTGTTGTCACGCCGCATCTGCGGGAGAGCGCCAATCTTCTTTCCGTGCGCATTATCGACCCGCATGGTGAGAACGGCTACGGTGATTTCCATCCGAAGGAATTCCCGGCGTCGAAGGAAGGCGGGTATTTTTCTTTTGCTGGGTTGTGGGGCAGCGTTTGGCTTGAGGCCAAGCCCAAGGTGTATATAGAGGACATTTTTGTCCAGCCCGATATCCGCCGCAAACGCATCACGGTGGAAGTGACGGCGCCGGCCTGCGGCATGGTGCATCTGCAGATTGAAGGCACGCCCTATCATCTTCAGGGCGCGCCCGGAACGCTAACGCTGGACTTTCCCGATTTTGAGCTTTGGGCTCCGGAAACCCCAAAACTTTACACGCTCCGCGCCGATCTGATTCAGGAGGACGGCACCTTCGACAGTGTATCGGTGCGGTTCGGCATGCGCGAATTCACCGTAAAGGACAATCGTTTCTGCCTCAACAACCGGCCGCTATTCATCAAGGCTGTCTTGCATCAGCCGGATTACCCGCGCTCCCTTGTGGCGCCCGAATCGCTGGAACTCGCCCGCAAGGAAATCCTCCTGGCGAAAGAGGCGGGGTTTAACATGCTTCGTCTCCACATTAAAACGGCGCCGCGCATCACGCTTGATCTCGCGGATGAAATCGGCATGTTGCTTTACGAGGAGCCTCCCATCGGCTGGATCAAGCGTTCCGAATTCATGAAAACCCGTTGCGAGAACGAGGTCCGTGAAATGATTCTCCGCGACCGCAACCACCCTTCCGTCGTCATATGGGGGATGCTGAACGAATCCGGCAACGCAGGCTATGTCAGCAAGGGCGGTGCGCAAATCATCAAGGATGATCTGTGCAAACTTGCCCGTTCCCTCGATCCCAGCCGGTTGATCATCGACGACAGCGGCGGAGTCAACGCCACCCGCGAACCCGCCCGCATGATTCGCTCCTACCGGGAAGAGTTTGAAGAGTATGACGATCTTCACATTTATCAGCGGGCGCCCGTTGACCACGATATTGAACGCTACTATCGATATAATGGCGATCCCGACAAGATGGTGTTTCTTTCCGAATTTGGTTTTGGCGGTCCCGAAGACATGGAGAGCACGCTTGCGCAATATGGTGCGGGGGCGGCTTCGCTGAAAGATGCACGATTTGTTGCCAAAATGCTTGAAGCCAGTCAACGGGGGTTTCATGAACGCGATCTGGACCGTGTTTTCGGCAGTTTCTCCGGGTTTTTGGCGGCCGCGCGCGAACTCCAAAGCGATGCGGCGCGTTTTCACATCGACGCCATCCGCAGCAACTCTAAAATTGCGGGATATTGCTACACCCAGCTCTGCGACGCCGGGCATGAATTCTGTGCGGGCATCCTCGATCGTTGGCGCCGCCCCAAACCCGTTTTTGAGGCAATGAAGCAGGTCCAGCGATCGATACGGCCTCTTATTCAGATTGCCGAATCCAACCTGGTCCCGCGGCAGGAAATCCCCGTCACAATTCTGCTGGCGAACGAAGATCGTCTTGAAGGCCGTGCCGATCTTTCCCTGCAGGTGATTGGCCCTACCAATCAGGTGCTGTGGAAGAAGAAACGGGCGGTAAAAATCCCCAAACACGGCAAAGAGCTTTGGAGCGGCTCCATCGCCGCATCCGGTTCCGCGGGCATGCACAAGCTCGTTGTCCGGTTGATGCAGGGTATGAAAATTTTGGGTGAAAACACGCTTGAATTCTATGTCTGTGATCCGGCGAAAAAAGCGGAGACCGCCATTTGCCTTCTCGATCCCAATAACGAGTGGCATGATCGCTGTGCTCCTTTCGCCACCCTTGAATCCCTTATGGCTCCCGTATATGTCATTCCTCCTCTTGGCAATACCATTCGCGCCTATCCTGAAAGCGATCTCATGCAGATCCTCGCGCAGGCGGAAGGGGGCGCCGTTGCCCTCTTCTTTGAGCCGCCCGATGACTGGAACGATCTTGCCCAACGCCTTGCAGATTCGCTTAAGGCCACGCCGAAAGACGCCGTCGGCTGTTTTCTCATGGCGTGTCATTATGCCAAGCTTCATCCTATTTTCAGCGGACTCCCCGCCCGCGGCATCATGCGCCAGCCCTATCGAAACGTCATACCGAGCAAGACTTTCCTCGAAGTGGGCGATGAAGATATAAGTGGAACCTTTGACACCATTCCCATCGCCTCCGGCAATTACATGATGGGGGAGACCAAATGGTGGGGCAGTGATATTCTTGTCCTCCGTTACGGGAGCGGCTGTATCGTGTTTACGCATTTACGCGTGATGGAGCATCTTGGGAAAGATCCGGTTGCGGATCGGCTCTTTGTCAATTTGCTCAACCATTTTTCCCGGCAATCCGTGCCCAGCGACACTGCCCTGCCGATGGACCAGAAAGCCGTTGAATGGCTCCGCAATGAACGTCTTCAGCGCACCCGCCGTTGGATGGTTATCGGCGAATTCCCCAACTGGAGCGGGCAAGGCCATGCCACCGCCTATCCCCCTGAAGAGGCCATTGATTTTAGTGCGACCTATCCTGGTTGGTATAAGGCCATCTCCTGGAAGCCATGGTATTCGAAAGCCGATGACAAACATACGTTGGATCTCCAGGCGGCTTTCTCGCCTGTCTTCGAGTATTACCCCCGATTTGATCATGCCTCCGCCTATGCGTATGCGGAATTCACCTGCGACAAACGCCAGGAAGTCAAGCTCAACATTGGCGTCCAGAATGCGATGAAGATTTGGCTCAACAGCGCACTTATTCACGAGAGCAACTATCAGGTTCCACACGATCAATTCGGCGAAGAAACCGCGTCGGGTTTCTTCCGCCAAGGGCGCAATACGCTCTTGGTAAAATGCTCTAAGATCCCTGGTCCTTTCCGTTTCTCGCTTGACTTTGAATCGCTCACCAAAGAACCTCTCCAGCTCACCTGGTGGCGATGAAGATCCGGGTATCGGGTATCGGGTATCGGGTTCCGGGTTTTAACAGAGATGGTCTTGAAGAATCCGGCAAGGCAGGATTTGAAGAAATGTGCCGATATTATGCGGGTCCGGGGCAGAAGCCGTCTTCGGATCCTTCACAGGGGTGATAGCCGCCGGAATTGAAGAATTGGATTACCCGTAGCAACTCGGAGAGGCTAATCTCCCAATCGGTTGGATTGTAATCGCTATCGTACAGCGTACAGGATTGATCGCCAGGACCGGGGGCATAGCCGTCTTCGGTGCCGGATTGGCAATGGAAGCCGCCAGAGTTGAAGAATTGGATAACGCGCAGGAGTTCTGAGAGGCTGATGAGGTAATCGGCGTTTTGGTCGGCGGTGTGGCTGGCGGTTTCTCCTTCGCCTTCGCCTTCGCCTTCACCTTCACCTTCTAAAACACCTTCTTCTTGTCCCTCGCTACTGCCTTCCGTGACGCCTTCGCTCAGTCCTTCCAGCAGACCTTCCTCAAAGCCTTCATTTTCTCCTTCCTCCTGGAAGCCTTCAGAGGGCAGGCCTTCTTCGCCACCTTCAATGACACCTTCTGGTTGGCCTTCTTCCGGCAAGCCTTCTTCTTCTCCTTCGTTTTGACCCTCACCTTCAGTCATGCCTTCGGTTGTACCTTCTGCCGGACCTTCCTCCGAACCTTCATTCACGCCTTCGGCTTGACCTTCAGCTTCGCCTTCGTCAAGGCCTTCTCCTGACAAGGGGATGATATAGGGATTGAGAGCGGCTACGACGTAACTAATGGAGGGATCGGATTTTATTTCTTCGGTGTTGCAGATTACGGGAGTGAAGTAGGCGTATTCTATAGCATTTGAGAAACCATCGCCGTCGGCGTCGCCATCGGGGAGCAGTTCGGGAAAGTCGACATATTGAGTTTTATCAAGTTCGGGATTGGCGATTCCGCCTGGGACATAGTCTGTTACCTTATCCGCCAGTAGAGCGACCATCCCGGCGATCAGCCCGAAGGAGCCGTTTCCGGAAGCGATGAAAGGGAGATCCGGATTTTCTTCGGTTGGTTTTGAGACGATGGTGTAGTCCCCATCGCCCAGCATGAGGTAGGCGTTGAAGACCATAAACAATTGAGGGGCAAGAACATTCAGGACATTGGTGGCAAGCGGTCCGAAATCGGTTTTGAGTTGTAAGAGGTTGGCTTCCCAGGCGGTGCGCAGGGACTCGCTGGTGAGTACGCCGTTATTGAAGTTTGGATCTTTGAGAATCCGCGCGATGAGGCCGAATTCATTCATGGCGTCGAGAATGCCATTGCCCAAGATTTGAATGTCATTGCCATAGGTGGTATCGACGGAAACCGAGCCGTTGATGTCGGCATTGTTGGGGTGGAGCATTTCAATGAAGACCTGGAATTCCGGGCCTGCCATGTCCAGGAGGGGATTGTCCACAATTCCCTGAAATTGTGCGCAGAAATTGATGTCCCATGGGTCTGTTTCCACTTCACCTTCTTCCTCTCCCTCTTCCGGCGAACCTTCTGAGGGCAGGCCCTCTTCCTGGCCTTCGGGTTGAGGGTAATGCACGCTGACAATGCCGACAATGCGGTCCATTTCGGTTTGGAAATCCGAACAGATTTCAGTGGCGCGCAGGAAATAGGTTTCGGCGGTTTCTTCGTCCACACCGAGAAAAGTTGCAAGCATGGGCGGAATAAGGGATTGAAGATAGGCCACGTCCTGTTCCCATTGCGTCCCATAGGCCTCGGTCATGGTTTTAAACATGATCATGGCATTACGAATGGCTTCTTCGGCCTGTGCCAACGTCATGCCTGCACGATCAGCGAGTGGTTGTGCAAAGGCATCCACCAGCGCCTGTGTATTTGCTTCATTTGCGGCTTCCACACTGTTCTTGATGCGCGTACCGAGTTCGGGGCCGACGGAGAGACGGACCAGATAGTCGATGGTCATTTCGAAGATGCCTTCAGCATTCGACGTGCTCAAGCCAAACTCGTCGCTGATCTGTTGGATTTTCAGGACGGAATAGATGGGGTCGGGATCGGGGGTGTAGCAGAGATGGGCATAGTAGTCCGCGCCCCAGGTTCCGTTATGGGTGGAGAATCCCGTTGCGAAGTCGGAAGGCGCAAGACGGTCGAATTCGAAATGCGTGAGTTGATTCAGCTTGGCGCATGCGGTTGGATTATCCGGAATAAGGGAAGAAAAGTCCGGCAACATTGAGCCATATATGATATCGTTGTTATGAAGGCCGGTGAAGCGTTCCGCCAAGTAAGCGTGGGTTGCGGGAGCCCATGCGTGTGATTGCAGGCACCCAAGAAACAGTGCGCCAAGGATGAGAACTGGAAAGCGTTGTTTCATGGTCTTTATCTCCTATGGAAGGTATGCTAGGCGCGTGGTGACAAATTGTCAAAATAATTTCCCGGGGTGGTGAGGCGGTGTATAATGTGTCCACTTTATTGGAGGCCTATATGCAGCTCTTACACAATGTTTATCAGGTGGGCGGGGATGTGAACGGCATTACGTGGTGCGGGATGGATGCGGGCTTCGAGGACGGGAACACGTATGCGATTTCCACGCCGGAGGGGGTTGTGTTCTTTGATTGTGGGAACGGTGCCACACTTCCGCAGATTTTTGACAATATGCGGTATTGGGGATTGGATCCGGAGTTGATCCGGGCGTGTTTTTTGACGCATGCGCATTGGGATCATGCGGGGGCGGCGCATTTACTGAAGGCGCGCGGGGTGCGATTGTATGCGCATCGCAACACGGCGGAGGCGATGGCCATCGGTGATGAGCGATGCTGCGGTTTTGCCTATCACAAGGAATTTACGCCGGTGGCGGTGGATGTGGCGTTCGAGGATGGCGCGACATTCGTGGAATGTGGCATTAAGATTCACGCGATGCACCTGCCAGGCCACACGCAGGGCTGCACGGCCTATTTTTTCACGCTGGAGGGAAAACGGATCGTGGCATGTGGCGATGTAATCGGCACGCTGTTTTGCGGGGACTTTGGTTGGAGCGGCTCCATCGATTTTGACAAGAAAATTTACATGGAATCGCTGCGGCGCTTTGCGCGGGAGGATACGGACGTTATGCTGGCAGGTCATGGCATCAGCTATTTTCATCAGCCCCGCAGGCGCGTTGAGCAGGTGTTGAATGCCGCGCTGATGCAGTGGCGGTAGCCAAGGAAAGCACTTGGGATGAAATTCCTCACATTTTGCATGTTGATGGCAACAGGAGTATTAGGCGCGGCGGATCATCAAGGAGGAGCCATGCCGGAGAAGATCATCGGGATGTATGTGCATCAGCATTGGGCGTATAAACACCCCTACGCCGCGCGCACATGGACACTGGACGATTGGCGGGGGTATTGCGATGGGCTGCACAGGCTGGGGTACAACACGGTGATGATCTGGCCAGTGTTGGAAATTGCGCCCAATCCGCTTACAGAGAGCGATAAGGAGAATATCGAAAAGATTGCCCAAGTCATTAATATTCTACATCAAGAATATGGGATGAAGGCATTGCTAACGATTGCGCCGAATGTGGCGGCGAAAAATGAGGCGGCGGCGAAGTATGCGTTCCAGGAACGTCCGTTTTTCTATTGTGATTACCGCGTGAATCCCGGCGACCCGGCAGCAATGGCGGAAATGATCGCATGGCGGGAGAAGCTGTTGCGTCCGCTGGCGAATATGGACGGTCTTGTCATTATTGACAGCGATCCGGGGGGCTATCCCGGCTCGACCAATGAGGAATTCGTTGATTTGTTGATGGCGCACCGCAATATACTGGACCGCCTCCGCCCGGGCATTGAACTGGTGTATTGGATGCATGCTGGATGGGAAGCGTATTGCCGGTACTATGCGACGGCGGAATTTGCCATGGGGCCCGATGAGGAAACCGTGGAGACGGTGCGGCTGCTTGAGAAACAGAATCCTGAACCGTGGGGGCTCACGGGTGGGCGATTCTCCGCAATGGAGGCGATGGGACACGGTGCGCGGATGTTCCCGTTTCCCTATGGGGCCATTGAGGGTGAACCATCGTTCCCCATGACGAATTTCGGCGGCGAGGGCGCGTATGCCACGGGAAAATCGTCCGGACCGCGGGGCATCATGGGCAATGCGCAAACGCATTGCATTCAACTGCCGAATACCTTTGCATTCGCGCGCGGGGCGCAAGGCCTTTCGTGCGCCGAATCGGATTATGTACACTTTGCCAATGATCTCATTCCGGGGCAAGGGGAAGGCATTGTGGCGGCATGGAAGGCGCTTGCGGGAACGGATGCGGCGCAAATGGCGGGGGCTGAACCCAAATTGAAGATGCTCGCGGACCAATCCATCACCCCCGGTCCTTTGAAAGGACTCCTTTTGGGCGATCCGAAACGGTTTATCAACGACCTCGTCATGCAACTTCGACTGCGTGCTTCACTGGAAGAGTTCCATCAGGCGGTGTTTACCCGGCCGATGGATAAAGCAGAAGTGGCGGCGAGTTTCGCCGCATTTATTGCGGCGGCAGAAACCTGGCAAAAACAGCACAACTACAAGAACAACTGGTCGTGGCCCCGGATGGAAGAAGCCCTTCTCAAGCTCGACAATGAGTCATTGAACTCGGCAATGAAGGCGCATAGCTATATAGGGGAAGGCCAGACGCCGTTTGAAAAAGTACAGAATGGGTTTTTAACCGTGGAAACGTATACCCCGCGATTAATCGAAGCGATGAAGAAGGCATTGGAAGAAATCAGGACTTTATAACGGACTTCTTTCTTTTCAGGGGAAAAGAAAGCAACGCCAGGTTTAGTTTATCGTTGCGGCGTTATTTCGGACGGCTTGGGCAAATTTCTCGTCCTGCATGTTGGCATAGGCCGTACAGAATTCCTCAAGGGTTATTTCCAGTTTCTCCGAGGTATTTGCATCTGATTCCATTCTGGCATAGTCAGCAGGATTCGCATGCAGGCCAATGGTTGGAGACAATGCTGGTTTGTGAAGACCATGCGGCCATGCCGCCAGCATATATGCAGCGACTCCTGCCGCCGCCATGCGCGCTGCCCAGAAGATTTTCGTTCTCATAACCTGTCTCCTTATGTTCTCTTCTGGACGTATGGTACCTGGTCAAGATTACCCGTACGACAGTAAAAACATTAAAAAATCGTAATATTCCAGGGACTTGAGGCCAGGAAGTGAATACGGGAGGGTTCAGATCTTTTTGGAAGTTATCGTAAAGGCGTCCAGGAGGCTGCAATCCGTCCGTATTGCACGCACACTCATTGTGTTCCCCTTTACCTCCACAGCACAGAAATGCCAGCAGGTCTCGGTTTTGACTGTTTCCGGCCCAGGCACGGGCTTGTTCCACAACATTACTCCGCCACCGCCCGTGATTACGTGCTCAAAGGCCGGCAAGTGATGATGTTCATATGCATGGACATGCCCCGCAAAAACAATGTCCACCTTCTTTTCGGGAAAAAGGGGTTCCAACAGGGAGCGTAATGCGGGGTCATGATATCGTTCGCGGGGATCATACGTCAGGAGCGGCTTGTGCAACGTAACCACTGTAAAGCGGGTATCCGCCGGTGGCGTGTCGAGCGTTTTCACGAGCCAGGCATATTGCGGACTGCCCGGTTCCAGATCATCCTGGGTAGATAATGCGATAAATCTCACACCGGCATAATCGAGGACCCGCCAGTGATCCGGAACGCCGTAATCGAAGAATTCTTCATAATATTTCGGCGAGCCGCCCGCTTCATGGTTGCCCAGGCTGACCTCATACGGCCGCGAGGAAGCAAGGGGCGTTATGTCGCGCAAAAACGAATGCCATTGCCATCCATGCCCCGTACCGGAGCGTTCCACGATATCGCCCGAATTGAGGATAAGCCGGAATCCATTATAGTTCGGTTCTTCCCGCTTAATAGCGCGGAGAACGGACTGATGAAAGGAAATAAACCCCGCGTGTCGGTTATCGCCATAGACCGCAAAGGAAAAATCTTCCGGTGCAGAGGGTGCGGTTTGGAAGGAGTGCTCTTTATTTCCCAATGCTGGCACACGGTACCGGTAGTGCGTTCCTGGCTGAAGCCCTTCCAGAAGCACCTTGGGATAGTGGGCGGATGCGCATTCCGCGTGGAGCCAACCACTTTCTCCGTCCTTCACATAGTCGATTTTTCCAGGGACGGCCTTTTCCGCGGCCCAGCAGATGGTCATGGTGGTTTTTGGGTCTCCGGAGAACACCAGATACGGCCCGCCATTGCGCGGGATTTCATAATATTTTTTCCATATGGCAACGCTTTCGACGATTGCAGTAATGGCAATTACGTACAGGACAACCCATGCCAACCGCCCCCGCCAGGTCTTTGCATAGGTCATCAAAAGAAGGAGACTGGCTGGGATTACCCCCACAAGGCCAAACGTGACAAACGGCAGAAGAAAGTAAATGGAATAGGAGATATGGCGATAGCCCAGTATTCCCATCACGATCCCTGCAATGATAAACCCCGCACCCCATAGCAGAGATATAAGGGTTAACGCCTTTTTCATCATTAATCATCTCCAGCAACTTTAGGCATTCCCATCAAAGAACCACGGCAGTTATTCCTGAACTACAGAATAACTGCCGCCTCATATCAATACAAAGTTTTTTTAGGGTTTATTCCGGCGTAAACATGTGGTTTATCTTGGCCACAATGGCGCCTTCCGCACCTCCCGAACCCACCGCAACACAAGAGCCATCCTCCATCAGAACCATATCATAGATGGTGGCATGCGGCACTTCCTCCGGCATGACAAAATTCCTGAGCAATGTTCCGTTTGCATCCAGTTTTCCTATTGTCATAGCTCCCACGTTATTTCTTCCTCCCGCCAGAATATCGCCTTGAGGCGTTTCTTCTATTCCATTTGTTTTATACTCAGTGTTCAGCCTGTTACCATTCCCACAAACGGATTGTTTTATTAGGCACCACGGGCAATTGGTGGCGGATAATACCGATATTTACGTTAACAATCAAATAATTATCTATCCATACCTGAATGGATGATTCTGTTAAAATGGTATTTATACACAATGAAAGGAAAATAGATTGAATTTAAAGCAACTTGGCAACCACTATGACAAAATCATCCTAAAAATCATCCTATTCGGGATGTTCCTTTGTGGTCTAAACTTGAGCATATTCGCGCAGGAGGTAAATTCCGAAGCAAAACCGCCTTTTCCCGGCGCGAAAACAGAATGGCGCGGATTCGACCGCTACAATTTTGTGGTGGATAGCCGCAATACCCTGGTGGTCGTACCAAAACAGGCGGCCGCTGGAAAACCCTGGATCTGGCGGGCGGAATTTTTTGATCACCGGCCGGAGGCGGATGTAGCGCTGGTCTCCAAAGGGTTCCATCTAGTCTATATGGACGTTGGCAATACCTTCGGTTGTCCGGACGCCATGGCGCATTGGGCCGTCTTGTATAAACTGCTGACGGAGGAACATGGCCTCTCAAAAAAGCCAGCACTAGAAGGGCTGAGCCGCGGCGGATTGTATGTATACAACTGGGCCGCCGCAAACCCGGATAAGGTGTCGTGCATCTATGGCGACAACCCCGTATGCGATTTCAAAAGCTGGCCCGGCGGCAAAGGCAAAGGCCCCGGCAGCCCGGACGACTGGAAGGAATTGATCCGCTGCTATCACTTCGATTCCGAAGAACAAGCCCTCGCCTACACAAAAAATCCCATCGATACTCTTAAGCCTCTTGCGGACGCGAAAATTCCCATCATCCATCTGTGCGGCGATGCCGATGAAGTCGTCCCTTATCCCGAAAATACCGTCATCCTCAAAGATCGCTACGAAAAACTCGGTGGAAACATTAGCGTGATCGTCAAACCGGGATTTAAACATCATCCCCACGGACTCGACGACCCCACCCCGATTGTGAATTTTATCCTTGAACATACCCCGCAAAAATAACGCATTGGAGACTTCATGGAATCAGCACAAACTTGCATACGCCGCATGAACCGCTCAGACATCGATCTCGCCGTTGGATGGGCGCAGGACGAGGGATGGAACCCGGGTCTTCATGATGCCGATAGTTTTTATACCGCGGATCCCAATGGCTTCTTTATCAGCGAGATACAGGGCGAGGCCGTAGGGTGTATTTCGGCGGTGGCCTATACTGACACGTATGGTTTCATGGGGTTCTATATTGTACGTCCCGCGCTTCGCGGGCAGGGGCACGGAATGCGCTTGTGGACGGCTGCACTCGAGTACATGGGGCAGCGCACCATCGGCGCGGACGGCGTACCCGCCATGTTGGCGAGATATGAGACCCAAGGTTTCCGCTGCTTTTACCGTAACATCCGGTACGGCGGCACGGGTGGCGGAAATGAGCCTGCCGGCTTGTGTCCTCTCGACGCGGTATCCTTTGCCGATTTGGATGCCTATGATCAACGTCACGTTCCAGCGCCACGCACTGAATTTCTTACACTATGGGTGCGGCAACCCGGCGCCGTGGTGCGCATCGCTTTGGATGGAAACCGCATTGTGGGCTACGGCATGCTGCGCCCCTGCCTGAACTCGTTTAAGATTGGGCCGCTTTTCGCAGACCATGCCGACATCGCGGACGTCATCTTATCCGCCCTCTGCGCGCATGCTTCGAACAGCACCGTGTACTTCGACACCCCCGAACCCAACGCCGCGGCAGTCGCGATGGCCGTTAAACGAGACATGAAACCCGTTTTCGAAACCAGCCGCATCTATAAAGGCCCCGAACCCAATTTGCCCCTAAATACCATCTTTGGCGTTACCACCTTCGAGCTGGGATAAAAACTCTCTTCGGAGACAGAGCTTACTTCTGAACGAAGAGGGTCGATACTTCGCGGAACGTCTGCCACTCGCAGCCGTTCTGAGTGGGGAATCGAATGTCGAGCCGGGGAATAACCTTGTCGCCGATAATTTTTATTTCAACTTGGATTTTCCCTTCTTCCGTACGTTTAACGCGGATATCAGCGCGAAGTAATCCGGAGGGCGTTAAGATAGGCCAATGGGAAGCATGCAGGCCAGACCATGAGGGCGGTATGCGGGGCAACAGCTTTACACAGGCCGGATCGAGGTCATCGACTCCCACAATGAGCCGGGCAACCTTCAATTGTTCCGTCACATTGACGAGATTGAGTGCGCCGCATCCCACGTCCAAGTCGAGTTTGCCCACGGCCTCGGGCGAATAAGAGCGTTCGTAGAAATGGAAGGGTGATTTTCGCGGAATGCGGTATTCCGGCACGGGATGCCGGGTGGAGGAAGCCATCCAGGCAAGGGCTTTGTCCGCCATGCTCATTTTATCGAAGAGCAACATGGCTTGAAGCGCATAGCCATCGCCATAAGAGGGCCCGGAAGATAATCCGGCCCGGAATTCATCGAATTGAATCCAGATGCCGTATTTATCGAACTGTTCTTTGCGCTGGGGGACGGCGAATAACGTCTCGAAGGTTTTCACGCTATGCTCGACGCCGTAGTGTTTTTCCGCGAGTGGTTCCAAGCCCAGTGCATCAGAATACATACTTCCGGGACCGTTTAATCCGCCGAATCCCTTGTTGATGACATGATTGACGATGCCGGGATCAGACTGGAATGTCTTTGGATCTACACACCACCACCACGCACCGTTTTTTTGCACAAGATACCGCTCGATGTTTTCCATGAGCCGCGTTGCACATTGCTTACAGGCATCGGCATCGTCTTGGAATCCGGCCCGCGACTCCATGCGGGCCATAGCTTCCAACGCCAGCAGAATAAGATAATTTTGTACGGTGTTGCAGTGCTCTCCGGGAATGCCGCATCCGCCGCCAAATTCGCCCGTGCCGGCGATCAGCGGCGCAGTTTCTAGTTGTTTGAGGACATACCGGACCGGGGAGGCGTCTTGATGAAGAAATGCATGAATCTGTTCACGGAATGGCGCATCTATCGGGAGCCGTTCCCACAGCAAGACCATCCCGATAATTATGGAAGCCGTGCCGTCTAATTCGTTGCCCAATCCCGGTTTCCCAGGCGCGAAATACTCAGGAAACGTGAAATAACCTGCGTCGTTTTTCTCCACCAGCTTTATCAGGCATGCACACGTTTGACAGGCATGGGCAGTGAGCCCCCACAACGTCAATTCACGTAAAAAGGTACCGCCGTCACGCGTCCAAAAGGTGCCTGACCAGACTTGGGGTGGCGGCGAGGCATGCAAGAAACCCGCCGGAAATCCATCCTTGTCCTTCTTGACATAATTTTTCTTCAATACCCCTTTGAACGATTTTTTGATCTCTTTGCCATATACTCTGGCGGTGTCCGAACCCAAAAATTGGACCGTCCCGGGCAGATCTTCATCCAGTTCAAAGGCCGGCAAGGCCTTGTCCGCACCGGTCATTCCCGCCAAGACCAATACTGCCGCGAATATCGACATATGCGCTCCTTTTATCTCAAAAATCTCTCTGGTACGAAATCATCTCATTTTTTATCCGCCGTCCCTTTAAACTCTCTATATAACTTCTGCCTATTGCGCCATATGGAATGTTTTCGTGCGGATTTTTTCACCAACAGCGCGCAATGTGGTTACGTCCACATCGCGCAGTTTTCCGGCATAGTTGGGGCCAACATCCAGGGAGAAGATATTGCCATACTTGACGGCGCCTTCATAGTCTTCGAGGATCTTTTCAACAGGAAGACACAGGGCATCATGCTTCGGCAGGGAATAGAACCACATAGCGCCGCCATCATGTGCCGGCAAAATTGGATAAGTGAATTCGGCGAGGAGGTAGCCTTTGTAATTTTTCTCCGCCTCTTTGTTATATACGGATGCATCCGCGTTTCCAATTGGTCCAGGTTTCCCCACCTCACGAATCGCCAATTCACCCGCTGGCTCCCCATGATTGAATCCGACAAAACATCCCGGCTGAAACTGATGCACCCACTCCGCCGTCTCCTTGTGGCCTAGTCCACCGTCGCCCTGGGCATGGTCCATCCAGAAGAACTCGATGGGTCCGTATTGCGTCACCAATTCCTTCAATTGCGCTTTTTTTATTTCGGGGCGGTCACTGGAACTCCAAATTTTGTCCCCCCACTTCGGGCTGCCCGGAAGTAGCCCATCCTGCGGCACGTCCTTCAACCACGTCCAATCGCCTTCCGAAAAATACAGGGCCAGCTTGATGCCGTATTTGTCGCACGATTTCCGCAACGCCGCCAAAACGTCCATTTTCAACGGGCTGTTGGTTACCTTGAATTCCGTCGTCTTCGTATCCCACAAACAGAACCCGTCATGGTGTTTCGTCAAGAACAGAATATAGCCCATTCCGGCCTCTTTGGCTGTTTTACACCATTGATCCGTGTCACAGCCCGTAGCCTTGAAGAATGCCGGATCGCTCACACCGCGCGTCCATTCATATCCTGAAAAGGTGCTGAGCGACCAGCAGATAAACATCCCGAACCGGAGGCTGCCGATTTCCTTGGCGCGGGCGTGAAGATCGAGGGCCGGATTATCCGCGGCAACAGATGGATTCATAATCAAGACAATTGCCATGGACGCAATACATATCGTTGTTAAAAAACCTCTCTTCCTTCGGTTCTGTGTTGCAAACATTTGCTTTCCTCCCATCCTGGTGGTTCCCAAGTTCATATCATATTCGCAGACGGCCTTGCGATAGCCGTTGTTCCGGCCTTTTATCTTTCAATAATTACACTCTCACTATGACAGTTTTAAAAGTCTTGTTTCAAAACAAAATGTTTCAGGAGTCCGGGCGCGGATGAACACTGAATTTTGTCCACTATCTCCCATATGCTATTCTCCAGGTCACATTCGAAAAAGGAAGGGTCTTATGAGAAAATTCGCCATTCTTGTGCATGTGATCGGAGTGGTTTTGGCCGTTACAGCCAATGCCGCGCTTGGATATTTGTTTCTAACCAGCGGGAAGGGCAGTTTTTTGTCGGGAACGCTTCGAGCCTCCACCGAGCGATATTATTTTCCGGGGATTGCGATGGCATTGGCGGTCGCGGTGGGGATTCCGGTGCTTTTTTTGAGCGGACTCCGCCTGTTGCAACTGCTTTTCCCCAACAGCGGGTTGCTCTCCCGGCGCACCTGGGTGCGGCCTTCCAGTAACACCCTGTTGGCGGTTGTTTTACTGGCGTTTCTGGCGCATCTGCCCGACAATGATTTGCTTATGGACCCGGTGAAGCGCGTGGTCAGGCATGTTACCAGGGATAGCTTCTCTGATGTTCCGAAGATGGATTTGCGCAGTGATGCGGAAATGGAATTCCCGGAATTGCCCTATGTGGCGGGTCCAGACCCGCTGACAACTTTAGAACTCAAGGGCATGGATGGCACGATTGTGAAACTTGCCGATCTGAAAGGCAAGGCGGTCTTTTTAAATTTCTGGGCCACCGGTTGCGTGCCGTGCCGTGCCGAGATGCCCAATCTCGCGAATTTATATGCCCAGGTGAAGCAAGAGCCAGCGGTTGCGTTCGCATTGATTTCGTATGAGTCACCGGAGAAGGTAAAGGCCTTTCTTGAAAAGTATCCGCATGATGTCCCGGTGTACACCATTTCCGAAGAAATGCTTAAGCGGTTGAAGATATCCGGATTCCCCACGACGATGATTCTTTCCAAGACCGGCGAGAAAATTTTCAGCAAGGTGGGCGCGGTGGCGTGGGATGCGGGCACAACCAAGGAATTCCTGCTGTCGCTGGCGGGCGATTTGCCTTTCCATCCGCCGAGTACGTCCGGCAATTAATCTCATCCGCCACCGTCCGCCTCAACAGCATTAAGAAAGAAGCCCCCTCAAGGGGGTTTCCTGTGCACAATAATCGCCCGTACTCTTTTCTATATGCCTTAACGAGCTTGTCCAGGGCAGAAACCGTCTTCCGTGCCGTCATCGGGGCAGTAGTGATATCCGCCGGAATTATAAAACTGAATAACACGCAGGAGTTCGTGGACGGTGATGCGCCAGTCCTGGGGGCTGTAATCGCTGTCGTATGGCGTACAGGTGGTATCGCCGGGGCCGATGTCGTACCCGTCTTCGGTACTTGCGTCGCAGTGAAAACTATCAGAATTGTAGAATTGGATTATCCGAAATAGTTCAGAAAGGCTGACGAGGCTGTCGCCATCCTGATCCACCATGAGCAATCCATCATACGAGGGGCCAAGGGACACGACGATATCCACAGCGGCTTCACACGGTACCTCCGAACCCGCCGCTGGATTTTGCTGGATGATTTGCCCTTCCGGAACGAGATCGTTGTAATCCTGGGTTGCCATTCCGAGGGTCAGGCTCACTGCTTCCAGGGTTGTTTGCGCTTCTGTTTGCGTGAGGCCAGCCAAGTCTGGCACTTGGGCATAGCAGAGCCCCAATGATATAACAATATTCACCGGGTCGCCGCAGGAAAGGACGGAATCTTGCGCCGGGTCTTGCTGGATGATTTGCCCTTCCGGCGCGAGATCGCTGTATTCCTGGGTTATTGTACCCAAGACCAGAGCCGCCGCTTCCAAGGCAGCCTGTGCTTCAGCCTGTGTGAGACCAATCAGGGCAGGCACTTGGGCGTAGCAGTGTCCCAGCGAAATAACGATATTCACCGGATCGCCGCACGAAACGGTTGAATCTTGCGCCGGGGTTTGCCCGATGATTTGTCCTTCAGGCGCGAGATCGCTGTATTCCTGGGTGACTGTGCCCAACACCAGACTCGCCGCCTCTAGTGCGGTTTGCGCTTCAGCCTGCGTGAGACCAATCAGAGCAGGCACCTGGGCATAGCAGTGTCCCAGCGAAATAACGATATTCACCGGGGAATCACACAATATCACCAAACCGTACACCGGGTTTTGCTCGATGATTTGCCCTTCCGGCACAAAGTCATTGTATTCCTGGGTGACTGTGCCCAAGATCAGACTCGCAGATTCCAATGCAGACTCTGCTTCTTCCTGAGTGAGTCCGCCCAAATTCGGCACTTGGGTATAGCAGTGTCCCAGCGAAACGACGATATCCACGGTGGAGCCGTATGCCACGATGACACCTGCTTCGGGAGTTTGAGAAATGACATAGTCTACCGGAATTGTGTCGCTATATTCCTGTGATACTTCGCCCAAGGATAAGCCCAACACTGCTAAAATGGATGCAGCCTGATCCGCCGTTTTCCCTGACAGATCCGGCACAGTGACCGTGCTGGGGGTGAATATGGCGATTAATTCCCGGTTGCGATCCATAATTCCGGAAAGGGTAAGGGAGGCAGGATCCTGGCCTTCCGGCACATCCCCCATCCAATGGTTGAATTCATCCGTACCTGGGATGGCAGTTACTTCGAAGGCCTGTCCATCCATAAACCAGTATTGTGCCGGAGAGGGATCAGTGGTTCCATTTCCCATGGCCTGAAGGTACAAATACCAGTTGCCGGTCTCGAAGGTGGCGGTAATCGTCCGGTCCTGGTCCATGAGGATGACTGGATCGGGATCAGAGGGGTCTACCCCGTCCGGGAGGTCGCCGGTCCACTGGGTGAATACTTTGTTTCCCACATTAATGGCGTGAATTGCGGGTGTGGCGCCGGCCGCATACCCTATTGTTCCGGATGGATTTATCGACCCGCCCCCTGATTGATTAACGACAAGGTGGTATCCAGAGGTGGCTAGATTATAGGTGACACTCTTGTCGGCGTCCATAAGCAAAGAATACGATAAATCATAGGTGTTCAGATCTCCGGAAAATCCGCCCCAGAAGGAATCAGAGGCCAGACGGACTTCCAGTGGAGCATATTGTCCCTGTTTGAAGGCATACACCCCTGCGGGATGGGAGAGATATTCTGTGGTTCCATCGCCGGCCACGTTCGTGGTCAGGAATACATCGCCTGTGACAAACACTGCGGTCAGGTTCAAATCGCCGGAAATCACAACCGTCTGATCAGCCTGGAGCGGATCGTGTCCGGCGGGCAGTCCATCCCAATGATCAAAGGCGTCTCCCCCCTCATGAAGGATCGGCAGGATACGTTGATAGGAACCATTGATGAATCCGTAGCTGCCAGGCGCAGGCCATGTATCTCCATCTCCCGTGAAACCAATTGTGAGAGTCCAGTCTGCGGGGACATAATGTACAGTGATGGTTCGGTTTTGGTCCATGGCGATGCTCAGGCTCCGGCTGGCAGAGCTATTGCCGCCAATGTCACCGGTCCAGTGGCTAAAAGCCCAGCCATCCGTTCCCAGAGAGGCTTCAATCTCAACGAGATCCCCTGGCGTGTATTCATACTGAAAACCAGGATCCGGGGCGCTTGGGGGGGTGGTAGTTCCTTCTCCTTCAAGGATAAGGGTGAGCGTATAGGTTATTTGGACGAAATGGGCGGTCAGGCTCCGATCTTGATCCATTAACACGGGCAATTCTGGATTACCGGCATCGGCGCCCGTGGGGAGGTCCCCGGTCCATTCGGAAAACATATAGCCGAATGCTGGATAAGCCCGTAAAATGGGTTCCGTATTACTGGCCAGGTAGAAGGCGCCCGTTGGATCAACCCAGCCTTGCCCTTCCGACGCCACCGTGAGTGCATAGCCTGATTCCGCATAATTCGCCGTGATGGCCTTATTGCCTTCCATGGTGATATTGAGAGATGGGTTATACGTCGTCACATCGCCGGTCCATCCGGCAAAATAGTTTTCGGAAGAGGTGTTGGCATTGACGAAGGCCGTGCGGCCGGCCAGATAGGAAAAAACTCCGATTCCCGGACTGATGTTTCCAATGCCCGAACCTGCCGTGCTGATGGTGAGGGTCCAGTCGCCAGGAACGAATTGCGCGGTGAGGCTGCGATTCTGGTCCATAGTCACCTCTTGATAGGCGTTTTGCGCATCCGTGCCGTTCATTAGGTCGCCGGTCCATTGGTCGAAGGCATCGCCATCCGCGATGATATTGGCATTGACATTGACCGTGTCGCCATCGAAAAAGGCATATTCGCCGGAAACAGGATAAGTTTCTCCATTCCCCGTTTTCTGGAGGGTTAACGTCCAGTCCGCTTCCAAGAAGACGGCCGTAACCGTTTTGTTCTGGTCCATCGTTATGGTTATGTTGATAGAGCCGGGATCAGCACTTCCTATATCGCCTTCCCAATGATCGAAAGCCCATCCGCTGCCGCTGGTTGGCACTGCGTTGATACTAATCATTTGTCCTACGGAATATTCATATGCTCCAGGTTCAGGCGCGGTGGAGCCTGTACCTGTGACGGCAATGGTGAGGGTGACTGTTTCCTCGTTCGGCACCACGGCCCTGAGCTTTCCTTGATGCGAGAGGGTTTCCACGGATTCTTTCTGAACCGTGACTGGGTTTTCCGCACCTGCGAATCCAATGGCGCTTCCCATGGCGACAAGTATGGTTGCAACCATAACACTCATTCTTTGTGTTGACATTGCATTCACTCCTGAGATGATATTGGCATGAATTCCATGATGATGAATACCGCGCATTTCTCTTGCCAACTAGCCATTAACTTTATTATCGTTCAAGTAAAAAATTCTGTCAAAAAATGTTTTTCGATGTCTGCTTTTGCGCGTGAACCGCTGTCTTCACTCGAAAATACATGTCAAAAAGATATTTCTGACAATAAAACGGGAATTTTTTTACTACACATCTACTATGGCTTTGTCTGCTAAAAGGAAGCACGTATTGTGAATGCATACAGCCGTTACAGTTTCCAGGGCGCACGGTAGTTGGGGGAAAGCATGTCTGTTGCGGCGGCATCATTTAAGATTTGTTCATTTTCAGAATCCCACCGGATTTTTCGGCCCGTGTACAGCGCTATATTGCAGAGATGGCCGACCGAGGCGCTGCGGTGCGCGACCTCGGCGGGGGCAATGGTTTCTTTGCGCGTTTTGACACAGTCGATAAAGTTACGGAAGTGATCGCGGCACGTATAGAGATGAATTTCATTTTCTCCGATGGCCTCATCGAGAATAGACTTCGGTTCGGCTTCGAGAATTCCCCGGTCCACATGAATCCATCCGTGCTCGCCATACCATTTCGCGCCGCCAGGAAATTTGCTACTGATGTGGATTTGCAGGCCATCTTCGTAGGTGGCTACGCAATCGTATTCCGGCGGTGCGTCCCAGACGCCGTCCGATGGAGGAATAACGCCCGTGCCTTCGACAGCGATCGGTCCGGTGCGGTCGAGACCGAGCCCCCAATGCGCGATGTCGAGATGGTGGCCGACCCAATCCATGATACGGCCGCCGCCGTATGCCATGACCCAGCGCCAGTTCTTGTGAATCCGCGCAGGGCAATAGGGATGTTCCGGCGCAGGGCCGAGCCACCGGTCGTAATCGAGTTCCGGCGGGGGTGGGCAATAGGCCGTTTGGTCTTTTGTGCCGGCATAATCGTCATATCCGGCGAACAGCCCAACTTCGCAATACTTTACTTTACCGATGCGCCCGTTGCGCACCAATTCCGCGGCTTTGTGAAAATCCGCCACGCTGCGCTGCCAACTACCCGTCTGCCAGATGCGTTTGTTTTTCTCCACGGCGTTTACCATCGCACGGCCTTCCAGCAGGAGGTGTGAGATGGGCTTTTCGCCATAAATATCGAGGCCTTTGTTGGCCGCGGCAATAGCGGGAATGGCATGCCAGTGATCCGGAAGCGCGATGCTCACGGCATCGAGATCGGTCCGGGCGAGCAGCTCTTCGAAATTGTTATAGACTGCACAATCGGTATTACCGTAAGTGCGGTCCACAGTTCCCTTTACTTTAGCGAGATGGTTCGTATCCACATCGCAGAGGGCAACCACCTGCACATCGTTAAACGAGAGAAACTTGCCCAAGTTTTCCGGACCTTGCCAGCCCAGGCCAATTGCGCCCAAGACCACGCGCTCGCTTGGCGCGGGGCGGGGCGCCGGTTTTTTCGTGGTGGTACAGCCTGTGGCCCAAAGTGGCCCTGCCATTGCGCCTGCTGCCGCCATCTTCAGAAAATGTCTGCGATCCATGCTTCGTGCCATAATGGTTTCCTCTCGTTTTCGTCCTCTCCGAACTTAACCCGCCGCATTGTAGCATGATGAGCATCGGCGCTGCGATAGAAGGAGTGCTTAAAAGGAGACATGCAGCACGTTGATCAGGAGCATCGGGAAAACATTAAGAAAGTTGGCGCTGGCGTGATATACACATTGCGGAACGAGGCGTCCTGATCGGTGCATTACCCAAAGCCAGACCAGACCGCTGACCCATGTCATCGCCATGATCCCGGCCCATGCCGCCCACCATGTCCGGTTCCATGGATAGAAGTGGATCACAAATGCCGTGTGCCAGAGGGCGAAGGCGACTGGTGCGAAGGCCAGTCGTTTCCTTTCCGGCACTCCTGCATTTTTTCCCGCATCGTCTAGACAGGCCCGCCAATACACTTCCTCTGAAAATCCATTAATGAGTGAAGCAAGAATGATCGCCGCATACATGGCCGCTGAGAGTTTCGCGGAAAAATTGATGATAAAAAGCGGGATGGCGTACACGAGCGGGCCATAGATTAGAAGATACTGCAGCGGGAGGTGTTTGCCCTGCAACTTCAAGGTTAGTTTGAAGCGTTCTTCAGTGAACACCCCGCCCCGCTTCATGCGATATATCACAGTATAGGTCCAGATCGTTGCCCAGTAGACGAGGATGAGGGGAAGCCAAATCATCCGGGGCGGGCACACAGGGTAAAAGAGCGAAGTGAGACCCGCCACAATTATTGGGACGGTGAATGGCACGCCCCAAAAAAACGCGCGTGAAAAGGTATCGTGTGTAACTGCTGGTGTTAGTGGTTTATCCATGCTTGGTTCCTTGGAATCCATAATGCGGACCATCTTAACTCGAAAACAGAGTTGTTTTCATACTAGCAATGGTTTTGTGTATGGCCCGCCGATGGGAGCTATCAAATTTTCAGCACAGGAATAAAACATACTTTTCCACTGTTTGAATTGAAAAGAATTATTTTTTTTAAAGAAACAAAGTCAAAAATGTGCAATACGCAGATTAAATGATTTCAGCATGTGTAGAGGTTGTTCATGAGCATGACCGATTTTCCGTGTCCCTCTTGTGGGCATATCTTGAAGATATCCGTAAAACATATCGGGAAAAAGGGGAAATGCAGTTTTTGCAATGCTCACATCCTTATCACCGCTGCGGCGTTCCACCATGCTGAAAACCGCAATCAGGTAAACGCCCTGGAAGCGCTCGCACAGCTACCGCGTTCTCTGGAAGAATTGATTAGCAACGCATTGGATTTTTTAGCCAGATTTATCGGGTGCAATCCAGAGGGCAAAGCGATTCTTTTCCTGATGGATCACTCTGCCGGCGGGATTCGGCTCATAAAAACACGCGGACAGTTCAGTCAGGATTTTCTGGATGACGAAGCATTCGTGCCGCTGGGGAAATGCCTGTGCGGCCGTGCGGCACAATCGGGCCAAGTGTTGGTGTGTGAAGATTGTTTTACCGATTCCCGGCATGACACCCAGTGGCTGGGTATGCAGACCCATGGGCATTATGTGATCCCGCTTAAGCATCAGGGCCAGGTGATAGCGGTGCTGGATCTCTATACCAAGACCGGCGTGAAAGTCGACAATAAACAGACGGCTTTATTAGCCAAGGTGGGTGAATATGCCGGAACCGGCCTCCACCATTTTCTGTGCAGGGAGAAAGAAGGTTCGTTAATCTAGTGCTGTCTCAGACCGTTCCACCAGGGAAATCATAACCATCACGATATTTCTTTCTGGTGCGGATTTTTCATAAAGTAAAAACAACCATCTTCCGCGCCGATGAGCAGATCGGGCACGGAGTTTCCGTCCCAATCCACGACCGTGGGACACGTGTCGTGCCCCGCGAGTTCCCGGGAATCCACCGGCCCTTCGTTCTTAAATTGAGCGGGAAAGTCCCCTTCGCCAATGTTGCGTAGGAAATCGATGTTCTCGCCGTTAATCAAAATATCCATTTTCCCGTCAAGGTCCCAGTCGGCGAAGGTGAATTTGCGGCGTCCGCTCTTTCCCGCGATTTTGTTGTTCAAGCGCAGCGATTTCCCTTTTTCATCTTTGAAAATACGTTTTCCGGGCAAAAGGATGAGGCGATCTTCTACTTTTTTGCGCTCGAAGAAAGCAAGATACCCCTTGGTGTCGAGCATGACCAAATCGTTCAAACCGTCCCGGTTCCAATCAATTACCGCGGGCGTGGTTCGCCATTGCGTCACCAACTGCTTTCCTTTCGGCTGCCACCAGCACCACGCTGGTTTCGGTGTTGGACCTTCCCACGCAACCTCGATCGGACGCGCTTTCTCCAGTGCGGGCACGTTGCTCGTTCCCGCATTGCGATACCAGAGCACTTCACCCCAAATGCTGTTAATGACGATGTCCTTTAATCCGTCATGATCCCAATCCGCCACATTGCAGACGGTGTATCCCCACTTCGCCTCCGCCGGACCTTGAATCGAACCGTTCGGGCCGGCCTGAATCCGGATAATCCCGCCACCTGCTTTTAGGTGCACCGGCGCGGCCCATTTCGGTTGTGCGCCTCCCCCGAGGTTCTCCACAAAGTTGATAAAGCCCGCCGTGTCCCCCACGATAAGGTCGCTGTCCCCGTCATTATCCCAATCCATGCTGAAGGGCGTCGCCAATACGCCCACCTTTAGATATTCCGCGCGTTGCTGAAAAAACACCGGCGGCAAAAACTGCGGCATGCCCTCCGCCACGTCCCCCGTGTTCTTCATGAACGCCACGCGCCCGTCCTCCTGCCCCACAATCAGGTCCGTGCGCCCGTCCTTGTCCCAATCGAACGCGGTCACTTGCAGCATTTCGAGTTCCATGCGAATGATCTCGCCCTGATACGTGAGATAACGTCCCTTTGCATAGCGCGGCTTGCACCGCTTTCCCACATTCTCGAAATACGTCAGCTTGTCCAAAAACTCCCCACAGACAAGGTCAAGATCGCCATCGCCGTCAAAGTCGGCGAAGTTGGGCGACGGGGCGCCAAAGACATCCACCTTCTTCCACCCCGTTCTCACCTTCACCGGCTTCTTATACTTCGGAGCGGCATTGCTGCCCTTGTTGCGCGCCACGTATACATACCCGTGCAGCGGCCCATGCGTCCATTCGCCTTTTTCATTGAACGCATTGTCCCAGCCGTAGTCCCGCCAATCGCTTACCCCCAGGATCAAATCCGATGCCCCATCGCCGTTATAATCGAAAAACCGCCACTGATTCGCGCGTCCCGCATACACCATCTTCTTCAGCGGAATCGCCACCGGGTTTTGAAACTGTGTCTGCATAAACTCCGGATACATTTGCCCGGGACTCGTCAGCAGCCACTTGCCGTCCATATACGAACACGACAGATTATGCATTCCCTCCGCGAGCCGGCGCCCTGGTGCGAACACCGGCATCGGCCCCTCTTGCCCCCGCTCCGGCTCAAACAAATAGATCCCGTTGAACGGCACATCTGACGTCGCGACCAGCAGCGCATTTTTACCCGGTCCTTCATACTCCACAGGGAACGGTTGCGCCCACAACCCCACCGCAAGATCTACCACCAGCCCCTCATTATTAAACAGAACACGCTCCAGCGCTGACTCCCCCTCCTCCGCATACGTTACACACGACACTGCAACCAATACAATTCCCGTCACACGCATGAACACAATCAAAACCTTTCCATTACCGCATATACCCGCGCAAATTCTCCCTGCCAAAGGCTAGACCACCCCCTCCCTCTAAAGCAAATTCACCCCTGCATCTTTTAAAAGCCTCCGGTAGTAACGCCCATATCCAAATGGGCGATTATAAATGAGAAGATCGTCCATCAGAGAAGGTATGGCTAGTTCATCTCCGAACAGATTTCGGAGCTACTAATTTCTTCACTGTGCCATGTGAACCGGCCAGACATTCAAAATCTGATTCTTTCTCTCCGAAAGTTCAAAAGGCCCGGGGAACGGGTTTTGGGCGTTCCGTTTCGCGCCGAAATAGTCGGTATCGATGCACAGCGGTGTGCCATCGCGGGTTTCGTAAGGGAGATCGGGAATTTTGGCTCTGTCCAGGAGTTCGGTGGTGACGAGTTTCCGGGTGCGTTCCGCGGCCCAGGCAGGATCGAAGTTGAGTTCGAGTTGGAATGCCCCGGATTGCTCCATCAGCTTGATGGCCGGATCGACGTCCGGTTTAAGCAGTGGGTTGCTTTCGTGTTTGCAGGGCTTTGCGCCGCGAAGAAAGACGTTGCCTTCCATGGTGACGGGCATGCGCGCTTTATCATAGGCCTGCATGTTGGCCCTGCCGGTGAATATGTTGTTGTAATACCGGTCATCGCCGCAGGGG
>JAKQOG010000124.1 GCA_029565395.1 Candidatus Hydrogenedentota bacterium | reverse complement strand
TACGCCGGCCAAGTTAAGCCCATACAGACCAGTTTAAGCCAAATGTGAATCTTCACAACCCCATTAAAATCAATATCAACCAAGCACAACCAATTTGGATCTACACGTCGACTCGGTCTTGAAAACCGGCGCCTTCGGGCTTAAGCGTTCGAGTCGCTTACCCTCCGCCATCTTCTTATTAAGCAAGCGTTTTACAGGAAATCTGTCTTCCACAGTGTTGTTGTCCTGTGCCCCCTCCGATAGGCTTCCAGAACACGGGGGAGTAGTCCGAGTTGTGTAACGCATCAAGCCTATTCATAATGCTAGCCTCTGGTACAACATGAGGGTTAAACATGGCTGACATAACGAATCAAAATGAAGCTGCCGCCGAAACCGCCCACACGGAAAACAACCAACAAGACAATGGGAGTCAAGTACGAATCTGGCCCGCGGTGCTTATTGTACTGGTGTATGCTGCCGTAGCCTACGGGTTCTCTCTGCTCTCTTCAACGGCGGTACAAAGCGTGATAGGACTTGCCGGGGTGCCGCTGGTGGCGCTGGTGCTGCTGATCATATGGTGGTTTGCGGCTAGCCGGGTTCCGATGCGGGATCGGATGGCGGGCCTTGTGGTGTTTGTTGCCGCGCAGGCCGTAGTCGTGCTTTCGCAGAAGGCCAACGGGCCGATACTGCTGGCATATTCCATTCCTGCCATGATGACCGGCGCGGTGGCGGTTCTCACCATCACTTTCTGGCTTCGGTGGACTGCGCGGCGTTGGGCCGTGGTCTTTTACATACTGATCTGCACGGGAGTGTTTATCGCGATGCGGGTGGATACGGTCGGAGGCGATCTTGCCCCCTACGTGTCCTGGCGCTGGAACGCCAATGCGGGTGAGTCAGCGAAAACGCTCCCCATACCGGATGTGCATAACACCGCCGCTTTACCGGAACGGCCGGGACCGGGCGATTGGCCGGGATTCCGTGGCCCCCACCGCGACAGCCATGTGGTTGGCGTGAAATTTTCCACGGATTGGAGCACCCCGCCGAAGGAATTGTGGCGGATGAAAATTGGGGAGGGTTGGTCGTCATTCGCCGCAATGGGCGACTACATTTTCACGCAGGAACAACGCGGCAACAAGGAATTGGTGACCTGTTACCTCGCTACGACTGGCGAAATGGTCTGGGTAAACAGTGTTGATGCAAGCCGTGAAGATACCATGGGCGAGGGACCCCGTGCCACCCCCACATTTGATCAGGGGAAGCTATTCACCCAAGGGGCGACAGGAATTATTCAGTGTCTCGATGCCGCCACGGGAAATACGGTCTGGAAACGGGATTTAACCAAGGACACAGAGATGAAAGTGCCCACCTGGGGATTTTCAAGTTCTCCGCTGGTAACGGGTGATCTCGCCATCACATTCTCCGGGAAGGGGGATGGCAAAAGTGCGATTGCCTACCACCGCCTGACCGGTGAGGTCGTGTGGCGCGCGGGCCACGGATCTCCGGTATACAGTTCCCCGCACTTTGCCGTGCTGGATGGCATTCCCCAGATATTGATGACAAGTGATTTTGGCATTGAGTCGTTTGTGCCTGAGACCGGCGCTTCTCTTTGGGAACATCCGTGGAAGATCAAAACTACCCCGCGTTGCGTTCAGCCGCTGCTTGTATCAAATGAATTGGTTATGGTGGGCACGACGTTTTCTTTGGGATCGCGGCTGTTGCGCATCCAGAAAAAGGACGCTTCCTGGGACATCCAGGGTGAGTGGACCACCAAGAAATTCCGGCCGTATTTCAACGACTCCGTGTTGCACAAGGGATATTGTTACGGATTCGACGGAGACCGGTTTGCCTGTATTGACATCAAGACGGGCGATCGCAAATGGGACGGGAACCGCTATGGCGGGCAGGTGTTGCTTCTGGACGACATGGATACACTGCTGGTGTTGAGCGAAGCGGGGGAAGTGGTTCTGATTCAGGCAATCCCTGACCGATTCAACGAGATGGCGCGATTTAAGGCCATTTCCGGCAAGACGTGGAATCACCCCGTGGTGGCGCACGGAAAACTGTTCGTCAGAAATGCCGAAGAAGCCGTGTGCTATGAATTGCCTGTGAGCACTACTTCGCCTTGACATCGTAGGCGATGAGGGCGTCGCCGTGGCGGAGATAGAGGCATCCGTTGGCAATCGTGGGATGCGCCCAGTGCTGATCAGTGCCTTCAGTTACAGTAAACTTGCCCGTACGTTCGAATCCGGTCGGCACGGCCTTGATAAGACTGACAATGCCGGATTTCGGGCCTTCATATACATAAAGCATGCCATCGGCATAGACGGTCATGCCTTCGCGCACCTCTCTCGTGCTCCACATGAGTTTTCCCGTGGCCATTTCCAGGCAGACTAACTTCCCGCCGCTTTTATTTCCCGTCCCATAAAGGTAGCCATCCACCAGCACCACGCCATAGTGGATGCAGTCCAGGTTGGTGTCGGTCCATTTGGAGGTAATGGACGAACCATCCGAGGAAAGTTCAAGCGCTCCGCCGCCCACGCCGTCGCCCCCCGTGTAATACAGCAGCCCGTCTTTGTACAACGGAGTCACCGCATGAATGTTCCATGGCGTTTTTTGTTCGTAGGTCCAAAGCAACTGGCCGTTTTCCGCGTCCGCGCCGACCACATAACTGCCGGTGAATGAGGTGAGGATGCGCCGGCCATTATGGTTGATGATTGTTGCGGAGCAATAGGCGGTTCTGTCCGACAGCCCCTTGGTCGTCCAGATGGTTTTGCCTGTCATTTTTTCCAGCGCGGCAAAGACCGCACTACCACTGCCGGGCGTGCAGATGACGCGGTCGCCATCCACCAGGACCGATTCGGCGAGATTCCACATGGAATTTTTCGCGCCGAATTGTTCCAGGATGTTCACTTCCCATTTTTTTTCGCCCTTGGTCAAATCAATGCAATAGACCACTCCGAGGCCGGAAACGAAATAGGCGAGATCTCCGTCAATCGTTGGGGTAGAACGTGTGCCGGGCGCTTCTTTGTTTAGGGTTTCTTTTCCGAAGAGGAGTTTGCGTTGAATTTCACCCTTGTCATTCAATTCAAAAAGATAACCATCGTCCGCGTTCAGCATACCCGTCACGTAGATCTTTCCCTGCACCATGGATGCTGAGGAGAATCCCCTGCCAATCCCTTTTGCGACCCATACTACCGTGGGACCATTTTCCGGCCACCCGTTCAGCAGTCCTTGTTCGTTAAAAATTCCGTCGCGGTTGGGTCCACGGAATTGTGGCGAGTCCCCGGCATAGGCCATGCTAATAAGGAATGCGAAGGTTGCCACTGCGGCAGTCATGCATGTCATTTTCATCTTCATGCCTTTCTTTTTCGACCATGCCCGGATTCAAGGGGTGCTTATTGTAAAGGGGACATTTGTTAGTCTTCAAAACTTACTTCATCCGGGCAATATTGGTGCGCACGGCGCAAGCTGCTGGAATGATGAGGTGTCCGTGGCGAAGTTGCGTTGTCCTTACTTCTTTCCGATGCAATAGAGGTGCGTGGGCGTCCGAAGGAAGAGATTGCTTCCCGAAACCGCGAACGAGGACAAGGTTTTGCCCTCGCTGGGCAGGGTATTGGTGGCAATCACTTTGTATGCCGGGCCTGCCGCCAGCACGGTGGTGACGGCCTCTTCGTTTGTGATGTACAGTTTGCCGTCGGCCAGCAGGGGCGAGGCGCTTACGATTCCCGGGGCAGTGTGTTCAGAGCCCCAGATCACTTCACCGGTCTTGGCGTTAAGGCACGTGACCACGCCCTGATCGCCCACCATATAGAAATAGACGCCATCGCACGCGGGCGTGGGCACATCGGGAGCATAGGCTTTGTCCCAGGTCCAGGCGATATGGGTGGCGGTGCAATCCCCCGTGCCGCCGGCACGATACGCGACCACGGGTTTCTTGCAGGCGGCAACATAAATCATCCCGTCCACCGCTACCGGCGAAACGACAAACCGGTTGCGGTCAAATTTCCTTGGATTCAATCCGCCGCCCCGCCAGATCTCCTTTCCAGTGTCGGGGTCATGCCCCGTGACGTAATCCCCGCCGGAGATGATGATCTGGGTTTTGTCTTCATACTGCAGCAGCGTGGGCGTGGTATAGGCGTCCGGAGATTCGAGGACCGCGTCCGTCGGACGTTCGACCCGCCAGAGCACATTGCCGGTCAGCGTGTCACAGGCCATGACATACGACGGGTCTTTGGTGGTATACCCCTGGATCACTTCAAGGATGAGCCGGTCCTTATACAACAAGGGGGAAGAGGCATAGCCGAAATTTATCCCGAAATTTCCATACTCCTTCTGGAGATTTTTCGTCCAGACGGCTTCCCCGTCCATCGTCAATGCAGTCACAGTGCCGTTACCGGTAACGGCCCAGACATGTGTGCCGTCCGTGACTGGTGACGGAGATGAATTGTTCCCTTTTAAATTGAGCTTGTTGCCGGTGTCGAGTTCGCGCTCCCAAAGGATTTTTCCGTCCGGTTTGGAAATGCACAGCAGGAGAATGCCGGGACCGCCCGCCGCTTTTTCTTTGGAATCGGCGGATGAATTCGCATCCACTTTCGACGGAGACATTAAGAAGATCCGGCCGCCCCAGATAATGGGGGTGCTCCCGCTCCAGGAAGGCAATTCCGTCTTCCAGAGGATGTTTTCCGTTTCACTCCAGGTATCGGGCAGTCCCGTGGCGGTGCAGGTGCCGTTCAGAGTAGGCCCGCGCCACTGCGGCCAGTTTTCATCCGCGTGCACATAAATGTTTAAGAACAGTAAACATATCCCCAAGAGTCCATACAAACTGCGCGCCGTCATTCCATATACTCCAAAACTTTACCCATGGTCACCTTAGGTTGCCGATTGCGTCTTGCGGCAATTCATAAAATAACATGCGGGAGGGCGAGGCTCCTGCCGAGCCGTAAGACAAACCATCCAAACCACATGTTCAACGTCCCTGATCCTGATCTTTTTTGACGGCTCGGCGGGAGCCTCGCCCTCCCGCATGCAAACTTTCCACACCGTCCGCAATCCAGGCTGCAACCATACTATAGTGCAGATCTCGACACGGCAAGAGCAAACTTGGCCCGCATTCATACAGAAAATCATTCTTCGCGCAGATAGGGTGTTGGATTCTGCGGAAGACCCACAAGCACCATGACGGATATGCTGACAAGGTTGGAAATCACTATTACCGCAAAAAGAACGGCTTGAACCAGCGGTGAGACGGTGGTCTGGGAAAGCAATATCAGCGGCAGGATGGCGGCGGCGGCGGCAAGGGCGCCCAACAGCATTCCGGCGAGGACAAGCGCACCGTGTTCCGCCAACAAGATTTTTAAGAGGATGCTCCGCTCATAGCCCAGCGCGTGGAGAAGCGCAATTTCACTGCGCCGCTCAAACACATTGCGCAGGACCACGATCCCGGTTCCCCCCGCGCCGAGGATAAGACCGAATCCGCCCAGCAGGAGAAACATGGAGAGGTACGTTTGTTCTACGGCATAGAACTCATGCAGGCGGCTGACCGCAGGCGCCGCCTGCATTCCGAATCGTTCAAGATCCCTGTTTAGCCGCTCTGCCGTCTCTTGCGCCTTGTTAGCAGGAGTATCGATCAAAAATGTGCGGAAACCAGCCTCAGAAGGAAAGAGGCGGGTAAAGGCATCTTCTGAAATCAGGAGCGAACCCTGAAAGACCGACAGACGCATGGGAAGTTTGCCCACCAGCTTTACTGTAAACTTCTTGCCGGATTCGTCATGGTAGGGCAGCACGTCTCCATCCGCAACACCTGTCTTCTTCTTCAGCCCCCACATTGCGGTGTCACTGTCGCCGGCCAATGCGGGTACCACTCCCTCTTGAAGAGGTTGTTGCAGCAGTTTCCATAGGGTGTCTTCACCAGGCTGCGGAACAAATGCGCCCAGGCGTGAAAGCTGGTGCGGGTCCACGCCGTAGAGCCGGGGCGCCAGCGCATGGTTCAGATTCAGGCAGCCGGCATCATCGCCATCTCGAACCCTCAGTGGCACCGCCTTGGTTCCGAGGGTTTTAAGAAGATCTTCGGGGGTGCCCATCAGGGGCGCGGTGGTTTCAGCGAAGATTCCAAAACCGCCCGTGCCGGCACTGCGCTCGGTTGCGTGCAACGCCACGTTTTCCTGCATGGCCGATACGGCAAACACAAGGAAGCACCCGCATGCGGTCAGCCCGGCAACACTCAGGCTGCGCCCGCGGCGGCGTGCAAGATTCGAAAGGATCATTTTCCATAGGGAGGGATGCCGGTACGTCGGACGGCGTGCAAGATATCCCAAAAAGCTGGCGTAGTAGCCGAGTTCCGCCAACAGGAGAAATGTGCCCACGGAAAAGAAGGGCTCGACCATCGATTCCGGTTTTGTCTTCCATACATACACAATGGTGGCCGCTGCACAAAACAGGGCAATGGTGGATAGCAGGAAAATCCATATGCGCCTGTGCCGCGCCGGATGGATAGTGGCCGTTGCGAAGTCCGTGGTCAGGAGCTGATGGGGCGAAAGGCGCGTGCCGCGCCAGATTCCGGCCAGTACGACGAGCAGGACAAACAGTGTGGCGGCGAAGATTCCTATTAAAAGGGTGGATGCTTTTATATGAAAACCAATGGCAGTTCCGGCAACGGCAGCCGGCCAAAGAAACGCGATGGCCGCCAATAAGAGCCGCGCATAGGCTATTCCGGCGAATGCGCCCAACAACGCACCCACTATGGCGGTCGGACACGCCTCAAGGAAAAACAGGGCGCGAACGCGGTTCCGGGAATATCCAAGCGCAAGCAGAATGCCCATTTCCTGCGTGCGCTGTTGCAGGCCGAAGACGTATAGAAGTCCCAGCAGCACCAGCGCGGCCACGATCAGAAAAAAGCTCATCCCGACAAACAGTCCGCCGAAATCGATGGCTTGGTTTACTGCATCCAGCGCCATCTTCCCTACCGGAAGAAATTGTAGGCCTTCCTTTTCAGGAGCGATCTCCTTGCGGAGCGTTTGACGCACTTCTGATTCGCTCATCGATGCCGGAAATCGCACGGCGGTTACGTCACCAAAACGATTGCCCCACATCTCCTGGCCCGCTTTGAGCGTGGTAAACAGCTTTGGGGTTTGGCCATACTGTTTCCAGTACAACTCATTGGCGGGATCAGCAAGACGCGCTTCGTCCATGGGCATGCCGATGCGCCAATCCGTGCAACTCTCCACCTGACTCAGGCCGGGGAAAAGCGGCGCAAGCTCTCGTTCAATATTTAATGCTTCTGTGGTAAGCACCACACCATGAACTTTGAACGAACGGCTTCGTTCCACGAACGTATTGTCCGGAAGCAATTGAAGATAGGCCATATCTACGGTATCGCCCCCCGTTGCCAGAAGCTGAGCCGCCAGCCACATATTGATCTCAACTTCGTCGTCCTTCAAAATTGAGTCAAAGGCACCTGCCTCTACAAAAGAATAGGGCGTCATGCGATCGCCTTTTGAAATTGAGTTGACGAGATAGGTCAGTGTTGAAATTGAACCGGGGATGGTTTGGGTTGCGCGCAGCACTTCTTCGTCAATGAAAATACGCGAAGATTCGAGCTGGACAAAATCCAAGGAACTCGTTCTCAGGCGCAACCCAAGATCTTCCAGATCCCACGATTGGGCCAATACATGATGAAGATCCTTTTGGGGAACGCCGCCATTCACTACCATCAGATTGGCTAGACCTGCCTTTTCTGTTTCTTCCTGCAGCCAGGTGAAATTGACAAAAACATTGAAAGGGGTGGTTTGATTCGTTGCAAGACTGAACCGGCCCAACTGAGCATCAGAAAGCACCCCTTTTACCGTAACCAGGCTGCTGACGGTCTGTTCCTGCTCGCGCGAGGAAAGCGGAGCGTCCAGCGGCATCGTTCCAGGCTTTGTTATGCGAAGAAGGAGATCATCGCCCGGCTTTATGCCCAGTGCGGAAGCTGTTTTTTCATTGATGGCGGCCTCCTGCGGTCCCAGATCGACCTTAAACGAAGTTTCTTCCGCAAACGCCCAGAAATCCGCCTTCACGCCAATCACTTGAACATTGTTAAGCTGGTTTCCCGCTTGTTTGCGGTCCGGTGGCAGTGACGCCATGCCTTTCAGCGATAAGAGGGCTGAGGCTCGAATGCGCGGATCTTTTTCCTGCAGTCGTTGCGCGAGGGCGTGTCCGAAAAAACGGTTTCGCCACTCCATGGCGTACTGGATGTGCCCGAGGCGTGCCGAGGCAATCGCGCGCAGCGAATAATCGACGGAATCCCCCACCAGCAGCGCACCGGTCAGTATGCCGCACGCGAGCACGGCGCCCAGGAGCAGCCCTGCGTGCAAGCGCCGGTGATACGTCAGACCGCGCGTAATCAGGCGAACAAACGACATAATATTATTCTCTCGGCACAAGCGTGCCGCCGCGGATTTCCAACATCCGTTCCATGCGCCCCGCAACGGACTGCGAATGGGTTACCACCACTAAAGCCATGCCTTCTTCCCGATTCAGGTGCAGCAGCATGTCCACCAGTTCTTCCGCGCTTTCCTGATTCAGGGAGCCGGTGGGTTCATCGGCCAGCAGGAGGCTGGGGCGGTTGATCAGCGCGCGCGCGACCGCCACCCGTTGCCGTTCGCCCCCCGAAAGCTGCCCGGGGCGGTGATCGAGCCGGTCCTTGAGCCCGACACATTCCAGAAGATACGCGGCACGTTGCTGGAACCCGTCCGTTTCACGAACGAGCAACGCAGGCACCAGCACATTTTCAAGAACGGTGCATTGCGGCAATAAGTGATGCAATTGAAACACAAATCCGATTTCACGGTTGCGCAACGCCGCAAGTCCGGCAGGAGACTGTTTCGATACATCCTGACCCTTGAACAGGATTTGACCAGAGCTGGGTTCATCCAGCGTCCCCATAAGATTAAGCAATGTGCTCTTGCCGCAGCCGGAAGGGCCGACAATGGCAAGGCGCTCCCCGGAATTGACGGAGAGCGAAATATCGTGAAGCACCTTCACCGGCTCAGGCGTTCCGGGATAGTCTTTGAAGACTCCCTTCAATACGATAACCGGATCTTCGCTGTTCATGGCTGTGCGGCTCCTTCCTGTTCCGGCGCCGGGCCGAAGGCGGCCACGGTTCCATCTTCGCTTCCCGCCAGGATCAATCCCTGGGTTACGGCGGGCGAGGTTATTTCATCGCTCACCTTGAACGACCACACTTTGGAACCATCCGTTAATTTTAACATAAATAGTTCGCCATCAGCGCCAAGAATCACCTTGTCCCCGGCAATTACCGCGGAGGTCGGATACCCCTTTGTGTCAAACTGCCAGCGTATTTTTCCCGTCGTGCGATCCATCGCAAAAACAGTTCCGTCGTTGTGGGATACCACTGCCAATTCTTTTGTTATGGCGGGTGTTGAGAAAGCCTCTGTATCATTGTCGGTATTGGTCCACAACACCGCGCCGGTCTGAAGATCAGCCTGAAGCACTTTACCGCTGCGGCTTCCTGAAATAATCCATTTCCCGTCGAGCGCCACGCCTCCCGCCACCTGAGAGTCCTGACCGACTTCGATGTTCCTCAACCGCTTTCCTGTATCCGGTGAAAACACATGCAGCGCGGCGGCACAGCTCCCAAAGACCACTGCTTCCACGGACACCGACGGCGATCCATCGCAGCGCTCAATCGCCTCGGATTTCCACAGGATGTGCCCGGACGCTGCTTCCAGACAGTGGAGTTCGCCGCTTGCCCGGCTCAGCACATACACACGGCCGTGCAGATAGTTCGCGGATCCGTATACGGGCCCCTCAATCTGCGCCTGCCATTTGTCCTTTCCGGTAGCAGCCTCGAACGCATACAACACACCCCGCATGCTTCCCGTCAGCACGAGGCCATCAAAACAGGCGATAGGCGCATCGAGACGTTCCCGCACTGGAACATCATTCTGTTTTTCACCGGTAAACAATTCGCGGGACCATATTTTCTGCCCGTTGAGATCCGTAGCGATCACTTCCCCGCGCGCTGTGGTAAAAAACACGTTCTGATTATAAATGACAGGGGTTTGACGGACCGGGGCTCCCGCCTTAAAGCGCCACAGCGGTGCAAGAACATCCGGAAATGTATCCGGAATCACACCGCGAAGCGTGTTGTCGCCATGATAGGTGTTCCAGTCGCTTTTACGGGGAGGTGGTGGAGGTTCGCTTTTTGTGATGGCAGGAAGTTGTTGTGCGGTACGGGGAAGCAGAAAAACATAACAGGCCGCTCCAGCTACTCCGATAAGGAGCAGGAAGAACAGGAGAACCACTATCAACCTATAACGTTTCATTTCCCGGCCTGTGCAATCACCAGTTCATATATTCTGGTCATTTCCCGCGCCACGCGATCGACGTTAAATTGTCCGCGTACGGCATTCCGTCCGTTTTGCCCCAGCGCGCGCGCCTTTTCTGGGTCGCACAACAGGGAGCGCAGTGCATCGGCCAACCCATGGGGGTCTTCTTGATCATACAACACGCCGCCGCCTGTTGCCTGGATAATTTCAGGGTAAGCGCCGACATTCGGCTGAACGACCGGCACGCCCTGCGCCATTGCATCGATAAGTTGAATGCCGAACGCTTCTCCGTGGGGCGCGGGTGTGGAAAGAACGGAAATAGATCGTAAAAAGTCCCTTCGTTGCGCGCTGTGAAAATCAGATACAAAATCCACATCCTGCTCAAAACCATGATTCCGGAGTTTATCGTGGACGGCATGGAGAAACGGCTGGTCCATGTGCGTGCTGCCGCCTGTCGCCCGCAAGCGGAGATTTTTTAGCGCATCCTCCTGCTTGAGCTGAATAAACGCTTCGATGAGCGCGCCAAATCCCTGTTCCACGTTCAAGCGGGTCAGATAACCGATTGTGGGTGGATCGAACACAAGATCCGCAGCGGGCTCTTCATTCACTTCGACACCGGGATATATCACGCGGATCTGATCCGCTGGAATGTGCATGCGAATGCGCATTCGATCCGCATACCAGTAACTGGTGGAGATAAAGGCATCCACATATCGAGCATTGTCCACCATGGCATTCCAGCATCGCTCCTTCCAGGGAGACGGCATGGCTTCCACCCACGGCTCTTCATCCTGAAGGGTGCATACAACAGGAACTTTCAGAACGTGTTTAATCTCCACCGCCAACCCAAGAAGCAGCGCATTCGAAAGGTGAACAACATCCGGCTTCTCGTGATGAACAAGCCATGTGATGAGACGGTCGAATTCCTTTTGTTGATACCCGTGCCGTCCTTCGAGCATCGACAGCGTCATGGGGCCAAGCTGCGCGGCATTCGTCGAGCCTTCCTGCGCCGCGGCCAATTTGAGTATCAACGGTGTATCGAAAAGCCAATCGAGCCACCGGGGCGTTTTTCGAAACAGGGAGAAACGTTGTTGTAAATAAACGTTGATGCCGCCGAAAAATACCGGGATCGAGTGATCCAATATATTGTTGCTGTCGAGAGGCGGCAGGTACAACGGCAGCAGGACCGCTTCCTGTCCCTCACGCTGCAGCGCGCGCACCAATGTGTAGTCGCGCAGGCAATTCTGGCAATAAAACGTGCCGCCGCTGCCGGGGACAAGCTGGCAGATTCTCATTGTGTTTCTTCCTCGTTTCGTAGCGATAATGCGCCCGTCGGACAGGCCCGCACGCACTCCAGCGCCGATTTTCCCAGGCCGCGCGCCAGTGCTTCTCCAAACGGTACGCACACACGGCTGTCTATGCCGCGTCCTTCGAAGGTTACCCCAAGTTCTTCGCCTGCATTCCGGGTAATTTCAATGCAAATCCCGCATTTGATGCATTTTCCCGGTTCAAACAGAACTTCGCCTCCGCACTGGATGGGGTTCACCGGGGTCCGGGCCATGGTCCGCTTTAACCGCGGACCAAGTCCATATTCTTCCGCATATTGCCGGAGTTTGCACGAGATCGGCTTCAGGCAATCGCAATGCAGGCACCGTACAGCCTCGTCATGGAGCGATTCAGGCGTTGAATCGATCTTGTTCAATCGTTCCACGGCATAGGAATCTTTTTCCTCTGCGTGAAGGCGTCCGATCTGCGAGTTAAATGGTTGTGGTATGGCGTTCTGCGGCAAACCGCGAAGAAATGCATCCACGCGCCGTGCTGCCGCTTTGCCGTGCCCCACTGCCCGCACGAGCATGGTGTCTTCCTGGGCCGTAAACACTTTCTCACTTGGAGAAACATGAAGCGCACACGCCACGATGAGAGCGTCTGACTCTTGCTCTACTTTTTCGAGAGGAAGATCCACGCCCACTTCACAGTTCAACACAAAATCCACGCCTAAATCACGAACGGAGGCAATTTCAGCCTCCAAAATCTCCGGAGGCAGTTTTTCCGGAGGGAGCGTACGGAGGGCAGGGCACGCTACAGCAGCTTTTTCATAGACCCGGCAGGCATGCCCTGCTACGAGGCACATCCATGCTGCAGAAAGCCCTGCAATGCCAGAACCGATAACCGCAACCGTCTTGTCGGTTTTGGGTAAACATTCGATGGAAAGGGCAGGATTATTCAGATATTTTTCAGATATTTCGCCATGCAGGCGGCGAATGGTTATCGGTGTATCATACGAACCGCGCCGGCACGTTTTTTCACACGGCGCGGTGCAGAGACGCCCAAGAGTCGCGGGGAAAATCAGATCGCGCTTCGCAATATGCGCTGCAGCATCCAGATCGCCCGCTGCAATGTATCGGAGCATGCGTGGAATGTTAAGGGCCGCCGGACAAATGCTCGAACACGGCCCTTCGCAATCGCCCACATGTTCGTTCAGTAAAAGGCGGAGGATTTCCCGGCGCGCCTCGCACACGGCTTCCCCGTGGGTGTCAATGTGCATTCCGTTGAGGGCTTTGGTGGAGCATGCAGGGAACATGCGCCCGCTGGTGAGGTCTTTGACCACGCAGACCATGCATGAGGTCATCGCGCCTGTTTGTTTCAGGTAGCACAGGGTTGGAATCTCCACCCCGGCCTGCTGCGCCGCGTCAAGGACGGTTGCTCCCTCCCCCGCTTCAATTTCCGTAGTATTTATTTTCAGGTGCGCCATCAGTCCACCTTCACCGCATGTACGGGGCACACATCCAGGCATACGCCGCACCGCACGCATTTTTCCAAATCAATTTTGTGCACTTCATACGGCGTCATGCGTATCGCCTCCGACGGGCAATGCTGAGCGCATTTCGTACAGCCGATACAGTCGTCGGTAATGGAATAAGTAAGGAAGGCCTTGCACTTGTGCGCGAGGCACCGGCCCTCGACATGCGCCTCGAATTCCTCGCGGAAATACGCCAATGCGGTGAGCACGGGGTTCGGGGCGGTGTGGCCAAGCCCGCAGAGGCTGTGCTCTTTCACCACTTTGGACAGGGTTTCGAGGCATTCCAGATCTTCCTTTGTGCCCGAACCTTCGCAAAGCCGGTTCAATATTTCAAGCATCTCGTTGGCGCCCACGCGGCACGGCGTGCATTTACCGCAGGATTCCGTTTGCGTGAACGCAAGGAAATACCGGGTGATTTCGACCATGCAATCAGTGTTATCCAAAACCACCAGCCCGCCGGAGCCCATCATGGATCCCGCGCTGGTCAACGCTTCGTAATCCACCGGCAGGTGCGCCAGCCGCGCAGGAATGCAACCTCCCGAAGGTCCGCCCACCTGTACCGCTTTCAACGTCCGGCCCGGCAACACGCCGCCGCCGATATCTTCCACGATCTGTTGCACCGTCGTGCCCATCGGAACTTCGATCAATCCCCCGCGCTGCACTTTTCCAGCCAATGCGAACACTTTGGTGCCTTTGCTGCTTTCAGTACCCATGCGCGCAAAGGCATCGGCGCCGTTTCGGATAATCCAGGGGACCATCGCAAGGGTTTCGACGTTGTTTATCAAAGTTGGGCAACCGAATAACCCCTGATGCGCCGGGTACGGCGGCCGGGGCCTGGGCATGGGCCTGCGGCCTTCGAGTGAGGCGATCAACGACGTTTCTTCGCCGCACACAAACGCGCCCGCACCTTCATGCACGTGTGCGTTGAAAGCGTGAGAGCTGCCCATCACCCGTTCGCCCAATAGCCCCGCCTTCTCGCAAATGGCGAGGGCCGCACGAATGCGGGCCACGGCCAGCGGATATTCCGCACGGATGTAATAAATACCTTTATGCGCTCCCACGGCCACTGAGGCAATGATCATTCCTTCGATAACGCGGTAGGGGTACGATTCCAGGATCATGCGATCCATGAATGCGCCCGGATCGCCTTCATCGCCATTGCAGATGAGATATTTGGTTTCACCCGCTGCCTGGCCCACTTCATGCCATTTCCGGGCCGTAGGAAATCCCGCACCACCCCGCCCCCGGAGCCCGCTGTTTCTGATTTCCTCGATAATGGCTTCAGGGCTCAACGGTTCGATGGAAGTGTCCGGTATCGCCTTTTCACAAGCGCATGAAATCGTTTCCCCTTCCGGCAAACACCGCTTCAGCGCCAGGAAACCGCCCGAGCGGCAATATTCTTCCAAATCACCCGGATCATTCTGACCATAATGTTCCGTGGCGATGCGTTCCTGCTTCTGAAGGAACGTGGACATGGGCGCTTGTGCAGGATCAAGCACATAACGGTCCACAGGATCACGCGCTTCATCGGAATATAAGCGCTCCAGCCAGCGTATCGTTCTGGCGCGCACTTTTGAGGCGGTTTTGTGCGGCGGGAAGTGATTCAGAACGATGGAGAGCATGTCTTCCGGCTTGACCTTCGCGTACATGCGCGGGGCCTGTCCCGGCACAACAATTTCCACCATCGGCACCTGGTGGCACATACCGACACAGCTCACGCGTTTGATGCGAACGCCGAGATCAAACGCGGTGATCACCTCTTCAATCGCCTCGCGGATGTCCTCGCTGCCGCCTGCTACGCAACAGGAATCCAAATTGATGCGAATCTCCGCTTCCGCGGCGGGCGCGTTCCAGCCTTCCGCATGAACCGCATGTTTCGGTTTTGCCGTATGCGCCAGGAACTCCTCCAGCATGCGCGGAACCGTTTCCGTATTCACATGGCCGTAGGTAACTTCGTCTATCTGAACCGCCGGCGCCAAGGTGCAACATCCCAGGCACCGAACTTTTTTTACCGTGAACACGCCGTTCTTGTCCGTGTCTTCGTGTTCCCCAAGCTCCAGATTCTCAACAATGGCATCGTAAATATCAGGAGCGCCTTTCAAATGACACGCCGTGCCGTCACACACGCAAATCGTGTGTTCTCCCGCGGGTGTGCGCCGAAACAAGGGAAAGAACGACACCACGCTTTCCACGGTGGCCGGGGTGACGTCGGAGATTGAACAGACCCGGCGCAATGCCTCATCCGGAAGATAGCGAAACTGTTTTTGCAGCGCCTGAAGAATGGGAATAACGGCGTCCTGACCCCGGCCATACCGCGCCACGATCTGATCGACGTATTCGAGTTTGACCTCAGGAAGCATGGGACAATCCTAATTGGAAATGCACATCAGGTTTTTTACGGTGCGGACGTAAATCCGCCCGTCCAGGAAAGCTGGAGTGGCAAGCACTTCGTCGCCCAGGCTCGCTTTCGCCATCTGGGTATACGGCACCCCCGCTTTGAACACGAAGGCGGTGCCTTTTTTATCCACCACATAAATGAGATCGCCCACTAGAATGGGCGAGACATAAAATCCATCGTCAAATTCCTGAACCCAGCCCTCCGAGCCGTCTGCACTGTTCAGACAGATGATTTCGCCCCGTGAAGTGGCCATAAAGAAAAACTTGTCCGCACACACCGGGCTGGAAACATCGGGCAGGCTCTGATCCCACTGCCAGGCGATTTCCGGTTTGGGCGTTTTCTCGTCGGCGTTGAATTTTATCGCTGTGGACGTGGCGTTGTCATTGGCCACAAAGAACATCCCGCCGCCATACGCCGGACTCGGCGCCACCTCGCCGTCCAGGCATTTTAATTGCCACACCAGCGTGCCCTTCAGCGGATCATAGGCGTCCACATTCTTCTCGGAATTCAATACAAGTTCCATGCCGAATTTGGTGGGAACGCACGCGGGAGATGCCCATGAAATCTTTTCGCGGTTCACCACCCATGCCTCCTTCCCGTCGGCGATATCGAGCGCGAAGAGTTTTCCGTTTTTCCGCTGGTCATATTGCACGAATAAAAGATTCTGATAGGCAATCAGCGAAGAAGAGTGCCCGTAATGATTGTCCGGCACACCCAGGTTTTTCCCCCACTTCAGAGTTCCCGCTGCATCGTAGCAGACCAGGTCGCCGTTCGCGAACAACGCCATCACGCGGTCGCCCTGCACTGCCAGGGTGGACGCGGCGAATCCGGTTTCTTCGCCCACATCCGGCGGTGTATCCGGGGTTCCGGGCATCTTGTCCAGCGCATGACTCCATTGCAATTGACCCGTTTCCGTGTCGAAGCAATAGACTTCCCGTTTCTCCGCAGTGGCGCCGCTGAGAAAGATGCGTTTGTCCCACACCACGGGTGAATTCGCGCCCGGCAAGGGGATGTCGGTTTTCCATTTGATATTTTTGCCGCTCTCTACGTCCCATTCGGTGGGAGCCGTGGTGTAGAAAGCGACGCCATAGCCCCCTGGACCGCGAAACGAGGGCCAGTTCTTTTGCATGGTTTCCCAGTCGGGATAAGAAATGGCGGATTCAGCAGCGGGCGCCGAGGGGACGTCCCCGGGGGGCGGCAGATCGAGCGGCGTAAGATAGGCCGCCAGCAGGGCCACAATCACCCAAACCATTCCCACGAAAGCCACGATTTCTTTGGCGTGCGTACGCGACAGCCAATAGCTCTCCCCGGCAGGCGGTCCTTCCGGGTTGGGCAGGCGCGGGTTGTATTTCATCGCTGTGCGAATCGCCATCACCAGCACAATCACGCCGCCCAGGAGGAGATACCCCCCCATTTTCAAATGCGCCTGGCTGGTGAAAAAAGCCTTGCGCGCCAGCAGGTCCATGAGCCTGACCTGCGCCACGAGTTTTTCATCCGCATCCGGCGCCGCCGCCAACTGCTGGCGCAATGCCAAAAGCTGTGGATTGTCCAACGGGCTGATGGCCGTCACCTGAAGGTAATTGGCGACAAGCAATACGGACACGGTGAGCGAGAACAAACCGGAAATCACGGCCACGCTCACCGCGGACTTCCAAATCAGTTCGCTTACGGTAAAACGGCGTTTATTGTTCTTTTTCTTGGGCATTGTTGCTTTCAACCGGACAATACGCGAAACAGCGCGCACAACTGAGACACTCGCCTCGATCGATTTCGTAGTCTTTACTTTTGCGAATGGTGGACAGGCGGATCAGCTTACCACACACCACCAATCCCATGAAACCGCCGAAACAGGCCGATGCATACTTGAATCGTTCTTTCAAGGCATTCGCCTCGGCATACAACTCTGCGGACGATTGTTTTCCCGCGCGGAAGGCGTCGAGATCCAGGGAAGGCTCCGTCAAACGGCCCTGTTCCGCCTCCGTAACATGTTCCGCCAGCCAAACGGTCGGATGGAGCCGGGCGAGAATTTCATGTGATACAAATCCCGCTCCTGCGGCAACGACTACAATCAATGGTGCGATCAACAGAAGGCGTCCGAAACGCTTTGCTCCAGTGAGGCGATCCACCGGCCGATCTTCCGGAGTAGGAACCACGATCGCACCGTAGGGGCAGGATGATTCGCACAAACGGCACTGAATGCATTCCGCGGGGGTGATGGTGCAATGCCATTTGGAAAAGCGCGACGCCCACCGCAGCAAAACTCCATACGGGCATAAAAAACGGCAATAAGGCCGTGCAATGAATACACCGGTCAGCAGCAGAATGCCGCCCGCAAGAAACATATTGAAACTCGCCCCCTGACGGAAGAATCCCACAAAGGGATCGTACCGGCAGATGAGAAATCCCGCCCCCATGTAAATGGACAACACCGTTATGCCGAGATACGCATAGGAGAAAAGCCCGAGCATGCTTTGAACAGGATAGGAAAGCTGAACGGGATACACCGCGCACATTTCCTGAATGGCCCCCAGCGGACAGACCGCTGCGCAAAATACCCGCCCGAAATACAACGCAAACACCAGCGGAATCAGAAAGAACAAGGACACGATCAACGGGACGGCAAAATCCGGTAGTAGAAACGCCGCAAGAACATTCTGCAAAGAACCTACGGCGCAGACGCACCCTTTGCGGTAGAATCCGAAATACCACACGGAAAACAACGCAATCATAAAGACCATACGGCGAGAGCGCAGCTTGAGTACGGACCATGCCGTGAGCGCCAATCCAGCCAGAAGTAAGGTTACATCCACCACGGGAGACGTCTTGCTCACCGGGGGAAGATTCATCTGCGGGTGCGTATAGCCCGATTCGAATTCGGGCATGGGGAAACGGAACTCTGAAAAGGCTTGCGCGGTCCACAAGCACAACAACAACGCGGCTACGGCAACAGGTTTACGGTTCATTTCCGTTCCTTGCCGCCATGTTCGCCGGTTTTTAGAAGATACCCGGTGCTTGCAGGAATGCGACGGAAGGCGTTTGCGGGACAATTGCGCGCAATCGAACATTCGTTGCATCCCATGCACAGGTCATGCTTCACCTGTAAATATAACGAACCATTGCCAAATACCCCGCATCCCTTCACGCACTTCCCGCATCCCACGCATAATTTTTCGTCTATCGTATATTGATAAAACGGCTCTTCGACAAATGTGCGCTTGAGGGCGCCGACGGGGCACAGTTCGTTCTCCGCACCGCTGTCGCGGGTCTTGGCCCCGGGTTGCAGATAGCCTCCACACAGATCACAGTACCCACAAATTTGAAACGAATGGACGCATTTCACCGCAGAAGGATTCTGTGTGCAATTGGTGGAGCACCGGCCGCATTGCACACACTTTGTCGGATCAATCTGCCAGACGGTGGCCTCGCTGCGAGGATGCGCTGCCATCCAGGCGGCGCCGGCCGCCGCCGCCACAGCGGTCCCGCGTAAAAATTCGCGGCGTCCCAGGTTGGATTCCTTTTTCATGGCGTCAAAAGTCTCATATTTTCAGCGTAAACATTGTCTGCAACGCATATCCCTATCATACCAGATATTGAAGGGCTGTCGAACTCATGACAGGCGTGCGCGGCCTTCCAGAGAGAATAACGAGTTGACAACTCCGGGAGGGCGAGGCTCCTGCCGAGCCGTAAGACAAAATACCTAATGACCGTCGGGAAGGCGAGGTTCCTGCCGAGCCGTCGAATCCAAAATACCGTATGCATCAGGTGGTTCATGATTCTCCCTATCTTGTTTTTTACGGCTTGGCAGGAGCCTCGCCCTCCCGGTTGGGTATTTTTTCAAAAACAAGGATAACGTGTTTTGGATTATTTAAAACCAGTACACGGTCTTTTGCATCCACCGCCAGATCACGAACAGGCGGTTCCAGGTCGCAGCTCATGGTTGCACTTCCGGGGGCGAGTAATCCTTCGGGGGGTGCCACCACGCCCAGCAACGAGGTATCCGGCGCATACAGTTTAACCCGGTTCAGGCCTTTCTCCACGGTCACCAGCGTCCCATCGCTTCGAAATGCGATATGTGTGGGATTGCAGCACCCGCAAAAACCGGGAAGATCCATTCCCATGCGATACCAGGAGCTGACCAGGTCGCCGTTGGCACGGTAATTTTCAAGTCCATGCTTGCCCGGATTCACCACCCAGAGCGCATCCATGGGATCAAACGCAACATCCAGAAAAGCGCTCGGCACAACCAGTCCTGGGATGTTTCGCGCCGTATCGGCGGCCCCTATGCGGGTTTGCAGCGTTCCGTTCAAATCATACCGCAGCACGATACGGTTGCCCGCATCAGCGGCGTATACATTCTGATCATTCACCGCAATCGAGGTGAGCCATGCATGCTCCCCCAAATCCTGCCACGTTGCCACGGAGGAACCCTGGGCATCCAGCACTTCAATATGATTTTTCATGCCCGCCAGGAGTTTTCCATCGGGAATGGCCGCAAGACATCCGGGAGTTCCCTTGACGGCATATCGCGCCAGTTCCTTCCCTTCATCATTAAGTACTATAACCGCATTTTCACCACCCACATAGATCTTGCCGTCAGGGCCAATCGCCATCGCGGAGGGATTGGCAACATTCAATGGAATTCGCCCGGCCTCCTTAAAAATTACTTCCTTCGGATCTATTTGGGTATACGAGGATAGGTCGTATTCGAACGAAGTGTCCGGAGTCTTGCGCCGATCCGTAAAAAACAGCACCACCACCAGCGCGATCACCACCACGGTCAATGCGGCCCAGACCCATCCGGGAATCAATCTTTTTGGTGATTCGATCGACATACTCGATTCCTTATGTTGCGCCCGCCGCGATACACACCATCTGCTTTGAATCACGCAACAGCATGCGGTCACCCGCCAGGGCAATCGGCCCCCAGGCATCCTGCCCATGCAATACTTGCGTGTGGCCCAACGGTTCGAAGCCGTCCTTGCTCGCCTTGATCACCGTCAGCATACCGTCGTCATTCAAAATGTAGAACTTGCCGTCCGCGAGAAGATACGGACCCAGTCCGAACCGGTTGGATTGCTCGCTCGACCACGCCAGTGTTCCATCCGGACGATAACAGACAAATTGGCAGCGCAATGCGCCCGCATCTTTGGGCATGATGCTGTAAAGCAGGCCGTCATAATAAATGGGTGTTTGCTGCTCGCAGGCCATGCCGTCTTTCGGACCGTGCTTGTACAACACCTCGGCTGTAAATTCTCCGTTGTTTTCATGAACCTGGATCATCATGCCGCCTTCACCATATCCTGCCGTAAGAAAGATTTTCCCGTCTTCCAGTGGAACCGGAGACGGTGCAATCACCTTGGCCGCCCACGGCAACTGCCATAGGGTTTTTCCTGCGTCCCCAGCTTCGCGCGAAACACCGGTGATGCCGCCGACCGCACAGTAGACATACATCTTCTTTCCCGCAATCGTTGCAGGGATGATGGACGAATGCGACATGTTCCATTTTTTTGTATTTGGGGTTTTCCACACGGCTGAACCCGTCTCACAATCCACCGCCATCATCAAGACATCGGTGCCGCAGGGGGCAAGAATGACCTTGTTATCGTCTATCAGCGGACACTGCCCTGTGTACCACAACGGTTCTTTTGTTCCATAATCTTTTTGAAGATCGATTCCCCATTTGAATGCGCCAGAGACGGCATCCAGGCATACCACATGACAACGCGGCCCGATGGTAACAAGATAATTTTCGGTGACAGCCGGAATCGTCCGGGACATGCCATGATTCCGTTTGACGGAGATCCCATAGGAGCGCCGCCAGATCTCGCGGCCGTCCGCAAGCGAAAAACACCGAATGGCATCCGCCCGTTTCTTCTCATCGTAATCCAGCAGATACACGCGGCCCGCCAGAACCACCGGAGCCGCATGACCTTCCCCCAACTCCACCTTCCACAACACGGTTGGTCCATTTTCTCCCCAGGACTCCGCCAGCTTTACAGAATCCTTGCAGATATTGTCGAAATCGGATCCGCGGAATCGCGGCCATGCGCCGGGCAGGTCTGCAGGGGTGCCGTCGAACTGCTGGAACGTCCCGGCAAGATCTTTTACGGTTCCCTTGCTCTCAGACGCCGGAGGAGTACCGTCCGTTCCGGGAAGCCGTGCCTGAAGGCTCAAGGTTGGGTCCTGCGTCAGCCACCACCACAAAAATACGCCCGCAACGGCCATGCTCAGAACGAACAGGACCGAGATGATAAACGTATTTCGTAGCGGACGTTTCATGGATTCTTAACATCCAGGCACTTCATTTCCTCTTGGTTGCGTAACAGAAGCTTACCATTGGACAACGCCATCGGGGCCCAAATTTCCTTGCCACTGAAGATCTTGGCCTGGGCCAATTCCTTATAGCCTTCCGGAGAAGGTTCGACTAGATGCAATATCCCTTTCTTTCCGTCCAGGTTGTAGATAAGGCCGTCCGCGAGCAAAAGATTGCCCCGTTCAAAGGTCGTAGAACTCCAGGTATCACGGGTCTTCCATTTGACCTGTCCATCGAGCGACAGACAAAGCATGCCGTCTTCGCGTTCGTTCGAATTGCTGTTGACATACAGATAGTCTTTGTAAAAGATCGGCTGGTGAATCTGGCTGCTGCAGGCATCGGTTTTAAAGAGTTCCTTCACCGTAAATTTGCCGTTTTCCTGCTTCACCTGGATCATGGCCGATCCCGCCCCATAGCCGCCGGTGATAAACAGACGATCATCGGGAAGCACCGTGGGATAAGGAATGGGGATATGGCATTGAAACCCGTCATAGGTCCAAAGAAATTCACCTTTGTCGAGAGAGATTCCCGCGACCTTGCCGGGATTCCCCCCGCCCTTCTTGCAGGCGCCGATCATCACCGCCTGATCCACCCCGGCAAGCTTAAGCACCACCGGCGTGGAGTAACCCAGAGGCCCCAACGAAGCTGTTTTCCACACCAGATCGCCCGTGTCTCGTTTGAACGCGGCAACATACGCGTCCTGTGCCATGGGCGCTACTATAACCAAATCCTGATAAAGCGACGGGGCTTGGACCACTCCCCATCCGGGTGCCTTCATCTGAAACTCCGTCAGCAAATTCTTTTTCCAGACGGGCTGGTGGGTTTTCCTGTCCACACAAACGAAATCGCCTACCATGCCCACCGAAAACACACACCGTTCATCCACAGTGGGCGCAGTCCGGGAACCATTGTGACTTACGTCGCCCGGAGCATCATACGCATAGTTCCAGAGTTCCTTGCCGGTATCCAGGGCGAGGCACCGCAGCACATCCTGCTTATCGTCTACACGGTCAAGGATATAAACCTCCCCATCGCGCACGGAGGGAGAACCATACCCCGCGCCAAGCGGTAACGACCACAGCACCTTGGGGCCTTCTTCCGGCCACGTGCGCAGCAGTCCTGTTTCCGGGGAAATGCCGTCCCGGTTGGGACCCTGGAATTGGGGCCAGTCGGCCTGGGAACAAACAGAGAACAACGTCACGATCACCGCCAGCCAGAATCCATACTTCATGAATACCGTCGATTTCATATGTGCCTCTATCTTACATTGTGCCGTGATACACGCCATGTCCGGTCCCTTACAGACTACCTTTACCCATACAACGTTTCCAGTGACACGGGAATTTCCTCTAAGCCCTCCCGTGTTTTCCAGTGAGTTGCATCGTTTTTTACAATTCCATGATAATCAAGGACTTCGGAGTCTATACTAACGAGAATTGTTCTCCAATTTCGACCCGGGTCAGGAAAGTCACAGCCATGAAAAGAACGTCTTTCGCCATTATGACCATGATAGGGATGGTTTTTTGCCTTGCAGGTCCCGCCGTTGCGGGAGATTCTCCGCAATTCCGGGGCCCCCATCGGGATGGGCGGTTCGAGGAACAAGGCCTGCTGAAAACGTGGCCCGAAGGCGGCCCTGCCGTGGTCTGGGTGGCCAAAGGATTGGGCAAAGGCTTTTCTTCCGCCTCGGTAGTTAATGGCAAGATTTACATCACCGGCATGCAGGACGGGCAAAACGGCAGTCTCTCTATTTTATCTAGTGACGGGATTATTGAAAAAAGCCTTGTGTATGGGAAAGAGACCCTGGATCAGCAGGCGCCGGGACCCCGTTCCACCCCCACTATTGATGGCGACCGGCTCTACCTCCTGTCGGGATTGGGCGTCGTGTACTGTATTGACCTCGCCAAGGGCGCAAAATTGTGGGAAGTCAATATCCTTGAACGGTTTAAAGCGAAAAACAATACCTGGACACTGGCGGAATCCCTCCTGGTCGACGGCGAACGGGTGATCTGTACCCCTGGCGGCCCCGATGCCGGGCTGGCCGCACTCAATAAAATGACCGGGGAAACCCTCTGGACAACCCAGGGGCTGAGTGATCAGGCATCGTATTGTTCACCGGCCATTGTCGACCACAAGGGGCGGCGCATCCTCCTGACGGAAACCGCCAAACTGGTGGTGGGCGCCGATGCCACCTCTGGGGCCCTGCTGTGGACCCATGACCATCCCACGGAGTATGACATTCACGCCGTTACACCGTTGTATCAAGACGGTCTGGTGTACTTCACCGGAGGATACGGTTCTGGGGGCGGGGCGCTGCAATTGTCTCCCGATGGTTCGTCGGTATCGGTGAAATGGACCGACAAAAATCTCGACTGCCAGCATCATGGGGTCGTTTTAGTGGACGGGTATCTCTACGGAACCGGGCATCAGAATGGACAACTAATGTGTCTGGAAATGGCCACGGGCAAACTCATGTGGGGCACCAAGGAAGTGCGTCAGGGTGCGGTGGTGTATGCGGATGGAATGCTCTACGTATATGAAGGCCCGAAATCCGGCATCGTCAGTCTGGTGAAGGCCATCCCCACCGGATTCGAACGGACCGGAACATTTAAGCTAACGGAAGGCACTGGCCAGCATTGGGCGCATCCGGCGATTGCCAATGGCCGGTTGTATATCCGGCATGGAGATGCGCTCATTGCATATGACATCAAGGAAAAGTAAATCATGTGTTCTGGACTTTTTCCACCCCTATTGCATATCATACATCCCTTCAGGAAGGTGCTTTGAAAAAAGGGCTGCTGCAATGATCGATTCATGTCACGGAAACATTCCGGTTGTGATGTCTGCTCGGACAAAAAGAACCGGCTTTACCCTCATTGAATTGCTGGTCGTGATCGCCATCATCGGTATTCTGGCCGCAATTCTTCTGCCGGCACTGGCGCGCGCGCGGGAATCCGCCCGGCGATCCAGTTGCGCAAACAATCTCAAAGAGATGGGGCTGGTGTTCAAGATGTATGCAGGGGAAGCCAACGGTTATTTCCCGAGAGTACACGGTGATCAACCGTGGGGCGATTCATTTCCCGATAGTTGTGAGAATGGAGTAAACCAGGCGAGTTTGGCGCCGTACATGAAGGCTATCCACCCGGAGTATCTCGCGGATGTCAACGTACTGGTGTGCCCTTCCGATCCTGAAACAGGCCCTGAGAGCCCCCTACACATCGTTCAGGATGCGCCGGGCCAGACATGTCCGTTTAAAGGCATTCCGGCCAACCCCGATGCAAGCTATCTCTATTACGGATTTGTCCTGGACAAGGTGTCGGAAAAAGACCCGATGGTCAACCTTGCGGGTTTTGGCATGGGAGACATTATGATCTCCGCGCAATTGGCCTATGTGATGGCCGGCATGTGCAGTTTTCCACCGCTGTTCAACGGCGCCTTGGGCGACAGGAATCCCGATAACGACACCATGCTGGGCGAGGACATCAACGATGAAAGCGCGTACACCATGTTCTCCGCTATGGCGGAGCCTAGTGATGTGCCCATCGGAAATGGCGGCGGTACTGCCGTGTACCGGCTCAGAGAAGGGATCGAACGTTTCCTGATCACGGATATTAACAATGCCGCGGCGGCAGCAAAGGCGCAAAGCATCCTGCCGGTCATGTGGGACGAAGTGTCCGCCACAAATTCGGAGAGCGCCCAGTTCAACCACATCCCCGGCGGGGCCAATACGCTCTATTTAGACGGCCACGTTCAATTCAACAAATACCCCGCTGAATTTCCTGCATTGAAGTCATTCGCGAACATAGGGGCCTTGTTTAGTTTGGGCTAGGCATCACCCCAACCACCCGAGCGCGGGCAACCTCTTGACTGTTACTGCGATGGCGTGCCGCTTGGGACGGAATCGGCGACGGGGGCGTTTCCTTCTACTCGATACAGATCGGTTTTGGTGCGGATAAACAGTGCGTTTTGCGCCACTGCCGGGGAAGCCATGCAGCCTGTATCCAGCTTGCTCACCGCCAACACTTCGAAAGCGCGTCCGGGTTTGATCACCGTGGCTTTTCCCTGCACGTTAATGAAATAAATCCGATCATCGGCATAGAGCGGCGAGGCTTCGTAGTTGCCGCCAAGACGTTCGCTCCACACCTTGTCTCCTGTAGCCCCTTCCAGGCATGTGACGATGCCGTCGTTGCTGACCGTGTATAAGAGATCGCCCACAAGCAAAGGCGACGGTTCTTCGGGCACTCCGCGCCCCTCCATTTTCCATGCAACGTGCGTATCGGTTACATCTCCCCGGCCATCAACGCGCACCGCCAGCAATTCAATCACGCCGCGGCCGCTGGTAATGTAGGCAAGCCCGTTGCCATAGACCGGACGCGCCGCCGGGGTATAACCGGGCATTCGGACCTTCCAGATCTCCTGGCCCGTGCGCGGGTCATAGGAAAAGGCCGTCGTGGATCCCAACGTAATCATTTGTTGTTTGCCGCCGCCGTCGATAATCAACGGGGTGCTGAACGCCTTGCGGAAATCGCCTTCCCGCTTGACGTTCCCCTGATCGTCAAAATCATGCCACACGGTGGATCGGTCTGTCTTCCAGACGGTTTTCCCGGTCTTTTTGTCGAGTGCGGCAAGATACTGCAGGTCCGCACCGTCAAACGTCAGGATCAGAAGATCCTCAAACAGAACTGGAGACGACCCCGGCCCGCGGTAATGACGGCAGGGCAGATCCTGGCGCTTCCAGATCGGCTGGCAGGTGGCGGTGTCCAGGCACGCAGTACCGTAACTGCCAAAATGAACATAGACCCGGCCCGGTTCGATAACCGGCGACGGGGACGCATATGAATTGACATTGTTTCCCAGCGGCTCCGGGGTATCGGAATGAAACATTTTCTCATTGAACAGAATTTTGCCCGTTTCGGCATCCAAGCAGATTACATAGAAGTCATGTCCGTCGAGCGTAGCCGTGGTCACCCATACGTTTCCTTCCATAACCACCGGCGAGGACCACCCCTGCAATGGAATCGGTGTCTTCCACTTAATGTTCGTGGTTTCATTCCACACCAGGGGAAGACCCAAGGGGGCGCCGGGCGGGGCGGCAATGCCATTCCCCCATGGCCCGCGGAATTCCGGCCAACCGGGTTGGAGGGCTTTCGTCCCGGCGGCTTCCGTGCCGGAGGGTGTGGCCAAAACCACCGTGCCGCCGCCGAGAACGCTTATCAAAAAAACCACGCAAATTTTCCGCGCCACAGAATGACGGATCGTCGAGATTCGTATTGGCCTGTGTGCCATGTGTACTCCTTCGTATAATTAAAATGTCCCTGATCACGGACCTTGGGGCGCCGGTACGTCAGCGGCTGATTGTACCCGACACCAAGAGCACGCGCCAATTCGACGCTTGCCGGACACACCGAGCAACTCACAACGCATATCGAGCCCTGGAGATCCCCCGGTGTCTGGTGCCCTGTGGCTAGACACGTGGAGGCTTCTTTGACTTCTCCCATGGGAGTCGATAGAATTCTATCAATAGAAACAAATCAATATACTGCGCGGGTTCTTGCGCGGTGGCTCAGCCAATGACTGGAGGATACCATGCTCCACAACGTCAAACGAAACACTTGGTTGATTGTTGCGTTCATCGGGTGCCTTGCGTTTTCGGCAAGAGCACAGGTCCATTCGGCAGACACTACGCCGGACTATGAGATCAGCCTGAGCGAATTGCTGCGGGTGATTCAATTCTTCAATTCGAATGGCTTTCATTGCCAGGCGGGCACAGAGGACGGCTATGCGCCAGGGCCGGGCGATACGCTGTGCAATGCGCATGACAGCGACTATGCTCCCCAAGACTGGGACGTTGGTCTTTCTGAGTTATTGCGCCTCATTCAGTTCTTCAACTCCGATGGCTACCATACCAACTGCGCCTCGGAGGACACGTATGCCCCCGGCCCCGGCTCCCATGAATCCTGCGAAGGGGAAGGAGAAGAAGGAGAGGGGGAAGGCGAGGGCGAAGGTGGAACCGAGGGCACACCTGAGGAAGGACAACCCGAGGGTATGATTGAAGGCCAGGAGGAAGGGCCGATTGAGGGTTCAATAGAAGGTCAGTTCGAGGGAACAATCGAAGGTGAAGAGGAAGGCGGGAGCGAAGGTGAAGAGGAAGGGGAAGGGGAAGGGGAAGGGGAAGAGGAATGCCCCGGAAACCTGGTTGTCAATGCCAGTTTCGAGACCGGTAGCGGCGATTCCGCACCTCCCTGGGAAATCAGCTATGACTTGGCGAATTCCCTCCCACAGATTAGTCCGGACCAAGGCCGAAACGGCAGTCAGTGCCTTCGGCTCTACGTGGCAGAACCGAGCCACCCCCTGCCGAACGAAAGCGTAGAATGCAACCAAGTCTTCACCATGCCGCCGCCAGATTCGGCTTCCCTGAGCTTCTACCTATCCATCTCCGGGATGGCAAAGTTCTGGGTCGCCTTCGACACCTTCCTTGTCTTCTCTGCGGACGGCAATGATTCCGCCTATAGCTCGGGATATGCTTTGGTAGAGGTGAACATCTCCGAATTCAGCCCGGACCAAGAGCACGATTTGCTCTTCATGGCCTTTCCGGATGAAGGTTCCGGAGAATCGGGCACGTGCTATGTCGATGACGTCTGCTTGACCGTGTCGGGCGGCGCCGAGGGCGAAGAAGGCGAGGGTGAAGGAGAAGGTGTAGGCGAAGGAGAAGGTGTAGGCGAAGGTGAAGGAGAAAGCGAAGGTGAAGGTGTAGGCGAGGGTGAAGGGGAGGGAGAAGGCGAAGGCGAAGGCGAAGGCGAAGAGGACTGTCCCGGCAACCTGGTTGAAAACGCCGGTTTCGAAATCGGCAGCGGCGACTCTGCGCCTCCCTGGGTGATTACCTATGCGTCGGCGTCCAGCAATCCGCAGATCAGCCCGGACCAGGGCCGAAACGGCAGTCAGTGTCTCCGGCTCTATGTCGATTATTCGAGCAGTTCATTTGTGTTTTGCATACAGGCCCTGACTATCCCCACGGCGGTTTCGGCTTCCCTGAGCTTCTATTTGTACATCGCTGGGGAAGGGGAAGCAGCGTTCAATGTCGAGCTTGACGATGATTCTGTATTCACTGCGGACAGCTCTGATCCCGACTACGGTTCGGGATACGCTCTGGTGGAGCTGGACATCTCTCCCTGGGCGGATGGCCAACTGCACGAACTAACCTTGTCGGCCCTCGCGATCGAAAAGTCCGGTGCTGCCCTGGGGGGTACGTGCTATGTCGATGATATCTGCTTGACCGTATTGGGCAGCATTGATGTGCCGGAAATGCTCCCGGTGGCTGCGGGCGCTTTCCAAATGGGCGACGTATTCGGCGAGGGCGTTACCCCTGAACTGCCGGTGCATACGGTGACCCTGTCGGCCTATGAGATCGGTACGTACGAAGTGACGAACCAGCAAATCGTGGACGTCTACAACTGGGCCAATGGTCAGGGCTATTTCACCACGTTGAACGCCAACGTGGCGCAAGCTTTTTCACCGGAGGTGGTGCTGTTGGACATGGCTGCGTCTGACTGCCAGATCACGTACACCGGCACGGCCTTCGAGGTGGAGAGTCGGGATAGCCAGTCCATGGCGGACCACCCCGTGCTCGAGATTACCTGGTATGGCGCGGCGGCCTACTGTAACTGGTTGAGCGAATGGGCCGGCTTGACGCCGGTGTACGATACGAGCACCTGGGCCGCCAACTTCGCGAACGATGGGTACCACTTGCCGACAGAGGCGCAGTGGGAACGAGCGGCGGCCCATGATGTGGCCGCGCCCAACAGCAACCACTGGCGCTACGGCCAATCGAGCGACACCATCAGCACGGCGAACGTCAACTATGACAATGCCAACCCACTTGGCCTTACCGCTTCGCCCTATACCTCACCGGTGGGCTGGTATGACGGTGTGAACGCAGGCACGACGGACAGCCCGAGCCCGGTGGGCGCCTACGACATGAGCGGGAACGCGATGGAGTGGTGCCACGACTGGTACGATCCCAACTACTACGCCAGCAGCCCCGCAACAGACCCCACGGGGCCAGCGGATCCGCAAACCTACCGGGTGAATCGCGGGGGCCCCTGGAGCCTGACCGCAGACAACTGCCGAACGGCGCGGCGGGGTGCCGCCCGGCCGGGCAAATCGACTTACAACATCGGGTTCCGCATCGCTCGTGAGATTCCGCTCCCGCCACCACAGGTCACGTCGTTCGCCATTGACAACGGCGCCCCCGTCACGGGTGATCTGTCGGTCAAACTGAATAATACCTGCTCTGGGGACCCGACGGAGTACATAGCAAGCCAATACGATGATTTCAACGACGCAACGTGGCATTCCTACTCAACGGCTCCGAACTTCACGCTCATTGATGGTGACTTTTATACGGCGGTGGTGTACTTCAAGGTGCGCAACGCGGCAGGCGAATCGGATCCCGTGAGCGACTCGATCACCGTGTTCATCCAGTAAGGCCTGTGAATGGCCACATCGTTTTGATCGCATAGATGTTTCCGGTGACTGTGGCGCTCTCTAAATAGGTGACGTGTTTGGCGAAGGTGAAGGAGGCATGCCCGACAACACACCGCCCAATTTAAGCCAAATGCAAATCATCAAAACCCCATTAAAAAATTACTGCTGGCCAACTTGGATCTGGACCCTGCCTCGGTCTTGAAAACCGGCGCCTTCGGGCTTAAGCATTCGAGTCCCTCACCCTCCGCCATCTATTTTACAGAATGCTCTTATATCTACATCGCATGAACCATGCCCCCTATCCTTTTAACAAGGATTGCTGCACTTCAGAATTCTGCACCGGACGATTTTTTCAGGGGGAATAGATGCATTTTGTTTAAACCACTGGTTGAAGGGGCATAGGGCGCATTTCAAAGAACAGGCTTGCGCTTGGCGGTTCCAGATGTCATACTGAGTCCACCTAGGGATTGTGTGGACAGGGTCTGGGCGATCGCAGGTGTTGCACATGGAACCGCAAACCGGAGAGCAAGGCAACGCTGGCAATCAAGCGAGTGTGAATGCCGGAGGAGGACCGCACTCGCTCCTGCTGCACAATCAGCTTTTGGGGAAACGCCTTTACATCCAGTGCTGGATACGCTTTTGCGTGGCCTTGGGCATCATGGCGGGTGCCCTGCTTGCGCATTTCGTAATGAAGGTGGAGAACCTGGATGTCGCGGCATTGATGTGGCTTGCAGGATTTCTGGGCCTCTTCAACGTCGGGGCGCTATCCGCCGCGCGCAAATTTCAAGACCCGGAACGCGCCGCACAGTCGTATCGCTTTCTCCAGGGGTTAATGCATATCACGATTACGGTCGATTTTATTTTCCTCACCGTGTGCCTGTGGATTGTGGGCGGGCCCTTGTCCCCGTTCCAGGCCTTCTATTTTTTACATGTAATATTCGCGGCGCTGCTGTTGTCCAGAAAGGCGGCGTATGTGCATGCAATGGTCGGGTTCGGGCTGTTCAGCGGGCTGGTGCTGGGAGAGTGGTATGAACTGATTCCGTTGCGGCTGCCGATGGGTGTGGTCAATTGCACACGGATGCTGGACAGCCGGTTTGTACTGACGGTGCTGTCTGTTCAAGGGTTCCTGATGGGGCTGACTGTATTTCTGGTCACAGGATTGACACAGTTGCTTCGGAAGGGAGAGGAACAACTGCGCAGGGTAAATACTGAATTGGAGCAGATGTCGAGTATCCGCCGCGATTTTTTGCACATTGCGCTGCACGATTTGCGGTCGCCCATCGCCGCGGCGGGAATGCTCACACAGACGCTGCAAGAGACTGGGGCTACGTTGCCGCCCGAACAACAGGCCCATTTTTTCGAACGTATCCTGCTCCGGTTGAAGGAGGCGCAGGATTTCCTCCGTGATTTTGAGGTTGTAGCGGCGGTAGACGCGATCGATGTGGAGAAGGACGGCAAGGCGATTGACCTGCCGGCGTTGCTGGAACGGGTGGTGGATGAGAATCAGGATATGGCGCAAATGCATTTGCATTCGCTTTCTTTTGAGGTGCCCGATGCGCTGCCGCCCGTGTTTGGCATCGAACGTCTCTTGCATGAGGCCGCCGCCAATCTTGTGACCAATGCCGTCAAGTACACGCCGGACCGGGGCTCCATCCGTGTGCGGGCGCGCCGTTGCGAACATGGGGTTCGGATTGAAGTTGAGGACACCGGCATCGGCGTTGCAACCGAGGATCAGGCAAGCCTGTTTCAGGAGTTCACGCGTATCCGCCGGCCGGATAACCCCCTCGGCCAAGTGGCAGGAAGTGGGCTGGGACTTGCCATCGTCCGGCGGATCGTGGAGGCGCATGGGGGCCGGGTGGGGGTGGTGAGCAAACTGAACCGGGGTAGCACGTTTTTCATTGAATTGCCGGACCGTTTGGTGGATTCATCGCCCCAATAATGGCACCTTCAAGTTGCGCCAGTGCTTCCCGGACCGCCAACGACATTTCTGCGCCGAAGGTAAGGTGTTCGGGCTGAATTGCCAACAGATAGATGGCCACCGGGGTTTCCTGTTTAAGACAATCGATAAACAGGCGGGGTGAGAGCATATGGGTCGACAGACCAGTATCGCCAATCTCATCGCCGTTCAGAAGATCACAGGAGCCAGGAGGCTGTCCTGTGTGGACGACATCAACGATGACCACCACGTCCGGTGTTTCGCGGAGGACAACGCCAATGTAATTTTCGGGGGTGGTGCCCGCCTCCAAGCACACGGCCGGAATTTTTCCCGAAAGCGCCGCGACCAGTGCCGGCCCGGCGGCATCATCTCCCCGAAGCGTATTGCCGACCCCGATAAAGACCACTTTTCCCGTAAGCAACGAGGCAAATTGTTCCCGGGTGACCTTCCCGTCGTTCATGTTGTGAAGGACCGGCACCGTTACGGATCCTTTACATGGGCTGTGCGGTTTCACGGCGGCAGTGGGCGCACAGTATTTTTATGCGGTCGGATCGGCTGTTGTCTTTCTGGCTTGAGGCCAAATTGGGGTTGGTCACGCCCAATTTCATCCACTGTGACATATAAAGCGTGGGGTTCGAATACACAAGTTCACCAAGTTTCCCGGCTATCCACAGGAGATGATCTTTGGTTGCGACGACGGCCCCGCACAGTTCACAAAGCTGGAGTTCCTTTTCAATTGTTTCAAAGGCGGTCTTCCGGTCAAAGAAGGAAAGCTCCCAGTCATTCGACAATTTAATGCCTTCATGATCGGCGATGCATGCCGCTTCGCATTGTCCACAAAAGATACACGAGTCGGTATAATGGATCATGATGCGTTTTGGCGTTGGGCCGTCAATTTCGTCTTTATGGGCAATGGCATCCGCCGGGCAAACGGCTTCACAGGCCAGACAGCCGAGGCACTTTTCCGCATCGAATTTCGGCTGACCCCGGAAATTAGGGTGGGGCACATGGGGTTCCACGGGGAAACGCGACGTATAGGGCCCCACGACCAGCGCCTTGATCGCCTCGCCCAGTTCTCTCACCTTCGGCAGCATCATAATGGCTTGTTTCTCCACGGCATCGGAAAAGTATTCATACTTCGCCTTCCCTGTCCTCGGCATACTGATCCACCACACTGCCTTCCCATAATTTAATTCCGGAGCGGTGCGCGCCCCGGGCAATCACATGGGCGGAGACAGGAGCAGTGAGGATGACGAAAACAATGCACAACAACGCCCGCACACCGGTGGCGTTGAGTCCCACAACAAAAATAACCCCGAGCAGAATGCCGCAGGTGCCCAAGGTAACGCATTTGGTGGCGGCCTGCAGGCGGTTATACACATCCGGGAGCCGCACCAGACCGATACAGCCAAGCAAGTCAAAGATCAATCCACCGGTGATCAACACGGCGCCTATGATGTCAAACACATTAATCATCGAAGGATTTTCCTTCCAGGTATTTGGAAAAGGCGAGCGCGCCGATAAAACTTTGAAGCGCCCAGGCTATCCCTATGTCGATATACCAGGAGCGCCCGCTGGGAATCGCGGCAATCGCACACACGCCTACAATCAGAACACCCAGTATATCCACGGAGACAATGCGGTCCGCTGAAGTCGGCCCTGCCGCAATCCGGTAGAGACACAACACCGCCGCCAGAATGAGTATGTAGAGCGCGCGATCTGCAAGGCCGGCATGCGGCATCTCCGGGGGAAAGATGCCGGGCGCCAGCCCCAGTACAATCCCCCCCACGAGGAGGATCAGCACCACTGCACCAATAGCCCATCGTTGCATAATCCGTGGCTCCTTACTCGAATATTTCCTTCAAAATATATTCAAACTTGCCCGCAATATGCTGCGTGGCGGATTCCATATCTTTCGCTTTCACGTCTATCCAATGGATATAGAGCGTCTGGTTCGCTTTGTCCACATCGACACTCATGGTACCCGGCGTCAGGGTAATGGAGTTGGCAAGAAATGTAATGGCGGCATCAGACTTCAGATCAGTGTGGATCTTGACAATGCCCGGATGGATGGGCCTTTGCGGATGCAGCACCCGGTACGCCACATCAATATTCGCCTTGAGACATTCCCACAGGAACACCGGCAAATAATAAAAGAAAAAGTACCAGTAGCGGATCGGGTTCCGGAGCAGATGCGGACGTTCCAGAAACAAATCGCCGGTGAGCAGGGCCACCAACGCGGCCACGAAAATTCCTGCCGCCAGATGCTGCACATCCGGAACCCAATTCAAGAGCACCCACATCCCATAGGCGGCAATGAATAAGAGTATTCTGCTCATGGGTTATTTCACCTCGCTTAAAACACCGGCGGCATAGTGCGTTCCCTGGTGGAGGGCTTCCACGCCCGCGCCCAGAAACACTTCGCGCAGTCCGGGAAGCAACAACACTCCGCCCAGCACGCACACCACCGCCAGAACCACCATAGACGCTTTCATAAAACCAGGCACTTCGCGGACATCTCTCCAGGCATCACCCAAACCGCCCCAATAGGCGTACTTCATTACTTTCATAAAAGACGCCAGAGTCAACACGCTGGCAAGGGCCGCCCAGAAGGCATATCCGTACCGCTCCGCTTGAATGGCCGCGACAATAATAATGAGTTTGCTCCAGAATCCGTTGAGCGGGGGCACACCCGCAATGGAAAGGGCGGCGACGAAATTAGTGGATGCCGTGACCGGCATGCGCGCGGCAAGACCGCCCATTTTTTGCAGGTCGCGTGTGCCTGTGGCGTATTCCACCGCTCCGGAATTCAGGAATAACAGGGATTTGAACACGGAATGGTTGAAAAGATGGAAAAGCCCGCCCACAATGCCGAGCGGGGTGCCCAGACCGATTCCAAGCAGTACATACCCGATCTGGCTGATGGAATGGTAGGCCAGGAGGCGTTTCAGGTCCCACTGCCCTATGGCCAGAAATACACCAATCACCATGGACAGCGCGCCCAGGAACATCAGAATAGAACTGATTTGCGAGGTCAGACCCAGCACATTGAACAGAACGCGGCACAATGCATAGACCCCAAGCGCTTTAATGAGCACGCCGGACAGCATCGCGGAAATCGGGGCAGGAGCGGAAGGATGCGCATCCGGAAGCCATGCATGAAACGGCACTACGGCCGCTTTTAACCCAAAGCCAGCGATGAACAGGCCGCTGACGAACAATGTTAGATGCGGAGCGGGAGACTGAGCCAGCGCCCGTCCGATATCCGCCATGTTCAGCGTGGAGGTGTTTGCATAAAGCAATACAATGGCCAGAAGAATGAAGGTTGAGCCGATGGTGCCCATTACCGCATATTTGAATGCCGCTTCCAAGGCGTGCCGTTCGGTGCCGAACGCCACCAGTGCATAACTGGCCACGGCGGCAATTTCCAGGAATACAAAGAGGTTAAACAGGTCGCCGGTGATAATGACATTGTTCATGCCTGCCAGCATGAGCAAAAAGAGGCTGTGGAACTGCCATTTGGCGGTAAACCGCTCCATGTAGTCCACGGAATAGAGCGCCACGGCAAAGGCGATGGCATTGACCGTCACCAGCATAAAGGCGCTCAGTCCGTCCATGACCATCGCAATGCCCAGGGGCGGCGGCCAGTTGCCTACGGAATACACCGAGGTTGGCTGCACCTGGACCAAGTAAATGCTCCACAAAGACAACAGCAGCCCCACGCAGGTAGCCAACACCCCAAGAAGGTCCGGCAACCGTGGTATCTTCTGGTTCAAAAGCGCAATGATAAATGCGCCGGCCAGGGGAACGGCCACAATCAGCGGTATGACGGCGGAAGCGGTAGTCATCCTTTAAGCTCCCGAATTTCTGCAATGTCAAACGTCCCATACTTTTCATAGAGCCGCATGGCCAGCGCCACGATGAGCGCCGTCGTGGCCAGGCCAATCACAATAGCGGTCAAGACCAGCGCCTGAGGCAGGGGATCCACCATGGTTTCCGGAGCCACAGGCGCATCGGCGGCAAAAATAGGCGCCAGCCCGTTCTTGCGGTAACTGATAAGCACGAAGAAAAGATTGATGGCGTATTCGGTGATCACCAGCCCGACGATAATTTTAATCAGGTTGCGCTTCATCAACACGCAATAAATGCCCAAGCCGAGCAAGGCCATGCACATCACATAAGCAACCATTATTTTTCCTCCTTTTCCACCGCCAGTTTGAGCAGCACCAGCGCCACGGCTATGGCAAACAGGCCCGCACCCACCTTGAGGCAAATCGCAATATTGCAGGGAAGAATGATGCCCGCGCTAAACAGATTGAACGGATGCCCCTTGGGCAACACATTCATGAAGAAATGGCCGCCCACAAATCCAATAAGCGCTATAAGCAGAAATAGAAGCGCTCCCGTGCTCTCAAGGATGGACATCATGGATTCCGATAAGACTTTAAAGGCGGTATCTTTGCCAAACGCCAACAGGAGATGGACAAAGGCCAGGGCAATGATCACACCACCTGCGAATCCGCCTCCCGGCGACACATGACCATGGGTGACGATATAAATGCCATACAGCAGGATCAACCCCACCGTCAAGCGCGTAATGGTCTTGACAATCAGGGACATGCCTTGTTCGCGTTCTTTACTCATGGTCACTCCCCCCGCCGGATTTCTCCGATTTTTTCCCCTGTCTTCGAACAACCGTCAGTACTCCCAGCACGGCCGTGAACAGCACCGTGGCCTCGCCCAGCGTGTCGTAGCCCCGGTAATCCAACAGAATAGACGCAACAATGTTCGTGGCCCCCGTCTCCTGCACGCCATTGGCCAGGTATTCCCCCGCGACCCGCATAATCGGCTGGCCAAAGGGAGGAATTTCCTTGAAAACAGCGATTCCCACGAGCACCAAGGCGGCCAGGAACACCAGCGCGGCCACGCCGCTCATCACGCGTTGTTCTGTGGTGGATTCAGGAAGATCTTTTTTGATGGTGGCGCGGATAAGAATGATGACAGAAATGATTTCCACCACAAGTTGGGTGATCGCGACGTCCGGAGCGTTCAGAATCAGTGCAATGAGGGAAAGCCCCATTCCCACCGCGCCCACGGCAATCACCGAGGAAAGCAGGCTCTTGATTTCTATGGCAATGACCGCCCCGATAATCATGAGCATCAATACTATGTATATTGCCAGCATATCCATCACCTCATCAGCAGGTACAACACAATAAGGGTTCCGGCGAGACACCAAGCGAGGTATCTTGGCAACTCTCCGCTGTGGCAGGCGCCCAGCACCCGGCTGAAGGAAAAGGTCAGTTTTGCGCCCACGTCATAGACATCGAAGGCTTTCTTTTCCGCCAGCCGGTAAACGGTGTTAAGAAACGGCATATCCTGCACCGTTTTGTAAAACTCCGTGCCGGAGACCCGCATGGCGGAAAAATCGGCGAGGGTTTCACCCCCGACGAAAGGCTTGGTTTCCCGGGTTTTCATCGCCGCGCCAAGCCAATAGATCACCACACCCGCACCCAACCCCAGCAACAACAAGAATGTGGCCGCCACCGGCCGCCACAGACCCAAAAATTCCGGGTGGGCGTGAATACTGGGAAATACCACCAGTCTGAGCGGAATGCTGTAGGCCAGTACACCGAACACGACACACAGGGCCGCCAGAATCACCATGGGCGTGAGCATGGCCGGCCCGCTTTCCCGGGAATCGCCCGGAAGCTGGGCGGCCTGCGTGGAGGGCTGACCGAGAAAGACTGCATGAATAAGCTTCATAAAGCTGGCGAGGGTTAATGCGCTGCCTGCCATGGCGGCTGCCAGCCACACAACCCAAAGCCCTCCACCATACTGGCCATTGTCAAGAATTCCCTGATAGATCATCCACTTGGAAGCAAAACCATTGAAGGGCGGCACCCCTGCAATGGCAAGGGAAGCAATAAGAAACGTGCCAAAGGTGATTGGCATCGCTTTGGCATACCCGCCGAGCCGCCCCAGGTCCGTGGTGCCCGCGCGTTGCTCCACAGCCCCGCCCGCAAGAAAGAGACAGGATTTATACAGGGTGTTGTTGAGCATGTGGAAGAGTCCACCTGCAATTCCCAGGACGCTGCCCGTTCCAATACCGAGAATCATATAGCCCACCTGGCTTACCGCATGGTACCCGAGCAACCGTTTCAAGTCATGCTGAACAAGGGCCATCATTACGGCGGCGATAATGGTTATGCTTCCCAATGCCATCAAGAAGGTGTTCATGGCAGGCGTCATGTGGAATATTTCCAGGGTGAGGCGCATCAGAAAATAAATGCCAAGAAGCTTGTCGAGCGCGGCGGGAAGAAATGCGGCTACGGAAGCGTGTGTATCCTCCGATGCGTCCGGCACCCAGGTGTGAAAGGGCAGGGCGCCGGCCTTGGCTAAGGTACCGCTTAATAAGCACAAATATGCCATGATGGCGGCGGTGCTGGTTAATGGAAGGGCGATACCGCTCATTCGAAACTGGGCAAGGCCGGGGTGGCCGGCAAGCTGCCACAGTATGGCCAGCCCCAAGAGCATGAAACAGTCCGTGCCGCCGATGAGGATGAAGGTTTTTTTGGCCGTATACGAGGCACGCTCTGCTTCCCCCATGCCAATTAAAAGATACAAGGGAATGCCAAGGAATCCCCAAAAGACGATGAAAAGCACCAGGTTGTCGGCGAACACCGCCCCCAGTGAGCCAAGGAACGTAATCAACACGCACCCGTAATAGAGCCCCAGCCGCGTTTTACCCCGCATTGCGCCCAGCGAATAGCACACGATAAGCACGGAAAAAAACGCCACAAACACCGCGACGGATATTGAAAGCCGGTCGGCCCGGAAGATGATGTGCATCCCGTTCATGGCACTCCGAGCTCCTTTTTGATTCGTTCCGTCTTCGCCCACGACAACCGAAGAAGTTCCTTGCCGTTGAACAGTTTTTCCCCTTTCGTGTCACGCACTGCGACGCGCTCCGTGCAGCAATAGCAAGGATCCACCGAGGCCAGAATAATGGTGGCGTCGGAAAGTTCCTGGCCGACCACGGTGGCCTTGAACGTAGGGATGTTCATAAACGAAGGTGCTCGCACTTTGTGGCGCGCGGGCCGGTTGGTGCCATCACTGAGCACATAGTGGAACGTTTCGCCCCTGGGCGCCTCGATATGGCCAATGCCCTCGCCCGGCGGGAGACTTGTAATATGCGCGTCGATTTCGCCCGGCGGAAGATGTTCCAGACAATACTTCATGATGTTGACGGATTCGAAGGTCTCAAGAATGCGAACGACCGCCTTGTCGAACACGTCGCCGTTTTGGGTGACAATCATGGTCCATTCCATCTGGTCATAGGCGCCGTAGGGGGAATCCTTGCGCACATCCCGCGCCACCCCGGAGGCCCGTGAGGTCGGGCCCAGCGCGCTATAGTCAATGGATTTTTGCCTGGAAAGTATTCCCACGCCTTTCAGCCGTGCATGGAGCACGGGGTCATCTATGACGGCGTTCTTGAGCATTTCCAGGGTAGGAACTATTGAATCCACCTTTTTTAAGACGGCGGGGATGTCTTCAGGTTTAATGTCGCGGCGAACACCACCGGGTTTGAACATGGCGTAATTGTTTCGGTTGCCCGAGAGGATCTCCATCGCATCCAGAATTTCTTCGCGTAGTTTCCACGCCCACATGTAGACGGTGTTATACCCGAGGAAATGCCCGGCGAGTCCAAGCCATAGCAGGTGGGAATGAATGCGTTCGCCTTCCGCGATTATGGTGCGGATATACTTGGCCCGCAACGGCACTTCCAGGGGAATGACGTCCTCGACTGCTTGACAAAAAGCGAAGGGGTGGCTTGTAGAGCAAATGCCGCAGATGCGTTCCACCAGGAAGGTGCTCTGATCAAACGTCTTGCGCTCCGAAAGTTTTTCTATGCCGCGGTGGTTGTACCCGAGCCGCACGTCGACATCTACCACCGTTTCGCCGTCCAATGTCAGCGTGAAAAACTCGGGCTCTTCCTGCAGCGGATGATAGGGGCCTATGGGTAAAATTGTTTTTGCCATTACACGCCTCTGTCCCGTATTGCTTCCTTGTCCCATTCCGTATAGTCACGCCGCAGCGGATACACGCGCTCCGGCCATTGTTCAGGCAAAACCAATCTGCGCGGGTCCGGATGACCGCGGAATTCAATGCCAAGCAATTCGCCCATTTCCCGTTCAATCCAATTGGCCGCCGGAAAGCTGTTGGCCAGTGTGTCGATTGCCGGATGGTCCCTGTCTAGTTTAACGCGCAAAGAAATCAGCAGATTGATGTCTTCGATGATGAAATGATAAAGGATTTCGAGATGATCTCGGGTATCTACCGCCGTGGCAATATGGAAACGGGCGCCCAAGTTTCTGAAAATATACGTGCCCATTTTAACGAGGGCGTCCGGCCGTATCTCGATGTAGACGCGCTTGGGGGATTTGTCGAACACGTCGATTGTGTCCGGACCAAAACGTTCCCGTAATTCTTTGAGTACATCGTCACGCGTCATGCGGCGCCCTTCACTTTTTGTATCAGGTTAACCACCCCCGCAATGATGGCTTCCGGCTTGGGGGGGCAGCCGGGAATATACACATCCACAGGAATGATGGCATCCAAGGGTTTGGGACAGTTGTAACTATGAATAAACATACCCCGCGACTGGGAGCATTCGCCGATGGCCACGACAAGGCAGGGTTTCGGCACCTGGTCATACAAGCGTTTCAACCGTTCCGCTGATTGCCGGTTGCATGACCCCGTTACCAACAGCACATCGGCGTGCTTGATGCTGCCGGCCAACAGCATGCCAAAGCGCTCGATATCAAACCGGGGCGTAAGACAATCCAAAACCTCAATGTCGCAGTTGTTGCAACTGCCCGTGGAGAGGTGGAAGACCCACGGCGATTTCAGCAATGCGTTTAGCGTTACGGACATATCCTGTTACCATCCCATTAGTGCAAGTCCCACGGCGATTACCGCAACCACTGTCATTGGGCCCCAAAAAAACCGCATGGCCTGGTCAATCCGCAGCCGGGGATTGGTGTTGCGGATCACCGTGATGAGGGCCACCAGACCCACATATTTCAGCACAAACAACACGAGATGTATTCCGTCCAGGCGAAGGCCGCCCATAAACACGATAATGATAAAAAAGGGCAGTACGAACAGAAGCATGGTCTTCATAAGGCGGTAGAGGGCAAGCACAGGGCCCGAGTACTCGATAAGCACACCCCCGCAAATTTCGGTTTCGGCCTCGGGCGCGTCAAAGGGCACCAGCGCCAGCTTGGCCTGCATGCAGAGAATGCACACGATCAACGCCAATGCGCCCCCTCCGCTCAATGCTATGGCGCCATGTTGAGTTTGATATCCCACAATGTCGCCCAGTTTCAGTGTGTATCCCGAGAGAATCACGGGAACCAGGCACGCCAAGACAAAGGGTAATTCGTACGCCATGACCAGTTTCATTTCACGGGAAGCCCCTACGCTTGCCAGGGGATTTCCGGAGGCGAATCCCCCAAGGATAATGCTCATCGAGGGGACGGCCAGAAGATACACCACAACGACCAAGTCGCCCAGAAAACTTCTTCCTCCGGACAAGCTGTTGGTCCACAGGATGGTGGAGACCGCGATCACGCTTGCGAAACCGATCAACGGGGCCGCCAGAAACATGGTGCGCGAAGCGCCTGAGGGAATGAGCGTTTCTTTGCCCAAGAGCTTCACAAGATCGATTACAGGCTGCAGGAGCGGCGGGCCGACGCGGTATTGCACACGCGCCGTTACCTTGCGATCGATCCAGCTCGCGAGCAGTCCAATCACCGCGGTAACCGCCACGCCAAATACCACGAGATAGCCAATGTACATGAGGTATGTCATACGTTCTCCCGCCGCCAATGGGTTGAATGCACAATCAGATGGTCGCCCACCAAAAATGTGTTTTCGTCCAGGTCACAGTCGCCAGATCGCAGACTTAACGCGCCATGGGGGCATGTCGCAACACACAATAACCCTTCCTGTGCGCTCCGCCGGTCAAAGCAGAAATCACAGTTATGGATGATCAGGGGCACATATTCGGGATAGATGGTTCCATAAGGGCATGCATGCGAACACGTCTTGCAACTGACACACCGCAGGGTATGCCGGATCAGCAGGTTTCCTTTGTCCTTTTGTTGTTCTAGCGCTTCCCGGGGGCATGCATTGACGCAGTGCGGCTCTTCACACCGCCGGCAGACCAATGCATAGGTGGCAAGTTCCATCACGGGCAACATGCCGTTGTTGCCCGGATGATAAAAATAGCTGCATTGCACGGTGCACTGGAAACAGGCCCGCGAAGAGCATATATCCAAATTCACGAAAAGCCTCGAGTCATTCCCTTTGGAGGGATCCTGGGTTAGTTTCCCGTGGTACAGCTCTTCAACCGTTGTTGTCATCGTTATTGTTATTCCCAAATGTTTCCAAATCCCTTGATACTGCTATACGGGAACACAGGACCATCTTTGCAGCAGTAATACTCACCCAAGCGGCAGTGTCCACATTTTCCCAATCCACACGACATATTTTTCTCCATGGATAAAAAGATGTGGTCTTCGGCAAAGCCCAATTCGAGCAGTTTCTTCGTGGCAAATTTCATCATGACCGGCGGCCCGCATACGATGGCCACGCCTTCCCGGCAGTTCATGGGAAGATTGTCGAGAATGGTCGTCACCACGCCCACCGGCCCCTGCCATTCACTGTCGCCGTTGTCCACCGTGAGCACTAAATCCAAGTCGCTCCGTTTGCCCCACTCGGCAATCTCACCCCGGTATAAGAGTTCACCGGGATTTCGGCACCCCCCACGGAAAAGCAGTTTTTTAAATTCGGCGGAGCGATCAAATAATGCGTACATGAGGCTGCGCAAGGGCGCAAATCCACATCCGCCTCCCACCACCAGGATCTCTTTGCCCACGAAGGTGTCCAACGGATACGCGGAACCAAAAGGTCCGCGCAGCCCCACCGTGTCTCCCGGCTCCAGCGCGTGGATCTTTTCCGTCACCTTGCCCACGCGCATCACACTCACCTTAAGTTCGTCTTTCACGGAGTAATGAGAAGAAGGCGTGAAGGGCGCCTCCCCCACGCCGGGCACGGTGAGTTCAATGAATTGTCCCGGCACGAAGGAGATGGGTTCGTCCGGCTTCAGACGCAGGGTCTTGATCGTGGGCGTCTCCGGAATGACTTCCAGCACGCTGGTTTTAATGGGCCGGTATGGATTGCCATTGTCAGCCATGGGTGGCAAGCCTCTTTAAAACGTTGCGGATGTCAATTTTTCCGGGACAGGCCGCGACGCACCGTCCGCATCCGGTGCAACCCGTTTGCCCGAGAACTTTCGGAGCATAATCGAATTTCTTTTCGAATCGGTTGCGCAAACGCATCCACAAAACATGCCGCGGGTTTCCACCGCCCGCCACACGGGCGAAATCCTTGTACAGGCAGGAATCCCACGTCCGGTATCGCGCAAGCTGCCCGCCCTGCATCTGGTCATACAAAAGAAAACAATGACACGTCGGGCAAATGGTGTTGCACGCGCCGCATTCCACGCAGGGTTTCGCTTCTTCTTTCCAGAGCTCCGATTCATAATGACGCGCGATCCATTGTTCACTCGAAGTGACGCTGGGAACTCCGCATTCGTCGATCCGCGAGGCTGCGTCGCGCTTCACTCGCGCCCGCTGTTCTTCCCGCTTGCTCAATACCGCCTCATCGGGTTCCGTAAACAAATTGGAATGGGAAGTCACGATATCACGGCCCTTTTCCGAACCCGTTTCCACCAGATATCCGCCGTTGACGGGGGAGAGGGCAATATCAAAGTTCTTCTTGGGAAACGGATCAATTCCAAGGGCTAAACAGAAACATGTATCCAACGCCGCTGTGCAATCGGCCGCAATGATCAGGGTTTGCTCACGCACCCGCGCATAGAACGGGTCCCTGTCTTCCGGGGCGTTGAAGACGCGATCCAGGAATTCCAGTCCCGCCAGATCGCACGCCTTCACGCCGACAATGCACCGCGGCTTTCCTGACAGCGGGGGGATGTTCGGCGAAAAATTTTCGGCAACCAGTTGCCGGGGCTGGAAGAAAAAGGCCTTCAGTGGTTCAGACATGCGCGCACCGCCCATGGTGATCGGAGCGGCGGAACTGTTCCATCGCTCCAAGGAGTAGCCCCGGGCGTTTTTCCGCGGCGCATACACTTCGTACGTGCCGCTTATACGCCTCAACAATTCGACACTATTTCCTTCCGCAATATACTGCATGACGTCTCTTCCGCTGCTTACTGCGTCAACCCAGAAAACAACCTCCCAGACAGACCCGTTGCGCTAGTTCCCAAATGACTTCCTGGAAATGCGGGCAAACAGGCGTGTTTGTCCGGGATACAGCCACTGTTGCGAAAGGGGAAAACAAGGGGCGGGAAAATGACGGACGGAACACTCTCGCAGACCCAACCCCGGTCTGCCGACAGACAAAGTACTCCACCTCTGTATACCTGTACGCATTTTCGACACCTGCATTCCCCGAGCACTGATTTCGTAGTTATTGCCGGTACTGCTGGTATTGCGAACTGCTGGTACTACAGGTACTTCTTAATCAACTGACAAAAGCCTGTATAACATGAATGAAGCTGGTTGTCAATAAAAAAAACTATTCGGAGCCTGTTCTAAAAATTCTCCGCGGAACAGAACCGCAACATTTATGAAACAAGAACCGTCCCTGCACGTCCTGATCTTGGCCGACAAATGTTCATGCTGTTTGTCCCCGCGTATTCGTTGGGAGACAAACAGCATGACTCAGCAAATTATTAAGAACGCTTCAGGGCGCATTAGGCGGCCAGGGAACCGTAAATGTCTGAGAGGCCGTCATGGTTTTCGAGGTGCTGGAATGCCATGTGCAATAGGTAATATAGTTCGAGGCAACATCGCAGTCAATGCTGTCCGACGCCTGGAGTGCGGTAAACGAAACCTTCAGCGGAAGGCCGTTGGGGAAGGTAGTGCGCACGGCCGGCTGGATATAATACAACCACTGGTTGGTGGGGGCGAAGGTTCCTTGGGCGATCAAGGGCGGCCCGCTCATGTCATCGTTGTGTTCATAGGCGCGGCGGATGTTATAGGTCCAGTGCGGCTCGTTGAATCCGGTGATCTGTTCAACAATGGACACATCCGGGATGCTGATGGTGTACGAATTGGTGACTTGCACGCCTGAGGTGATGCTGAAGGTCGGGCCTTGGGCTGTGTTTACCCCAACACTCCCGCCGAGGCTCCAAGTAACTCCGCTGGTGACCGTCGGGTTGGCGCCCGAATAGGTGACGGGACTGGGTGAATAGATCGTGACGTTCGAATCACCCACATTCAAGCCCGGAATTTGAGTATACATTGAATACTGATAGTCATACCGTGCGGAATCGCAGGCCGCTGATCCGAATCCTCCATTGTGTGAGCAGTCAGTGTACTTGTAAGAGCCTGAGCCGCTGAACGTGCCGTATTGAACCACATAGAAATAGTCAATGCCGCTGCCGGTCATTGAATGACAAGAGTATGCGAAGGTGGTCAATACAAACGCATCGCTGGCGTTGGTGTCCGTAAAGGTATAGAAGTAATAAACTTGAAGGGGATCTACTTTTGCAAGCGTAACGAGGTCTTCATAACCCGTTTTCACTACGGTTTCGGCGGCAACATCCACTCCAGGGAATTCCTCGGCGCGGTGATTATCCTTCAGCAGCCAGGCTTCCGCGCTGGCAATGCACTGCGCCCTCCATGCGTCGTCTTGCGGCAATTCATCGGTATCGCCGGGCTTGGGCATATGCCCTGCCAGCCGCCAGACTTTTCCATCGGGCTCAAGGTCGATTCCGAAATAGGCCAGGAAATCTTCCCCGGGCTCCAATTCGATTCCTCCAGGCTCCACACCAATGATTTCTTCCAATACTACAATTTGCGGAACCGTTACTGCGGTTAGAATCACCGGGTATCCTGCATCGAACACGCGTTTGAGGCCGTCGGCATGGCTGGCCTCATTATGGACGATGTCAATGGCCGACCCCGGCATGACCAGTCCGCGGACTTCCGTTCCGATCTCCGTCACCACGTTCGGGAATTGTTCGGTGATTTGTTCGGCCAATGGGCCGTCAGGGATCCCGAATAAATACGCGTGCGGGTTTTCGGAGGTTCCGGATTCCGGCTTGAAAAACGCAATAAGCGAAGCATCCTTCGTAGCGGTGAACGTCGTTGTGGAACTGATGATATTGGAGACGTCGCCAATCCAAAACGCGAATTTATAGCCCGAATTCGGCGTGGCTTCCACCGTGCCTTCTTCGCCGGCGAAAAACACGTTCTGATTAGGAACTATCTGCACTGTTCCGGCGTCTTCCGGCAACGCAGAAACGGTTACCTGATAATCCGGCGCGCCCGTGGGACGAACCACCGCCCGGACCATCTGATTGCTGTCCATAATTATCGCGGTGACCGGATCGTCCGGATTGATAACAGCGCCTTCCCATCGGACAAAATCACCGCCGTTTGAACAGCACTTGGTGTCGGCGGTCAAGGTAACAACGGCTCCGGGGCGATACACGTTTGTCACAGGATCCGGCGGTGGATCCATGGTGACGTATGCCAAGCCGGAAGACGGGGCAACATCGACTTTCAGGGTATACCCGTTTTGAAGGATCGGTTCGAACACCGCAGTGACGGTTTCGCTGCGATCCAGGGTGATGGTGGTGGCGCTCAAATTGGGATTGGCAGCGAGGCCCACCCAGCGGTTAAAGCGCCATCCGTCAGCGGGCGCAGCCGTGATGTTTACGACCGTTCCTGACGCATATAGGTCTTGACTTGGCGTAGCTTGGGCGGTTCCGCCCGCAGCGGGAGAGGTCAATACCGTTAATTTGACTCCATCCACAGGTGGAGTAGGACATCCGCACAGAGCGCACAGGATGGCAATGCACAGGGCTGTTTGCGCCATAAGCAAGGTAAAGAGATTTTTTTTCATGGGACTTCTCCTCGTCACTCGGATTATTTCAAGTTAAACTTTGTATCGAACATGATCTGTTGGTTATGGAATGGGGGCCCAGGGAATCGTGAAACTGGCTGTTTTGCTTGGGTAATAACTGTCGTTATAGTCCACGTCACAGGAACACCCAAAAATGTTGCACCCCTTTCTCCCAATATCGGTTATCTGGACCTTGAGTGCCGCGCTTACAGGCAAACCGTTCGGCAGGGTAGTGCGCACACTAGGTTGAATCACCCATATCCATTGATTCGTGATGGCCAGTGTATTGAAAGAAAAATCCGACCAGTTGCACAAATCATTGTCGCATTTGCACATGTCCGGTTTCTTCATTTCATACTTCCAATACGCGATATTAAAATTCTTGGTATTTTGAAGAACGGTGATTTGATTGACCGTAACGGATTCGGAGCGGCTTATGGAGACTCCTCCGGAAATGGACATGACCCCATTTTTACCCAACATCCCGACACTATCGCCAATGTTCCAGCTCATACCGGACGTCACTTTCTCTTCCCCCACGGTGGTTGTGGGACTGGGCTGGATCATGGTGATCTGCGGATTCAGGCTGAAGTTGGTGGCTTGGCACGTGGTTTCGCAATAGAGCATGGCACGGGCTGATCTTTTCTCCTTATAACAGCCTGGAGAAGGATTGAACGTGCCCTGCTGGTACATATACAAATAATCATAGCCGCTGCTCAGCGAATGACACGTGTAAGGGGTCGTCAAAATGGTAAAGTAGCTTGAATTGCCCGTATCTGAAAACTTATAGCTCGTCGTGGTCTGAAGCGAGTCCGTGGTGGCGTAACTGGTCCAATCGGCAGCCGTAGACTTCAGGGCCTTTTCAACTTGTTCGCTTGGCGGCAGGACATCCGCCCGATGGCCTTTATCGTGTATCCACGCTGCAATCTTGGCAACTGCATTTGCACGCCATTCCGCGCATCCCGGATCATCCGACGAGGCATCACACACCATCGGCATTTCTTCGTCATCCGCCACAACGGGATAGAATCCCTGCAACCGCCAGTTCCGGCCTTCTGGCTCTTTATTGATGCCATAATACGCATACAACTCAGCGGGATCATCCGAACCCATCGGCGGTATGCCCAACAGTGCCTCAAGGGCGGCAAGCTGCGCTTGCGTCACATGAAACAACACGATGGGAAGTTCTGCTTCGTAAATTTGCTTAATTCCGTCGATCTGGTCCTGGGTGAGCGCCATATCCATGACATCACCGGGCATGATTACCGCTCCGTCCACCGTTCCGGTTCCCAGCACGACGTTCGGGAATTTGTTCTGGATCTCCTCCGCAAGCGGCGAATCCGAAGCGATGGGCAGAAACACATAGGCATACTCAGACCACGGCGTGTCTCCATCAGGGACAAAGATTGCCGTTACGGTTGTATCCTTGAGCACGGTAATGGTGGTTTCAGAATGGACGAGATCCGTGACGTCGCCAAGCCAAAATGCGAACCGCCAGCCCGTGGCGGCTTCCGCCCTTAATGTAGCACGCTCCCCATCGAAGAAAAGGTCTTGATCCGGTGTTGCCGTCAGTGTGCCGCCTTCGGCGGGTTCCGCTTTCAGTTCGAGCAGATGGTCTTCCGCCCCATCGGGACGAAACACGGCGAACACTGTCTTGTCCGCATCCATGGTGACGCTGGTGACATCCGATGTGGAATCCGACACATCGCCTTCCCAACGCACAAATTCTCCGTGAAGGGAATTGCACGCATACGGCTCCAGACTCAACGTTACAACCGTTCCCGGCGCATACATGCCCGTGTCAGGATCTTCATTCGGCGTTGTTATGATGTCCGCCACTCCAATCGGGGATATATCCAACGTGAGTTGGAAGCCTTCTGTGATAATCGGTTCAAATACGGCAGTTACTGTTTCGCTGTGATCCATGGAGATCAGCGTGGGGGATTCCGCGGGATATATCACCACGCCTTCCCACCGGCTGAAACGCCAGCCAGTATTCGGCGTTGCGCTAAGCGTTACCATGGTGCCTGCGGCATATTCGTCCTGTTGAGGCGCGGCGGTAACGGTGCCGCTTTCCTGAGGAGTTGTTCGGAGGGTTAGGAGTATTGCCGGTCCTTGAGGGGGACATCCCGCCAATCCAATCAGCAATAAAACCAGTACGCCTGCAAGTATGGTGTTTCTCATAGAATTTCCTTTTCTCTCTGTTCGACACACGTACAACAAACTCTGCTTCTCAGCGGCCGCACTGCCTCCGCAACCGCAAGTTCAACTATATGACTGCATCACGTGGACTTGGAAGGAATAAATGGCCATGCCTGTTTTTCAACGTTCTAACGGCTTGGTTTCGTTGCGGCAGACAGACCATATCCCTCGTAATCAACATATCCGGGATCCCTACCCCATTAACGCAGGTAACAATATGACTGGAATGAATTTGCCCTCGTAACGATCAGGTAACCACTTCATAAGAATACCCTTAACTTCTACGTTCGCATGGGCCGGGAGATGGAAGCAAATCCAATCTTTTCCTCCACAAACCTCCATTCGGTCGCATAAGGAAAACCAGCGTATTTATACAATCATCGAAAGGTAGAATCAAGTTTTTGCGATTCGTGGTTATTGTTCGATAAGGAAGAGGTTTTCAGAGGAGCCTTGAAGGATTTTGGGGAGGTCGAGGTTCATAAATGCGGGGGCAAGGATGTAATGGAATTGGTATTCTTTTGCAAGGTTCTGCCATTCGGCGCGGGTTTTTGCGGGCCATACTTCGAACCAGGGTTGTGAGGCGGCGGGTTGGTGTGGCGGTGCGGTGAGGGTAATGCCGTAGAAATCGCGATACATTTTGTAGAGGGCGGGCCCAAGAGAGGGCTGATAGGGAATCCAGGTGGTGGTGGCCATATCGGTCATGACAGGATGTCCGAGACGGGCTTGAAGGGATTCTTGTTGATGCCGGACGAGGATCATGGCGTTGGGTTCGTTCTTTTCCAAAAGGTATTGCCGTACCTGATGTTCGAATGGGCTGACAGGCAGGTGCTCGCGCTGGCTGGCCTGCTGAAGGAGAAGCAGGCAGATCAGGGCAATGGCGCAGGCGGTGGTGAAGGGCATCCACCGGGGATGGGCGGGGAAGTGCCAAAGGATGGAGGCTACGGCCGCCAAGCCGCCAAGCACGCAACACGCCGCGCCGAACTGGTGCACAAGGTCCAGTGCGATCAAGCTTGCGCTCGCCAAAGCCATCCAGGGAATGCAGAACCATTTGTCCTGACGGAGGCCCCATGCGAGCATGACGGCTGTGGCGCCCAGCATGGCGAAAAAGATGGCGTCGCCCATTTCGAAGTAACGCACGAAAAGGGAGGCGGGCAGGATTGCACCGAGTAATGGCCGCACGGCGCCGTATAAGAGCGCGCCAGCGACCCAGGGCCGTCCCGGCATCTTTTCTCCCAGGAGCGCGGCCATCATGGCGATGAGGATGGGGGAAAGATGATTGATGAGACGGTAGGGCATCCACGCGATGAGCAGTCTCGGAGTATTAAGGCCCATTCGCGCATGAACCGCCATGATCCCCCACACGAGCATTGCTACGATCCCCGCATAAACACCCAGCCACCACCATGTCCCGCCTGCACCTTCTTTCCATCGCGCGGCCGCGACCGTCAGCAGCAGAGCAGCCACTACGACAATCTGGCCGGTATCCCACGGTATCGCACGATGCGCGGCGAAATGTGCGAGATATCCGCGCAGAACGATATCGGGCTCCACCGCGCAGCTATAGGGTCCGGACATTGGAATAGGCAGGGTGAAGGCGCGCACTATGAACCAAAAACCGCCGCTTACCATCGTTCCGCCGAACCACCATGGGGCGGCTTGCCGCAATGCCTCACGCTGACCTGTGCGCCAGAGCCACAGGCCTCGCAACACCGTCCAAGCCAGCACCGGGGGGAATTGCCCGAGGTGCACGGCGGGCATTAGCCCCAGCAGGAGCGAACCGGTCCGCATATATCCAAACAAGAGAAGCGTCACTGTCAGCAAGGCCCAACCGAGGCCGACTTGACCGTTCGAGTACAATCCCGGCCAGATTTGCACGGGATAGTTGCTGTAAAAGGGCACGTGAATCCCCATCAGCACGAGGAGCGCCGCCGCATGCCCCCATCGCGCCCGTCCTGATAACAGTGCGCCCAGCAAAAATGGCGGCCACACGGTCGCCAAGAGAAACAATACGTTCCGCAAGGCATTCGCCAGGAGCGGTCCCGGGAAAAGCGCCATCAGTGCAGCGAGCGACCAGGTCTGGAGGCTGTAGAACTGATGCACGTACTGGGCAAGGGGATGATCCGGCGGATAGGGCGCCTGCCCCAGCAATACCTGGGCGAATTCGAAATTCTCATCCCAGCGCACGCCGCGCAGTCCTACCGCAACTACACAAAATGCTCCCCAAAGCGCCAAGCCGCTCATAATGCTTGAGAGCCGCAACCGGTATGTGATGATCGTATGAGCCATGTCTCTTCTATAGAATATTTTTGGACGGAAGACAAGAGGAAATTATCGGGGCATGATATTGGGTGCCGGAAAAGGCATTCCAAAGCCTGAACCCCAGGGCTATCGCATTAAAAAAGCCGATACATTGGCATTTCTCAAGAACCGAGACTCTCCTTCGCAAGGGATTTGCCAGCGTTTGTTTGAATCAACCCAATGACAAAAGCGATTTTGCGGGGAATTTTTAATGCGATAGCCCTGCCCTGAACCCCAGTCCCTAACCCCTTTCATGGTATACTTAGGTTTAATGGACGGGTTTGTGAAAAACAAGTATTCGCCGGAAAGATCCCCGAAAGAATCCGGTATGCCGGTGTCCTTTGATCCTGCGCAGGCGCCCTCCGAGCCTGGCTGTTATCTGATGTTCGATACGCAAGGGAAGGTATTGTATGTGGGGAAGGCGAAAAGCATCCGGGCGCGGCTGCGGAGTTATTTGAATGAGACGGATTCCCGTTATAGCGTGAAATTCCTGATGCGGCGCGTGGCGAAGATGGAATTTTTGGTCACCCGTAATGAGAAAGAGGCGCTGTTGCTGGAAAACAGCCTCATCAAGCAATTCAAACCGCGGTATAATGTCCAACTCCGTGATGATAAGACGTATATCAGCCTTCGAATTGACACCCGGCAGGAATTTCCGCGGATTACGGTGGTGCGGCGGTTCAAAAAGGATGGGGCGCGGTATTTTGGGCCATATCACAGTGCCTTGGGCGTGCGGCAGACACTCCGTCAGTTGCAGCGGCTGGTCCCGTTGCGGACGTGTTCCGATCCCGTGCTAAAGAACCGGACGCGGCCCTGTTTGTATCATCAAATGAAGCTGTGCATGGCGCCGTGCGTCGGACATATCAACGCGGAAGCCTACCGGGAACTGGTGGAACAGGCCATTTTGGTGCTGGAGGGGCGCAGTGAGGAGTTGGAAAAGGTTTTGTTGGAAGGCATAGCGCGGCACGCGGATCGCATGGAATATGAAGAAGCGGGGGTGTTGCGGGACCGGCTTTATGATCTGCGCGGGATGTTGGAAAAGCAGCAGACGGTTACGACGGCGCGCGCGGACGACCGGGATGTTTTCGGCGTTTACGGCGAGGGGCGTTTTGTGGAGATCCAAGCGCTTTCCTACAGGGGAGGGAAAATGCTGGGGGGGCGAAACTTTTCATTTGAGCGGTGTGAAGCGCCGCTGCCGGAAGTGTTAAGTTCTCTGTTGCTGCAATACTATGCCCAAGCGTACATTCCCCAGGAAATCATAATCCCTGTGGCGCTGGAAGAAGCAGGTACGTTAAACGAAATTTTGACGGAACGGCGCGGGGGGAAAGTTGAGGTGGTATATCCACAACGGGGTGAGAAGCGGGCCTTGCTTGATCTCGCCGTGCGCAATGCGCACCGCAGTTTTGAGGAAAAGCGGATGCGGGAAAAGGCGCGGACGGATGTTCTGGAGCAGATGCAGAAGGCGCTGGGGCTGCCGCGTGTGCCGCATCGGATCGAGTGCTTTGACATATCGACGGCGCAAGGCGACAAGACGGTGGCCTCCATGGTGACTTTTCAGGATGGGGCCGCCGACACAGCGCGGTACCGCCGGTTCTCGATGCGGACAGTCCAGGGGCAGGACGATTTTGCGAGCATGCGGGAAGTGTTGATGCGGCGGTATACACGGGCGATTGAAGAAAATGACCTGCCGGATTTAACATTAATTGACGGAGGGCGCGGCCAATTGGGCGTGGCCTCGGCGCTGTTCAGCGATTTGGGGATCGAAGACCTGCCGCATGCGGGGATTGCAAAGGCGCATCCGGAGAAACAGGGAGACCAGGCCTTGGAACGGTTGTTCTTGCCGGGGCGCGCGAATCCCTTGGTGTTGCCGCAGCATGGGCCGGTTATGGTATTGTTAACGCGCATCCGAGACGAAGCCCATCGTTTCGCCGTGACGTATCATCGCAAACAGCGAACACGGGCTGCGTTGCGCACTGTGTTAACAGACATTCCTGGGATAGGACCGGCGCGGGCGAAGATTCTCTTAAACCATTTTGGTTCCGTGTCGAAGTTAAGGGACGTTGGTGTGGAGGAGATTGCAGCACTGCCCGGATTCACCCGCGCACAGGCGCAGGCGGTGTTGGAGTTTCTGCGAGGAGAGCGTGCATGAACGTATTTTGGATGATAGACGGGGTATTTCTGGCGGCGGGACTGCTGGTCCTGCTGCTGGGCGGTTCGCCCGGCCTGTGGATCGCCCTGATGGTGCTTGCCTTGCTTCTGGCGGCGATAATGACCTATTGGATCGTCCTGAATTCCATGTATCCCGAGACGTTGCGCACCAACGAGATCTATACGGTGACCACCCCTGATTTGTGGAAACTCCGGGTCTGCCGCTATCGAAAAGGGCGTATGGAAGGGGAACCGATCCTGTTCGTGCATGGATTTAATTCGAATCAGCACAACTTTACCTGCCCGGATGGCAAGAGCATGGTGGACTACCTCTCAGGGCGGGGGTATGACTGTTGGGCGGTGGATTTGCGCGGATGCCGTTCCTCCGTGGCGCCGTTTGAACATTCGCTGGCGGATACGGCAATGGACGATTACGTAATGAACGATATCCCGGCGGTAATTCAATTTATACGCAAGACGACGGGGTATGCGAAAGTGCATTGGGTGGGGCATTCGATGGGGGGGATGTTGTTGTATGCGTATGAACTGGTGCACGGTCCGCAGTATATTGCCAGCGGAGTGACGTTGGGCGGCCCGGTGGGGTTTGAGGGCGCAAAGGCACACGTGCCCAAGCCGATTGCCGTATTTGCAGGGGCGTTTCCCCGGGTGGCAGGCAATATCCTTCGCGGGTTCGTGCCGTTTATCCGCTTGATTGGCAGCGGGCTGTTTTTATATCCGGTGACCGTGCGCAATGTGCATTCGGAAATGAACACGGGGCATTTTATCGGCATGCTGGAAGATCCCCTGCCCAAGGTTTTGAAAGAAATTGCGTTTTCGCTGAACAACAAAGTCTTCCGCGTGAACAACGACACGGTGGATGTAGTGGGGGGCTTGTCGCAATTGTGTGTGCCGCTGCTGGCGATCTATGCGGCGCGGGATCCGTTTGCGCCTCCGGAGCAAGGTGAGAAGTTTATCCGGCAACTACCCCATGAGGACAAGAAAATCCTGGTACTCTCGAAAGCGGAAGGGTGCGTGGAGGATTATGATCACGTGGATCTGGTGATGAGCCGGGAGGGCGCACGGGAAGTGTTTGAACCCATGCGGCAATGGTTCGAAGCGCATCCAATCCGGGAACGGCTCAACCTCGTCGACGAGGAGGAAGAACGGCACGATATTCGGCGGCCCCTCAGTGGCGTCCAACGCGCACATATTCTTTCGGGGCGTTCCTATGCTCATCTGTCCCCGGAAAATCACAAGGCGGCAAAAGCCCAAAAAGCACGCAGGCCGGCCCGGGGTTCGGTGCGCAAAAAGACTTCCACGTCTGTGCGCCGAAGCTCCGCGCGCAAAAAAACGGTCAAAACGCCTAAAAAGCGATAGTGCATTTTTTCAGCGGCGCGGCGCCAGTGTTTGGTGAAGGAAAGCCCTTCCGGTTTTCGTATGTGGATCGCGAAGGCAAGCCCATCGGCGTGCGTTTGAAGATTTTTCCAGATCGGCGCCTGGAGTATCGAGCCCGAAACCTATGGCGTGCTCAGGTCGCTTCATATTGATGCCGCGGCGCTGCGCGTGTCGCCGGAGGGCGTCCTGGAAGTGCCGTTTAAGGCCAAGCATGGTAAAGTAGCGATTGAACTGGGGACTTTACGAGTATGCGATATTATTGTGCTGGCAAATGCCAGGGAAACGCTGGAAGCATACCGCACGTTGTTTCAGAAGGCGGTTGAAGAGGAAAAGATGCAGTGATTGCGATCTTGACTACTCTTGGGTGGAGGGGGCGCAGCACGGCTCGATGGGATGGCGCAGGAGTTTTTCGACGGCTTTTCTGCGCGGTTTGGAAAAAAATTTGCGGGCTTGCCGCTCAAAGGCCTCGCGGTGATTCTGACAGCGGCGTTTGGCATCGCGGATAACCGCGGGAAATCCCTGGGCGCTTTTAGGCGGGGCTTCGCGTCCCAGAAGCACAAGTTCATTGCGAAGCATGCGGAAATCATTCCAGTCGCCGAGTTCGTCCTGCGTGTTTTTAAGGCGTTTAAGGAAAAGCATGAAGTCTTCGCCGTAAAGGGGGGCGTAGAGTTCGCAGGCATAGCGGAATTTCTTGAAGGTGATGCGCAAATTATGCAGGACTTCTTCCTCGTCGGATTTTCGCCATCGGTCATATTGACGGCACAGATTTTTATAGTTGCGCAACAGATTCTTTCGGGCTTGCTGCACGTAACATTTCGACTGGGTTTTAAGTTCATTTCCCAAAAGTTGCACATGCGCTTCAAACTCAGGGCGGTCCACCAGCGCGGCGGCTTCATTACATTTCGGGGATAAAGCTTTCCGGCGGGCGCGCACTTTCCGAAGGGCATAATTGTAGGCCAGCCGGAGGGCGCCATCGACGTTTTTTCGGCGGCGCTCCAGCATTTGGAGCATGACGTCGAGTTCGCGGGGTTCACCCAGAAGGCGCGTTATGGTTTTGACATAATCACGGAAGGCTTCCCGGGGTTCATCCGGGAGCAGGGCGGCAAAATCGCACAAGACGGCCCTCAGCCGCCGCGAAGCGACCCGCATATCGTGAATGCCGTCCGGATCTTCTTTTTGAACGAGTGCAACCTGTTCCTGGACCACAAACACGCGGCCCTTGAATCCCGCACACGCGGCTTCCGCGCCGAGTTTGCACTTCTTAGACACGACGGCTCTCCACTTCGCGCACAACGCTGCGTTCAGCGTCCCCAAGGAGGTGCTCTTTGATCGTCAACAGGCTTTCCGCGGACCCATGACGCCCAACTGAGCCCCGCCCCGCATTTGTCATTTTTCAAACTACCAGTATACGCATTTGCGGACTGTTTTACCAAGCACGCATCCGGCAAACTTGTCAACATGGCCCACGCACGATATACTGATATACAGAACATCGTTTTTTTAATGCAAAGCGGCACGGGGCCGTTTATTTGCGTAAGCTATTGACATACAATGGTTTGTGAGGTGTTTGGCATGGCAAAAGTAGCCGTAGTAAAGACCAGTCCGGCCACGGTCATCGAGGATTATAAACGCTTGATGGACCTGGCGGACTTTTGTGCGCATGTTCCCAAGGACAAGCCAGTTTTTTTAAAGGACAACATTTCGTGGCATTACATGTTTCCCGGCGCGAACACAACGCCGTGGCAGTTGGAGGCGGTGATTCAATATTTGCAGGAGAAGGGCTACAAGGAAATTTCGGCGGTGCATAACAAGACGGTGGTGATCAGTGCCCCAAAAGGGCAACGCCTCAACCGCCTTGACAAAGTCTATAAGAAATATGGCATCCGCGAGGTGATGAATTATGATCCGCGCGATGTGAAATGGGTAAAGTATGAACCCAAGGCAAAGATGTTGGCTTTGCCCGCGATTTTCCCAGAGGGCATTTATATCCCGGATTATTTCTTCGGTAAAAGCATCGTGCATTTGCCCACGGTGAAATGCCACATTTACACCACGATGACCGGGGCAATGAAGAACGCGTTTGGCGGCTTGCTCAATACAAAGCGTCACTACACGCATTCCGTCATCCACGAGACCCTGTGTGATTTGCTCGCCATTCAAAAGGAAATCCATGCGGGGATTTTTGCAGTGATGGACGGCACCACCTGCGGTAATGGGCCCGGCCCGAGGTGCATGGAGCCGGTGCAGAAAGATTATCTGCTCGCGAGCGCGGACTCCGTGGCCATCGACTGTGTCTCCACCCACCTGATGGGATTGGACCAGCAGAAGGTGAAATGTGTGCGGATGGGACACGAACTGGGTCTGGGCGTGGGTAAATTCGAGGAGATTGAGATTGCCGGCGAAGACATTCGCGATGTGAATTTCGGTTTTGACGTCGGGGCCACCTTCGCGAGCCATGTGGGCCATCTTGCCTGGTTCAGTCCGCTCAAAAGCCTCCAAAAACTCTTTTTCCACACCCCCGTGGTGAATGTCTTCATTTTGGGTTCTTACCTGTATCACGATTATTACTGGTACCGGATGAAAGGTACGGCCCGCATTAACGCCTGGCTCCAAACCCCCTGGGGCCAGCTTTTCCAGAAATACTAAGGGGCATTGCGCAAAATTCATTCCTCTATCCGTGATACCCTTACAAGGTGTCACCTATCACGGAAATTTAGTAGCGCCGAAATCCGTTCGGCGTAAAAACATAGGGGGATACCTGGATTCAAGCGTGTGTTCTTTTCTCCATTCCCTTTTGGAAATGGGCGCTACAACAACCTTACAATCCATTGAGAGTAATTGTCCCCTATTTCGCAAATGCCTCTTCACCGGTTTCTATTGTGGAATTTTAAAAAGGTTCGTATAATTATTTATTGTGGGTTGTATAGTAAGCAGGTTCTGAATCAAGGAGGCCAGACATGCAAATTCTAACGGCCGGCCATCGGATGCAGCCACGGGTACGTGTGCTGATATTTTCTGCCATTCTACTAACCGTTTTCTCCGCCGCGGGTGAGAGCGGGCCTAAAACAAATGTTGTGGTCACCACCCTGAGTGACGTACAGGACGGAGATACCTCGTCCATTGCGGCGCTGACGGCGACGCCGGGCCCGGATGGGGAGATATCGCTTCGCGAGGCGATGCAGGCGGCGGTTAACTCGGCCGGGAGCGACTTCATCAGTTTTGAAAGCGGTCTCACGGGTACGATTATGTTAACGGGCCAGTTGCCTGCGTTGTGGGATGCGAACGGCGGAACGGAAATCCAGGGGGAGGATCGAATCACGCTGGATGGCGCGGAGATGCCTGGGCTCAGTCAGCCGTGCATCAGCATCATCTCTTCGGGCAATGTGATATCCGATTTAACTATTGTGAATTGTCCGGATGCTGGAATCTACATCTCTGGGGAACAAGCGACGGATAACCATGTGAAGGGATGCATTATCGGCACGGATGCCGCAAATTCCCCGGGTCTGGGTTGTGCCACAGGCGTCACCCTTGGCGATGGCGCAAAACAGAACTGGATAGGCAGCACGCTCCCGGAGGATCGCAATGTGATATCCGGCAATCAAATATGCGGCGTATTGTTGGAAAGCACTTCCGAGGGCATCATTACCGACACCAATGCCGTCCAGGGCAATTTTATCGGCACCAACGTGGCAGGCACGGCCGCCGGGCCGTGCAACACCACGGGGGAATCCCATGGAATCATGATCCGCGACGGCGCCCATTCCAATGTCATTGGCGGAGGCGGCACGGGGGCGGGCAACGTCATTTCCGGCAACTGCGGCAGCGGCGTGTTTATTTATGGCGCCAGTGCCTTCGGCAATCATGTGCTGGGCAATTATATCGGCACGAATGCGGCGGGCACGGGAGCCGTGCCCAATACGTTGAATGGTATTTCACTTCGCACGGGGACATCTTACAATGAAATTGGGGGGAATATTGAGAGCATGCGCAATGTCATTTCGGGCAATGCGCGCAGCGGCCTGTTCATGATGGACGAGAATACCTCCAGCAACCTGGTCCGGAGCAATTACATAGGCGTTGATGCCACGGGAGCCAATCCCTTGCCGAACGGAATCTGCGGCATCTTGATCATGGAGGGGCCCTCCAACAACCGCATCGGCGAGACGGCCTCTCCCTGGGGCAACCAGATCGCCTGGAATACGTCGTACGGCATCCAAGTGGATGGCGCCGCGTCAACAGGCAACATTATCCATGCAAATTCCATTCATCACAATGGCGGCATGGGCATATTGATCGCGAACGGAGGCAATGGAAGCATATGGCCCCCCGTAATTACTTATTTGGATTCCATAGGGGGCCGCATTGAAGGCACGGGAATTCCCGGAGCCATTGTAGAACTGTTTATAGATGACGAAGACGAAGGCCAATTGTATCTGGGAATGGCATGCACGGTCTCTGAGACGGGCTCGTTCTGGGCGGAATTCAATTTCACCACGGCCCACATCGGCAAATACCTCACCGCCACCCAGACAGACAACCGTGGGACCTCCAGATTCAGCGATCCCCCAGTGTTGATTCCCACCTCGGCCCCAGAGGGTGAAACGGAGGGCGAGGGATGCAGGGGGTATACCGTGTGTCTGGGCGCATGCCCGGGAAGTTATACGGACGCTGATGGCGATGGGCTCAATGCGTGTATCGAAAGTTGTTTATGCACCAGCGATCGGATAGAAGACAGCGACGGCGACGGCATGCCGGACGGCTATGAAGTTCAGCATGAATTTGATCCCACCGCGAATGATGCAGAGGGGGATGCGGATCTGGACGGACTGACCAATATTCAGGAATACCGGACGGGAACCGATCCGCAGGATGCAGACAGTCCCGGGGGCGTGTTTTATGTGGCGCCCCCGCCGCAGGGGTTGGATGCCCCCAATCGAGGCACACTGGAATTGCCCTGGGCCACCATTAACTATACGATGACGCATGCAGTGGTTCCACCCGCCAAGGCGTTGCGCATCGTCCTGTTGTCAGGTGCTTATTCGGAAAGCGTTACATTGCTCCCGGGCATGACGCTATCCGGCTTTCCCGGCGCCTCGGTGGAAATTGCCGGGGCCATGGCGGGTGCGGAAGGCAGTGTATTGGAGGGACTGGATATAGTATCGGATGGAGTGGCGGCGGTGGTGTTGACCATGAATGACGTAGCCATGCGCGTCACGCGGATTCGTTTCTTCGGAAGTGAAAACCGAACCGAGACGGGGTTGTTGGTGTCGGGCAATGCACCCGCGGAATCCGTGGTGGAGGAATGCACGTTCAGTGTTCTGGGCGTGGGTGTTGACATCGCGGATGACATCCCCATGATCCGGCGGTGTACGTTTGCCAATATCGCGGAGGCCGGGATCATCGTCCGGCAGAGCAGCGGACCTGTCAGCACCAATTCGATTGGCGGTCAGAATGATCCACAACGGGGATGCAACACATTCGGCCTCGATATCGATGGCCCAGCCGTTTTGAATGAACGCTCCACCCCGCTGTTGTTGGAAAACAATGATTGGGGAACCATCGATCCCCAAATTATCTCGGAACGAATCGAGGGGGCAGGAAGCGGCGATTTCACCCCATTCCTCGTGGCCGGATCCGGGCTCCTGGCCTCTTCGCTCTATTGCACGGTATGGGATGCGGATACGCAGGCCCTCATTCTTAATGGCTCCCTTCAGGCGGGATCCTATGGACCGGTGTCGGAAAATATCCGGGGGGTTTATGCCTTTCCGGCGCTGCCTGCCGGAACGTACGTTGTTGGGGCGGCAGCACCGGACTATCAGAATGATCAAAAAATGATTACCGTCGGAACCGGTCAACCGAACTCGGCGGCATTCGCACTTCATGCCGAAGGCGGAGAGGGCGAAGAAGGAGACCTGGAAGGAGGTGGAGAAGGAGAAGGGCAGGAGGAAGGGCAACAGGAAGGAGAAGGAGAACCGCAACCACCGGACGATTGCCACTGTTCAAATCCGAAAAAAGCATTGCCCGATCCCGGTGAAATATTCCTGGGCGCACTGTCCGTGATGGTATTAATGCTTGCCTCCACAAAATTAAGAATCAAGGAATAGCATGAGCAGCCTGGACAAGTGAAAACAAAACAGAAATACTGTAATGTGTAGAAAAACACCCGGTGGTTGTTGTAGATGAAAAAAGTCACAATGGGAGGCTATTATGCTTCGGACAATAGGTGTCTCCATTATGGTGGGGCTCTGTACATTCCAGGTTTCCGCGGCAGTCTGGTACGTTGACAAGGATGTTACAGGAACGGAAACCGGAACATCGTGGGCGCAGGCCTTCAATACACTTCAGGAGGGGATCGACGCGGCGGCCGCGGATGGAGGCGGAGAAGTTTGGGTGGCGGAAGGACGATATGATGAAGTGCGCAGCCATACAATGCACGCACCCGCAGTGGATACCGGCTCGCTGGTGCTTAAAAGCAACGTCTTCCTCTATGGCGGCTTCGCGGGAACAGAAACCGCGCGGGATCAACGCGATTGGAGATCCCATGATTGTAGTATTGATGGGGCCACCGCTCGGACTGGACAACCGTCGTATCACGTAGTGGTGGGAGGCAATCTATCCGGTTTGGATGGTTTTGTAATCACCGGAGGCGCGGGCGATGACGGGATTGCCGGTGTGGAACCGCCGCAGGAATGGGGCGCGGGCATGTACAACGACAACGTGTTTGTCACGGTGGCCCATTGCGTGTTTACGAATAACCGGTCCGAGACTCAGGGCGGAGCCATGTACAACCATGAAATTACCGTCCATGTGACCGACTGTGTTTTTGCGGATAACACTGCCCACTATGGCGCAGCGATATTCAGCAACGGAAGCACGGATGATCTAATTGTAAACGAATGCCAGTTCCGGGATAATCAAGTGACCATAGACGGTGGTGCGGTGGAATGTTTTGGGAGTGGCGCCTATGCCTTCGCCAACTGTTTGTTTACCGGCAATTCCGGGGGGCGGTATGGGGGAGCGATGATGAACGGGAGCGGGGCCAATGTAACCCTTGTTAATTGCACATTCTGGGGGAATGCCGGCGGAGAGGCCGCCATCTCCAATTGGAGTATTTCCCCTGTTATCACCAATTGCATTATATGGGGAAACACACCGGCCTCAATCAGTGGAAACGCCACGGTCTCGTATTCGAATATCCAAGGCGGTTTCGCGGGGGATAACAACATTAATCAAGATCCGCTTTTTAAACAGCCGGACTGGGCTGATTTTTCCCTGCAACCGGATTCGCCCTGTATCGATACCGGAACACCCGGCGGCGCGCCAACCATCGATTTAGACGGCAGGCACAGACCCATCGATATTCCTGGAAAAGGGGTGGACGGTCCGGAACTGGGCTATGACATGGGCGCCCTGGAGTATATGAGCGTCATTTACGTTGACCGGGATAATACCTCCGGAACGGAGACGGGGATGAGTTGGGACGCCGCATTCAACACCATTCAAGAAGGCATCGACGCCTCGTTTGCTTTTGGCGGAGGCGATGTCTGGGTTGCCGAAGGACTTTACAATGAACCAAGAGACAATGACACCGGCTCCATACTCATGAGGGAAGGTGTTCAACTCTATGGGGGCTTTGCCGGAACGGAAACAACGCTTGTAGAACGAAACTGGAATGCACATGGTACGATCCTCGATGGTTCCGTGGCACGGGCCGGTGGGCAGGCCTGCAGTGTCCTCATCGGCGCGGATAATGCAACATTGGACGGTTTTACCGTTACCGGCGGAGATGCCAACGTACCCGATCTTTGCACGGAAGGCGGCGGGATGGAGATCGTCGGGTGCTCGCCTACGGTGACCAATTGCATTTTCACGGGCAACCGTGCTGATTTTTGCGGGGCCATAGGCATTTCCGCCACGGCTTCTCCTGTCATTTTCAATTGCGTGTTCGATCAAAATGAAGCCGCCACCAATTCCGGCGTGATGGGCATCTGCGGCGGGGCCACGCCGAATATTAGCTGGTGTACATTTGCCAATAACACCTGCGGGCGCATGGGCGGCGCCATTGTGGTTTGCGACGGGGCCACCGCCACGATCCGGCACAGCCGTTTCATCGGTAATTCGGCGTTCAACATCGGCGGCGCGATCTGCAACTATAACAATGGAACTTCGCTTGTCTGGAACTGTTTGTTCGCGGACAATGAGACTCGGGATACAACGTTTGGCGGCGGCGCGATTGGCAATTGGAAGTCCAATTTGCTTATCACGAATTGCACCCTTGTCAACAACACGGCAGCGAATCAGGGCGGGGCCATCGGAAACTGGAACAACTCCATTTCCACCGTGAAGAACTGTATTGCATGGGGAAATGCCCCGCAACAAATATCGGATGACACTAGCACCACCAACATCACGTATTCAGATATAATGGGCGGGTTTTCCGGAGAGGGCAACATCAGTGCGGATCCCCGGTTCGTGGGAGAAAACGATTTCCATCTCTCCGCGGATTCGCCGTGCATTGACACGGGCGCGGCCACGCCGGTTCCCATACGGGATTTGGATGGTCAGGCCCGTCCGGTGGATATCCCCGGTGTGGGCACGGATGGCGAGGGCGACGGCTTTGACATGGGCGCATATGAATATGTGGCCGGCGCCGAAGGTGAAGGGCAGGGCGAAGGCGAGGGTGAAGCGGGTCATACCCTTACGATGGAATTGACCAACGTGGATGACGCCGCATATGTCTATCTAAATGATGTGTTGGTTCTGGAGAGCCATTGGGGCTGGGATGAAACCGGCACGTATACGGGCCATCATGTTGGTTACAGCGGCGAAGTGCGGGTCCCGTGCTCCAGGCTTATTGAGGGCGTAAATACCGTCGATTTCCTGGTGTGGAACGCGGCGGCATGTTGTGGAGTGGCTGCAAATCTTATCCTCCGCTTGGACGGCGTAGAAGTTTACAATAACGGCATTACGGAAACGGACAGCACGGAGGGATTCAAGTTTTCGGATTCCTATACGCTGAATTGGACCGGCCCTTGCGCGGACGAAGGCGGGGAAGGTGAAGGGGAGATCTGTGGTGACGTGCAGGGGTGTGAGCTGGCCTGCCAGGGCACGCCCTCTGAGGATGTGGATGGTGATGGGTTGTCGGCGTGTGTGGAGAATTGTGTCTGCACCGATGACACGCTTGTGGACACCGAGGGCGACGGATTGCCGGATGTATTTGAACTGAATAATGGCCTGGATCCAAATGCCGATGATGCCCAAGGCGATCTGGATGCGGATGGAATCAGCAACCTCGATGAATATCTGGCGGGGACCTCGCCGGTGGATCGGAATGATCCCTGCACCACCGCCTATGTTGCACCACCTCCTTTTGGGGATGATGCCGAAGGCGATGGCAGCCTGCTGCATCCCTGGGCAACCATCGCCTATGCCTTGGATCATGTGAACACTTCTCCTGCGGTCCCGCCCGCAAAAATCGTTGCGATCTCCGGAGACTATCCCGAAACATTCACGATGAAACAAAATGCCACGGTAGGCGGTGCCCCCGATAACGTTGTCCGCATCATCGGTTCGGTGACCGGCGCGGAAAATAGTGGTTTGGAAAATCTGGAAATTGCAGGCGGAGGCTCCTCACCCATTCTGCTCGATATGAATGATGTAACGATGCGTGTGATCAAGGTCCGCTTCACCGGCATGGAAAACCGCACCGAGACGGGTATTCTGGCGGATGGCGCACACCCCGGCCAGTCCGTTATTGAAGAATGTGATTTCAGCCAGCTCGCCACGGCGATTGATATAGGACAAGACATCCCCATGGTGCGCAGGAATGTTTTCCATGATCTGGCGCAATCGGCGATTATTCTCCGCGAAACGGACGAGCCCAACACGGGTTCTCTGGGCGATGTCACGGATCCCGCCATTGGCTGCAATTCATTCGAGATGTCCATTGACGGTCCCGCCGTGTTGAATGAGCGCGGCGTGGAGATCAAAATGGAATTGAACGATTGGGGCACAAATGATGCCATAGCGATTGCAGCACGCATCAGCGGCCCGGCGGATTTCGAGCCGTTCCTGGCCGCGGGCAATGGCATTCTAGCCGCCTCACTATATTGCACCGTGTGGAACGCAACGACTCAGGAACGTATCGAGACCGCCTCTGTGGCGATTGCCCCGGGGCTTTATGCAACCGTAACAGAGAACGTGGATGGTGTCTATGCCTATCCCGCCATCCCTGATGGCAACTATACGGTCACGGTAGAGGCTCCCAACTACGAATCGGCCACCCTGTCGATACGGGTGGCTTCGAGCGCCCAAAATTCCGTGGCGATCCCGTTGGAACCTTCGGGAGAGGAAGGCGAAGGCGAAGGCGAAGGGGAACAGCCAGACTGCCATTGCGGGAAATCGGAACCTTCGCTCCCCACCGGGGATCAAGCCTTTATGGTGGCGTTGGCGCTTGTCACACTGTTGGCCTTCAGCCGCCGTGGCAAAAGCGGTTGATCGCTTCACAATAGTCCGCGCATGCGCTATAATCGCGGCGCTTCAGATGCTTCTCTTTACAACGTTAAGGATTTTTTCGTGAGTACCAAAACCACCGTAGCCGTTCTGATGGGCGGCATGAGTTCCGAGCATGAGGTCTCTTTGTGCTCAGGGCAGGGCGTCGTGCAGGCGCTTCACGGCGAACACTATGCGCCGCTGCCTGTCACCATTACCCGGCAAGGGAAATGGCAATTCCCCGGCGGCGCCTCTCTTGATCTATATGACGCCATTCCCCATCTGCGCGATATGCACATCGACTGTGTATTTATCGCCTTGCACGGCGCCTTTGGCGAAGATGGACGCATCCAAGGCTTATTGGATCTGCTGGGGCTGCCGTATACAGGGTCCGGGTGTGCCGCCAGCGCGCTCGCCATGGACAAGGTGCGCTGCAAAGCGGTGGTGCAGGCGGAAAACATTCGCATCGGCGCGCATCTCGCTTTTGGCCCCTATACATGGCAGAGTGACAGCGAGGCGGTGATAGAAAAAGTTGCCCAGGAAATTGGCTATCCCTGCGTGGTAAAACCCTCCTGCCAAGGGTCCAGCGTGGGTATATTCATCCCCCGCGATGCCGAAACGCTCCGAAACGCGGTGGAGGCGGCGCTCCCGCTGGATGATGCCGTTATGATTGAACAATTTATTCAAGGCAAGGAAGTAACCTGCGCGGTCTTGGATGCGGAACCCGGCCTGCGCGCACGCGCACTCCCCCTGACCGAGATTCGCCCGAAAACAGCCGCTTTTTTCGATTATGAGGCTAAATACACTCCCGGCGCCAGTGAAGAAATCACTCCGGCGGCGCTGGATCCTGACACCACCGCCCAGATTCAGGATATGGCGGTGCGTGTGCATCATATTGTGGGATGTAAAGGCTGGAGCCGAAGCGATTTCATTATTGACAGCGAAGGGCCGGTCTGGCTGGAGGTGAATACAGTGCCTGGATTGACCCAGACCTCGTTATTCCCGCAGGCCTGTGCCGCCGCGGGCATCAGTTATGTCCGGATGGTCCGTCTCTTCGTGGATGCCGCGCTCCGCGAAAACCAACGAAAGGCTTCCTAATGGCGATTCCCTTCACCAAATTGCATGGACTCGGCAACGATTACCTGTTTATTGACGGCGCCAAGCATCCTATCGAAGATCCGGCGGAATTGTCGCGGTGCATGAGCCACCGCCATTTGGGCGCGGGTTCGGACGGTATCATCCTAATCCTGCCCGGAAGCTCAGGCGGCTTTACCATGCGCATATTCAACGCGGACGGCAGCGAAGCGGAAACCTGCGGGAACGGCATCCGCTGTTTCGCAAAATATGTCTATGAACATGGCATGACGGACAAAACGGAGTTCGTGATCGACACGCTGGCGGGGCCCAACAGGGTTGTATTGCGCGTGGAAGACGGCGTGGTGCAGTCGGTGCGGTCGAACATGGGCGTGCCAAAATTTGAACGCGCCGAGATCCCCATGCTCGGTCCGTCGGGGCATGTCATAGAAGAAGAACTGGATCTGCGGGATCAAACCGTCCGGATCACCTGTGCCAATATCGGCAATCCACACGCCGTGGTTTTCGTGGACGATGCCACGAAAATCAATTTGGCGGAGATTGGACCCAAAATAGAAAATCACCCAAAATTTCCACAGCGCACAAATGTGGAATTCGTGAATGTGCTGGATGCGGACAACATAGTAATGCGGATTTGGGAGCGCGGAAGCGGCATCACCATGGCCAGCGGGAGCGGCTCTTGCGGATCGGCGCTGGCGGCCATGATCACCAACCGCGTGAACCGCCGCGTGAACGTGCATCTGGTGTACGGCGCGCTTATAATTGAATGGTCGCAAGACGGCTGTGTATACCAGGAAGGCCCGGCCACGGAAGTCTATAGCGGCCTCTGGCCGGAATAAAGGAGAGAGCCATGGCAATCCGGTTGGCAGTGCTGTTATCGGGCAGCGGAACCACGCTGCAAAACATCATTGATCATATCGAGCACGGCAAGCTGGACGCGGAAGTGGTATGCGTCATTTCCTCGCGCAGCAACGCCTATGGCCTGGAACGCGCCCGCAAACATTCCATCCCCGCCATTACCCTGCCGTTCAAGCAATTTCCGGATTCGTCCGCGTTTTCCTGGGCCATCTGGGACGAAGTCCGGAAATACAACACGGATTTGGTGGCCTTGGCGGGGTTCATGTCCCTGCTCGAAGTGCCACCGGAGTTTGCAAACAGAATTATGAATGTGCATCCGGCGCTTATTCCCGCATTCTGCGGCAAGGGCATGTATGGACATCATGTGCATGAAGCCGTGCTTGCCTACGGCGCCAAAGTGAGCGGGGCCACCGTGCATTTTGTGGATGAGCATTACGATCACGGCCCCATCATCCTGCAAGAAGCAGTTCCCGTGCTTCCGGACGATACGCCGGATTCACTTGCGGAACGCGTGCAGGCAAAAGAGCGGGAACTCTACCCCCGTGCCATCCAGCTTTACGCCGAAGGCCGCCTCCGCATTGAAAACCGGATAGTCAAGATTATCTAATCGACATCGACGGCTTGATTCATTTGAGTGCTTTGGCAAAAAACAAAAAAACCTAAGCGGCCAAAACAACCAAAACAATCACGCTCTTCCTCAAAATGACAATACGGCCTATAAGGACCATTGAGGCCCGCGACATCTGACATCTGATAGCTGATAGCTGATAGCTGATAGCTGATAGCTGATAGCTGATAGCTGATAGCTGATAGCTGATAGCTGATAGCTGATAGCTGATAGCTGATAGCTGATAGCCCTGTCCCCCGTCTTGTCCTCCGAAGTCACGCGCCGCGCGTGACGAAGGAGGGCTCCCAAAGC
>JAKQOG010000116.1 GCA_029565395.1 Candidatus Hydrogenedentota bacterium | reverse complement strand
GGTTCTTTGGCAGCATGGCGTAAAACGCAGTGGCATCCACGACATCTTGAAGCGGGACGTGTTCCCGAATGGTGTGCGCGTCAATTTCGTTCCCGGGACCAAAACCAATCGCAGGAATATTGGCTTTGCCTGCCCAATATGTCCCATTGGTGGAAAAATCCCAGGTGCCGGTCGGACGATTGACACCCCAAATGTCCTTAATCGTGCGCTGCCCCGCCTGCACAAAGGGATGCGACTCTTCCACAAACCAAGCTGGGAAAAACTTATCCAGCGGGAAGGTAAAGCCGGTGTAGGAAGGCGTGTCGTAGTACAGCTCCTCGACGGTGATTTCCTCTCGCATGTAATCAGCAATCAAACCCCGGACGATATTGAGCGCTTGCTCCCGGGATTCACTGAGGGTGATGCGGTGGTCGATGAAAATCGTAAACAGGTTGGGGACGGCATTTATAGAATTCGTGCGGGCAAACGCATCTGTGACCGTTATGGAGGCGTGACCGAGCACCGGGTGGCTGAACATGCCAAAACGCATGCGCCGGTCCAGTTCCTGAATTTCGGAGATGAGCGCGTGCATCTTATAAACCGCGTTATCACCCAGGTAGTGCGTGGCGGCGTGCGCGGAGCGCCCGGTGGCGACGATTTTCAGCTCTATGCGGCCTTTGTGTCCGCGGTAAACGTTCATCTTGGTTGGCTCGCCGATAACGACGAAATCAGGCCGGATGCCCGGATCTACTTCTACGAACGCGTTGGGCGCGATGCCGTCGCACCATTCTTCCATGTTGCCGAAGTAAAACACAGTATAGTCATCCAGGAGCCCGAGGTCCCGGGCGATTGCCAGACCGTAAATCATCCCCGGGGTGCTGCCCTTCTCATCGCAGGCGCCACGGGCATAGAAGTTGCCGTTTTCGACCTTGCCGACAAATGGATCCCAGTCCCAGTCGCTGATATCGCCGATGCCGACTGTATCGATGTGCGAGTCATAGAGCAAAACCCGCGGACCATTCCCGATGCGGCCGAAGGTGTTGCCCATCTTATCGAAGCGTACTTCTTCATAGCCGAGTTTGTTCATCTCGGCCTGGATGCGTTCGCCGACAGGTCCAATCAGCGAGTCTGTCGAAGGAATGGCGCATATATCGCGTAGGAATTGGATGATATCGCTTTTATTTTCTTCTACTTTGGTTTTGATTTCCTGAACAAGATCCATGAGTGAAGCAGCTCCTCAAAGTATTTGGGCGCCGGGTACATCACGCGAAAGTACTAGTTTTGTTACCCGCTTGATTTACAATCCAGCCCAGCCCGAAGGCTGTCGGCTGTAGGCACTATGATAACATACATTGCCTGCCAGACAGCCAGACAAGTGTTGCCCGGTGCGAAAAACCCCGTGGAATGCGGCGGGTGCACCAGGAGCTTTTTACTGTGCGCGCAAACCCGCTGTCTCAAAAAAGGCGGATTTTCACCTGCCCAAAAAGAATTACTGCCTGAAAAATCAGGACATAGTCAGCGCCAGGACTGCTTTTTGCGCGTGCAGGCGGTTTTCAGCTTCGTCATAGACGACCGAGTGTGGTCCGTCGATAACCTCATTGGTAACTTCAATGTTGCGGTCGGCGGGCAGGGGGTGCATGTAAATCGCATCCTCCTTAGCGAGCTGCATGCGGCGCCCGTCCATAATCCAGTCCTTATATGAATCCTGGATGCGCTTGCCCTCTACCGGGTCAGATGTGGTCAGCAGTGGACCCCAAGACTTGGCATAGACGATATCCGCGCCTGTGATGCCTTCGTCCATATCATGCACAATCTCGACGGACGTACCGGCTTTCTTGGCTTCGTCGCGGGCTTGCTGCTCAATCTCTGGCATCAGCCGGAATTCCTCGGGGTAAGCGAGCACCACGTCCATGCCAAAGCGCGGCATCTGCAAGATGAGTGACTGTGGCACGGAAATGGGCTTGAGGTAGGACGAAGCATACGCCCAAGAGACCACAATGCGCTTTTTACGCAGGTCAC
>JAKQOG010000038.1 GCA_029565395.1 Candidatus Hydrogenedentota bacterium | reverse complement strand
CATCTCGCCCGCAGCCCAGTAAAGCGTATACGGACCACCGCCTGTAACATCGGAGGGAACGGTATTTAGTGTGCCCATCCCCAAGCCGGACACCGCATAGTTGCCGGCGGTTGTGACGCCGGATTCGAGCATCGGTTCGTTGAATACCACCATCAGCGACGAAGCCGTAACCGCGGCCACGCTTTCAATTGCCGGCGGTACCGTCTCCAGCGGCCCGGTTGCGGAATCCCCGATCCCCGTCAGTGCCGGCGCGCTGCAAAACGGCCCGAGAACCAGCAGAACCGCAAAAATCCGAGTGCGATACATCGCCTCGCCCTCCCCAATACACAATTCAGCCGCATAGTCCCCATTCCATCAACACGACATAACAAGAACAGCCCGCTCCTCTCTCCGATCCGGATCCTGCCCCAAGCGGAACCGGGAAAAGGAGTATCACGTCCGGAAACGGAGCACTAGTATGCAGAACGTTTGTGCCACCGTCAAGTCCACATGCGTCAAATCTGGCGATGTTATTTTCCTCGATCTACACGATCTCCCAGTCGTGTCACCCCGTTGCTCGCATACCTTAAGAAAGGCGCGACTTTCCCGTCGCGTTCTGCCAATCACCATGCAGGATCGCGCGCTTTTCAGCAAACCGTCAGGTATCCGAGCGGCAAACTCTTGACTTCTGGTGTCAAACATGGTTTAATTTAGCTGAAAATGCATTCAGCCCATGAAAAGGAGGCTCGAACCGATGGCCAAGGGATTAACGAAGCGCCAGCGCGCAATTCTGGAGTTCATCATCGAGTGCATTCGCGATCACGGATGCCCGCCCACCATCGCCGAGATTGGGGAAAAATTCGGGATCGTTTCGACAAATGGAGTGAACGATCATTTAGTAGCGCTCGAGCGCAAAGGGTATATCGAGCGGTCGTCAAAGGCGCGCGGCATCCATGTGACAGAGCGGGCGGCCGCGGGGTTGTACAAGAGCGATGTAGGTCTGCTGCCGCTGGTGGGGCGGGTGGCGGCCGGACAGCCCCTCTTAGCCGAGGAGAACATCGAGGGGCGAGTGGCGGTGAATGCCTCGTTGTCGCGGCCATACGCCTATTGTCTGCGGGTGAGCGGGGACAGCATGATCGAAGACGGGATTCTGGATGGCGACATTATTATTGTGGACCAGGATCGTCCGCCACGCGAGGGCGACGTTGTGGTGGCGCTGCTGGAAGATGAAACGACAGTCAAACGATACTATCGTTCCGGAAACATGATCGAGTTGCGCCCAGCCAACGCATCGTTGGCCTCAATGTACTATCCGGCGGGGCGGGTGCGTTTACAGGGAGTAGTGGTCGGACTCCAACGCACAATGGGCTAAGAACCGTTTCCTAAGTTCGTTACCGTATTGTAGGGTATGTAGCGTCGGGCCTCTGCGCCCAGCGTCTTCCGCCAAACCGCCCGGCCTCTGCGCCGGGCGCCTTCCGCCAAACCGTCCGGCACAGAGGCCGGACGCTACTCAGATGTGATCCGCCCATAAGCAGAAAATGCGCAAATATCACCCTGGCGGAAAAGACTTCATGCAAATGCTTGGGTTCAATTGGATTAGAGTTGCCCGAGCAATTGGGCGTCAAGTTGATCGAGGTCTTGTTGATCGGAAGGGGGCGTGTATTGCCACTGGATAGGGGGTGCGGTACCGGTGAGATAGGCTTCCCGGTATTTCCCGCCGAGTACGCCGGTCAGGCGTTCAATTTCGTAGAAAGTGACTCCGTAAGGAACTTCGAAATCGCGCGGCGGAAGTCCCTCGTGCGCGGCAATCATAAACTCCGAGATCGGAAGAGC
>JAKQOG010000023.1 GCA_029565395.1 Candidatus Hydrogenedentota bacterium | reverse complement strand
GGAAAAGGCCATGTTGCTCCATGAGGAGTTGTGCCGTGAAAGCGACCGTCCGCCGAAGGCACGACTGGCCCGGCACTACTATGATCTTGCGCGGCTTATTGAGGCGGGGATTGGCGAAGAAGCACTATTGGATGGTCTGCTGTTCGATGCCGTGGCCAAGCATCGCGCCGTATTCTTCCGAAAGTCGAAGGCTATTCAGGAAACCATGCGGCCGGGCACATTTCGTCTTGTCCCGTCCAAGTCGCAACGGCCTCACTGGGAGCGAGACTATGAAGCCATGCGTAAGGTGATGTTCTACGGACCTCCGCCGCCCAGCTTCAGCAATATTTTACAAACGGTGGAAAAATTCGAATATCGGTTAAATGAGAAGGAAGGCTGAACGTCCATAATCCCGAAAAAATCTTTTGCTCCTCTCCACCTTGCCCCTGCATCGTATCACGCAATTCTTCTCTCAGAGAGGTGCACTCCCACTCCCCTTGAAAAGGGCGGGGGTATTCGCCAGACTGTATTCGGAGCACAACATAAGGAATCCCTTGGATGATAGAAATGGCGGCAGGTTGGGCGGCATTGCTTTTTATTACCACGGCAAACGCGGCGTCGGTCCCGGAGGATTTTCCGCGGTTTGTGGTTCCCGGGCAGGAGAAGGAGTTGGAATCGCTGCGGACGTTGTTTTGGCGGCATTATGAACCGGGCGGACCGTTGATCCCGCTGTGGGATGAATGGATGCCCATGTCGACGCTGTGGCCCGCAACCGGGCCGGAGGCACCGCCGGAATCGATGGCGGGCCGTTGGGCACGGGCATTGGCGGACCGGATATTTGACGGTGAAGGGTATGTGCACACGCAACAGCACGATGGTCCCGCACACGCCGAGGGATGGCCCTTCCCGCGATGGATGGAGGCCGGGGGAATTGGCTGGCACTTCCGCGGGACGGGAATATCCGGATACGATGCGCCTCCCGCAACTCCTGAGGGCTGGACAGGTATCGGCGGACGAGGAGGTGAAGTTAATGACAAAGGATGGATTGTTGACCTCACCGAACCCGGCGCCACGTTGCAGCCCCCGTCATTCAAGATGGAGGCGAAGAATGCGCCGTGGCTGCGGTTAAACTGGTGGGCTTCCGGTTTGGAAGGCGCCTGCTGTTACGTCGAGTGGACTACCGAAGAACAGCCGCAATTCAATCAGCAATCCCGCGCGTATTTCGCTGCGGCAACCTCCGCCGGCCATCAACAAACGCTGCCGCCGATGGGGCCCAAGTCTGCAAACGAACTGTTCACCGCCACGGTCGAGACGCGCACCATGATACCGGTCTACCGCATTCCCGAATGGAAAGGGGTCATCACGGGGCTGCGGATCAACTTTAACAATCGCGCCGAGGCCAGCGTGGTCATCAAGTCATTTCACACCGCCTGCGATACGCGGCACAATATCAACAATGGCAATTTCATTCGCGGCTGCCATGACTATTTTATGTGGACGGGCGATGTCACGTTCTTGCGCGAAGAAATCGGCCGGGTGCGCTCGGCCATGCGATACATCATGAACGAGTTCAATACCCGCGAACGAAAATGCATTTACACGACGTGGCCTGGGCATGAGGGACGCAGTGGCGTACGGCGGACCGCCGACGGGCAAAAAGTGATCGTTCCCGGCGAGGGCATTGGCAGCAATTACTGGGATATCCTTCCGTTCGGGGGCGAGGATGCGCTGGCTACAATTTATTACTATGACACACTGCTCGATCTTGCGGATCTCGAAGAACAGATTGTGAAATACCCACAGTGGTGCATTGCCACCGGGGCCGAGGCGTTCGATCCCGCTGATTTGCGCAAGCACGCCCAGGAAGTGAAAGACTATGGAACCAAACGATTCTGGAACAACGAGACCGGCCGCTTCGGAACCGTCGACCTCGATGGCGTGCTTCATGACTATGGGTTCACGTTCTTGAATAACGAGGCGGTTTACTACGATTTCGCCACACCGGAACAAGCCAAAACGATCCGCGATTGGATTTCGGGACGGCGCGTGGTGGAGAGCGATACCTCCACGGGGGCGGATATATATCACTGGCGTTTCGGCCCTCGTTCCACCACGAAGCGCAATCTCGACTATTACATCTGGGGCTACAGCAATCCGGAGAACATCCCGTGGGGGTTCCAGGTTCAAGATGGCGGGGCAGTGCTTGGTTTTTCGTATCACGATTTGATGGCGCGCCTGATGACGGATGGTCCTGATGACGCCTGGCAACGATTGAAGGAAATCCTGGCATGGTTCGACGAGACACAGGCCGCCGGCGGCTATCGTGCCTACTATAAAGACCCCAAAAACGGAACAATGCAGGGCGGAAACGTCTCCGGAGGGCTTGGGATCGATACGGAATTTTTTGAAAGCATCCTGGTGCCGCAGGTCATGTTGTATGGGTTTCTCGGTTTCCGCCCCACGGCTGACGGATTCACCGTCAACCCGCGACTGCCAACCGACTGGCCTGAACTGACCATCACACGCATTCGCCTTCATGGAAACGTGTTCGATATCACAGCGCGTGACAAGACAATCATTATTAAGGGTAAAGAAAAAGCCTCGGAGCCTCTGATTGCAGAGTTGCCTGCCGGCTGGCAACTGTCGAGTTCCCCGGCGGATCTCGTCACCAACAGATAGCCATTGTCCCGTTTCCCCTCAACGGTTTTCCGTGCCTCTGTGTGATCAGCTATCTCCATCCACATCGGCAAATTTCCGGATGATATTCCAGAACGGAGCACCGCGTGCACCCGTTGTTATTTTTTTGTTTGGTATGGCGGGATATCGCGGGGGGTGTTTTGATGGCGCAGGGATTCCGTGGCCATGAACCCCGCAGCGACGCTGTTGCGCGCGGCGATAGGCGGGGTCCTTGGGACCGCTTGATCGCGAAGACATGCGATGAATTCATTCACGATGCCCGGATCGGCTCCTCCGTGGCTTCCTTCGACGGCCGGAATCGGAAACTGCAGATCGCCTTCGGGAATATAGCCTGCACGTTTATTCCAAACACGGACAATGGTATGACCGGGTTCATCGCCGAAGTTTTCAAGACGGCCTTCCGTGCCGATGATGGTATAGTTGCGCCAGGCATCAGGGGTGTAATGGCATTGCTGATACGAACAAAAGACGCCGTTGTCGAGTTCCATCAGCATCATGCTGAGATCCTCGACATCGATATGGGGATTAAGGCCCACCTGCGCAAGCGGCGGCCAGTTACCGTCTTTCCAGCTCGCATCTCCGCGTTCACCCGCAGTGTGGCGATGCGCGATTTGGTTGTAGAGAGTGAGCCCGCCCATCGCCGTAACACGCCGCGTGTATCCGCCACAGAGCCAATGGAGGACGTCTATGTCATGGGCCGCTTTTTGCAGAAGCAGTCCGGTCGAATTGCGGCGTTCGGCATGCCAATCTTTGAAGTAAGCATCGCCTCCGTACGAAATGAAATGACGGCACCAACCTGCCTTTACCTCCCCGATGGCGCCCTGATCAATCAGTTCCTTCATTTTAATGACGAAGGTCATGTGGCGCATGTTGTGCCCAACAAAAAGCTTTGTGCCGTGTTTCAAGGCGGCATCGAGAATATGGTCGCATCCCGTGATGGTGATGGCCATCGGCTTTTCCAGATAGACCGCCAGTCCGGCCTCCAGTGCGGCCACGGCATGCTCTTCATGACAATAATCGGGCGAGGTAACGAAAACGGCGTCCAAACTGCGATCCAACAACTGATGATAGTCTTTGGTGACGAACGTCTCCGGACCATACGTTTCCTTAAATAGATCAAGGGCGGAGGGATCAATATCAGCGCCTGCAACAAGCCGAACTCCTTCCTCGGGTTTATGAGCGTAGAATGCAAGGCCGCCCCTCCCCCCCACGCCAATCACGCCAATCCGCAGTTCTTTCACCTCAATGAATCCTTTCCTTATGTTGAAGGCAGTATTGAACCACAGATGGCACGAAAAAATAAACAAACCGAGTCTAGGGCAGCCCTTTGTCTCCGCTTCATCCGCCGCGGTCGGACTTACGCCTAACACATCAAACCTTATACCTCATTAGGGCAAAAGCCATCCTCACTCCCTTCACAGGGATGATAGCCACCAGAGTTGAAGAACTGGATGAGGCGCAGGAGTTCGGAAAGGTTAATCAGCCAGTCCTGGGAATTGTAGTCGCTGTCGTGGGCTGTGCAACTCGCATC
>JAKQOG010000018.1 GCA_029565395.1 Candidatus Hydrogenedentota bacterium | reverse complement strand
TGTTCGATTTGCTCAACCTTACTCATGGCATGTCTCCTCCTATGTTCAATCATATCCTTGGTTATATTGTAGATACAATCTACAATATCTCTGGCAAAAAAACAACAAAATTTGAAAACCTCCTTTGATGACGCAGGCCCGTCACCCGCCTCCCAGTATCTTTATGCGCAATTTATAGGTATAATCCCGTCATGAGTGACTCAGGCGATGGTATTGGCGCGAAATAGAGGTGAAAACACTATGTTCAGACGAGGGTGGCTCTCAATAATCGCAGGGCTCTGTGTTTTTGGGGTCTATGCGGATGCGGACACATCGGCCAAAGTTATTGTGGAACTCCAGGACGCCCCTGCGGCGAAAGCGTATGTGGATGCGATCCGGCAGAAAGCGGAGCCGGTCAGGGCCGCGCAAAAACAACTCGCTCGAATCGAATCGGCGCAACAGGCCCTGCTCGATACGCTCGACGCCAAGTCCGGCGCGGTCCAGCCCCTGTTCCGCGTTCAGCGAATTTTCAATGGGATAGCGCTTCGCGTGGATTCCGGTCAGCTTGCGCAACTCTCCGCACTCCCCGGCGTGCGGGCTGTGCACCGCCTCCATTCCGTGCAATTGCACAATTCCACCAGCGTGCCCTTTATCGGCGCAAACACCCTCTGGAATTACCCCGGCCTCGCACTCACCGGCAAGAACATCTCCGTCGGCATCGTCGACACCGGCATCGACTACGTCCATCCCGATTTCGGCGGCTCCGGCGCCAATGACGTCTACCAGGCCAACGATCCCACGGTCCTGGGCGACATCCCGTTCCCAACCGCTAAAGTAGTCGGCGGATACGATTTCTGCGGCGATGACTATGATTCCACCGATATATTCAACGATACCCCCTTTCCCGACCCGGATCCCATGGACGCGAATGGTCACGGCACTCACGTAGCAGGCACCGTGGCGGGCTTCGGCGTAACTTCCAGCAATGCCACCTATATTGGTTCCTATTCAGAGACTACCCCTGTCGCCACCATGAAAATTGGTCCCGGCGTCGCCCCCGAAGCAAGTCTTTATGCCCTGAAAATTTTCGGCGCCTCCGGCGACAGCGATCTGCTGCTGCCCGCTATCGAATGGGCCGTAGACCCCAATGCCGATGGTGATTTCTCCGACCATCTGGACGTGCTGAACATGTCCCTCGGCGAAGCCTTTGGCCCCGCCGACGCCCCCGAAGCCATCGCCTGCGGCAACGCCGCCGCAGTGGGCGTCATCATCGTTGCCTCGGCAGGAAACTCCTGGGACACTTATTTTTCCGCGGGAATGCCCGCCGCCGCGCCTGCCGTCATCAGCGTGGCCGCCTGTGAAGATCAGGACCCAAGCTATCCAGAACTTTCCCCGGATAAAATTGCCTATTTCTCCTCACGCGGGCCCTCCGGCAGTGGCGATGGTTCGTTTTTCCTCAAACCGGACATTACAGCACCGGGCCGGGCCATTCGCTCCGCCGCCGCCAAAGCCGTGAATCTGTCCACCCTCTACCGTGACATGAGCGGCACTTCCATGGCCGCGCCGCATATCGCCGGAACCATGGCCCTCCTGCGTCAGAGCCGCCCTGAATGGTCCATTGCGGAACTTAAGGCGCTCCTGATGAACAACGCCGCCGATGTCTTCTCGGCCTCCAATTACGGCTTGCCCAAATCGGCCCCGGCGCGTGCGGGCGCAGGCCGCGCCCAGGTGAATCTGTTGGCCGAAAAAAGTGTCGTCGCATTCGATGCCGATGCCCCCGAAGCGGTCAGTGTAACATTTCAAACCCGCGAAGCCGCTGGAAATGAAACGGAAAACAGAACTATCCGCGTTCTGAATAAAGGAACCTCTCCTGTTAATTACAATGCCGCACTGGATATCCTCACCGATATCCCCGGCATCACGATCAGTTTGGATCCTGCATCCACCGGCTCCATCGCCCCAGGCACATATGCCGACCTCACCCTGCACTTGCAGGCCGATGCCGCCGCCATGCAACACTCTCGCGATCCCGCCGCCAAAACAAACTTCAGCGGCAACGAACGCTATTGGATCAGCGAGGTATCCGGCTTTGTGCAACTCACCCCCGCGCAAAAAGACAATACGTTGCGCGTGCCCTTCTATGGCGCCGTGCGCCCCGTATCCGATATGCACGCCGGAATAGACCTTCTGGACGTGCAAACAACACCCAGCTTGAATGTGCCGCTGGAGGGGCAATCCCTCATCACTCCCGGCCCCTTCCCCTTGGCGGAAGAATCCCTCCTGAGCGCCTTCGAATTGCTTTGTTACAGCCCCGACGATGCCAGCTCCACCGGTCTCCAGAATGCCGCCGATATCCTATACATCGGCGCGGCAAGCGATTACGCCGATTGCCTCGCCGCCGGGCTCAGTTTTGAGGACACCACGGTCTACATCGCCCTTGTAACGCAAAACAACTGGTTCTCCCTCCATTGGCCCGTATTCAACATTTACCTCGACACCGATAAGGACGGCCTCTCTGAATTTCGATTGAGAAGCTTCCATCAACAGGCCAGTGAAACCGAAGGCGGGCGCTATCCCGATGTGTTCACCGCCCGGCTCTATGATTTCGCTTCCCTTGACCGCGATGGAGGCTTTATCAACTATTACGCCGCTGGAGAACGCAATACGGTTCCCTTCATGACCAATATCATGGTGTTGCCCCTGCGTGTCCGCGATATCGGGCTCACCAGCGAAGACTCCAGCTTTGCCTTCCGTATCGAATCCCTCTCTATCGAAGATGATTCTCTGGCCATCGATCAGGCGCCCACGGAACTGATTCCAGGCATCCGGACCCGAATCCTGTACGATCCGGCACATCCCGGTCTCGACTTTCGCGACAACACCCCCGGCCCCCCCATGTTCCCAGACCTCGACGGTAATACCTTCCCCGTGTATTTCGATGATCAGGGGTATTACCCCGCAGGAATCCTTGAATGTGAAGATGAAACCGCCGATTACTGCTCCCCCGTCGGCCCCCTCGGATTGCTCCTGCTGCATCACCATAACCGCACGGGAGACAAAGCGGAATGGATCCCGGTCATGACCCCGGGAGACACCGACGGCGATACCCTCCCCGACGCTGTGGAAGGCACTGCGGACCCCGATGGCGATGGATTCCCCAATCTCGTCGACCGAGACGCAGACAACGACGGCATCCCTGACGCCGTCGAAGGCGCCGGGGACCCCGATCTGGACGGCATTCCCAACTATCTCGATCTGGATTCAGATGATGACACCCTCCCCGACGCCCAGGAGCCCATGGGGGACTTTGACCATGACGGAAAACCCAATTTCCTTGACACTGACTCGGACGATGACACCCTCAGTGACGCCGATGAAGCCAATATCTACCACACCAGCCCCTATCTGGCCGACACGGACAACGATGGCATCCCTGACAATGCCGAGGGCTTTGACGATCCGGATCATGACGGGCTCATCAACCCCATCGACCCCGATTCCGACGGCGATAAAATCGGCGATGTCATCGAAGGAACGAACGACGCAGACAACGACACCATCCCCAATTATCTCGATCTCGACTCAGACGGCGACGGAATTCCCGACCTTATCGAAAGCTATTGGGATACAGACAACGACAAGATCTATAACTTTCTCGATCTGGATTCGGATGATGACGGCATCCCGGACGAAGTCGAGGGAACGGTGGACACGGATTCCGATTTAAAACCCAACTACATCGACCTTGATTCCGATGCCGATGGCATTCCGGATAAAACAGAAGGAGTAGACGACCCCGATAACGACACCCTCCCCAATTACATCGACCCGGACTCTGATGGCGATGGCATCAATGATGTCTATGAAGGACAGGAAAATCCCGACAATGATGCCCTCCCCAATTACCTTGATCTCGATTCCGATGACGACTCCTGGCCCGACTCGCTCGAAGCTCAATATGGAACCGATCCCTACAGTAACGACTCCGACGGCGATGGCATCCCCGACCCCGAAGACGGCGCCGAAAACCCGGATAACGATCTCTATATCAACGCCCTCGACGACGACTCCGACGGCGACGGCATCCCGGACATCGTGGAAGGTTCGGGCGACCCGGACAACGATACCCTCCCCAACTATCTCGATGCCGATTCCGATGATGACGGCATCCCCGACGCGGAAGAAGGCATGGAGGATCCCGATGACGACTCCCTGTACAACGCCATCGATGACGACTCCGACGGCGACGGCATCCTGGATATCGAGGAAGGCGTCGGCGATCCGGATACCGACACCATTCCAAATTACCTGGATCCAGACTCCGACAACGATTCTCTGCCGGACCTCGCCGAAGGCTTGGGAGACCCGGACAACGATACCATCCCCAATTATCTCGATGACGATTCAGACGGCGACGGACTCGATGATCTCCACGAAGCCACCGTCTCCTTCACAAATCCGTACCTCCCCGATACCGATGAAGACGGACGCCCGGACGGCCAGGACGCCAACCCATCGACCGCCGACCCGCCCGATGCCCCTGCAAACCTCATTGCCAGCGATGGCGCATTCACGGATCACGTAGAAGTCACCTGGACGCTGGTGCCCGGCTCTGCGGAATACCAGGTATTCCGCCGGGAAAAAGACTCCTCAGGCAACACCACCGCACTGGGCACATGGCAACGTGAAACCGTCTACAACGATTTCGAAGCCCTCGCCACCCGCGAAATCCCCGGCCATGGCTGTCAAGGCCCAAAAATCGTCCAGATCATCTACGAATATGGGGTACAGGCGCGTATCGCCCCAAGCAACGCCGAACCCACTGCTCCAAGCCCCAACAGCCCCTTGGACGAAGGTTACCGCGAACCATAAATTATACCGATCAGCGATGGCGAATGTGCGAGAAGCAACTTCCGCCTCCCCGCGAAAAGAAAAACCGTTAACCCGGATTTCTACCAGGATAAGCACGCACGTTATTCTAAAAGGTGAAGCGAGTGATGCTTATGAACACAGAGGACCATATGTAACTCAAACACAGTGTTTATTTGTCATTGCGAGGCTTGCCCACCGCAGGAGGGCGCGCCAGCGACGAATCAATGACAAATTGGGATGTTTTGTCGAACGGATTGGCAAGAGCCGCGCATTTTACTTTCTTCTGCAAATTGCCGCCATGGGCGGCCGGCGGCGCGCAATGGCAAGAATATTTGAGTGATAAGGAGAAATCCAGATTAAACGGGCACGTGAGTTCTTATCGATGCAGGACGCGCAGATTCAGGATGCGCATTCACTGTGCCGGTTGATATTATGTTACCGTCTTCATTTCGCGCAGAGCGATCAATTAAAGGAAGGGATATGTACGGACTACGTTCTTGTTTTCGGGTTGGTATTTTTCTTGCGGTACTTTTCTCGTGTGCATGGAGTATGGGACAGGAAACGTCCGTAACGGTCACACCGCCCTTTGAAATGCGCGTGCTTTATGCGCCAGGACACTTCGGCAACAGCTACGAGGTGATGGGCGAACATGAGATGCGGGCGTATCTTGCCGAATGCAAGGAAATGGGATTCAACCGGTACGCGGACTGGTTTGATTCGGTTGATTGCACGGACCCGTTTTCGGACAAGTATCATCATCTGATGGGCAGCGTTTTATGGGGGCGCAAGAAAGCCAATTTTCGATCGGCGCAGGACCTGGGATTCGCCTGCGACCTTGTGATCACGCCGAACCATGTATTCGCGGACCAGTGTCCCGCTGAAATCGCTGCCGTCAAGGCCGACCGTATTTTCGGGCAACTGGTGTGCCCGTCGAAACCGGAGGGGCGCACGATTATTTTGCGCAATTACGAAAACCTTTTCGCGGACCTTGCGAAGAGCGGCGTGCGCCTGAACGCGCTGTGGCCGGGCCCGTACGATTACGGTGGGTGCGCATGCGATGCGTGCAAACCGTGGATTCTGACCTTCGCCAAGCTGTGCCGCGAGATCGGCGACATCGCTGGGAAATACCATCCGGGGATCGAGATGCGTTTCATCGGATGGTGGTGGTCGGCGGAAGAGCACCGGCTATTCGCGGAATGGGCGGATCGCGAAGCGCCGAATTGGGTCAAGAGTCTGGCGCTGCATATTCCGTATGGCGATTTTGACGTGGGTAACGTTCCGCTGCCGCAGGGATGCGAGCGGCAGGCCTTTGTTCACATTGGGTATGCGGAAGAAACAAAACCGATGGACATCTATGGCCGGTTTGGACCCGTTATCGCAGCGGATCGTCTTGAGCGGACGCTGGCCACACTCAAAGCACATGGGTGCACGGGCGTTATGGCGTATTCGGAAGGGGTGTTTGATGATGTGAACAAGGCGCTGCTGGCAGGGCTCGGTTCGGGAAAGCATACACACGCCGACGATGTGTTGAAAGCCTATGCAAAACGGTATTTCAAGGCCGATGATACGGATGCTTCCGCGTGGGCGGACTGGCTCAAGGCGTGGGGCCGCCCGTTCGCTGTGGACCCCGTAGCCTCCGGTGCTGCGCTTGCGCCACTCATGGCCAAGATGGACGATACACCGTGGCGCGCTTCGCAGTGGTCGCTGAAACTCGATCTGCTGAAGGCGCACAATGCCGTCATGGCGCTCACCGAATGGACTCCGGAGCGTCTCGCGCGAGTGGATGATTTCTGGAAGACCTACGAAGTGCTCGAACGCAGGATTTGGGGGCTCGGTCTATCTCGTGGATGCCTCGGACGATCAGGGTGCGATTTGCCTTGGTATCAGGAATGGGCCCAACAGGTGAAGCGCTGAGCAAGGAGAAAACACATGATCATGATTAAGCCTTGTTTGCGTTTGGCTATCTTGATGTGTTGTTTGGGTTGGGCATGGAATGAGGCGTCCGCGCAAACGCCGGACCACTCTGCCGCTCCCACGGTCCCCGTTACGAAAGAGCTGTTGATGGACGGACATGTCTTTGCCGTGGAGGGGCATGTGGCCTTCCTGATGCCTCCGAAACCGGAAAAGCGCATCGAGCCGATGCCGTGGGTGTGGTACGCCCCCACCTTGCCCGGATTGCCCGCGGAAGAGGAACGCTGGATGTTTGAGCGTTTTCTCGCGGCAGGGATGGCGATTGCCGGCATCGATGCCGGTGAATCGTATGGCAGTCCAGCGGGGCGCGCAGCCTATTCAGCGCTATACAAGGAATTGACCGAGAAACGCGGATGCGCGAAGAAGGCGTGTTTGCTCGCACGAAGCCGGGGTGGTTTGATGCTGTACAACTGGGCCTGCGAACATCCCGAGGCGGTTGCCTGCATCGCGGGGATATACCCGGTGTGCAACCTGCGCAGCTATCCCGGCATTTCCAAGGCCTGTTCCGCCTACGGACTTTCCGAAGCCGAATTGACCGCGCAATTGTCCCTCCATAATCCAATCGACCGGCTGGCGCCGCTCGCAAAAATGAAGGTGCCGATCTTCCACATTCATGGCGATTCGGATACCACGGTGCCGCTCGCCGATAATTCCGGGGAACTCGCCCGCCGGTATCGCGAACTAGGCGGAAGGATCGAGCTTGTCATCCCCAAAGGCCAAGGCCACACCATGTGGCCGGGCTTCTTCCAATGCCAGGAACTGGTGGATTTCATCCTTTCTAAAAGAGGAGTAGCAGAATACTGAAGTCGGCACAACAATTGATCGACGTAATGGAATCAAAATTGTTGAAGAATGAGAGCAAACCAAATGGTTCAAGTTCGGGACTCTTGTCTGTGTTCATACCTGTTCTCGCTTGTTGCTAATAAGGTCCGTTATTTTTAAATGTGAATGGGTTCGCATTTTTAAGTGGAAAATGAATTTGTCCTTTGGCATAAGTCATAATGAATTATGCTTGAATGAAAACAGGACCATGATGAACATACGTGAATTAAGAGAATTAGTAGCGGAAGGTGAATCTTCTCACTTGGAGTTCAAAAAAAGCACTGGACAGCGTATTCTGGCTGCTAAGACTGTTTGTGCCATGCTGAATGGATCGGGCGGTTTTGTTCTTTTTGGTGTGACGGATAAGGGCGAAGTGATCGGCCAACTCACTGCTGCAAATACACTCGAAGACATTGCAGCTGAACTTCGAAAGATTGAACCGCCTGCATTTCCTGACATTGAAACAACAAGTCTAGGCAAAAGCACCAGTGTAATTATCCTCACTGTTCCTGGAAGCAGTGGCTTGTATACATATGACGGAAGACCCTATTTGCGACATGGTCCCACGACCATTATCATGCCCCGGCATGAATACGAACGACGCTTGATAGAACACCTTCACGCAATCCGGCGATGGGAAAATGAACCGGTTCCTGAAGGTGTATCCATTAGGGATCTTGATAAGCAGGAGATCCAGCTTACTTTTGATAACGCCATAAGGCTTGGACGTCTTGAAACCACCATACGCCGTGATCTCCCAACCATTTTGCGCGGATTGGAACTTATCCATGACGATAAACTTCTGAACGCGGCGGTAGTTCTTTATGGGAAGACCGACAGGCTCAAACCGTTTTACCCACAGATGAGCGTGAGGCTCGCTCGATTTCGCGGCGTTAACCGGCTGTCGGATTTTTCCGACAACCGGCAGTACTGGGGGCATGCCTTCTCCCTGCTGCGTCGGGCAGAATCGTTCTTGATGGACCATGTACCAATTGCTGGGAGGGTTATCCCGGGCAAAATGGTTCGCGAAGACCAACCATTATATCCGCCACGCGCCACACGGGAAGCTTTGGCAAACGCTCTATGTCACCGAGACTACGCTGTACCAGGCGGCGCTATGGCTGTCGCCATGTATGACGATCATCTCGAGATTGTCAATCCAGGCACTCTTCACTTTGGCATCACCCCCCAAAAATTGACAAAGCCCCACGAATCCAGACCATGGAATCCTATTATCGCCAATGTGTTTTACCGAGCAGGGATTATTGAACGCTGGGGTAGTGGCACGCTTAACATCATTGACTGGTGTGTGGAAAACTCCAATCCAAAGCCAACTTGGAAAGAACAAGTGGACTCGGTCTATGTGACTTTTCTCCCGGCCGTTTTGCATGTTGCCCAACGAAGCACCCCGGAAGTCACACCCGAAGTCACACCCGAAGTCACATCTGAAGTTGAACGTTTATTGGCTATACTGAAAGGCAAGATGAACCGGCAATCTTTGCAGTATGCCTTGGGGCTTAAGGCGGAGAAAAACTTCCGGCTAGTTTATCTTAAACCTGCACTCGATGCTGGACTTATTGAGATGACAATCCCGGATAAACCACACAGCAGCAAACAGCGATATAGATTGACAGAGAAAGGCTTGCGTTTTTTGAAACGGTCTCCCTAATAGAAAAGACATGTGAATCAAAGATCGTGGGTTCAAATCCTATCCACGCTAATGCCATGCTTTCCCTGCTCTGGTCTTGTTGCTATAATGCGTTTTAATCTGCTGGAAACTCTTTTGAGGCGCCCGGGCTGGTTGCATTGGCGGGGCGGCTCATGAACATCACTATCGGAGAGATAGAACCATGGGACGATTTTTTTGTGTTGGGCTGATGCTGTTGCTGATGGTGTCCCTGCTGGCCGCGGGCGCGGAGCCGGGGCCGGTGAATTTGGGTGCGGTCAGCGAGCCGGGATTTCACGGGATGTTTAATAAGGTGGAACCCGGCATCAAGGATTTTGACGGAATACCGTTTGAGATGAAGGATGCGCTGGTGAAGGTGAAGCCGGGAAAGCAGCAGCGGATTGAATTTCCGCCCGTGCAGGCCGCGGGTATCCATTTCCTTCATTTCACGGAGAATGCCGGAGATCGGATCGGCGCGTACACGCTGGTGTATGCGGACGGCACGAAGAAGGAACGACTGAACGATAAAATCGGTACGGCACCTGAACTTTATAACAGATTTAGAAGCACCGCATAACAAGAAAAACTCGATTTTGCTCATTCCAAAGTTAAACTTGGGAACGAGAGAAGCCGAAAGAAAGGGGGTTCTTCATTTCAAGAATATGTCTTTATCCATTCGAATATATTGACAACAAATCTGAGCTGTGGTATCCTCCTTCCGTAATAGTATTGTTTAGTGTGCCGTAAGCAGTGACCATAGAGAGGGGAACATGTGCATGAGGTGCCATCCATAACCCGTAAGAGATACTTACACTTTCAACCAAATTCTTTCGACGTAGCGAGAGTGCTAGCAGGGCGATGTTGGAGTTTTTTATTGCGTCAGGTCGTAAATCATTGCCAAAACGGATATGGGCTGTAATGAGAAGTAATCTGGAGTATTAATGCGATGACGACGATAGAACTTACAAGGACGGAAAGACGTAATGGAGTTCTAATAGGACTACTCTATCTTCCCGTGCTTCTATGGGCATTTATTTTGTTCTCTCCGTTTTTTTTCGAAGAGTTCGGGATATATTTCAGTTTTACAGTGCCGGTGAGTATGATTTTCTTTTACATGATTGTGCGGAATTTATTCTTATTGTGGTACGAATACCCATTGAAGGATGTTTTTAGGGTCGATACTCTGTATATCGAGAAAGTACTGCCGAATGGCGTAACGCAAAGAGGTGCCTGGTGCGACCTGCAATCTGTTACTTCCATCAACATTCTTCCATCTTTTGATCTGCGCCTTCTTTTGAAGGAGTACCTGTTTGGATATGCACCGGTGAAATTGTTCTTTTCCGATGGGACGGTGATTTCCGTGTCGAAATTGTTTTGGGCAACGCCGTCAAAACAGAACTTCAATAAGATCTTTTTTGGCATTGCGATGAATGGACCTTTGGGAAACCCCTTTCTCCTTGAAGCACGAGAATTATTATTTCACCTGCGTGTAATAAATAAAATGGTCGCAGAAAATGCATTTTTTCGGTGGTGTTTCGTTAGCCAGGTTTTCCCCGTGGCGATGCTGTGTGCCGCGCATATACTCTATTTAGCAGGAACGTCATGGCGGATGTATGTTTTTTATACTGCTTTGGCCGTGTTATCAGCGCCATTATTGCTTTTGGCTGTGTATGTCTATTTCCGCAATTCAGGGCAGCCGGGTTTCTTTTTGAAGAATCGCAATTCCATTTACAGAGAAAACCTTGCCACAAGGCCTTCTGTTGCCACAAGGAGGGTTGAGCCTTCGGAAGAAAGGACTGAGAATGCACTGCAACCGTGACGGCAACTTTGAACTCATGTTTCTTTTTTTCGCATGCTTTGTGGTTTACGCGTTATACCAGCCATGGCGCCAACGAGGAGTTGTGAAACGAGCCATGGCTGTAAATGATGCTACAGTTTTTAAGAAGGCTATTGGCAGTCTACATCGTATTCATTTGGCGTATATTTTGCCTGATTTATTGAAGTTGGCAAACAGGCGTGGAAGCGAATCGTTGCGGATGATATTGCTCGAATATGCTCCAGATATGCTTCCCCTTGAGGAGCGATTTTCAGATGTTGGTTACCGTTCATCGCAGCCTAATTGGCGATTGGAAATAGCCTGTACTCTATACCTTTGGATCGTGTTAATCGGCTTGGGCTGGGGGTTGGGATTGGTACTCAAGGATCGTATTCTTTCGAGTGAGATGCGCTTAGGGGTACAGATCTTGGTAAGCAGCCTACTCGCGGTAGGGGCCGGTGTACTTTTGATTAAACGTCTCTCAGAAGCCCGATATCGTTTATCGTGCGAAGGGATTGAGTTCGTGCCGCTTTTCAGAAAACGCTTCTTTGTTCCGTGGAAGTCTGTTTCTGCGGTGAGGTTGATTGGCTATCGGGAATATGAACTTTCGTGGGATTCCAGATCAGTTCGAATCCGCAACACATTTAACGAGAATTCCTACCTCCCGCATCTTATCCTATCGCACGTAGGCGAGACCGCGACATTGGATGAACATTTTATGTTGCGGCGTGAACTTTGGATGAATCCAAAAAATTGAAGAAGGGGATGCAAAATATCGGCAACGGTTCTTGGTTGGCGAAATTACGGAGACGAAATTGTACAAGAAGAAGAGGGTAATATCTTGCGTGTTTGGTTGAATCAAAATGAACGTCACAAAAACAAATCTACGTCGTATAACCGAACAGTTGCCTCTTGATTTAATTCCTCATCCTCAAAGATGTGCACTCAAAGATGTGCTTTATGTGCTCACTAATGTTTCCTTTGGCCTTTCCGAGCAACTCTGTCCACTGTTTTTGACTTAGCCATACGGTCTGGTCCTCCAAATGATCATCTAGTTTTGTCCGCCCATCTTCGCTCTGGTAAAGAATTTATCCGGGGAAAGGTTGAAAGCAACATTTATGAAAGAATTATGCATCCCTTACAGGGAATTATCATGGGGGATGGACCTTGACCCAGGGTAGCGAAGCGCAACCACTGGGCTGGAATTACAAATCCCCTTCGGGGAAAAATGCGATACCGAAAGCGCATGGGTATATTCAGGTGTTTCTTCCCATTCAACGCGTCTTCCGGCGGGTGGGGAACTCGCAATGACGGAATACATTTTGCTTGTTTTGATCCACTGGACTAGTGCGACCAGGTTTCATTGGGGAAAGTGGTGATAGGTCTGTGACGGAGGCCGTGCTTTCCCTGCTCTGGTCTTGTTGCTATAATGCTTTTTGCTCTGTTTGAAACTCTTTTGAGGCGCCCGCGCTGGTTGCGTTGGCGGGGTGGCTGATGAACATTACTGCCGGAGAGATAGAACCATGGGACGAATTTTTTGTATTGGGCTGGTGCTTTTGCTGACGGCATCTTTGCAGGCCGCGGGCGCGGAGCAGGGGCCTGTGGATCTGGGCGCGGTCAGCGAGCCGGGATTTCACGGGATGTTTAATAAGGTGGAACTCGGCATCAAGGATTTTGACGGGGTTCCGTTTGAGATGAAGGACGCGCTGGTGAAGGTGAAGCCGGGGAAGCAGCAGCGGATTGAATTTCCACCGGTGCAGGCCGCGGGTATTCATTTCCTTCATTTCACGGAGAATGCCGGGGATCGGATCGGCGCGTATACGCTGGTGTATGCGGACGGTACGAAAGTGGAGATTCCGCTGCAAACCGGTCTTAACATTCATGATTGGTGGAAACCGGGGAATCTGGCCTTTGCAAAGCTGGTTCATACGGACGCGTTCAAGACGGGCGAGACCACGGAACAGAAGATCGGGTTCTGGCGGCTTTCAGTGAAAAATCCGCATCCGGATACGCCGTTGACTGCCTTGGAAATTTCTAATACCGATGGATCGGTCACCATCAACCTGATCGCGATCACGCTTACGGCAACGTGTGATGAAACGATTGGCAATGTTCCCGTGTGGGTGGTGGGGATGGATGAAGAGCAGTTTCTTCTGGCCGCGCTGAATCAGCCGGGCGTTGTGGCAGGCAAAGAAAAGGCCTGCGCGCGGCTCGCCCAAATCGGCACGCAGAAAAGTATCCCGGCGCTGGCGGAATGCCTGAAGGACGAGAAGCTGTCCCATGCGGCGCGTCTGGCGCTGGCGGCGATGGCTTATCCGGAAGCCCACGACGTCTTGCGGGATGCGCTAGCTTCGTCCACGGGAGCGGTGAAGGCGGGGATCATTGAAAGCCTGGGCACGAAGCGGATGCCGGAAGATGTGAAACTGATCGCGCCGTGCTTGAACGATGAGAATCCTGTCATTGCGATGTCGGTGGCGCTTGCGCTTGGACGAATCGGCGGTCGAGAGGCTGTTGATGCATTACAACCCTTTTCCAAGAATAGCACGGGCCGGTTGCAGGCGGTGGCGTTGGATTCGCTGCTGCATTGTGCGGAAGCCATGCGTGGAAAAGAGGATCAGGCCGCGCACGCACTTTACAAAGACATTTACGAAAACTTCCCCAAGGGATACGTTGGCACGGCGGCCTACAGCGGCATGATCACCACGGGCGGTAAAAAGGCAAAAGCGCTTATCGTGTCGGCCTTGCAAAGCCAAGACCCGGCGCTTTGGGATGCGGCGTTGCCGGCGGTGCGTGAAATTCCCGGGCAGGGTATTACAAAAGCATGCGGTGATCTACTGGGCCAAGTCCCTAAAATCGGGCTTCCGGCTCTCATTGGCGTTCTGGGCCAGCGCGGCGACAAATCCATCGCGCCCGCGCTTGCACCTTTGGTTGCGGACCCCGACCCAGTCATTTCCCTTGCTGTCATCAAGGCCCTGACGCTTGTCGGCGATGGGTCGTCCGTTCCGGCGCTGGTGTCAGCGGCGGCAAAGGGCACAGAACCCAACGCCAGTGCCGCACTCCAAGCGTTGGGACAACTCAATACCCCGGATGTATCCGATGCGCTCCTGGCGAAATTGCAGGGCGCGGATGCCGCCGAGACGGCTGTGGCCGCCAAGGTGATGGGACAGCGCCGGGAAGATGCAATGTCCCCTTCGCTTCGCGAACTCATACAGAGTCCGGAAGCGGGTGTTCGTGCGGCAGCGGCCCAGGCGTTGGGTGAAGTCGGCGTGGCGGCGGATACGGAACTGTTGTGCAAGGCATTGGAACAAGCGGCGGACGACAAGGGCCGCATGGCGGCACAACGGGCGCTGATTGCACTTGGAAACCGCCTGGGTGCGCCGGACGCGTTTGCCGATAGTATTTTTGTCGGACTGACACAGGGAGATGTGGCATTCCGATGTGCGCTGCTGGAGGTGTGCGGCGGTCTGAACAATGCGGCGCTCCTCCAAGCGCTCGACAATGCTGCACAAGGAACCGATGAGACATTGAAGGATGCCGCTATCCAAGCGCTGGCCGGATCGGAGAATCCGGAGGCGCTGGCGTGTCTGATACATTTACTGAGCAGCACACCCGGCATTCCCCACCGGGATCGCGTGTTTCGCGGCGTTTCGCGGCTCGCATCCAGTAAGGATACCGACGCAGCAGTTCGGGAAGAAACCCTGACCAAAGCGCTGGGTTTTGCGGAACGCCCGGAGGAAAAAAGATTGATCCTCGGCGCGTTGGGCGGTTGTCCCAGTATCGGCGCATTAAAAACAGCCGAGGGTTGCCTTGACTCGTCTGATGTAGCGGCGGAGGCGGCGGTGGCATGGGGGAAAATCGCGCGGGAACTGGTTCAAACACACCGCGATGAAATTCAAACGGTCGCACCGAAAGCCATCGCCGCGGCAAAGAAAGCGGAGCTTCCAAAATCGGCGATGCAGCCGCTGGCGGATGTGAGCAAGGCGCTGAACGCCGTTCCCGTGTCCGCTGACCGCATACGGTTTGAGCATCTTGTGATTGATAAGGAATTCCGTTCGGAAGGCGTAGCGGTGGCCGATGTCAACCGGGACGGCGCGAACGACATCCTCGTCGGCGATGTGTGGTACGAAGCGCCGGACTGGAAGGCGCATGAAATCAGGACGCCGGAAAAATATGATCCCGCCACCGCCTACAGCAAGTGTTTTGCCGCCTTCACAGAGGATGTGAACAAGGACGGATGGCCTGACGCAATTGTGATTGGATTTCCCGGCGCGCCTGCATACTGGTATGGCAATCCGGGCGCCAGCACGGATCATTGGCAGGAACATCTGCTGGCGACGGAGGCGTGCGGTGAAACGGTTCTCTTTGATGATTTACCGGGAGACGGGAAGCCCGTGCCCATCTTTGCCATGAACAGCAGGATTACCTGGTTCCGGCCGGGGCAGGACAAGACCACGCCGTGGCTGGCGTATCCCATGACGCACATGCTGGACGCATTTGCCAAGTTCGGGCATGGCTTGGGGCTGGGGGATGTTAATGGCGACGGGCGTAACGATGTGCTTATCAAGGACGGTTGGTGGGAAGGCCCGGTGGATCGCACCCGGCCGGACTGGGGGTTCCACCAGGTTAAGCTTGGACCGGATTGCGCCCATATGGTGGTCTACGACGTCAACGGCGACGGGCGCAATGACGTGATCACCAGTTCCGCCCACGAATACGGCATCTGGTGGTTCGAGCAAGGGCAAGATCAGAGTTTTGCGCAGCATGAAATCGATAAGAGCGTTTCTGAAACGCACGCTCTGATCCTCAGCGACATCAATAACGACGGGTTACAGGATTTTGTCACCGGCAAGCGGTATTTTGCGCATGGCGAGCATGATCCCGGCGCGCTGGAGCCGTCCGAACTTTTCTGGTGCGAACTCCAGCGGCCTGAACCGGGCAAAGCGGCCTATACGAAGCATGTGATCGACAACGATTCCGGAGTGGGCACCCAGTTTGAGGTGTGCGACTTCGATGAAGACGGATTACAAGACGTGGTTGTTTCCAACAAGAAGGGCGTCCACGTATTTCTGCAACGAAGGGATAAATAACCATGAAAAAATCTACGCTTTCACGCCGCCGCTTCCTTGCGTCCATGGTGGCGGCTTCCACCGCGCCCATGATTATCCCTGCGCGCGCATTTGGGAAAGACGGAGCGGTTGCCCCGAGCGAACGCATCACCATGGGCTTTATCGGATTGGGCGGGCAAGGCTCCGGACATTTGTTTGGCGGGTCGTGGACCTATGTGGCCGGGGGCTATCTCGGCCGGGAGGAAATCCAGGTGCTGGGCGTCTGCGATCTGTGGCCGCAGAAACGCCAAACCGCCAAGGAACGGGTCAACAACCACTACGCGCAACGCGCCGGAACAGGCTCCTATCAATCCTGCGAGGCGTATCTTGATTTTCGCGAACTCCTCGCGCGGCCTGATATTGATGCCGTATTGATGGCGCTGCCGTTCCACTGGCACGCACCCATGGCGATTATGGCCATGAAGAACGGAAAAGACGTGTATAGTGAGAAGCCCATCGCCATCACGATTGAAGAAGGCCGGCTGCTCGCCGACACGATGAAGCGGTACCGGCGCGTGTATCAGGCCGGCACGCAGCAACGATCCGAGGCCGAATACGGCGGCAAATTCCGGCGCGCCGTTGAACTGGTCCGCAACGGCTATATCGGTCAGTTGAAAGAGATCTATACGTATAGTCCTGGGGGCGGTTTCAGCGCGAACATGCAGGATGTGACCTCGGCGGGAATTCCCATCCCCGAAGGATTTGACTGGGACCTCTATGTCGGGCCGGGGCCGTGGCAGCCCTACACGGGCGGCAACGCCAACTGCGGGCTGTTTTCCTACGGCGATCCCAATTGGGGTCCGCACCATTTTGACGCGGTGCAGTGGGCCATTGAAAAAGAGCATCCGGACCCCGCCGAAGTGGATTACGAAAATGATCACGCGGTGTTTCGCTATGAAAACGGATTGACCATTCACTGTTGCAGGCATCCCAGAGAAGGCGTCGGCGGGGTTGGCGGCGCGTGCTATGTGGGCACGGAAGGCTACATCGCGGCAGACCGGGAGAACATTGTCTCTAATCCGAAAGAGATCCTTAGCATACAACTCAAGCCCACGGATGAGCGATGCTATGAGAGCCCGATCCATGCGGGTAATTTCCTGGAATGCATCCGCACGCGCAAACAGACCATCTGCAATGCCGAGACCGCGCACCGTTCCATGAGTCTGGTGTTGCTGGCGGGCATAGCGACCCAATTGCGGCGCAAGATGCGCTGGGATCCGGTGAAGGAGGTGTTCCCGGACGACGAACAGGCCAACCGCCTGTTGTCGTATGCGCGGCGGCCCGGTTTCGAGGTCTGAAGCTAAAAGGTATAGGTTCGAATCCTATCTTTGCCAGCCGACAACACTGCTCATTATTCATAGCGCAGGTTTTTGAACTTGCTGAAAGTTGTCTGACTTGGGTATTCTGGCGTTCATCCGTGAAACCAATTGCGGCACTATCCGCTGGCAAAAGGAGATCCTCGTGCAACGGGCTATTCTTATGCCTTTTCCGAACCGATCTGGTTCTGTAATCACCCATAGGTTCACATCCCCAATGACCGTGTTCTTTGCCGCCGCCGTTGCCGTAACCGCAATTGTATGTCCGGCATTTTCTGAGAAAGAGACTTCTGTTGGCAGGGCGCGCATTGCGCCTTCCGTAGTCCACCTGGTTCCGAGTCAGGAGCAACGTTTCAAGGCCGTCATGCAACAGACACGCCTGAAAGGCGCCGCCGCGGCCCAGAACGTTACGTGGTCTGTTGATGACATCCCTGGAGGCGATGACCGCGTTGGGCATATCGCCGCCGATGGCCTCTACACGGCGCCTGCCCAAACGCCGAAGCCGAGGGAAGTACATATTTGCGCGGAAGTGCTCGATTCTGTGAACCACCATCTTTGGGCGACGGTGCTGTTCGAGGGCGAGGGAACCGCCTACGAAAGCGTTTCGCAGTGGAGTGAATCCATCGCCCAGCCGGTGCATCTCAAGGATCCGCATTGCCTGGCCCTGGACCACGCAGGCAATCTCCTTATTGCGGACTTTGACGGGTCGCGGGTGCACCGGTTTACGCCGGAAGGAACGTACCTCGGCGATTTGGGCTTGGGCACGGGAGAAACGCCCGGCTATGTCATTAAGCCGCGTGTGATCCAGGTGGACCATGAGGGCAACATCTTCGTGAGCGATCAGAAGAAGGACCAGCCGCGCATTCAGGTATTCAGCTCCGATGGGCAATTCCTTCGCATTTTTGGGGATAAGGGCATAGGACCGGGTCAGCTTCTGCGGGCGCACGGATTGGCGTTTGACTCGGAACATCGGCTGTATGTGGTGGATGTTGACGCGATGCGGATTAATGTTTACGACCCTTCCGGTGTATTCCTGCGAACCTGGGGGCATGACGGACCTGGCTGGGGCGAATTTAACGCGCCACATGGAATAGCCATAGATGCCAATGACGATGTGTTTGTCGTGGGGTATTATGGCCCCTGCCAGAAGTTCACGCCGGACGGAAAGCTGCTTCGCGTGTTTGCTGAGCCCGACCCGCCTGACAGCGCTGTGTATTTTCATAGCATCTGTGTGGATCGCTGGGGCAATGTGTACCTGACGGTGCGCGGCGTGGGCGGATACGGGGGCGCCATCGAAGACACGCAAGGCAATCATGTGAGCATCATGAAATACAACAACAATGGCGATTACGCCGCCAGTCTGACGCTGAACGTGAAGGCGCATGCGGAAAACTGGGCTACGGTGGATAAGGACGGGAATGTATACACCATTTTTGTCGGGAACGAACGCATGGGCGTGGAAAAATCCGCGCCGAGATAGTTTTGGAAGCGTTCTGGTTTTCTGAAAGGAGCAATTTGTGCGGTTAAGATTAAGTTGGTGTTTATTCGCGGGATTTGCGATGTGCGCGCTCACATTTTCGTCACTGGGGGCATCAGGCCAAACAGAAGAACCCATACAGTCCGCCCGCCGGGCCAACATCCGGCCTTCTATTGTTCGGCTCAACACTGGCGAAGAGTGTCCGTTCAGAGCGGTGCTCGAACCGGGATGGCTGCATGCGGCACAGGTTGCTGACAAGGTCGCATGGTCAGTGAATGATATTCCGGGTGGGAACGAAGTCCTGGGAACCATCGACAAAGACGGGATCTATCACGCACCAAAGCAAACACCAACCCCCTGCGAAGTCCACGTGTGCGCCATAGTGGACGGCGCGGTCAACCCTCACCTTTGGGCAACGGTTCTGATAGGCGATGCAGGACCCACCTATGAACTCGTGGAGAAATGGGAAGAACCTGCGGACGGTTCCCAGCATCTCAAGAACCCATTCGACATTGCTTTGGAGCACGACGGGAACCTGCTTATCAGCGATGCAGGGCGTTCCCAGGTTCTTCGATTCACCGCCAAAGGCGAATTTCTGGGAAGCATTGGCGAAGCCGGAGGCAATGCGCCCGGACATTTCGGCGATCTCCGTAATGTGGCCGTGGATGCCGACGGGAATATCGTTGCGTGCGACATGAGAACGGGCCCGCCGCGCATCCAGGTGTTCAACCGGGACGGCAAGCTGCTCCATGCGTTCGCCGAAAAAGGCATTGGCCCCGGCCAGATCATGCAGCCGCATGGCCTCGCGTTCGATCCGTCCGGGCGCGTCTTTGTTGCCGATGACGACAACATGCAAATAAGTGTATTTGCGAAGGATGGCGTGTTTATTAAGGCATGGCGGCGAAATGGCGTACGGCCCGGCGACCTTAACGAACCATACGGCGTCGTTATTGACAAGAACGGCGACGTGTTTGTGCCCAACTACTATGGTCCGTGTCAGAAGTTCACCGGTGAAGGCGAATTTCTTTTTGCATTTGCTCCTCCTGATCCGCCGAAAGGTCCCGTGGCCTTCACCAGCGCCACGGGCGACCCGTGGGGAAACGTTTTCCTCGCCGTGCGCGACACCGCCGGACTGGTACTGAATTCCGCCGACCCCGAACCAAAACCAGCCCGCATGCTTAAGTTCAACAACAACGGCGACCTGGTAACGAGCTTTTCCCTATGGGAGGACGAGCGCGGTGAGAATAGTGCCGTCGTAGACGGCCATGGCCGGCTTTACATATTGTTCAAACGAGCGGATAAGATTGGCGTCGCGATGTTCGAGGCGCGCTAACCGCTCGGCCTGGGCGTGTAAGTTTCATTGATGGATTGGACCTTTCGCAGGTGTCTTTCCCTCAATCGGCGGTGGAAACGACGAAGGGCGGCTTCGAGAATAACGGGCGCGCGATTGAATGGAACCCGGTGACAAACAGGCGAACCGCCTGTTGTCGTATGCGCGGCGGCCCGGGTTCGAGGTCTAAAGCGGGCCTGTACAATTGAATATTGAATATTCAATTGTACAGGAGTAAAATAGTGTTCATGATTGAGCGCACCATGGAAAAGACGCTTGTTGCGAGCGCGCGTGCCTATCCGATGTTGACGGTTACAGGTCCGCGCCAGTCTGGAAAAACGACTTTGGTTCGGAAGGTTTTCCGGAAACATGAGTATGTATCGTTGGAGAATCCCGATGATCGCGCCTTCGCATTGGAAGATCCAAGAGGATTTCTCAACCGCTTTTCGGGGGATGTGATTCTCGATGAAGTTCAACGCGCTCCGGATTTGTTATCGTATTTGCAGGGCCGTGTAGACGAGGATGATCGTCCGGGCCATTATATACTGACTGGGTCCCAGAACTTTTTATTGTTGGAAAAAGTGAGCCAGAGTCTGGCGGGGCGGACAGCTTTATTTCAATTGTTGCCATTTTCCCAGGCGGAGCTTGCCGGGCGCAATCCCATGGCACTGGAAGAAATCGGACGGAAGATTCCAAAACGGCGCCCTGTGGATGTGAAACTCTTTGAGGTTCTGTTCAAAGGCTTCTTTCCGCGCATTCACGACAAAGGGTTGAAGCCCCAGGATTGGTTGCGCAATTACTATCAAACCTACATCGAGCGCGATGTTCGCAGCATTGTTCAGGTGGGCGATATGGAGACCTTTGGGCGGTTTGTGCGGTTATGCGCGGGCCGCACCGGTCAGATCCTGAACCTATCTTCATTGGGTGCGGATTGCGGCGTGAGTCATGCCACTGCACGGCGTTGGCTTTCCGTACTTGAGGCGAGTTTTATTGTCTATCTGTTACGTCCGCATTATGCGAATTTCAGCAAGCGGTTGATCAAGTCTCCCAAGCTCTACTTTATTGATACGGGCTTGCTTTGTTATCTCCTTCGGATTCGATCCTCGGAGGAATTGGCAATGCATGCATTGCGGGGCGCCGTTTTTGAAACATTAGTTTTGGCAGAGCTATTAAAATCCGCATTGAATCAGGGGATCGATCCGGATGTTCACTTCTGGCGGGATGTTGGCGGGCACGAGGTGGATTTTGTTTTAAGTCAAGGCCATACGTTAGTGCCGGTGGAGGCAAAATCCGGTGAAACGATTGTGGGGGATTATTTCAAAGGCATCGAATATTGGCGGGGGCTGCCCGGTCAGGAAGAAGGACCTTCAGCCATAGTCTATGGCGGGGACGCCTCCATGATGCGAAACCATACCGCGTTATATGCATGGAGCCACTGGCTATAAACAATGACGTGCCTTCATCCGCATGGAGAAAGCGGAAAGAGCGTCGGATATATTATCCATTCTTTGATTTTACGGCGCCCAGAGCGTGGAGATTGGCGCCAGCCAGAGTCGGTCGCCCGCGGAAATGGTTTGATCGCCGAGGTAGAGCATCACGCCCGCGCGAAACTGCGTGCCTAATTGCTCACGGAGCATGAGGAGCGCAGCAAAATCCGAAGCATCCACCGTGGCGCTGGCTTTAACTTCAATGGCGGCAATGTCACCGTTAGCCTTTTCCAAAATAACATCTACTTCCTCACCCGTACTGCTTCGAAAGTGGTAGGGACTTACTTGAAGGTTGGACCACGAGATCTGTTTGCGCACTTCACTTACCACAAAGGTTTCCAGTATGCGTCCCAGCAAGGTGCGGTCGCCTGAAAGGCGCTGTGCGCCGGCCCCTATCAAGTGGCATGCAAGGCCTGAATCCACAAGATGGATTTTTGGCGCTTTCACCAGGCGTTTTCCCAGGTTGCGAGACCACGCGGGGAGACGATATACCAAAAACATGGTTTCCAGTAAAGATAGATAACGAAGCAATGTCGTGTAGGGCAATCTGGCGTCGCGGCCCACATCGGCAAGATTTAGCAACCCTGACGTACGGGCAGCCAGCAATTTGAGCAGATTGGGGAGGGCATGCAACGCTTCAATCTGAATCAGATCGCGCACATCCCGGTGAAGGACGGTGGAAACGTATGCGGCAAACCAAGCCGCCCGGCGATCATCGGCGTTGCGTTGAACCGCCTCCGGATACCCGCCGCGCGTCAGACGTTCAGGAATATCCTTGTTCATTTCCAACACATTTGGTTTTTCTTTGGCAAGGATGCCATCAAAGAGGCCGTTCAGGAACCCTTCGCAGTGGCCTGCCAATTCTCCTGCTGAAAATGGAAATAAAGAAATGATCTCCATGCGGCCCGCCAGCGATTCAGAAAGGCGCGGCAGCGTCATCACGTTGGCCGACCCCGTGAGCAGAAACCGGCCAGGACACCGGTCCTTGTCTACCGCCAGCTTAATCGCCGGGAATAGCATCGGCGCTTTTTGGATTTCATCGAGGACCACCGGACCATCCAGGCCATGAATGAATCCGGCAGGATCACCAGCGATCAAACCCAGCGTAGCCGCATCATCGAGCGTAAAATAGTCCGCACCGGTCTCCTGGGCAATGGCTTGGACGAGGGTGGTTTTCCCCGTTTGCCGTGCGCCATTCACCAGCACCACAGGGGTATCCGCCCGTGCACGTCGAATAGCCTCTTCTATTATTCTCCGTATCATGGTTAGATTTTAACCGTTATATGGTTAATTTGCAAGAACAAGTTTAGCGAGTAGTTTAGTTCGCCGCTAACTTATTGACATATAATAACTTATATATTTTTCAAAAGCGTTTATGTGGGGAAAATGTGAGCTGCTCAGGCTAAATACGTGTTTAGAATCCAGTTTTGAACATTGGCACAAGACTTCCAAAGCACATTTCTGCACCCAGAGGACTGGATTGCATAATCCAAGGAGAGTGCTACGCCAACACCATACTTGCTTGCCCTCTGTTGGTGAAATATTCACCACCAAATGGTGAATTTGCATACACTATAGCGATATAGGTTTCATGAAGTCGACACTATTAATGCACCCATAGTATCTATTGATTCCTCGTGCAAAGACTCTCATAATTGGGTTGTCCGGGGTGGAGCGCACCGGGCGGCAACGATTTGATTTTTAAAACTCGCGTCAGGGCACAAAGGAGACCGACATGACATCTTCCATAGAATCCGAAAAGAGCCAGGGCACCACACGGCGTGATTTTTTGAAGAGTTCGGCGATGGCGGCTTCCGCCGCGGCTATGGGCGCGCAGTTCATCGAGAAGAACGCGTATGCCGCAGGCAGTGATATTTTACGCGTTGGCATGATCGGATGCGGTCCCCGATGTGCAGGGGCTGCGGCTCAGGCGTTGAATGCCGACCCCGGCGCACGGCTGGTGGCGATGTGTGACATTCTGCCGAACCGCATCAAGGACAAGCGCGAGCAACTCAAGAAACAGAGGAAAGATCAGGTGATGGTCGATGACGCTCATTGTTTCGCGGGCTTTGACGGCTATAAGCAGGTGATTGAAGCGTCCGATGTGGTGTTGATTGCGAATGCGGCGAAGTTTCATCCGTTTCATGCGATGGCTGCGCTTCAAGCGGGGAAACATGTCTTCGTCGAGAAACCCCACGGCATTGATCCCGCTGGCATCAAGCTTTTACAACGTGCGGTGGAGGTGGCGAAGGAGAAGAAGCTGTGTCTGGTTTCCGGACTGCAAAGCCGGTATCACACCGGCTACCAGGAGACGGTGAAGCGGATTCATAACGGCGCTATAGGCGATGTGATCGCCATTGAGGAAAATTTCCTGCGTCCTCCGTATCAGATTACACAGCGCGAACCATGGATGTCGGAATTGGTGTGGCAATGCAGCACGCAGTACCATTTCAACTGGCTCTCCGGCGACGACGTTCCCCAATCGCTGGTCCACAATCTGGATCGCACCAGTTGGGTGATGCACGATACGGCGCCGATCAAGTGCCATGGCCTCGGCGGGCGCTCCTCGATGACGGAGCCAATCTACGGCAACGTGTTCGATCATCATTCCGTGGTGTATGAATACGAGAACGGCGTGCGGATTTATGCCTTGTGCCGGACGACCGAGGGCTGCTACAACGACGCGTCCAGCAACGTATTGGGGTGCAAAGGCAGAGCTTCCATTCTGAATTGCCAGATTTGGGGTGAGAACCCGTGGCGCTGGGACGGAGGGTGCGATCCCTATCAGATCGAACATGACACGCTCTTCAAGGGAATCCGGTCGGGCGAGCCCGTCAACAACGGCGACTACATGGCCCGCAGCACCATGATGGGTATCATGGGACAAATTTCATGCTATACCGGCGAAGAGATCACCTGGGAGCGGATTAACAAGTCCGATTTTGCGTACGCACCCAAACCCGAAGAGTGCCATGACGACATGGAGCCGCCGGTGCTTCCCGAGGCCAGCGGCAGTTACCCGGTGTACAAGCCCGGTTTTACCCGATTGCTCGAAGGTTAACCTCACCAGCCGGGCTAACACGTGTAAAGCAAAAATCTTACAAATCCAACCATTCGAGGATGACGGGCGTGAATACGTCCACCTGCTGGCGCAGCAACTGTGCATCGATGGTTATGGGATCATTAAACTCGATGTTCTGGTCCGTATCGCCGTCGTATGCCGGCCAAAGCGGGTTTTCACCGCCGTTCGGATTGCCGGTGGCGGCAAACCGGACCCAGTATTCTTGCATGGCGCGGGAAAGCCTGCGGTCGGCAGGGGTCCATGCCGGCACCCCGGAGAGATTTCCGAACACATAGGCAATTTCGGCGGAATGGTAAGCGCCCAGGGCGCCGCCAACAACACTGTTCGGGGTTTTGGTGAAGTAGTAGTAATAGACGTCCGGAATATATTGGGAGACCGCTTGCGCGGTCATGCGGGAAGGGGTAAGCATCAAATAATCGGACAGGAGCCGGTTCGCCTGATGCTTTAATTTGCCTTCGAGGGGAGGGTACAGCGCCAAAACATCCTCCGCGTATTCACCGAAAGACGTATGAATCATTTCCACATACGTCTCCTCGGTGAGATTCCCGGTTATCTCCTCAGACACCAGGAAAAGGTTGCCCTCATCCTGGTTGCTGCCCACAATGAGGGGAACGTGGTTGAAGTTGCCATCGCGCAACATTTGGAGCGGCTGTCCGCTGAATAGAATGCCATCCACCGCCGGGCCAAAAGGAAGCAAACCGTCAGGATCGCGTTCTGGGATTGCTTCGATTAGCGCGTCGGCACTTATGGCTCGAAGAGAAGCAGCGGCCTCCGGCCCTGTGCTCGTCACGCCAAATTGTCCGGCAAGCGTCACGCCGTCTTCTTCCGCCGTGGGTGTTGAGGAAGAATCTCCGCGCAGCAAATCGAGACGCCAGGGCACGCCGCTTTCCATGATTGCCTGGTGGAACAATCCTTGTGCCAATGGCGTGGCCAGAAGACAGGCTACGCTCATGCTGCCCGCGGATTCGCCGAATATCGTTACGTTATCAGGGTCTCCGTCAAAGGCGGCGATATTGCGGCGCACCCATTTCAGGGCGGCGATTTGATCGAGAATGCCGTAATTGCCCGAGACGTTATTGGGATTTTCTTCAGAAAGCGCGGGGTGGGCCATAAAACCGAGCGGGCCAAGCCGGTAGTTGATCGTTACAACGACCACCCCTTGGGCCGCGAGATTTTCCGCGTCGTATATGGACCCCGTACCGTTTATGAATCCGCCGCCGTGAATCCAGACCATGACAGGGAGTTTTTCGCCATTCGTTTCCGCAGGCCGCCACACATTCAGATACAGGCAATCCTCACTGGTTTTTCCGCCGAGGGTTCCCAAAAACCGCGGGGATTGCGGACATGAAGGGCCGAACTCATCGCATCGGCGCACCCCTTGCCAAGGAACGACAGGTTGCGGAGGCTGCCAGCGGAGCTGGCCCACGGGGGGCGCGGCAAAGGGTATCCCCTTGAACACCTCGACGTTGTTCCGCCCCCCCAGGCGGGTCCCCACGACTTGCCCGGATTCAGTAACAACGATGGCGGTGGGGCACCCTGCAAGCAATGCGGATGCCATTACCGCGGCCATAATGTTTACCCTGCGCAATGCAAACATACGTCCCTATCCCTTTTCATTGTTGCCGTTATTTAAAATTCATACAGTGAACGCTGTCCGACTCTTTCAATTGCGCTGACATATTGATAGACCAAGAAGACAAGGCCTCTGTTTCACACCAACATAGTGTCAGACAAAAGGCATCCGGTTACAGTTTCCGAAGTTTGACGGGAACAACCACCGAATCAGCAAGTCCGACGTTGTCCATGTCCCCAAACCCGAAGATTGCCACAATGTCAAGGAACCGCTGGTGTTAGCCGAGACCATACGAAGCACGTGCCTTCCTCCTTCACACAAAGTGCAACGAAGGCCATATCGGAGGACAGGCCGCGGAAATAATGACCTTGGGAATAACTGGTGTATTCCCGGTAAAATTATGTTAGAAATTCCTTTCCAGGCCCAACGTTGCCTTGCCCAGGGCATCTGTCTGGGTTTTCTGATTCACTTCATAGGTCATCGGGGCAGTGGTCCATTGTCCGATCATGTTTTCATCAGGCACTATCATGATCACTGCGTCTCTGGCGGTGGGAAATTCGGCGATTCCGGGTTCCAGAACGCCTGATCCCTTTCCATCAACAAATACCCATGCCTTTCCCCATGGATTCTCTACTTTGCATGTTTTTCCTAGCCGACTTACGATGCATACCCAACACACTCGGCCTTGTTTTATCTCCGCCGACACGATGAATCCGTCCACGGCATGCAGGGTGAACCGCGCGTCTTTCTGACCCGCGGCTGGTGCAATCCGGATTACCCCATCATGACTTTGGAGCAGGGATTCATTCATGGCGCATGCCAGCACGGACATGGACTCCATGCCCATATGCCGGAAGGGCCAGGCAGGAAACGCGAAGGGCGCCTTTTCCCGTTCGTTCGCCGGAAGCGCGGCATCCTTCACCACTGTAGTTCGAAACCTCAACGCGGCGTCTGCTTTCATGATGTCGCGCGGTCCGTAGTGGCCGAAACCGTTACAATAAAATTGCCACCGGCCCGGCCAGAGCGCCAGTATCTGCTGGAGTTCATCGGCCAATCCCAACCGCGCCAGCACAATGGGGAGCGGGTCCCAGCCCATGCCCGCGATACCGAAAAGCTTGCTTGTGTTCACAGCGGTCTTGAACAGATCTGAATCGCGGTCCGCGAGCCCGATCAGGCCCGATGGAAACACCGTGGAGAATTCCACCCACGGGAAGATGCCGTCGTAGCACTTCATGTCTTCCGTGATGCCCGTGTAGGGCGTCTGATTCCGTTCCAAGGCCTGGACGATGGAGAAGAGATCCTGCGCGGGAGCCGGTGTAGCGTCATTTGCGAGAAACGAGGTTAACAGGCGGTTTTCCTTGATGCCGAATCCCGCCGCAAAGATGTCGTTTGAGAGTGCGGGTGTTCCCTTGAACAGTGCCCGCTCAAGCGTCCATGATCCGTTTTTATTTGCAATGAGTTCCGGTCCGGCCTGGGTGACGGGCAACGGCGCCAGGTGTTCCAGGATTTCCTTCCAGTGTGCCGCGCGCGGTTCCTCAACACCGGTCTCATGCAGCGCGGCCAATGTTGTGGTGAAAAGCACCCGGCCGTAGACCAGTTCGGAGATCACATCGCGCAGCATGATCCAGCCTTCGTAACCGGTCCCACTTTTTGCGTGATAGATGCCGTCCTCGCCTTGTTCAAATAATGACTCGAAAAATTTGGATGCCTCGATGAGATACGGCAGCGCGCGCGTTTTCAGAAATTCAGGATCGTTCGTGAACTGGTATTGCCGCCAAAAATCCATTGCGATCTGCGCCACCGGCGTGTGGTTGTGAAATTCACTCGCGGAATTATAGCCACGCCGCTCGCATACGTCCGAGATCACCGCGCCATCCGTTTGGAACGCCTCACGCGCGTCCTGCTGGGCGAATGGGAGGGCATTGAATCGATAGGCCAGGTACGAGTCCACCAATTCAGAATGCCCCGCCGCATTGAGCGGCCAATACACCTGCTGCTGATTCCAGTGGAAATAGAAGTTCCAGTTCTGGACATCCCGGCTCCAGCCCCACAATCCATTGATGAAGCGGCCCGGATACGCGCCCCGCTGCGAGGCATTTGCGTAATACATGGTGAGGTGCCAAAGGTTGTCGAGATAGTCATCGCCGGATTCCATCAGCGATTGTTGCCAGAACGCTTTCCATGCGCGGGCATGCGCCTCTTCCATCGCCGGAATGCCCTTCCTGAATGCTTCCGACAACGATTTCTTCACTGCTGGAACAGGATCTTCCTGCATCGGCGAGGTCACCGCCAATAGGATATCAAACTTCTTACTCAAACTTCCCATGACATCCGCCTGGGCCGCATGTGAGTGCCCGCGTGTATAGGCGGGTGTTACGCCGTCCTTCCCCGTTATTCGGCAACCCGCAGCAAACGTTCCACTTGTCAACTTGTGCGATATATACAAACCTTCGCCGTCCGCCACCGTTTCCGTGCCTTCGAGTCCGAGCGCGGCATCCCGATTCACCAGCGCGTACCAGTGTGAAAACGTCCGCGAACCATACCGTTCCAGCGTCATCTTCACCGGCACGTCTTCTTTAAGCGCGCTCGTGATTTCACAACAGAACACACCGGTGCCGTGATCAACAAATCCGCGCGCGGATACCGTCCCGAACGGCGTTGTTGCAGTGATGGTGAGCGCGGCATCCGCCAGACTCAGCCGCCCATTGAATTCCGATAAATAGAACACATCGAACACGGGCATCTGAAAATCCACGATCAGACGGCATGCATGCCGCAAGGCGGTACTGAATTCCTCCTCTTCCGCCTTCCAGTTGTGGAAAGGGCCAAACGCCGCGTCGTCCCAAAGATCGCATTTGTTCACCGCAAAGATCAGCTTTGAATCCTCGCACCAACACAACACCCCAACGTCTCCATTCCCCAAGGGCAACCCCTGCATCGGATCCCCCGGAGGCGCCAAATACACCAGATCATGCTTCGCGACGCGTCCCGGCCACGCTATCGCCCACTCGTGTGTCGTCAGATCAAACGATGAACTGAACCCCATAGCGGGTTTTACCTCGACTCCCTGCTCAACCGCGCCCAATCCGGCGGTCTTCAGGATCAACAGCGTGATACAGACTGTTTGGATCATTGTGATGTCATCCCATTTTCCCAGCCCTGCATTCCAACGTCCTTTACCGTATCCATTGGTTTTGGGTGTTCCTATACCGGGCAAATCTCTTTCACCGGTTCAGATTCAGCAGGATACATGGGTTCATCATTGGCTTCAAGACGCCCACGCATATAGCGGCCAACCATACTCGGCGCCAAGTTGATATTCGGTGGCCGGGGCCAATGGATCGGAACGGGGTTAATTGCTTGCCGTCACATGACTTACGGGAATCCTCTTTTGTTCGCTGGCACGTCAACGGCAGAGAGTTCGAATCCGATCCCCGGATCATAGTAGTCTTTAGGGTGACCTGAAAGCCGATATGCGAAAGCAGAATGTAAAGGAAAAACACGATCAGGATGGATACGCTGACTACGAAAAGCTTGAAACCCTTTAAAATACAACGCACGTGTGTTCAAGATGGTCCTGGGATCCGCACGACGATTTTTTTCAAGGGGTGCAATCTGAAATGCGCGTGGTGTCAAAATCCGGAAATGCAATCATTTAACGGCGGCATAGCGCCGGATCGCGAGTATTCCATCGACGACGTCCTGGAGATAGTTTCAAGAGACAAGGAATATTATCGATCAAGCAAGGGCGGCGTTACGCTGAGCGGCGGCGAGCCCCTTCTGCAGGATGCGGACGGCCTGATCGCGCTGATGCAGATGCTTAGGCGGGAGCAACTACACGTTGCGGTGGAAACATCGCTTCATGCGCCGTGGGAAACGATCAACAAAATTGCGCCGTACGTAGATCTCTTTCTGGTGGATCTCAAAGCGATTGGCGACGACGCCCTTCACAAAAAATGCACCAGGCAAGACAGCGCTTTGATCCACAGCAATCTGAAGAAACTCCTTGGTTTAAACGTCCCGATTAAATTCCGCATGGTAATTGTGCCGGGATTCAATGACAGTGAAGAGCACATACAAGCGGTTTCCCAATTTTTAAAATCCATCGAGTATGACTCGATTGAATTGCTGAAATACCACACGTTCTACGAAGACAAAGCACGGCGCTTCGGGTTGGATGTGACACCGTTGAATATCACGCCGGAAGAGAGCCAAAAAGCCATCGAGAAGGGCATCGAACTATTCGGACGTTGCGGAATCAAGGCTGAATACGCGGATCGGGGCACTCCCCGGCACAAGGCCGTTTTTACGCCGCGCGTAAAACAAATCCAGAGCGATCTCCGGCATAGTCCCAGAGCCCTTTGCATGGAGGCATGCCTTCTCAAGACCCAGTATTACAAGAAGCATGGCTTCAGCAAGCCGGTCCCGATCCACCGGGCGGAGTGTCTTTCGCATGTACTGCGCAACAAGCGTGTCATTGTGTATCCGGGGGAGTTGCTTGCAGGCACGTTTACGTCCAAACGCGTTGCCGGCCAGCTTTGGGCGGAATACTATGGCGTGGTCGGCGTGAAGATGATCCACAAGTTAAACCGCCTGAAACCGGTGTCGTTTGAGGTCTCTCTCCGGGAACGGCTTGCCTTCTTGAAAAGCCTGCCCTTCTGGAAGAAACACAGCCTGTTGGGGCAGACCTATCCGAAGCTTTTGGATTATCTTGCCATGTTTGCGCGGGCGTCAGAGATGAATGCGGGATTTAACAACAATCTGGCGGCGATCGCCCATTTTATCGTGAACTTCGACCGCATCCTTACCCTGGGGACATCGGGTCTTATTGAAGAACTGCGGGCGAAACAGCAGGAAAAGCTGGAGAATAATCAGGATTTTTATACGGGCGCCATCATCGCCCTGGAAGGATTGGAAGCCTATGCGCAGCGCTATGCGGAACATCTTTCCTGTTTGAGCGAGAACGAAAACGATCCGGAGCGCCGGAGGGAATTGCTGGAAATGTCCGATATCTGCCGGCGTGTCCCCAAAAATCCCGCCTGCACTTTTCATGAAGCGCTGCAAAGCATGTTGTTTCTTCATATTGCGCTGTGCATTGAGTCGTATGAGAACGCGATATCCTTCGGGCGTTTGGATCAACTCTTGTATCCGTATTATAAACGGGATAAAGAGGCGGGGATTATTACGTACGAGAAAGCCAAGGAACTGCTGTGTTTGTTCATTCTGAAAATGGACGAGGCCATTTTAGTAAATGACGGCAACACTTTTCCTGAACTGTTTAATCTGTTTGAGACGCTGTCAACGGATCAGGCGATAACGTTTGGCGGTTTGGACAAAGAGGGCAGGGATGCGACCAACGACGTTACCTACATGTTGATCGACGCCTGTGAATTGCAGCCGCTTGCGGCGGATCTAAGCGCGCGGGTTCATAAAGACAGTCCCCGCGAATATTTGGAGCGAATTGCGGAGGTATACATCAACGGATGTCCCATACCGCAATTGTTCAGCGATGAAATCTATATCAAAACGCTGCTGGAGCATTACCCCACCACCCTGGAAAACGCGCGGAATTACGCGATAGTGGGATGTGTTGAGCCCAAGGCCACGGACGATCATTTTGGCAACACCGACTGTGCAAACGTAAATGTCACCCTGCCTCTTTTGCAGGCGCTGAAGGGTCATGAACATGATTTATGGAATGAGAGCGTTCATGATCAACTGCTCATATTGACGACCAACTTTCTCAAATATACCTTTGACGGAAACAATGCGTTCTCCCGGCGCATTACCCAAACCTGCGGCGCACTGCGCAAAAGGCGGAACATCAAAAGAGGCCTGTGCGAATATCACCCGCCGTCCAGCATGGACGAACTTCTTGAACGCTATCAGGCGCGCTTGAACCGCCTGACACAGTCCATATTGGCTGATCACCAAATGATCGAGGCGAACCTCCGTAAAGGTTTTCACACGCCCCTTGCGTCTTCGATGTTCCAGGGGTGCGTGGAAAGCGGAAGGGATGTCTACGAAGGCGGCACGACGATAAACAGCAGCGGCATTCAGGCGGTAGGGATCACGGATGCCGCGGATTCCCTGCACGCCATTGAAGAGGTGGTGTTCACGAATAAGCTCTTTACCGTCAATGAAGTCATTTGCGCCATCGAGAATAATTTCCAGGGGAACGGCTATTCACAGGTCAGGTCCGCCTTGCTCGCCGTGCCGAAATTCGGCGACGATTCATCCCCCAAGGCCGCGGAATGGGTAAACAGAGTGTTGCAGATGTATAACAACGCCTTGGAATCCGTGGGGAACTGTCCGCGCAACGGGAGGTATTCCGCCGGGTATTACGCATTGAACGTCGGCACACGCTATGGGCGAAACACGCCTGCCCTGCCTTCAGGACGGCTCGCGGGCGTTCCTCTTGCCAACAGCCTCACGCCACATTACGGAATGCAGCAGACGGACCTCTTATCCGCACTGAACTCCGTTGCCTGCATTGATTTCGCTCATCACGCCGAGAATGGCACCACGGCGACGTTCACCATTGATGCCGCATTGTTTCAGAACCCGGAGGGCGCATCGAACCTGGCAAACATTTTCAGGACATTTCTTACACACGGGGGCATGCAGATTCAGCCCAATATTATCGATCGGCAAATCTTGCTGGATGCTTACAACAATCCGGGAAAATACCCGGATCTTTTAGTTCGCATTGCCGGTTACTGTGCCTATTTCAATGAACTTTCCGATGAATTGAAACTGGTGATCATCAATAGAACCTGCTATTCCTGACCTGCCGGGGGAAGCTTGGTGATTCGCAGTAATTTAAAGCCCATAACAGTGTTGCTGCTTGTCATAGCGGTCTTCGGTTCCACTGGCGCCGAGTGCGAACCCGCGATCATGTCTGATGAAACGAAGCCGTCGGATGGTTTGCCAACCATCGATCAGATCATCGAAGCCCAAACGGACATCCTGGGCGAAGCCGCCCTGCGCCAAGCAGACGGGACGAGTTATGAATTCTTTGCCAAGGCGATGCCGCCGTTGCGTTATGTCAATGCGGCGTTCCGGCACTATCCTATCGTATTGGCCGCTCCATGTAATGGATGCAAAGCACGGCTGGTGAGCAATGGCAGCGCGATCAATGCCAAAGGGGGTGGACACTCCTGGAAGGACGTGGGAGTTCCAGTCAATTTTCGTGCGGGGCAGGGACATGCCTCATTCGGCGAAGATTTGGACAAGCTGGAGGGGCCTCGCTTGACCGATGGTTATTTGCCCATCGTTGGGATGAGGTATCGTGAAGGGGATGCAGCGTACCGGCAAGAGGTTTTTGTGAGTGTAGATCCCGCCTTGGCAACGTATGCGGTAGTGTTCGTGCGTTTCACGCTCGATGCCGGTCAAGAGGGGATGGTTTCGGCGCATCTGACGCCACCCGATCCGCTGCGCCTGATCAAACGCCAATTATGCAACGATAAGCAGCAAGTGTTTTTGTGGATTGGTTCGAATTGGCAGTGGGACGCTGCGAAACAAACCTTGACCGCCACGATCACCTCCGGCGGAGAGGCGGTGCTTGCTGTGTTCACCGCAGCGGCGCCCATGCTTTCCACAGCCCAGGATCTCTCCGGCAATGAGTACCTCCATCAGCAGCAGCAATGCGCCGCCGCATGGCGGGAACTGCTGGGCAAAGGTGTGACGCTTGAGGTGCCTGAAACCATCGTGAATAATGCCTGGCGGGCAGTGATGGGGGCGAATTTCACCATTATTACCGGCAGCACGGTGAACTACAGCGCCGGCAATGCCTACGAGACGGAATATATCACCGAAGGCAGCCGGACGTTTGGGGCCTTTACACTGTTCGGTTTCACCAATGAGGCGCGGCCCATGCTCCTCTCGCTGTTGGATCATTCCATACCGGAGCATAAGTACGCAGTGACGGGATGGAAGCTGCGCGCGCTGGCTCAATACTACTGGCTCACGCGGGACACCGAATTTATGCGGGTGAACCGTCCACGCTGGGAACCGCTGATCAAGTTGATTATCGATGATCTTGATCCCAACACCGGCTTGACGCCCAAGGACTTCTATGCCTCGGATATTCCCAAACCGGTTTGGAATCTGAAGACCAACGCCACCTGCTGGCGCGGGGTGCGCGATATGGCGGCGGTGTTGCGCGAAATGGGTGAACCGAATCCGCAATTGGAGGATCGAGTACAGCAGTACCGGCAGGCGATTCTTGATGCGGCCGATAAGAGCGTGAAACGCGGCTTCGATCCGCCGTTTGTTCCGAATGTGCTGTTGGAAGACGCCGAAAAACCATACGAAGCACTGACGGCTACTTGTTTGGGCAGCTACTGGTGCCTGGTCTCAAACGCCATGCTCGATTCGGGAGTTTTCGACGCTCAACCGGAAAAGGCCGCTTGGATTCTGGATACGCTGCATCGGCGGGGCGGTGTGTGCATGGGTATGTTGCGCTTCGATCAGCACTCGAAGCTCTTTGCCAACGAACGAGGCGTGGACGACAATTACACTATCGGCTACATCCTCCACCTGCTCAAACAAGACGATGCAGACCGGGCCGGTGTCTCTTTTTATGGCAAGTTGGCCCAGGGATTTACCCGCGATACGTTCGTTGGCGGCGAGGGCACAAGCCTTGACCCGCTCGACTCCCATGGACGACCCATGTACTTGCCGCCCTGCACGGCGGGCAATGCTTTCTTCCTGTGGACCTTGCGGCACTTGCTGGTGCAGGACTGGGATACCGATGATGACGGTATCCCGGATACGCTGAGGCTGTTGTATGCGGTGCCACGGCGTTGGCTGCGCGACGGCGCTAGTATCAAATTCGAAAACGCCCCGACCGCGTTCGGCACACTGTCCCTGGAAACAGAATCTAAATTGAATCAAGGTGAACTGCTTGTACGCATCACCCTGCCGCCGCATCAGCCGAAGAAAACGCTTCTTCGCGCGCGTATACCGGAGGGCTGGAAAACTGTTTCGGCGGCGGTGGGCGAAACTCCCCTTGCTGTTGATCCGAATGGCGTGGTGGATCTATCGGGACGAAGCGGCCAGATCACCATCCGGTTTCAGGTGAGCAAGGGAAAATAGTAGCTGCTGCTTTCGTGGGTTAACGACAATCGTGAAGTTTTTACAATTTCGTCACAAGGGCCGCGATGGCGGGATATGCGGTGGCGGCTTCGGTAACGTCGTTTTTCAGCAGGCGGAGACCTTCGGGAATGTGCTTGCGGAAATAGGGTTTGCCGCGCACAACGGAGAGGAAGCCATAAGCGCCGAGGGCTTGCATATGGCGTTGCAGCCGGCAGATCAATAGGGCTTTATGGAAGTCTTGCACGGAGAAGTCTCCGCCGGAGCGTTGTATTCGTAAATTAATGTAGTATGCGAGGAGACGTTCGCGCATTGCATCCTCAAGCCGGTAGTAGGGGTCCCACAATACAGAAGCAATATCATAAGCAGGAGGCGCCAGGCGCGCGCCCTGGTAATCAATAAAGCGCGGAACGCCCCTGGTGATCATGATGTTCTGAGATTGGAAATCACGGTGAATGATGGCCTTGGGCAACGCATCGGCCGTGCGCGCAAGCCGGTCAAATTCGCCTTCGAGGGCGCCCCATGAATCTGGTTGTATTCCGCATAGGCCTTCGACGAAACGTTCGAGGAAGTAAGTGGTTTCCCACCGGAAATAGTCGTAGTCGAAGGGACGGTTCGCAAGGAGTTCACATTCATCGATATGGTTCGAGGCATCAACGTGGAGTGAAATGAGACTAATCAAGATTTTCTGATAAATGGATTCTATGTCTTCTGCTGGGCGGGGAAACTTCAGACAATTATACAGCGAGAGATCTCCGAGATCTTCAAACTCGGCGCGCTTGTTTTCCACATCGACGCTTAGCAGCTTCGGCACGGGGACGCTATGCCGTGCGAAAAACTCTGAATATTTGATGTGCCGCTCGTAATCGGCTTCGTCGGGCGGACATACCATGCGAACGACTGTTCCTTCATCGCTATGGGAACGGTAGTAGCGCCGCCCGGAGCCGCCAATCCCGATTTGCAGGCCGAGTTCGCTAAGGGGAATGCCGAGAAATTCGGGCTCGGACAATTCCACGTGGAAGCCGTCGCCCACGATGCAATTCTCGTACCGGGTTTCGCGCGCGATGTGCACTCCCGGAAGGACGATGGCGTTGCGCAATGCCGCTCCTTCGCTGAGCCTGCATCCGTCTTCAATAATTACATAGCCGTCAATATTGATATTCCGGCCCTGAACATCGGCGGCGGCATAGATCCCCTCTCCATTACGGCGTAACGTATCGACGATGGCGGCGGCATATGACGCGGGCGTGCCAATGTCGTGCCAGAGGCATCCCGTAACGTCCATGCTGCCTACGGTCTTGCCTGCCGCCATGGCGGCCAGCCAAGCGTTCACGACATTCGATATGCCGTCCGGCAGATACGCCAGAAACGCGGCATCGTATACGGCGATACCGGTATAGGCCAAAACACGCACGGTGTCTGGGCTTGGGTTTGCTGAATAGCCATCCACACTCACCACCTGCTCGACAGCATTTATGCGAACCTTGTTGTGCGCGGGATAGTCGTGGAGGGCGAGGGTGGCGATGTTGCCGGAGGCCCTATGTACCTCAACAAGAGCCTTCAGGTCGATATCTGTCAAAATATCCGCATTGTGAACCAAAAAAACACCTTCGCCCAGTAATGATTGGGCATTTTTGAGTGCGCCGCCCGTTCCCAGCAATGAATTTTCGTGGAAGAGCGTGATCTGGTCCTTATAAGGGGAATTTTCGAGCCATGACATGATGAGATCGGGTTTATGGTGTAGATTTACGCCTATGCGTTCTACGTTAAGCGCTGCGATACGTTCGAGAGTCCGCGACAGGAGCGAATGCCCCAAGACGGGCAGTAAGGGCTTCGGA
>JAKQOG010000017.1 GCA_029565395.1 Candidatus Hydrogenedentota bacterium | reverse complement strand
GGTTTGACCTTCGTATACTCCTTCCGTTTGACCTTCTCCTTCCATCATGCCTTCAAGTTGACCTTCGACGGGTGTATGCAGGGTGTTTATCAGCTCTGGGATATCCACACGTCCTTCCCGTCCGGGGTCGCACCCTAAGTCGGAGGCATAGGAAAAAGAGCCATGTTGCATATAGTGCCAATTGTCCAGAGGAATGGAAAAACCTTCTTCCCAGGAGGTATGGAGCGCCGGATTCACGATAATGAGTTCACCGATGGTGACGCCGATGCCGCATGCCGCCGTGATCCACTGGCAATCGTAGCTATAATCAATATAAATTGTGTACACGCGGTCCTTGGGCAAATTTTCCTCGATGCCTTCTAAAAATTCAGTGTAGGGAGGCTCAAACCATGCGAAAAAGGAATCTAATGCCGCGATTTCTGCGGAAAGTGTTTCCGCAAGGTCCTGACCATCCGGAAATCCATTGCTGTTTTCATCTTGAATGCCCGGATTGCTTCCCAGGGCATTTTCTTCCTCATCCGTGAGCAGATCGCTGTCCGTGTCATGGTCCAGGGCGATTAAATAAGCCTGTTCGCACTCTCCTTCGCTTTCCGCATGTGAAGCTATGGCAGGGGAAAGCCCTGCCAGCAGTGCACAAACAAGAACCCCCGATGACACAAATCCATTCCGCCTGATTTCGAGTTTCATACTGCTACCTCCTTAAACTACGAAACAACGCCCTTATATTTTACGCCTAAAGCGGTCCCTCATGCATGCGCGAGGATCCAATCACGAATGCCGGTGAGGACCGCTTCTTTGTCCAGATCGTTCCAGAGTTCGTGGTAGCCACCCTCATAAAGCTTAAAAGATTTATCTTTTGACGCGCACCGTTCATGCAACACGCGGCTGCCCAAATTGGAAACGACACGATCATCGGCACCATGAATGATGTACACCGGCTGGGTGATCCGATTGTACCCGGCCTCTAATTGTTTTATGGCTTCGTGGAACTGCGAACCCGTCCGCGCCCGTACGCGCCCATGAAACGATAGCGGATCCACATCCGCCGCGGCCACTACGGCGGGATCGCGAGACAGCCGTGAATTGTCCACCTCGCCCACCGGCAGCCACGGCAGATACTTCCCCAGAAATCCTGAAATGGTTAGCAGATACCTTGGCAATTCATCGCTGAACGCCAGAAAGGCGCTGCTGAATACCAGGCCGCGTGCCTGTACGGAGCGTGTTTGCACATAGCGTGCCAGCACCAGTCCGCCCATGCTGTGCCCCATCATGAACCAGGGCGCGCTTTCCAGTTTTGGTTGAACATGCGCCAGGTAATCGTCCAGATCTTCCAACAAGGTTTCGAATCGATTGATATAGGCGCGTCGGCCCGGCGAATGTCCGAATCCCCGCTGATCGTAACTGTGGACGCAGATTCCTCCTTGATTGAATACGCCGGCTGATTCCGCATACCGGCCGCAGTATTCGCCAAAGCCATGGATTAATACCAGGTTTGCCTTTAACTCGGAGGTATTGTCCCAGCGGCATTCATATAACTCAACCCCATCACGCGTTTTGAATGTTCCCTCGTATTTCATAGGCCTGATTACTCCATTGTTTTCCGTATCATATCAGATTTCGTTCTTGGGATGGAGTGGGGAAGATCAGAAAAATAGTTGAATCCTGGGTTATGATTGTGTGTTTTCGTTGAGTGCGCCGGACATGGTCAACGCGGCGCGCACTTCCTCAACCGGGATCAGAAAGGACTGCTGTTGCTGGGATTCCCGCCCTTTCCAATTTTCCGGTTGCCGGGCGATTGCGTAACACCGTTTTGTGCGCTGGTATGCAAACGGCGCCCCGTTTTCCGGGTTGTTGGGTATGGACTCCATATATTTTGGCGCCAAGGCCTCCAGGGTTTCTGGATATTCACCGTGATCCAAGCGGTACCTTTCGAGGGCAACGGCCACTAGTGTGACGAGATATTCGCTGTTTCGGGATACTGCGCTTGTTGCCGCGTTTAGTACCCCGTTTTCCGGTGTTGACCAAAGCATCCTCTTTCCTTTGGAAATGGGCCGATCCTTGTACCAAGTCTGGATTTCATCCAAGGGGCGATCCGCCATTTCGTATAATTCTGCTTTGTGGCGGATAATTAATGCGGTTATTTGCCGCACGCGCCAGTTCATATAGATGTCCCCCAGGCGGTGGCCCCAATCACGGTGACGTCGAGGATGGCGCGGGGCCCGGTCCCTGATTATGTATTCTGCTCCTGTGGGATCTTCTTCGCCGGACAAAGCATTGTCCAAGACCTCCCATTCTTGCTCAAGCAAGACGCGGCGATCCGGACAGGGAATTCCCAGTTCCTGCACGTGTTGTTGAAACGCCGCCAGTATCTCAGGGGAATCACACATCCGCGCAATCATGCGGCATTCCCGCAGGGCCAGACTTTCCAGATTCGCGGAAAGCCTGGGCATTTCCTCGATTTTCCGATCGATGCGAACAAGGTCCAGCAACAGCGCCAGACCTTCCTCCGGCTTCTTTTCCACCCGTCCCAGGGCACCCCCCAACGCCACGAGTGCATTAAAATCATATTGGTTGTGGTGGAAAATTTTTGGTTTGTAGGGCAGTTGGAAATGGGGTTTTGAAAGTGCACTGCGGATCTTTTCCAGAGCGGGTTCCGATTTGTGCATCCAGGCCAGGAAGTCCGGATCGGAGTCCGGGCGATCCACCTTGACAAGCTTGCCCAGATCATACTCCTGCATTTGATAGAGTATGGTTTTTTCCGGATGAACAGGATGGGGAATCGGAATGGGACGTAACAGGGTCATGTCTCTTGGAATCATTTTCGATGCGTCATCTACGTCGAAGAATCCGTTTTCTTCCTTTGGAACCTGGGTTATGCCCTGCCGCTCCGGGAGAATATATTCCGGTTCCTGGTTGATAAACCGGATGCTCACCGCAACCCCTGCGAAAGTAAGGGCGATAAGGGAAAAAATCACCAGATTGCGTTTGGCGCTGGGTTTTCTCACGCGCGCCATGATTATCCCCCAATTGCGCGTGCCGCGGAATACTCCCGCAGCCGCACGGCCAGTATCGAGCCAATCAGAAAGGCCAGCGCGATAATCCATAGAATGATGAATGCCTTGCCCGCGCTTACCATGAATACTTCTTTTTCAAAGGTTCCCAGAACGGTCTGGATCTCGACATTTCCGCGCTGCGAGGCCAGTTTGGGCATGAGCGCATCCGTATATTTTTGGATCGTGATAAAGTCGATGAGCCCCGGCACCAGAGTTGCCAGACGTTGCCACCCGTACAACATTAACACCCCAATCACAATGGGCCGCCGTGTTGTTACGCCGAGGAACACCATCACCGAGCCATAGCCCAGCAAGGCCATGACCGCCACCCCGCAGTAATGGCCCAGCAACACCAGGCCGGTTTGGTCAAAGGCCAGTTTATCGAGGGCCGTGCATGCGCCGAAGACCAGGGCGGCGGACGTGAGCAGGATCATGGAGGCCACGAGAAGATAGGCAACAAACCGTCCAAACACCCAGGAGGATCGGAATATGGGACGCGTCAGGATATAGGGGATCGTTTGCGCTTCCACGTCTTCCCCCACGAGCATGGTGGCAAAAAAGAGCGCCAGCAGGGGCGCCAACACGTTGATATGCACCTGCTCCATCATCGTGGAGAAAACCTTCGCGCCGTCTTCGGCAAATTGCTTGGGTGACAGGAAAGCCATGGCCAGGGGAATCAGTACCGGAAGAAAGGTAATCACTGCCGCGAATACGATTCGCTGCCGCCTCAGAATCATCAGCAGGGCGTGCCCCAGCGAGGCCCGCAGAAATCGCATATATTGCACGGGGAAAAAGCCCGGCGCCGCGGTTATTGTCTCTGAACCTAGTATGTTTGTCACGGTTTGGTTCTCTTTCCCTTATCGTGTCAGATAATCAAACACCGACTGAAGGTTGTCATCGGAACATTGAATGCTTCCTACCTGGACTGCCTGATCCACCATCAAATCGTTCAAGCGTTGATAACACAGGTTCGGATCGCGCGTGCGGATCGTTAGCCGCCCATCATCGAATTCGACGATCATGGTTCCTGTGTCTTGAACAAAATGCTGGGCGATGGCCCGTGGATTGTTACTTTCCACCGTAATCGTGTGGGGGTGCTCATCAATCAAATCGCGGATTTGCCGCACGCGGCCCTGGGCGAGCATCGTTCCGTTGTACAGCAGCACGACGCTATCCGTTACCCGTTCAATCTCATACAGAATGTGGCTGGACACAATGACCGAATACCCCGTCTGCCCCAACTGGTGAATCAACGCGTACATTTCCTCCCGGCCCTGCGGGTCGAGCCCCGACATCGGTTCATCCAGAAAAAGCAGTTTGGGATTGGTTGACAGCGACTGTGCAATCTTGATTCGCTGCCGCATCCCCTTGCTGTATTCATCAATCGGATCATGCATCCTCTCCGTCATGTGGACTATGTCACACGCGGCCTCCGAGGCACGCCGCGCCTCTTTGACGCTCATTCCCCAAAACCGGTTGAGCCAGTAGACGAACTCATACCCCGTCATGTTCTCGTAGAATTTGTCGGTTTCCGGGCAATACCCGATTCGCCGCAGAATACCCCGGTTATTGCGCGGCGATTCTCCCAGCACCCGGATATAGCCCCGGCTCGCCCGGTACAGGCCCAAAGCCAATTTGATAAACGTGCTCTTGCCCGCGCCGTTCGGTCCCAGCAGCCCCGTTACGCCTTCTTCAATCACCACCGACAAATTATTCAGCGCAACCACCTCGCCGAACCACTTCGACACTTCATGAGTCTCTATTACTGCCGCCATATAATCTCTGTTCAATCCTCGTCAGCAGGTCTGTTATGGCACGACAACGCTCCCGTGCACTGGGTACTACATGACACCAAAACCGACAATCGATCATATAAAGTGCTTTTATCAGTATAAGGAATTAACTTGCCTACAATCTAGTTGGATTGCCCGGATACGTCGGACGGGTCGGACGGATTGGACGGATCAGACGGATAGGACGGATTGGACGGATCAGACGGATCAGACGGATCGGACGGATCGGAGCAAATCATAGGAAAGACTAACTCTTCCCTCCCGTGGTGGCGATGCCTTGGATGAAGGTGCGTTGGGCGAGGAAGAAGAGGAGGATGATGGGGAGGGTGAAAATGGTGGCGACGGCCATTAATTGCGCCCATTCTCCGCCGTAGCTTGAGACGAATTGCTGCAATCCGTAGGCCAGGGTGTATTTGGAGGGGTCGTTGATGTAGAGCAGCGGGCCGAAGAAGTCGTTCCAGGTGCCCAGGAATTGAAACAAGGCGCAGGTGGCCAGGGCGGGTTTTGCAAGGGGCAGCATGAGTTGCCAGAAGATGCGCCATTCACTTGCGCCGTCGATGCGGGCCGCTTCGGCCAATTCCTCCGGGATGGTGCGGAAAAACTGCCGCAGCAGAAAAATGAAGAAGGGATTGCCGAAGAAAGGGGGGATAATGAGCGGCAGGAAGGTGCCATACCAACCCAGCCAGCGGAACAAGGCAAACACTGGAATCATGGTTACCTGGCCCGGCAGCGCCATCGTGGCAATCATGATCATGAAGAGCGTTTCCCGTCCGCGAAACTGAAGCCGGGCGAAGCCATAGGCCACCACGGCGCTTGAAAGGATAGCCGCCACTACATTAAAGAAGCATAAAAACAAAGTATTGCGGAGATAGTTTCCGATGGGGACGGTATTCACCGCTTCCGAGTAATTGCTCCACATGACCGGATTCGGGATCAACGATTTAATTGAAAAGATCATTTGCCGGCCTTCCTGCGCAAAGATCTGGTTGTCCGGTTTGAGCGAGGTGGAAATCATCCAGAGCAAGGGCAAGACGAAGGGAATGCACAATGCGATGAGCAGAACATGAATCATCAGGCGTTGGGTTGAGCGCAAGCGGATGGGGGCGCTAGTCTGCATAGCCAAACTCCTTCCGCGACTGAATCTCCTGGGCCACTTCCTTCTCCAGGCGTTCCAAGGCCTGCTGCGGCGGCAGCACCCCGCGCGTCGCCGCTTCATCCGCCCGTACAATCCGGTCAAAAAGAAACACTTGATACGGCACGGGCGGCATGGGATCCAGGTTCTCGCTGGGCAGCAGGTCCAGGAAGGTCTGGAATTGCGGATGTGCGCTCACGTATTCCCGATACATAGGCGCCTCCGCGATGGCCGGACTCAGCGGCAGCCAGCCGCCCCAGGTATAAAATTCCGCCGCCCGCTGAGGGTTTTCCAGTCCCGACCAGAATTTAATGAATTCCCATGCTCCTTCCGGCTCCCGTGCGCCCTTGGGGATGATCATGAAGTTGCCATTCGTGAAACCGAAATGTGGCCGGCCGTTCTTGGGTGGCGGAATGGGTACGGTGGCGTAATCCAGGTTTGGCGCGTACCGGGCGAGTTGTTCCACGCGCCACTGGCCGTCCACCAGGATAGTGTAAGCTCCCGTAATAAACGGCCAATCCATATTGCCCAGACCAATCGCCAAGCCTGATTCGAAACGGATTACGTTCGCAAATCCCAGTCTCTTGCGTTCATCCACCATGAAATTGAGTGCGCGGAGGTTATCCGGCGTGTTCAAGGTGAGTTTGTTCTCTGTCCAGTTATAGAATCCATTACCGAATCCCGATGTGTAATAGTGATAAAATGCGGGCAGGTATCCAACCCGCTGTAGATTGCCCTTATCATCGAATTTGTGCAGTTTGGATCCCCATTCCACCAGTGCCTCCAACGTATCCGGAAAATCGCTCAGGGACATAGTGGCTTCGCGCAGATAATCCATCCGCACGTAACACGCGAATGCATTCAGGCCCGTGGTGACGCCATAAAGATCCCCTTTATACATGCCGATCTTCTTCACCGCAGGATATACGGTCTGCTGGAATTCCGCCCATTGTTCGGGAGACATGAATTCGTTCAATTTTATCAGCAACCCGTTTTCCGCCCACTTTGGAATGACCGGGTTCCACTGCGCCATCACATCCGGGGGGCTGCCACCCGCCACCGCCAGCAGGAACTTCGAGTCGGCGCTTGTCATCGGTACGGATAAGGCAATCACCTCATACATGTCCTGACTTTCGTTGAACCGATCCACGATCCGGTCCACCACGTCTTTCCATTCGGCCGTCCACATGTGCCAAAACTGGATGGGGATGCGCTCCAGGTGCTTGCGGGGCGGCGGCCCCGGCAGTGCAAACACCACTACCAGGCCTGCCGCCGCCAGCAGCAGGGTGATCCATAGTGCCGCCCGGCTCCAGGTGGAAGCGTCTTTTTCGCCGTTATTGGCCATAATGCACCCACCGTTTATGCGTGCGGAAAATCAGCAAGGTAAAGAACATGACGACGATGAACAGGATCCACGCCATGGCGCTCGCGTATCCCATATCGAGATACCGCCAGGCACGGTTGAATAAATAGAGTGCGTAAAAATGCGTGCTGTCATCCGGCCCGCCCAGCGTCATGACATATGCCTGCGTGAAATACTGAAATGCGCCGATAACCCCCATGATCAGGTTGAAAAAAATTACCGGCGTGATCATCGGCAAGGTAACGTGCCGCGTGCGTTGCCAGGGCCCCGCCCCATCAATGATCGCCGCTTCATAGAGCGATACAGGAATATCCTTCAGGCCCGCCAGATAGATGATCATGCTGCCGCCCACCGCCCACAACGACATGCCGACCAGTGACCAGAACGCCCATTTCGTATCCATCAGCCACGCCGGGCCGATGATGCCGAAATGCCGTAGAATCCCATTCACCAGCCCTATTTGCGGATTCAATATCCATATGAACACCACAGATGTTGCCACCACCGGCACTATGGACGGGATGTAAAAAACGGTCCGGTATATACTGATTCCCCGGATATCCAGGTTCAGCAGCAGCGCGAGGCCCACCCCTGCAGCAATTCCCGTGGGCACCGCCACCAGCGCATACTTAAACGTTATCCACAGGGATTTCCAAAACAGCGGGTCGCCATAGGCCAGTTTGCGGTAGTTCGCCAACCCCACCCACACCGGCGGCGAGACCACATCATAGCGGGTGAACGAAAGATAGATGCTAACCAGGAAGGGTATTGCCGTGAAAATGAGGAACCCCGCCAACCACGGGCTGATAAACACATACCCCGTCCAATTTTTTCGCATCGCCCCGGCACTCCTGGCGCTTACAATCCATCAGAAATAACCAGACCAACGCTAACGTTTTTTGACGGCAAGGTCAAATTTCTACAAGGCCGCCACTCAGGGATATCTGTTACTCCTTCAAGAAATAGGGGATTTCTACTGATGGGAATATGCCTGAAAAAGGATATGTTTAATCGTAACGTAAGAAGCCATGTATAAAGAGCATAATCCCGCAAGTAGTTGGGCGGGGTGGCAAAATTTAATCGA
>JAKQOG010000287.1 GCA_029565395.1 Candidatus Hydrogenedentota bacterium | reverse complement strand
CCTAATGGATGCATAAACCAAAAACACATTACTGAAACGAAAACAGATCAGGATAAAAAATGAGCCCCAAAGATGTCGTGAAAAGATTTGTCGCTGCATTTAACAATGCCGACACCGAAACCCTGGCAAACCTATACGCGGAAGATGCGGTAAACCACCAGGTGGCTGAATCCCCTGTATCAGGGCGCGAAGCAATCCGCGAAATGTTTATAAATGAGTTTGCACGGGCGAAAATGACCTGCATCGTCGAAAACCTGTTCGAAGATGGTGAATGGGCCATCCTGGAATGGCGCGACCCCCTTGGACTCCGCGGATGCGGAGTCTTACACATTATCAACGGAAAAATCGTATTTCAAAGAGGATACTGGGACAAACTAACCTTTCTTCGACAACACGGCCTGTCACTCCCCGAAGCCTAGAACAGGAGAGCACGCGTCCTCCCGGGCTAAAAGAATCGCATATCCAACGGTTAACGAGGCGCCAACCCTCCCAATAACGACTTTCTGGCACTCATCTTAATCGGGGTTTATCCGTGTGCATCGGTGGTTCCATTTCTTTTCTCTCCCTACCGCCTACCCTCTCCCATCTGATTTTGCTATACTCGAAAACCGTGGCAGGGGCGGAAACCATTTGTAAGGACTTTTAAATGACAAAACGAGCGGTACATTTTGGCGCGGGCAATATTGGCCGCGGTTTTTTGGGCCAGTTGTATTATGAGTCCGGGTATCAAACTACCTTTGTGGACGTGGTGGATGAAGTGGTCCAGGCGATTCGGGCGCGGCATTCCTATCCCATCCGGATCGTGGAAGAAGAATGCCAAACGATTCTGGTGGAGGGCGTGGATGCGGTGCACGGCAAAGACCGCGATGCCGTTGTAAAGGCCTTGGCCGAAACGGATATCGCCTCTACGGCGGTGGGCGTGAATGCGCTAGGATACATTGCCCCAGCGCTTGCGGCAGGCATCGAAGGCCGTTTTCATCGTCCGGATGCGCCCCCGCTCAACATTATTTTATGCGAAAACCTGATTGATGCCGGGTCCTTCATGCGGGAAAAGGTCCGTGCACATCTACCCCCTGCATATCATGCCGTTCTCGATGAGCGAGTAGGCTTTGTGGAAGCCTCCATCGGGCGCATGGTCCCTGTAATGACCGAGGAACAGAAGGCGGAGGATGTGCTCTTGGTCTGCGTGGAACCCTATTGCGATTTACCTGTCGACGCCAACGGATTCAAAGGAAACATCCCAGAGATCCTGCACATGAAAGCCTTGGCGAATTTCGGGGCGTATGTCGAGCGAAAACTATTCGTGCACAACCTGAGTCACGCGGCCACGGCCTACCTCGGCTTTTTACGCGGTCATGAATATATCTGGCAGGCCATTCGGGATGACACAATCCGGACTGTAGTTTATACCGCAGCATCGGAAAGCTGTGAAGGATTGTACCGAAAACATGGATTAAATCTTGAAGAATTGCAGGCGCACCGGGACGATTTGATTCGCCGGTATCATAACCGGGCACTGGGCGATCAGATTGCACGCGTGGCCCGGGATCCCCTCCGGAAACTTGGGAAAAAGGACCGTTTGATCGGTTCCGGGCTGATGTGTCTGAACCAAGACGTGGCTCCGGAGGGCATCGGAGTTGCAGTTGCCGCTGCATTTCGGTACGATCAGGGGGATGATCCGGCCGCGCAGACCCTCCAGCGCATCCGTCAGGAACAAGGCACCCCAGGCGTACTGCGGGAAGTCTGTCAACTGGGTCCGGATTCTCCATTAGTAACGTACATTGAAAAGGGTGCCGAACACCTTCAGCGGCAAGGCTGGATAACGTAAGGGCAGGTATGCACGAGATTTTATTACCCAAATTGGGCCAATCGGTGGAAGATGCACAGATTGTGCAATGGCTGAAAAAAGAAGGCGACGCTGTTCAGGAAGGCGAGCCCATCTTTACAGTCCAAACAGACAAGGCGGAGATCGAATGTGAATCCACCGCCTCCGGCATTTTGCGCAAGATTTTGGTGGAACCGGGTATCGACGTTCCGGTAATGACCGTAGTCGCGCTGGTCGGTACTGCCGATGAAACCCTGCCTGATTTAAGTACGTATGGCGTGGCCGGTGGTGCTCCCGCTGCAGCCGCACCTACCCCTGTCCCGGAAACTACCCCCACTCCGGCGCCTGTCCCGCAAGCCTCCGCCGCTTTGGAAAGCACGGGATTTGCCTCGCCCCGCGCGCGTAAAGCCGCCGAGGAAAAAGGCGTGGATGTCAGTAAAATCACCGGTACCGGCGTCGGTGGACGGATAACGGAAGAAGACGTGTTGACCTATGCTGCCAGTGTAGGCGAGGTGAAGATTACCCCAACGGCGCGCCGCATGGCGGAAAACGCGGGCATGGACGTTCGCGGCATTGAAGGCACTGGCGCCGGCGGGAAAATCACGAAGGAAGACGTGTCACGCGCCGCCACCACCGGTAAAGCGCCAGCCCCGGCGAAAGCTCCCGTTCCCGCACCGGTGGGCGGCGTAACGCGCGTGCCATTAACCCCCATGCGCCGAATCATCGCGACCCGTATGTCAGAAAGCAAATATGCCGCCCCCCACTATTACATCACCATCGAAATCGATATGCAAAAGGCCAAGGATTTCCGTGCGGGCATCAAAACCTATAAACTTACGTACAACGACCTCGTGCTGTGCGCTGTCGTGCGTGCCCTGAAAGAATTCCCGGCAGTGAATGCGCGTTGGGTGGGCGATGCCATCGAACAGGTGGCGGACATCAATCTCGGCGTGGCGGTTGCATTACCCAGCGGGCTGATCGTTCCGGTGATCAAGCAGGCACAACTGCTATCGCTCGAAGGCATCAGCGCCGCCGCCAAAACGTTGGCCACCAAGGCCCAGACCGGCAAGTTGCTCCCGGACGATTACGTGGGCAACACCTTCACAGTCTCCAACCTGGGCGCATACGGCGTGGAGAGTTTCACGGCGATTATCAATCAGCCGGACAGCGCGATTATCGCAGTCGGTCAAATGAAAGATCGCGTAGTGGCCATCGATGGCGGAATTCACATCCGTCCGATCATGAAACTGACGATATCCAGCGATCATCGAGTCATTGACGGTTCAGTCGCGGCGCAATTCATGGGCCGTGTTAAAGAAATCATGGAAGCAGCGGAATTTTAAAAAACGGGGTCTAGGGTTTAGGGTATAGGGTTTGGAAAGAACTATACGCTTATGCACCAACGACCCGGGAGTAGAACATGCCACAGTGTGACGTAGCAGTCATTGGCGCAGGACCCGGCGGATATGTCGCGGCCATTCGGTGCGCTCAGCGCGGCGCAAAAGTCATTGTGATTGAACGGAAATTCCTGGGGGGCGTCTGCTTGAATGTAGGCTGCATCCCCACGAAAACCTTTATCTATACCGCAGAAATGTACCGGCGGCTTAAGCATGCTGAAGACTACGGTCTGAAAGTGGGCGATGTCCGTGTTGATATGAACAGTCTCTTGAAACGCAAAAACAAGGTCGTAAGCGTCAATACCGGTGGTATCGATGCACTGTTCAAGGCATACGGCATTCAGGTAGTCCAGGGTGAAGCCCGGATCACTGCCCCCGGTAAAATCACCGCGGGTGACCAGGAAGTCACAGCGAAGAACATCATCGTGGCCACGGGCGGGCGTCCGGCCATCCTAAAGGGGCTGGAATTTAACGGCACAACCATTATCGGCAGCACGCGTGCGCTGGAAATGACTGATATCCCGAAGCGCGTGGCCGTAATTGGCGCGGGCGCCATGGGCGCTGAATTTGCCTGTGTATGGAACGCCTTCGGCGCGGAAGTGACCTTAATCGAGGCGATGCCGACAGTCCTCCCGCGGGAAGACGAGGAATTAACCAAGCGTCTTGAACAAGTCTTCAAGAAAAAAGGCATTGATGTGCGCACGGGAACCAAAGTCGCCAAAGCCGACCCCAAGAGCAATTCCGTGACACTCGATCTCGAAGGCGCAAAAGCCGGGAAAATCGAAGTGGACATGGTAATGGTCAGCGTTGGATTGCAATGCAACTCCGAAGTGGTTGCCGCCAACCCAAATTTGGGCGTCAAAGTCGGTCCGCGCGGCGGCATTCTCGTGAACGAACGCCTCGAATCGAGCGTACCCGGCATTTATGCCATTGGCGATGTCATTGACAAAACCTGGCTTGCCCATGGCGCTTCCGCTGAAGCAATAGTGGCCGCCACGAATGTCACGGGCGGCAATAAAAAGATGAATTACCGTGTCGTACCCGCCTGTAACTTTACCTCACCGGAAGTTGCCAGTGTAGGCCTAACCGAGAAAAAGGCCAAGGAGCAGGGCATCAACGTCAAAACAGGCCGGTTCATGTTTATGGGTAATGGCCGCGCACATGCCATCGGCGAGACCGAAGGCATGGTGAAGATTGTGGGTGACGCCGCGACCGACGAGATTATCGGATTCCACATCATGGGCCCGGAAGCCGGCGAAATGATCGCGACCGCCGCCCTGGCGATGCAGATGGAAGCCACGGTCGAAGAGATTGTGGACACCATCCACACGCACCCAACGCTGTCCGAAGTGATGCATGAAGCCGCCGAAGATTATTACGGCCTCAGCATCCATTCGCGCCCTAAAAAGAGTTAAGAAACAAATAGCGGAAGCGCCCTGTCTGGGCGCTTCCGTTTTTACGATTAAGGCACCATCAGGAGCAGAACGATGCGATCGAGAAGGACTCTACTCGAAAATCTCCTCTGCTTTGCCCTGCTGGCCGCGCTGCCCGCCCTGCTTTGTCTCACGCGGGGTATTCCATTATCACTGGAACGCGCCTTGGTGTTGCCCCCCTGGGAAGAAGCCCTTCCAGACGGACTTGCCATCACACCGGATCCCTTTTCTGCCCAGCATATCCTGCAAACGTATCCATGGTATACGTTTCTACACGAAGCCGCGCAAAACCACGATTCGTTGTTATGGAATCCAAACGAAGGATTTGGAACGCCATTCATGGCCTTGTGGCGCACACGTGTTTTTTCGCCGTTCTCCATTCCCTTCTATTTTCTGTCCCTCGCAACTGCCTTGCGCTGGTCAATACTATTGAAACTGCTGTTAGCGGGATGGGCCGCCTACTACGCCGCGCGGCGGTTCCGTCTCGAACCTGCCATGGCGTTATTCGTGGGCCTGGCCTATCAACTCAGCGGTCCTGTTTTTTTGTGGTCCGCGGATACCATGGCCGATGCGCTCCCCTGGTTCCCACTGCTGGTGGTGGCGGCGGAACGGCTCATGTTCGGAGAATTCCGCGCCTGGCCTCTGGCTACACTGGCATTGGCGCTAATGGGATTCGGGGGAAGCCCCGAAACCATGGCGACGTCCATCGCGTTCATTGTGCTGTATATGCTTGCGCGGCGGGTGCGGGACCGGCGTTGGATTCACCTGAGGGTAACGCTAAGCGGTTTGGTTGTTGCGGTTGTTTTCACCCTGGGCCTGCTTGCTATCCAAGTCATCCCCTTCGCAGAATTTGTTATGCAAGGACACATAGAGAACCAACTGCCTCGCAGTGCATTTAATTTTGGCGATTTGACGGCCCTAGTAACCCCCGGCCTGATTGGAAACGCGCGTGGCAATGCGGGTCACTGCGTTCGGTTGCTGCATGCGGGGCTGGTCCCGCTCCTGCTGTTACCCTTGTGGTGGTCCCTCCGAAGTTTCGTGGGAAAAGCATTACGGCGCCGCATGGAAGCGCTGTTCATGGCCTCATTGGCATTTGTGGCACTCCCCGTCTTATTCGGCGACAGTATTTCCAGAGTGTATGTTTTGGAATTATTGGGGCCACAGCACTTCTTAATCGCACATTCCCTCGCCTTTGCATTTATGGTGGCGGCAGGGGCTCAGGAATGGAACGAACTCAAACCGGATCAATGCCGGCAGGCGCTAAAACGTTTAAAATGGATGATTCCAATGCTATGGGGCGGTGGCCTTGTTCTTTGGGGCATTTTAATTTGGCTGGCTGCACCAGCAGGCTCTATCGCATTGGCACTGCTGGTTCCGCTAGGCGTGGCTTTCGCACTGGTCATTATTTTGGGGATAACCTTGATTCATCCCTCCGTCCGCGGAATGGGATATGGACTCAGCCTTATTTCTACACTCGCCTTATTGTGGGCGTATGCGCCTGCATTGCCCAATACACCAAAGGACCAGGCATTTCCAGATACTTCCTTTACCGCGTCCCTGCGCTCCATGGGAACACGCATCGGGGGCAGCCAGGTCTTGAAACAATGGCCCCTTGCTTCCAATACCATCGAACAAGTGTACAACCCCTCCGGGGTATCGCTGTTTCGCTATCAATCGTTTATCGAGCGTATAAAAAACGACACCCTCCTGCTGCGGCGTTGTGGCATCCAGGCAATGCTGCTCACAAAGGAAGATATTCGCGGGGCCTTTGCGGAGATGCGCCCGGAATTGCAAATGCAAAGCGTGTATGCCACGGGCGCCGCGCTTTTCCGGGATCTGAAGGCCATGCCAAAAGCGCGCATGATTTATAAGGGACGGCGCGTTGAACGGTATGATCCGTCCCAGATTTCTTCATCGCAGCCGCCTGTTTTGGAAGGATCCACCTTGCCGGAAAAAGACGAAGGCCCCATCGCCAATGTGGCGTTGGAGCGTGGTCAGGCGAATACTGAGGTAGCGGTGCAAATTGAAAAAACACGCCCCGGCGTTCTAGTGCTCGCAGACGCCTGGTATCCAGGATGGACCGCCACCTTGGATGGAAAACCAATCGATATCTTTCCCGTAGACGGCATGTTCAGAGGCATCGAAGTAGGTGAAGGGGAACATCTGGTGGCCTTCTCCTACGAGCCCCTCTCCTTTGAAGTGGGGAAATGGATCAGCGCGTTTGCCGCAGTGTGTGTATTGATCAGCCTGCGTCACGTGCTCCTGCGGAAACGGCAACCCTTTGAATTCTTATCATGATTCCTGCGAGTTAACCTGCTTCATGAGTTCAAGCGCCTGTGCATTGGCGGGCTCAAAGAGCAACAAGGTATCGATATGTTCTCGTGCTTCTGTACATCGCTTTAAGTCGATTAATAAAGCGGCATACAGGTAGATCAATTCCAGATTGCCGGAATAGAAGTCCACAAAACCGCGCAGAATAGGCTCCACTTCTTCCCGCCGGTTCAGGTGTTGCGCCAACTCCACAAACGGCTTCACCAACGCATGTTGATCAAAATTGGATGAAAGCGTCTTCTTAAAATATTCGAAGGCTCCGAGTTGGTTCCCTTCGGCGAGCATAACCAACCCCAACGCCCCCAATGCACGATGATTCGCGGCGTCTGTTGCCAAGGCCTTCTCCAACCATGGCTTAGCTTCACTGGGACGGTTCATGCCTACCAGCAAGGTTCCGTATTCCGCGAGTAATCCCGGTGTTTCACTTCCCTTTAAAGCTTCGCGGTAATTGGTTTCCGCTTCGTCCAATCGCCCCAAACGGACCAAGGCCTTGGCCATGAGATGATGCCGATCACGCTCATCCACGCCGACCGCATCCGCCGCCAGGAGATACGCCGCTTCATCATGTTGAAGGTCCAAAGCCTTGCGCGCCTTTTCCAAGCGATCCACCCCCGGATGACATGCCAACACCACCCATTGATACACTAAAAATTGCTCGTACTCTTCGTCCGTAATCCCCTCCATCGTGAGTTTGTGCAGCGACAAGCTTCTATCGGGGTTACATGGGAGCTTTTCGGGCGCCTGTATATTCAGAGGGCCGATATGGGCCACTTCCAGTCCCGCATCACGGACCATGTCTATGGCGGTTTGGCGCGTGAAGAAACGAACATGCGTGGAATCCAAAATACCCGCATTCATATAGGTCCACGCCCCGGAAACAAGCATGGCCACCACCTCATGATATTGGACATTCGGCAGGCTGATGACAATCACGCCTTCCCGCTCAAGATACCGCGCCAACTTCTTCAGCACCATTTCCGGATGAACCACATGTTCAAGAACATCCGCACATACAATCGAATCAAAATATCCCTCATCAAAGGGGAATTCCATCGTTTCGATGTCGCCCTGCAAAACTCGATCCAGAACACGTTGGGCTTTGCGGCAGGCATCCTCCACCATTTCAACCCCAGTAACTTCCATTTCCTTGAATTCTTTCTTCAAGGTCGCGCCGAGAACACCCGCGCCACATCCCACATCCAGCAGGCGCCGGGTACGAAACGGAATATGCTGAATGACTTCATATCGGGGATGCTCATAATACTCGCGGTCCTTGGGAGCAGAGGGCCGTTTTGCATATTCTTCCCCGATCCTCTCCGCTTCGCGTAAAATGACTTCCAGGCGCTGGGCATAGGTGTGTTTTGACTGCACCAACTCCTGTCCTGTTTTAGCAATGCGTTCCCGTTCTTCCGGATTATCCAAATAATGTCGAATCAATTCGATAACATCTTCATCGCTCCGATAAATGACCAGATGATTGCCGTCTTCGAACAAATCCTCCAAGCCAATAGCGGAATCGGTGATCAGCAAAGCCCCCGCGGCCATCGCTTCGAACACCCGCATATTCACATCTTTATTATGGCTGGCATTGACCACAATCTTTGCCTGTGAATAGATACGGGCCATGTCCTCCGGCCAGAACCGCCCGATTTTATTATTGGGAAAATAGCGCGCAATTTCTTCAAACAAACGTGCGCGGCGCCCGCCATCCTCCAGATTGAGACTCCCCACATACGCTACATCATACACCCGTTCCAGGGATTCCTTCGGATATAACGAGGGCATGCAAGCCAGCGGCAACCATTCGACGCAGGAAATGCCTGCGGCGCGGAATTGTTCCACTTGCGCTTTCTGCGCCAGAAACACGACGTCAAAATGGCGCGCCGCTTCAAGCCGCGGTTCCAAATTGACATGGGTGTCTATCAGATACGCAATCTTGGGCATGGGCAACAAATGTATATCGTCCGCCACCCGGTCAATACCAGAATCCACCCATAAATACAGGTCCGGCGCATATCCATTAGGCAGGGCCTTCCACAGATCAGCATACGTGCCGTTAAAGGAAAATGGAATGCGCTGCGGCGGATACGGCGGAATGGGCGGACCAAATCCCCACTGCCGCAGTATTTCCTCGGGCAGGCGCGGCCCCACTGTTAACACGTTACATCGCCCATGGGCACTTTCCTCGAAATACCGGGCCGTCGTAAAGGGAGAAGATAGGTAATGGAGCAGTATGCCATGCCGTTTCTGTGGTCGTAGAAGGTGTGGCCGCGGCCTGTTTCCATCCGCTGCTTCGAAAATGGCCGTGCGCCACTTTTCAACAAATGCGCTTAAGGGAAATTTCTGTGCGGCCATGGCGCGGCCGCGACTGCCAATCTCATAAGCCAGATCCCGGTCGGATAACAACTCCACAAGATGTTTATGCAAAGCAGGAGCGTTGTAAGAGGAAAAACCATCCACACCATCCGTAATCGGAGAGGTTCTGTTGGCGAGCGAGACCACCGGCATGCCGCAGGCCATGGCTTCCAGCATAGCGAGATTATAACCGTCTTCATACCCTTCGCGGGAGGTGTGCAACATACACCGGTTTTGGCGGAACTTCGCCAGCAATGCCTCAAAGGATGGGGCAGGCTGCGCGCCGGGAATCAAAGGATCATTTCCGATAACCTGGGAAGGCAGGCCCTGGCATACCGTTTCCTGAAAATCCACATCAAACATGAGGGCGCGGGTTCGCATCATGTTGCCCACCCGGATCACACATTCCTGTTCTCCAGTGTATCCTCCAAAATCTTCTACATCAATCCCCGGTAGAATCACTCGTCCGGACAGGCCATAGTCATCACGCTTGGACTCGGAGATAAAAATGAACTCGAAATGAGGCCGCAAACGGCTGATAAGCCGGTTAAACGCCTCCACCGGATCCCCTTCACTGACTCCAACCGTCGTGCGCAAAAAGGTGGCCCGGTTATGGCAGACCAGCAATTTAGCGCCGGGCGCTTTCACGATGTCGAGTGCATTCATCTCATTGTGGGCGATTACAACATCGTAGTTTCCCGCGTTCAAACGCTCCCGCCATACCTTTTCCTCAAGTAGATTCAGATTGGAAGGGACTGGGCGGTAGGCAGTATGCCACGCATAAGCAAGCCGGCCTTCGAGGTATTGACCGACATCGAACGCGAGCCCCGTCCTGGCCATCAAGCACAGATACGGTTCATGAAAATTGAAAGTGAGAATGCGGGGCTGGGCCATAATCACCCGGGATGCGCTTTGGCATGTTCCTTTAATACTGCCACAATGGATGATTCCTGTTCTGCGCGGGGGGCAAGTTCATATTCGAGCAAGTCTCCGAGCAGCACGCAATCGCCATCTTTAATCGCTCTAGCGGCTTCTTCCAAGAAACTGTTCAGATCAAGCTGCATTTCGGCCAGGGATATGCCATTGACCACAATATCCTCCTGATTCAAACCCAACGCATTGGTGATGAGAATCTGGCGGCGTTTGATATGCCCCCACAGACTTGCCAACTCCTGGAACGGTTCAAAACCCTCTTCAGGCGTTTCACTATAGAATACTTCCGCCAGGCTGTGACATGCCGCTGGCAGTTCTGGCAGGGAGATTTCCAGTTCCGCCACGCAATTGTTCACCATGGTCACTTTATCTTCCGAACCTATCTCCAAGACTTTTACCTGATCGATTTCCACTCCTTGAAGCTGTTCAACGATCTGATCGGGCATCAGGGGTTTGCCATCCACTGTCACAGACACCATGGCACGGCCTTGGGTGTGCAAAAAATCAATAGCGGCGGTAAGCACGGAAAGAACATCTCCCGGTTCCCCCTGGACTTCTACATTACGCTTTCCATCCACAATCACATCCATGTGCGGTCCCTTTCTATCTCGGAATCAAGTTGCTGACATCCACCTCGTGCGGTACAGCGGCCTGCGCGTTTTCCGCCTGAATCGCCAGAAAAACTTCCCGGCGATGCACTGTCACGGAACGCGGCGCCACCACCCCTATCTTCACCTGATTATCCTTGAGATCCAGCACCTTGACCTCTATATCGCTGCCGATCATGATGCTCTCATTCTCTTTACGCGTTAGTACGAGCATGACTCTGGTCCCTCCGTGGCTCACGCGCCCCTGCTTTACCCCCGGCAAGAAAATACTGAATGGGGTAGTCATTGCGATCTATTACCGTTTGCTTCGCTAAATGGCGCTTGCGGTTGATCACAATGGGCGCTTTTAAATTGGTCCGGATTTTCGCGGGATCTTCCGGCACCACCACCAGCGTATACACTTCCAATTCCTCCATGGTGGAAGCCGCCAGTTCCGACAGATCATGAGGATTCAACGGTACCGTGTAGTCCGGCATCACATCGCGCGGATTCATCAGCAGAAATGCCAGTTCCCCCGATTCCGTCGATTGAAGCCAATACACCCGGCTCTCTGACGGACCCGCCAGCAACACAAACCGCCGGTACTCCTGGAATCCTATTATGGGCTGGGTGAAGGTATAAACCGATTCCGGGGCCACCTCCAACACGCCAAATCGCGTCGTCGTCACTTGCATAGGCGATCTCCCGCCCCAAGTATGCCCGAAGTATTTGCCCGTAAGCAAGCGAATTCCGCCAAAAGAGTTAAAACGTCAAAAGAGTTCAAAAGGGCAAGTAGGAAATTCAGAGGAGGCAGCAGAACTTTTTACGGTGAGAAAGAAAAATGGTGCCCGAGGCGGGATTTGAACCCGCACACCTCGCGGTATTGGATCCTTAGTCCAATGTGTCTGCCAATTCCACCACCCGGGCGTATTTATAGGATACTTGATTTCCCGTTAGGATGCAAATTTATGCTTAAATCCGCATCTTTACAATCCCGGATTTTCTTCACTTTGCGGCCTGTTTACGGCAGGCTTTTATACTGTCTACGAGGTAATTAATGGCCTCCTCGGTGAGCCGCGGGTGAATCGGAAGGGTGATCAGGCGTTCCGCAAGTCCGTCGGCGACGGGGAATTGCCCCTTTTTGAAGCCGCGTTTTTGAAAGGCGGTGCTCCAGTGAAGGGGAATGTAATGGGTGCCGATCCGGACACCGAATTCTTCCCGCATAGTCCAGATAAAGTCCTCTTTCGTCATCCCAAAAGCCTTGGCGTCGATTTGGATGGGATAGAGATGAAACACGTGGCTACGTCCGGGCTTGATTACCGGCAGGGTCAGTCCTGGGACATCTTTGAGTAATTCGGTGATCTTTTGACAAATCTCCTGGCGCTTCTGATTGAGCGTATCGAGTTTTTTCAGTTGGACGATGCCCACGGCCGCCTGCATGTCGGTCATGCGGAAGTTATAGCCGCAATCGTCAAAATCCTGCCACCAGAACCGCTTGCCCATGGGCAGTTTGGTCTCATCGAGCGAACAATATTTCGTGCTTTTTCCGTATACGCGCGTGCAATGGGAACGATACAGTGCAATTCGCTCAAAGATTTCGGCGTCATTGGTCACAATCATGCCGCCTTCGCCCAAGGTGGACATATTTTTCTGCTCATGGAAGCTAAAGCATCCCGTGGCGCCCATGCTGCCTGCTTTTTTCCCTTGAAATTCGGCGCCGACTGCATGGCAGGCGTCTTCCACCACGGCAAATCCGTGCTTTTTCGCCGACGAAAGAAGATCGTCCATGTCGCAGCATTGTCCGTACAAGTGAACCGGCAAAACCGCTTTGGTGTTCGGGGTCAGTTTCTTCTCCAACTGAGTGACGTCAAGGTTATAGGTCTCGGGATCCACATCCACAAAATCCACTTCTGCACCCAACGTAGCCCCTGCCGCAGCGGTGGCAATCCAGGTGAGGGGCGTGGTGAGCACCCGATCCCCCGGTTTGATGCCCAAGCCCACCAACGATAAAAACAAAGCAGCCGTGCCATTGGATACCGCGCGTGCGTAGTGCGTTCCGCAGTACGCCGCATAATCCGCCTCAAACTGGATGCAGGCATCCCCCGAAGTGGGTGCGTTCTTCTTCAACACCGCCATCATCGCTTCTTGTTCTTCAACGCCGTAAATGGAACCGAATTTGCTCTCCAACTCGAACTTAATTTGTGCCATGAAACTATCCACCTCTTCTGTTGCGCGCTATTGCGCCACTAATACCAAATCCAATGCGTCCGATAAATTCCGCATGGGTGTTTTCAACGTCTTCCGCGCAAGACTGTTGTTCAGACTCACATCGCGCGGCCGGGGCGCGCGGCCGGGAATGGCGCTGGGATTCTTCACAACTACCCGTTCCTCTGAATAGCCCAGCCGTTCGGCGATGCGCTGTGCCATGGCAAACCGTGTCAATCGGTCCATACCGGACAAATGCATATAGCCTGTGTACTCGGAACAGGCCAATTCCAACAGTGCCCTGCCTAACGTAATGACATCGACGGGAGTCCGTATTTCTTCATCCGGAAATCCTACTTCCCGCCCTTCCTTTAGAGCAGCAATGGTTTTGGCAAGAAAGGAATTACCCGCGCCAATGACGGGCAACCCCATGACCAGGGACAAACGTGTAATCACATGCCGTTCTACCATGCCGCGTACAATTTGTTCACCCCGCACCTTGGTCTCGCCATAAAAATTCAGTGGATCTGGCACATCGTGTTCACTGTACATTCTCTTTTTCCCGTCGAACACGGTATCCGTGGATAGGAATATCATCCGGGCATTGTATTCCTGGCACAAACTCGCTACATTCCGCGTCACCCCCACATTCACCGCTTCCGCCACCTCCTTGTTCGCTTCGCAAAAATCAATGTCCGCCATCGCCGCGGTATGGATCACCGCATCCGGCGCGAATTCCTTAAAAACACACCTCAACCGTTCTTCATCGCGCAAGTCAAATACATGCCAGGTCAGCCCCGGCCTCTGATAGGCAACCGGTGTAAGCGCCAATGAGCAGACAGTCCAGGAGGGAGAAGACTGCCCCACCACGCTCCCCGCGACAAAACCATCCGCTCCCGTAACCAGTAATTTCATTTAAAGGAGTCCTTTCTATTCCAGAGAACCAAACAACCGCTTCGGACGGGACACTTCGCCATTAGCCCACGTAGTGAATAAAACCGGACGATACACGACCCGAATGGGGCCTTTCCGTTTTCCATGGGTCCAAGCGGCAAGTTGTTCAATACCTTCCGCCGCCACTTCGCGCACGGGCAGCCAGACGTGTGCCGCGGCTTCACTCAGAACCGCGCCATTTTCCGAATAGGTCCATGCAACAACCTCAATATCCTTTCCGGGAACCCGTCCGGCGCGCCGCATCCCTTCGCGCAAGCCAGAACTATCCTCGGTGGCGCTGCAATCAATCAAGGCGGTCACACGAGAATCAGCCAAAAGTCGATGTACCATATTTGAGATATTACGGGTCTCAAAATCCACTGAACGAATCAAGGCCTCATCCACCTCAATACCGGCCTCCTGAAGCGCGCGTCCATAGCCGCGGGATCGTTCCACGCTTGGGAAAAAACCCTCAAATCCCTTGAGCATGGCAATGCGCCGGTGGCCCCGTTCCAACAGAAAACAAGTGCTAATGTAAGCGCCTTCTTCATAATCAACCGTTGCACAACTGCACTCCGGCAGCGTCTCCAGGCGGCCCATGGCAATATAGGGCACGCCCGATTCATGAATCTGAAAAATATCCTTGTCATCCAGGGCCAGCGGCCCCGCAATAACACAGGCCTTGAACAAATGCTCCAAAACACCCCGCGAATACCCTGAAGACGAACCCCCAAAATAAGGATTCACGTCAAAACATACATATTCCCCCCTTATGCCAAAGGTCCTATAAAGATGCTCAAAAAGCCAAATAAAAAAATGCTGGCTAACAGGTATGATATCCATGGGCGCCGATAAAGTGATGCCAATGCAGGCATTTCGATTTCCACGCAAACTCCGCGCGGCAATATGCGGATGATAGCCTACCCGGCGGATTATTTCCTGGATTCGGTCCCGAGTCTCCTGGCTAACGCCCCCTTTCGCGTTGAGCACCCGGCTCACTGTCTTTGCCGTTACACCCGCTTCCCGCGCAATATCGTATATAGTCCATCGCTGCCGTGTTGACGGTTTTTTGAAACTTGTCCCTGTCACCCAGTTTTTCCTTCACAGCCCTTCTGTCGTTTCAGCGAGCATAACAGAAGTACGCATTCAAAATAAACACAAGTGTCTCTAAGACTTACAGAGGGCGAACAACTCCGCGCCCTCCCAATCACATCTTATTTTAGTAACCGATTACCTTCCTGCCCATCATTATAGGGGAAACCCCTTGATTTTGTCAATAAGGCTTTGTTTTTTGAAAAAAGAAACAAAGCCACGTACCATGAAAAAAGAATTGACACCATGTAAAATTTATGATATCCTAGATAGCGAAGTAACCGATTACCGTTTTTATTGGCTGGCATAATCAAGAACAGAAAAGGAGTTACTGTATGAAAAAACGTGGATTTACCCTGATAGAACTTTTGGTGGTAATTGCCATCATCGGCATTCTGGCGGCTATTCTCTTGCCCGCTTTGGCCCGTGCACGAGAATCGGCCCGCCGGTCCAGTTGTGCAAACAACCTGAAAGAATGGGGCTTAGTGTATAAAATGTACGCCAATGAAGCCCGGGGCGAACGCTTCCCGTATTTGCAGGTAGTTGACTCGAAGGATTCAGAGTATCCAACAGGAACAGGCTGTGTGTCAGTAGGCGCCGGCCCGCAAGTAGATACCATCTATCCGGAATATATTGCTGATCCCAATATTATGTTATGCCCGTCGGATGCGGAATACTCCGACCATAGAAAAGATTTATATGACGACGAAGGTAACTGCCGCATACTGTATAGTCCGGCGGATATCGATGCCAGTTACGCTTATTTCGGATGGGCCTTCGATCGGCTGATTGAAGACGGAACAATGGATCTCGATGCATTTGAAAATCTGGCCGCTGGCATAGCGGCGATAGATAGTTCAATCGAAATACCATCCGGTGTTTGCGCGCCTGCTCAATTGGGTTATGCCTTGGATGGATTGCTTTTCAGTGTCGTTGGATTGCTCGGCGTATCTAATCCCGGTATCGAGATCCGGAAACTGGCCGACCAAGACATCGATCTGACGGACACCGGCCCCACCTTTGGCAACGGCGGCGGCAACCTCATCTACCGCCTGCGTGAAGGTATTGAGCGGTTCCTGATCACGGACATCAACAATCCGGCCGCAACGGCACAAGCCCAAAGTGAAATCTGGATTATGTTGGATGCACTGGCCAATACCGGCGCCATCCAATACTTCAATCACGTTCCGGGCGGCTGCAATGTGCTGTATCTGGACGGTCACGTGCAATTCGTAAAATATGTTCCAAATACGACCCCCTGCTCTGACCAAGGCGCTACGTCACCCGTACTCCCAACCTTGGCAACGGTCGTAGGTTTGCTCTCAAGCATGTAATTTATGTACGTTTCCTGTTGTTGCTCCCCGGTTCCCCGCGGAATCGGGGAGTTGTTTTAAGAGCGGTTATAACTCATGTCGGCTTTCAAAAAGGGGGCTATAACCGCCAAGGCTCCCGCATGGATCGTGCAGCGAGGTAATGGTTGGCGTCTTCATCCCCGGCAAAGCGCTCCGCAATGGGATCCCATTGGAGTTTCCGGCACCTCCGCATCGCAATATCGCTTAAATGACACAAGGTATCGGAACGAACCGCCACTTCAATGGGGCAAATCGTCTCTACACGGCTTTTGACGCATTCCAGAAAATTTTTCACGTGGTCGTTGCTTTCATACAAGCGGAGATCATTCGGGCCCCAAGCAGTTTTAACCAGTGAATCAGGAGAGGAAGTGGTTCTGCCCAAGGTCACATATACCGTTCCTTCATCACCCTCAAACGTGATGCCTTCCGGAGTTTTCGAGGTGTCGGTATAGACCAGTTTTACGCCGTTGCTGTAGGTCATGAGCACATCCCAGGCGATGGCGCAATCCCGCATGCCGTCTTTCGGAAACACCCCCGCACCTTCGATCATAACAGGGCCGCTCAATTCCGTGTTGTTGCCCCATTGCGCGATATCCACATAATGCACGCCGTACCCCGCCACAAACCCAAGCGAATAATCATAGTTGTGCCACCAATACTGATTCACAATCCGCTTGTTGTTGAAGGGCGCCCACGGTGCAGGCCCCAGCCACATTTCATAGTCGAGCCAGTCAGGAACAGGCTCCTCGGAAAGATTTTCGGAAACAAGGCTGGGGAGTGAGCCCACGCGAATGGTCTGGAGGCGGCCAATGCGCCCATTGCGCACCAACTCGCACCCAAACCGGAAATTCCGCTCGGAACGATGTTGCGTGCCAAACTGAAATACATTGCCGTGCGTGCGGATTGCTTCACGCAACGCCTGGTTCGCGGCCATGCTTAACCCCAATGGTTTCTCTACATACATGTCCTTGCCCGCCCGTGCCGCCGCCAACGCCAAGGGCACATGCCAATGATCCGGCGCGACAATCTGCACCGCATCCAAATCATTCCGTGCCAGCAATTCCCGGAAATCCCCGTATACCGCACAGCCAGTTTCCCCGTAGTGACTGTTCACTAACGTTTTTGCATCCTCCCGGCGGTGTGCATTCACGTCGCACACCGCAATCACCTGAGCATCGGGTTGCCCTAAAAATACCCGCATCACCCCCACCCCCTGACCGCCAAGACCGATTGTGGCCGTGGTAATCCGGTTGCTTGGGGCAACGGCGCCGTTCAAGCCTAAGGCGGAACCTGGCACAATGCAAGGGAATCCCATTGCAATACCGGCCGCAGACAAACTCTTTTTAATAAAACTTCGGCGTGTGGGTGTTTTGCTCATTTGCAGTGGAATACCTCTTCCATAGTGGCCCACCATTCACCTTCCGCCCGGAAATAGACAGGCTCCTGACACGGCTTGCACACATCCCACCATCGCTGGGTCGTGGGATCCGCCGCCATTTTATCCATGTCCGCTTTAAAATCGTTGCCGGTATATTCAAAATAACTGAACAGGTAATACTCATTCTCTTTCGCCTTGAACAGATAAATCGAGTAATTTCTGATATTGCTCTCGGCAATCATCTTCAGTACATCCGGCCATACCGCCGCATGCAGTTTTTTGTACGCATCCAGTTCTTCCGCCTTGACCCCGATTACCATGCCATACCGCTGCACCTTCGGCTCAACACATTTTCCCGTCGTACAACAGGAACTCGCCAGCAAGGCCAACAGTGCCAATGCTCCAATGGGGATTATTGTGTTCTTGTTCATCGTCATGTTCTCCCTTTTTTAGAATTGTCCTTTAAACTGATCCGCATTGGACTTCGTGATCGGCGGACAGGAAATAAGATATTCCTTATCCAGTGTTTCACCCTTCAAATGCCGGATGGCCAGCCGCACGCCGTTGCGCCCTTCCTCCTCCGGCTGCTGAAAACTGGTGCCGGCAATCAATTCGCTCTTGATGGCCTCAATCGCCTCCTGGCTCCCGCCCATGCCCACCACGGCAATGTTCGTGCGCCCGGCATCCCGGCACGCTTCCGCCGCGGCTATGGCTTGGGGATCCCCATGCACATACACGCCTTTAAGCTCCGGGAATCGCCCCAGCAGGGTCTGCATTTCCGTAACCGCCTTTCCGCGGTCCCCGTCATGCGGCACCCGCGCCAGCAACGTAACACCGGGAAAGTCCTTCATTACATCCTGAAGCGCCTTGGATCGCGCGATTTCCGGGGCCGTACCCAAATGTTGATGAAGCTCAACAATACCGCCCTGACCACCAATAGTTTCCATCAAAATTCTAGCCGATGTGACTCCGCCCTGATAGGTGTCCGTGCCGGTATAACACACATACTCACACCCCGCCGCCACCATCCGGTTTACCAGGATGACCGGGATGCCCGCCTGATTCAGCGCCTGTACCCCCGATACCAGCGGTTCACTTTTCATGGGCACCAGGCATACCGCATCCACGCCTTTGCCGATCATTTCCTGGATTTGCTGAATTTGGGTTACAGGATCTTCCTTGGCATTTGTGATCGTCACCACCGCCCCCAGTTTTTTCCCCTCATCCATCGCCCCCAAACGCATATTCTGCCAATAGGGATCATCCAGAGTCATGCAAAAGCCAATTTCCAGCGTGTTCTTGTCTTTCTGTTTGGAACAACCTGCAATTGCATAGGACAAACAGATTATTATAACTACCAGCGTCACTATCTTGCGTTTCCCCGCCATATTATATCCTCCATTCATTCTCTGGGATTTGGGCTTCAATAAGAATATCCCGTAATGTTCCCATGGGTAAATCACGGCCACGGTGTTCAGGGATAATTACCTGTATCCGGTCTCTTCTCCACTTGCGATGACTTCCGCGTTGGGAGATCAAGGAAAACCCATACTTGCGTAAAAGGTTCTCCACATCCCGGGCTCGCATTCGGAGGATACGCTCACCCATTAGACCAGAATCTCTCTGGATAATGCTTGCGGCGGCAAATCAATCGGATCCGGCTGAAGATAGAGTGCGATTGCCTCTCGAATATTCTCCAAAGCTTCTTCTTCTGTTTCACCCGCCGAGGTACATCCAGGTAATTCCGGACACCATACCGCCCAGTCCCCGGATTCGGCATCTTGTTCGAGTATGACCCGCCATTTCATTTCTATTCTTCCTTATTCATCTTCCGCTAAACGAAACTTTTCCGGTTACCGCGGCGCATAACCGCATCCACCGTCACCACCACCAAGATAATAACACCCCGGATGATGTTTCGGTACTCTTCCGTGATGCCATATTGACTCAGAAGATTTTCAATGACCGATAGCAGCAACAAGCCGTTTAAGGTATACCAAAGGCTGCCGCTGCCGCCGCCCAAGGGAGTCCCGCCTACAATCACACTCGCAATCACGATCATCTCAAGTCCCTGGAAACTCGCCGCCTGTGCTGTATTCGACATTCCCGTCGAAATCAACGCCGCAATCCCGCAGGTCATCCCGCAAAGAATATATGCGGCCGCTTTCACCCGTGCCGTACGGATGCCCGCCAGCCAGGACGCGGTTTCGTTGCCACCCACCGCGTAGAGGTAATGTCCAAATCGCATATACCGCAAGGCAATCCAGAAACAGATAAAAACCGCTATAAATATCAGAATTGGAATGCTTAACCGATACTCAGGAATGCCAATACCCATCCGGCCCCAATACAACAGCCGAAAACTTTTCCCTAACTCCAATGGAACGATGATTGTTTGTCCCCCATGCGTAATGACCAGTGCAATTCCCCTGAAGATAAGCAGGGTGCTGAGTGTCACGACAAACGGATTAACACTGCCATAGGCGATCCACAGTCCATTCACTGCTCCCAGAAGCGTGCCAGTAACCAGAACGGCAACAACGGCCAGGGGAATCGCTACCCAAGGCCCGAAGGACGCACATCCGACAAGAACCATCACCGTGACTACGCTGCACACCGCCGTGATGGAGGCCACGGACAAGTCAAATCCTCCGGCAATCATGACCAGGGTCATACCGCATGCCATCACACCGGTTGCCGAGGCATTAGTGAGCAGATTATCCACCAGATTCCGCCAACTGAAGAAGGTCTCGGTTTGTAATGAGGAAAATACACACAATCCGGCGAGCAGTAGAAAAACGGAGGCGGTCTGTATAGTCTGAAACGACAATTTCCTGGTTACTTTTGCTTCCGTCACGCTCTTCCTCCTTCCACCTGCGTTTCCCGTAATTGCATCGACGCTACTTCAAAACGGTGGCCCCCATAATACCGAAGATGATGTCGTTGGCAACAGCTTCCAGTTCCACGGAAGACAAAACCGCTCCCGTTTTTAACGCAAATGCAACCAGATGGGCTTCTGTATCCACATTGACCGGTTGTGTCAAATCGGCAACCTCCTTGGACCCAGCGGGACCGAAGCGCCCACCCAGATTCTCAAAACCGGCGTTGGGGGTATCATGCCAGCGTCCGCACCAGGTGCTCCAACCATCCCCTATATCACAGGGACTGTAGAGATCGCGTTCCTCTTTGCAGCCATCAGCATACTGCAATGTAATCCGCAGGTGGGGCATATGGCTTTGCACGGGGAACGACATGCCGCTCAGCATCAGATATAGCGTCTTCCCCGAAACATTCGCCGGAAAACTCAATTGGGTGGGGAATGCTCCCGCCTGGGTTACGATGCCAATATTGAACCCTTCCTTGACCGTTTTAAACGGTATGCCGTCGGTAGTCCAAGCCACGCCCTGTGGATCTACCTTGGCCCGCCATGCAGCATCGCTCGGCACTTGCACTGGATCCCCATGATGCCGCGCGCCCAAATGACTTTTCCAATAGCCATACCCGACGGTACTCGAACCGGACGGAGGCGGCGTGGCTTCTTTCTCCACTTTTTCCAAGGACCCGTTTATTGTTGTGTTAAACGTCCCGTTTAGATCGAGCAGAGACCATCGAGCAAGGTTATAATTCCCTGCATCAGGTATTTTCCAGGATTCCCGGGCCGGTCCGGGACACGGCTCGTTGAAGAAATCCGTCTTTGGTTGAAACTTATCGTAGGCGAATGCCTTTTCCATTGCCACTTCCAACCGAAAGTATCCATTTTTTGCAGGAATATCCGAACTTGCACACAGCCACCATGGCCCATTGTTTACAGGCGCTTGGATTACCCCACGCACCTCCTTTTCTTTTAGCCAAACCCTTCCCGATGGCTCAGTCCAAACAGGGATCCGCACATTCACCTTGGTTTCGACGGGTGATTCCCAATCAATGGTGATCCCTTTTTCACACCGGTACAAGCGATAGGAGAACATGGGAGTATGTATGAAGACGGATGGCCATTCCTTAGGAAGTTGAGGCGATACCTCGATAGTCTGATCCGGACGTTTGGGCATAATCCCAAACACGCCTTCCACCAACGTTCTTCCCCACATGCTGATGGCGTCTGAAAATTCATCATTGGCGCGTTGCTTGCCATCGGCAAAGGAATGACACGACAAACCGCCAGGCGTCGGGCCATTAAAGATGCCACAATACGTCGCTTTAAACAGGTCATACGCCTCTTCCGAGCGTCCTGCCAGATAATGTGTCAGTGCAAAATTGAGTTCCTCTGCATAGGCCATTTCGTATGTGCTGTGGGTATACGACCGGCCTGCGTTCGGAAACCAGTTGGAACTATAGAAAAAACACCCATCATTTGGAGTCCGCGATGCACGCAAATGTTGATAGGCCCAGGTGAGCATTTGCATGATTTGAGCGGCATCCGCCGCACCGAATTCCGCACTGTGATAAATGGTCGGCAGTTCGGGCTGGGTATGCAGCAAGCGATGTCCCCGAGTGTCCAAAAACTCCGCGAAAACACCCTCCCCTGGCATCCACAGTGTCTTCTGCATGGCCTCGCGGATTTTTTCTGCTTGTTGCGCATACGGTGCAGGGTCTTTTCCCAAACGTTTCGCCAGATCCGCCAGCAGCAGATGCGCACGAAGCATATAGGCCGATGCCTGGGTGCACTGTCCCTGAATATACCAATGGGAATCGCTGATCCAGGTATTCAGCGAATTTTCATACAAGGCCGCATTTTCCGGCTGAAGCCGGCGGTTTTCCCATGCCGCAATGCCCTCCAGCACCGGAAAAATTTCCCGCATCAATTCCACATCGTTCGTATATTCGAAATACTGCCGAACCTGATCCCAAAACACTTCATTCATGTTGTAAAAGACGCCGCCCGGCGTATCGAGCAAACTGCTCAATGCCCCTGCATCTTCGCCCTCGTGAATCAGCCCGTATTGGAGGTAGTTTTTGATCGCCTTCCGGATACGATCCGTCCATCCGTAACAATTTGACCCGTACCAGCCGCGCCAGCCAAGATACCCGAAGCGCCAGGACCAGCCGCCATGCATCACCGTGGAATCCCCCCACGTGCCGTCCGTAGCGAAGGCCATCATCGTGGCGGCGGCATTCAGATAAGGATCAGGGGTTTCCACCACAATCCGTTCTGCAATTTCCCGATTGCGCGCCAGGGATTCTTTCCAGGCCTTGTGCGGTTTGCGCAGGGCACGTTCAATTTCCCCGCCCATGCCAATGATTACGTATCCCTTTGAAGTGTAGGGCGAAAGGGAGATCTCTTCCACGGCTACCCCATTCGATTGCTCTTGAGTATCGCTATCGGCCCATTGGGTTTGATCCAACAACTTCTTTGGAGACTCCATAAATGCCTCAGGCGCGCCTGTCCCGTGCCGGGCATGTTTCCAGGAACCGCCACCCCGGATTACCGCTTCCCACTTTGGCAAATGACGGCCCACTGCAAAGGGTTCCGACATGAATCCGTCGCTCTTGTCGAATTTCCGGTGTAATGCCATCCACCGCCCCTCCCAAACGATGCGATCTTTGGCGCACTGTTCCGGCGCAAACACGAACTGCGGCGCAGTCATATTATAGTTCGTGAAAAACGCTGAGGCGCCGCCATATCCCCACACCAATGAAGCATCTTGCCGTAAATTTAGCACTTCAATATGCAGGATCAGCCCATCACTCCCGGCCAACGCACTCGCTTCAAGACGCACCGTCACTCCGGGAAAAACAGGATCCGTCAACACATATTGCATTTGTCCTCGGGCATAGGTCACTTCCAGATTGGCCCACTGATGGAACCATTTGCTATTGTCCCCACAGTTTAATCCGGCGTAGAGATGTCCAAGCAGGCCTCCCGCCGAATGAAAATCAAACAGGAAACGCGGCTCGTTATAGGCCAACACCAGTGGTCGATAGCCAAAACGAATCATTCTCTCTCGCTCGCGTTCATTCCAAATCAACGATTTGTCTGCGGGTGGATATAATGGACGCCGATGCAGGCGCGCATTATCCGAAGTGACTCCGATAAGGTCTTGGGCAGGCCGTTGCGTCTCATACCCGTCCGGTAAAGAAATGTGAAAACCGCCCTCGCATGGTTCATACACACCTGCTTTCAACATATTTCCCGATGCAAAAACCACACTCTGAATTAAACACCCAACCAGCAAACAACACCATTTTCTGTTCATTATCAACACCCCGCGGGTTATTTTTTATGCATCATGGCATAGACAGCGGTGAATTCGCCAACCGCCCCTTTTTTGCCAATTATGCGGGAAAATATGCCCCGCCAGGAAATGGGATCTGCTCAACATTAGTTTTCGATGAGCGCGCTTTCGTAACCGAGGCTCTGAATGGTTTCACGCAATGCCTGAGGGTCCAAGTGTTCGCCAAAAACACGGGCCTGCGCGCGGCTTAGATCCACCTGAGCGTGCCGCACACCCTTGGAATTTTGCAGTGATTGCTGGACCGTGTTCGCACAATGGGAACAGGTCATCCCGTGTACGCTGAACAGCAATGTGGTTTCTTCCGGTTTACCTTTAACTTCCGGAATTTCAACAGCCGCAATCTTCCGCAGCATGCTCGATAATAGAACAACGAGCAGGAGCACGGCGCATATATGCCCGAACCAGCTTATGCCATGTTCATGCATGTGCGATGCAAGTTCCGAAAAGCGTGTGGGTAATACGGAGTATAGGAGATCCAGGGAATACCCGGCGCCTATTGCGCCGAGGGCAACGGTCATCAAGTAGATAAACGTGGTCCGCTTGCCAAGGATTCTCCAGAGCACGGCAATCGTGGCGGCATTAGTGGCCGGTCCGGAGATCAAAAACACCAGTGCCGCGCCGGGCGATGCGCCCATGTGAATAAAACCGAGTGCGATGGGAATGGAAGCGGTGGCACAGACGTACATGGGGATACCTGCGGCCAACATCACCAGCATGGCAATTATCCCGCCCCCCAGATACGCGGAAAGGTAATTTTCCGACACCACCACGGAAATCAAGCCGGCTACCGCGATTCCAAATAATAACTCTTTTGAGATATCGCGGGGCAAGGTGACAAACCCATAGCGGAACGCACGCACAAGAACGTTTTCACCAGGCTTTTTTACACAACAGTCATCCGTGCAGCCGTTCACCGTCTCGCCATCGGCTTTGGCCGGCGCCGGGTCCTGGTCCACCAGAGCAGCAATGCTTCCGCCGACGATTCCCGAAAAAAACGCTACCAAGGGCCGGTAGACAGCCAAAACCGGGCCTAACAGCGCATAGGTGGCCAGGATGGAATCTACACCGGTCTGGGGAGTGGATAATAGAAAACTCACGGTGGCGCCCCGGCTCGCCCCATGATTGCGGAATGAGGCCGTCACGGGAATTACACTGCATGAACACAGAGGCAGAGGAACCCCCAGGCATGCAGCTTTAAAGACCGGGCCGATACCACGCCCCCCAAGATGACGCCCCACCCATTCGGCCGGTATCAATACGGACAGAATGCCCGCCATTAAAAACCCAAAGAGCAGATAAGGCGCCATTTGCCCAAGCACGGCCCAACAGGTGGAGAATATGTCAACAAGCCAGTTCATATTCACGTTAATTTCCGGTTACTTATTAGATAAAACAAAAAATGACCGTTGAATAATCCTTATTGCACTTTTCGCCTCCTGCAAATCCTGTGAAATAGGACCTATAGGACATACGTGGCCTATAGGTCCTATTCAGATTATATCCTAATATTTTTATGGCTTGTCCGGCGCTGCCCATTCAACAGCGTTACGCATAATCTGGCGGACATTTTCGTCAAAAAAGACAGGATCGGTCTCGTGACCAGCCTGAAAGTAGAAAAACTTGCCCCTCCCCACTTGCCAACACATACCTATGCGCGAGGGATCCTCGCCTCCGCCCTTTAGTTTGTGAACACCTTCGAAAACAACCGCTTGTGGCTCGTTAACAGCATAAGGCTCGCTATACCGCTCGCTGTGTTTGATAGTGAAATTTTTGATCCCTTTCGCGATAGGATGAGCAGGATCTTTCACTGTAACGTCTAACGTGGTGGAATCCTTCTTATAGTCGCCCCAGGAACAGGCAGTACCCATGAGGACCTTGTTCGGTTTGGCAAAATGGGAGGAATGGAGGGAAATAAAACCCATCCCGCCTTCCTTTACGCGTTTCTCAATCTTAACCACCAGCGCATCGTTTACAAAATCATGTTTTTTATGCCCCCACCAAATCAAGACATCCGCGCGGTTGAGCAATTCATCCGGCAGACCCTGATCCGGTTGAGAAATATCGGCGGTGACCACTTCCCACCCTTTGAGGGATTTTAAACCCTCCGCCACGGCGGCGTTTATGTCATTGGGGTAAATTCGCTTGGGAGCGGTGCCTTCCGACCACACCACCACGCACTTTTCCTTTACACAGGTTTTACAGCATGTATCGCAGGTTGCACAGCCACCGAGAGCAAGAATCGCCGTCAGGAGCATTGCGAATAGGCAAGACAATCCAATACACCGTTTCATGGATCAAACCCTTTCTTTGTCAAAAATCCCTTGAGAAAACCATTTTGCTAAGGACAAATATGGTAAAGAAAAACTTCAGGGCAAGGCAAATCTCGTGGAAAATGCCTCTCTGCATCTTATCCGAGTATACTCTATTATTCCCATTGTCTTTGTTTGTCTTCGTTTAATACACTATGGCACAATACGGAATATGTACTTGGGACGGGGTGTACAGGACGGAATTGAGAGGAGAAGACGTATGTCTAGCTGGACATTTATGAAAGAAGTATTCAAGGCGAACCGGACAACGGGCGCCTTTGCTCCAAGCGGTCCCAAGCTGGCGGAAGCCATTACGGACATGGCCGATCTGAAGGGCGCGAAGGTGGTGGTGGAGTATGGTCCAGGCACGGGTATTTTTACAGAGGTGATTTTGAACAAGAAAGATCCGGACGCCTACTTCGTCGCCATGGAGGTCAATCCTGAGTTTGTGAAAGCCACGCGCGAACGGTGTCCCGGTGTCCATTGTTATGAAGATTCTGCACAGAACACAATCAACTATCTGAAGGAAGCGGGGTACGATCATTGCGACGTGATTATCTCCGGCTTACCCTGGACCCGTTTTCCTGAGGCACTGCAGGATGAAATTTTAGAAGCAACCTACAATCTGCTTCGGCCCGGCGGACGGTTTGTGACCTTTTCCTATGCGTATAGTCCTTGGATTCCATCCGGGGGGCGTTTTTTCAAAGGCAAGCTGCCCAAACGCTTTCCCAAGTTGACCGTGCGCGGACCGGTTTGGCTTAATATCCCGCCGTGTCTTGTGTGGATATCCGAAAAAGAATAACGCAATATAGCCAACCATGGAGTTTTAAGAATGAAATCAGCATTGGTAATTTGGGGGGGGTGGGATGGCCATAAACCAAAGGAATGCGTGGACCGGTTTATTCCTTTTCTGCGGCAACAGGGATACGATGTTGAAGTGTCCGATACCCTGACGTCGCTGGAAGATGAAGGCAAAGTGGCCCGTTTGGATCTGGTGGTTCCCTGTTGGACCATGGGAGAACTCAAAGGGGAACAGGAGAAATCGCTGTTGAATGCGGTGCGCGGCGGTGTGGGCATTGCGGGCTGGCACGGTGGCATGGGCGATGCCTTCCGCAATCAGACCGGATACCAATTCATGGTGGGCGGGCAGTTCGCGGAACATCCCGGCGGCTGCATTGACTATACCGTAAACATTATTAAAAAAGACGACCCGATTGTGGCGGGCTTAAATGATTTCAGCCTTCATTCCGAGTGTTATTACATGCACGTGGATCCCACAAATGAGGTGTTGGCCACCACCACCTTCACCGGCGAACAGTACCCATGGATCGAGGGATGCGTCATGCCGGTAGTATGGAAGCGAAGCTACGGCGCAGGACGGGTATTTTATGCGTCGTTCGGCCATCAACCTGAAGATTTTGACGCGCCGGAATGCACCACCATCATGCACCGTGGAATGCTCTGGGCGAGCAGGTAGCTATCAGCGGTCAGCTATCAGCTTGGGTGCCTCGCGCACCGATTATGCTATCGAATAAAATCGATGGATAGTGGTAGTATCTATCAACAGGTAATGATTATAATTGTGAGGTGAGAGCGATGCCGATGCCAAGGGAAATGTTGCCGGAATCACCCAAGGAATGGGTTCTTTTTATAATCTATCGGCTTATCGTTGGCGTAGTGATTGCCACGGTGGTCTATTTCCTTCTATTTTATTATGTCCTTGTAAATCCAACTGCTGGGCCCTGGTGGCTTCGTGTGGGAATTTATATTGTGCTGGTTGTCATTTGCATGATAGTGCCCTTTTATGTCATGGATATTCTGGGATGGCCAGACAGGAATTCAAAAGACTGACTTCAAACATGAAATGGTTCACGGAGATCTATAATGAAACCAGTTAAAGTTGGCGTGATTGGGTGCGGGAATATCTCGGACATCTATTTTAAGATGATGAAGCGCTTTGAAGCGCTGGAGGTAGCGGCGTGCGCGGATTTGGTGAAGACGAAGGCGCAGGCCAAGGCGAAGGAACATGGGATTCCGAAAGCGTGTACCGTGAAGGAGTTGCTGGCGGACAAGTCCATTGAACTGGTAGTGAACCTGACGGTGCCGAAGGCGCATGTCGAGGTGGATCTCGCTGCGATAAAAGCGGGCAAACACGTATATAGCGAGAAGCCACTGGCTTTGACGCGCGCTTCGGGCGAAGAGGTGCTCGAAACCGCGCGGAAGAAAGGACTGCTCGTGGGATGCGCCCCGGACACGGTGTTGGGGGCAAATGTGCAGACCGCTCGCAAGATTATCGATGGCGGATGGATTGGCGAACCAGTCTCTGCTACGGCGTTCATGCAATGCCATGGCCATGAAAGCTGGCACCCGGATCCCGAGTTTTATTATGAAGCCGGGGGCGGGCCCATGTTTGACATGGGCCCCTACTATCTCACCGCGCTTGTCACGCTCATGGGGCCGGTCAATCGCGTGACGGGTATGACCCGGGTCACATTTCCAGAGCGGGTGATCACCAGCCAGCCGAAAAAAGGCAAAGTTGTGCCGGTAGACGTGCCAACGCATGTGACGGGCCTGATGGAATTCGCCAACGGCGCGATAGGCGCAATCATCACCAGTTTCGACGTGTGGGCGCACACGCTCTCTTGCATCGAAATCCACGGGCGAGCCGGGTCGATGCTTGTAGGCGATCCCAACAGCTTCGGCGACACCGTGAAAATACGGCGCATGGGCGCGCAGGAGTTCAAGGAGGTTCCGCAAGCCTGTGGATACGCCGAGAATTCCCGAGGTCTGGGCGTGGCGGACATGGCGTATGCCATCCGGACCGGGCGCAACCACAGGGCCAACGGAGATTTGGCGTTTCATGTGCTGGACATTATGCAGGCCTTTCATGAAGCGTCGGATAAGAAAACCCACGTGACGTTGAAAAGCCGATGCGAGCGGCCCGCCGCCATGCCCAGGGATCTTCGAGAAGGCATTTTGGACCGCTAAACAACTACCACCCAATTTAAAGCAGCCTTAAGTGCCAGTCGTATAATTTCTCATTATACCAGGCATTTGCGAAATAGGCCTTTCTATCTAAAAATCAAACGATACAGAGCGGATTACTGGCATTGCGCAGCCGAATCGTTGCTTTTTCATGTACCCAGAGGAGAAAAATACCTATTTCGCAAATGCCTCATTATACTGATTTCGGTTGTAATTTTGAGAGATTAACGGTACACTTTAGGTGGATAGAGTGATCCCGAGGGTATGTGACCTCGGGCGGAAGGCCGTGCAACGGGCGGTGGGCGGAAGGCGGCCTGTAGCCGCTGGAGGCGTCCAGCATGGCCTATCAAGAACACCTAAAACTGCTGATGGCGGGGCTGCATACCTGGAATCGCTGGCGTGAAGAGGATCCTTCGCTTTCTCCGGACCTGACGGGTGCCAATCTTGCCAATATGAATTTGGCGGGGGTGAATTTCAGCAATGCATGCCTGAATAAAGCCAATTTGTTTGCCTGCAACTTGCACGAAGCAAATCTGAGCCGTGCAAGCCTTCATTCCGCCAATCTCGGACGGACCGATTTATCCGGGGCTGATTTGCGGATAGCCGACCTGACCCGGGCCGTGCTGACCGGTTCGAACCTGTTCGGGGCATTATTACACGAGGCGATATTAAACGAAGCGGATCTATCCGGGCGCGATTTCAGGGATATGGATCTGAGCGGGGCCAATTTTTTCCGGGCGCATCTGGAAGAAGTGAATTTTTCGGGGTCCAATCTCAGCAACGCGTTTTTTGGCGAGGCCCATTTGCAGATGGCCAATTTTCTTCGGGCCAATCTGGACAACGCCAATTTCATGAAAGCGGACCTGCGAGAAGCCTATCTCAAGGAGGCCGTGTTAACGAGGGCTAATTTTACCGGGGCAAATCTAACCGGCGCGTATCTTCCCTCAAAAATGAAGTTCTCCCGTTTTTTGCATTCGGTAAAATAAAGGGTTCTTAGTCCTGAACTGAAACCCTGCATTTAGCCAAGCCGGTCAAAAGGGCAAGAGAGAGGATCTTGCCATGAAAACTATTTTTCGGTGTATTTGTCTGAGTTTTTTTACGGTTCTATTGATTTCCTGTGAACAAAACACGGTTGATCTGAAACAATTCATTCCCCCTGCCGGGAAGTATGATGTCAAAATATTGCGCGACAGTTACGGCGTACCGCATATCTATGGAAAAACGGATGCGGATGTGGCATACGGACTGGCCTATGCGCATTGCGAAGATGACTTCGACACCATTCAGGAAGGCGTGTTCCTGGCGCGTGGCCTGCTGGCCTCGATCAATGGTTTGGAGGCGGCTCCATTCGATTATCTGGTGAAGCTGTTTCGTTTCCGTGAAATCGTGGAGGAAAAATACGAAACGGATCTGGCGCCGGAGACACGGAAAATCTGTGAAGCGTATGCCGAAGGCTACAATCATTACGCCGTATTGCATCCGGAGAAAGTGATTCCGGGCGTGTTGCCTACCGATGGCAAGGACGTTGTAATGGGGTTTGTGGCGAAGTCGCCGCTCTTCTTTGGCATGGACCATCATCTGAAAGAACTGTTGAGCAAGAAACCCAAACATTCTGTTTCCCAAAAAGCCGTGGCGATGGGAAGGCAATTCCATTCCGAAGATCTGCCGATTGGATCGAACACCTTCGCCATCGCACCGAGACGAACTCCGGACGGTAAGACCCATCTCGCGATTAACTCACATCAGCCATGGACCGGCCCGGTAGCGTGGTATGAGGCCCGGCTAAAGAGTAATGAAGGTCTGGATATCATCGGCGGGGTGTTTCCAGGCACGCCGGTTGTTCTCCACGGCCACAACCGCGATTTGGGCTGGGCACACACCGTGAATATGCCGGATTTGGTGGATGTTTACGCACTGGAGATGAATCCGGAGAATCTGAATCAATACAAGTTTGACGGGCACTGGCGTGACCTGGAAAGAGACAACATGATCATTTGGATACGCCTGTGGAAGGGATTCTCCATTCCCTTGCGGCGGGAAGTCGCGTATTCGGTGCATGGCCCCGTGATACGGAGTCCGCACGGAGTGTATGCGATCCGATATGCCGGGTATGGCGATATCCGGCAGGTGGAGCAATGGTACCGCATGGGCAAGTCTACAACCGTCGATGAGTTCGAGCAGGCCATGCGTATACAAGCTATTCCCTCGTTCAATGTCGGCTATGCGGACAAAACGGGCAATATCTGGTACATCTACAATGCTAAATTCCCTGTGCGCGCGGAAGGCTATGACTGGGAGGAATATTTGCCAGGAAATACCTCTGAAACCCTCTGGACGGAATACCTGCCCTTTGAAAAGGTGCCGCAGGTGAGAAATCCGGAGTCGGGATTTGTACAGAACTGCAATTCGTCGCCATTTCGCACCACCATAGGCCCCAACAATCCGAAACCGGAGGATTTTTCAAAAACCCTGGGCATCGAACCAATGGATCACATGACAAACCGGAGTTTGCGATTGCTGGAGTTACTCGGCGCCGATGATTCCATCACGGAAGAGGAATTTTACACCTACAAGTATGATATTGCGTATTCCAAAGATTTCCTGGTAAGCGATTATGGTAAAAAACTGCTCGAAATGCCAGCAGGGAACGATCAAGTCATTGCGGAAGCCCAGGAAGTATTGAAAAAATGGGATTACACCACCACCTTGGAAAATACTAGTGCTGCGATTGTAATCCTGAGCATGGAACCAATCGTGCGCGCCAAGATGTTTGGCCATAAGGAGCCCGATCTGTTTGAAACCTTCAAAGAAAAAGCGCATCTGCTGAAAAATCTGTATGGAAAGGTCGATGTGCCGTGGGGACAGGTGAACCGCCTGGTGCGCGGCACGGTTAATGTGGGATTATGCGGAGGCCCGGACACCTTACACGCCGTATATGGGAACTGGAAAAAGGACCATCTGGAAGGCATGGCAGGCGACTGCTATGTATTGATGGCCACCTGGGATCAGGCAGGCAAGGTGCATTCACGAAGCATCCATCAGTTCGGGAGCGCCACACTGGACGAAACCTCGCCGCACTACGCGGACCAAGTCCCTATGTTTATCGCATGTGAAACCAAGCCCGTATGGCTGGACGAGAGTGATCTGCGTCAGCATCTGGAATCAGAATACCGCCCCGGAGAACCTCGGTCTCTTCCTTCATCAAATTAGACAATAGGCCGGGACGTCACCGCCCCGGCCTGCATCTTCGTTCGTACTCAGTCGTTGTGTCAGAAACGATTAATACCGACGCGGACGGCGCTCGCCGCCACGGTCGCTGCGCGGCGGACGCTCTTCACGCGGGCGCGCTTCATTGACCTTCAGCGGGCGCCCGTCCAGGCGGTAGCCTTCCAGCGCCTGAATCGCCGCCTGGCCCTCGGACTCGTTTGGCATTTCCACGAACCCAAACCCGCGTGACCGGCGCGTTTCCCGATCAATCACAATGCGCGCCGCATCCACTTGGCCGTACTGTTCAAAGACTTCCCGAAGGTTGTCATCCGAAGTGTTGTACGACAAATTGCCTACAAAGATGTTCATCGAAGCACAAGCTCCTCTTGAGGGGCTATTCGGATCCTACGTCCCGAAAGCACTCAGTTTGTGTCGGGACAGTACGGGACCAACGGGGCGGGAACATCTCGCACGACCAACGGACCAACTGACACTCGACTCTTCCTAATTTCTGCTGGACCTCCAGCACATTCCACGCAGTATCCTATCATATTCCTTTTGCCATAGCAAGAGGGATCTAATAGTGCCAAAACTTCTAAGCGAAAACAGGATTCTGTGGATAGTGGAAAAACGGCCGCGCGGCAAACTGGGCAGTTTTCTTGGAATTTACGTATTAAGACCCCAACACGGGGCTTATATCCGCTGTTTTCATCCCCCAAAAACAAGTTTTTCCCCTTGTCACTCAAACACAATCGTACGATGCCGATACACCATGATCCGGTCTTCGGCATGGGCCTTTACTGCATACGCCAGAACCTTCTTTTCCACATCCCGTCCCATCGAAACCAGATCCTCGACACTATGGGTATGATTCACGCGTACTGTTTCCTGCTGAATGATGGGCCCCATATCCAGATCTTCCGTAACATAATGGCTGGTTGCACCAATCAGCTTCACACCATGCTCATACGCCTGATGATAGGGCTTGGCCCCTTTGAAGGCTGGCAGGAATCCATGATGTACATTAATAATACGTTTACGGTAGGCATTGACCATTAGCGGGGTTAAGACCTGCATATACCGCGCAAGGACTATGAAATCGATATAATGCTGCTGGAATAATTCCAGAATTTTGTTTTCCGCCGATTCCTTCTCACTCTTCTCTATGGGAACACAACAATAGGGAACCTTAAAATTGGCGGCGACATGCTCCAGATCGGGGTGATTGCTTACCACGAGAACAATGTCCGCGTTGATTTCACCATACTGATGCCGCAGAAACAGATCATAAAGGCAGTGGTCATACCTTGAGACCAGAATGGCCATGCGTTTGCGCTCATCATTAAAGGTAATCTCGACTTCCATGTTGTTTGCGGCGGCGAGTTCATCAAGCTCCCGTTTCAGTTCCTGCTTGGTGCACTGCATTTCCCGGCGGTCAAAATGCACACGCATGAAAAACCGGTTGTCGAGTTGTTCCGTATGCTGCTGCGCGTCGATAATGTTTCCGCCACGCTCATACAGAAATTTCGATACGTTATAGACAATGCCCTTCTTGTCCTCGGAATTCAGCCGTAACACCGCCGTATGCATGATCTGCTTAACCTTTTTTCCATATAATGCACCATAATTTTTCCCGTGGAAATAGTAAAACAAAGGATCAGGATAAATACAATTTCAGTCTTTTTTGATGGGTTCTTCCCTGCGTCCATCAATATAATGCCAAAAAGTTAAAATGGGGTGATGATAGATCATACGGGGACCAGCAAAACGCATTACAGCGCGGGCCTGCTCACGCATTGCCGGTTTATAACAGTGGACAGGGCATTTCGCACAGGTGGTTTTACCCTCTTGAAAGAGACATTTGCCAAGGCGTGCGCGGGCATACTCCAGCAGTTCTGCGCATTCAGGACAGAATTCATGCCGAGTATTGTGGTGTTTCCTGCAATACATGCGGATCATGCATTGAATGGTGTTAAACTCACGATTCATTCTGGGATGGGAAAATTCCAACCGTTTCATGTGGAACAACAACACCTTATTTTCTCTGTTCCGCCTGGAGTACTCTATCCAGGATTTCCGGGTTATCGGAGAGAATGCTGTCGACGGGCAATTGGAGGTAATGTTTTATTTCTTCTTCGGTGTTAAGCGTAAAAAATTGGACCAGAATGCCCTTTTCCCGGATAGCGGCGAATTCGGCGGGAGTAACATTGAATTGTTTCTCCAATTCAGGAGAGAGGGTGAGCATGGCATGAACGGGCGTGTAGTGTTCCCACTTGCCCTGCCGGAGGGCCGTGAGCATTTCCACCGCATCTAAAACATCGTAGCAGGTGCCGATTTCCGGAGCGTGTTTATGTAAATGGGCGATGGTGGCGGGGTCAAATGACGCCAGCAAAAAACGTTGCGTGGCCTTTGTTTCGCGAAGCACCTTAATCACCGCGTCTACACTGGGCCCGGATGTTTTGATTTCCACCAGAAACAGATTGTTTGGAAGGGCTTCAATTACTTCGGCTAGGGTGGGAATTGTTATCCCTTTCCCACGGCATGGAAACGTCTTTCCGCTGTCCAGGGTGAAATGGTAACCAGCATCCAGGGCTTTTAATTCGGCCAGGGTCTTCTCTGAAACAAGGCCGGTTCCATTCGTGGTGCGGTCCACGGCGGAATCATGGAATACAACGACATGACCGTCCTTGGACAACTGCACGTCACCCTCCATTAATGTATTCGGCCACCGTTTGGCTGTATTCCGATATGCCTCGATTGTGTTTTCAGGCCATAGGCCGCATCCGCCCCGGTGTGCACCTAACAGGATAGGGCGTTCACGAAAGAGACATGCCGCCGTTCCAACGGGAGCGGCCAGAAGAGGCTGAAGGGTGGCGAGGGCTGTCAGAAGAAAAGATGTCATGGGTTTATCATCTCCAGTTTATTTTATTAGACGTTGTGAAATTGCGTTCCGTTTCAGGTATGATAACCTTCTTTACGGACAGAAGGAGATAGATTATGCCAGGAATGTTGGAAGGTCAAGTAGCAATTATCACCGGCGCGGGCCGGGGCATTGGGGCCGCGGCTGCAAAACTCTTTGCGGAACAAGGCGCAAAGGTGGTGGTCAGCGATTTGGATGCTGAACCGGCCGAAGCGGTGGTGGCGGAAATTAAAGCGGCCGGCGGCGAGGCAATTGCCGTTGCGGGCGATGTGACAAACCCGGACTTTCCCAATGAGTTGATGAAAAAGACGATGGATGCCTTTGGCAAGCTGAATATTCTGGTGAATAATGCCGGCTACACCTGGGACGGCATGCTGCACAAGATGTCGGATAAACAGTTTCAGGCCATGCTGGATGTTCATAATGTGGCCCCATTTCGCTTGATCCGGGCTGCCACTCCATTTATGCGCGAAGCCGCAAAAGCGGAAAAAGGCGAAGGAAAAGACCCCGAACCACGCTGCATTATTAATGTTGCTTCAACTTCCGGCTTGTTTGGCAATGTCGGCCAAATCAACTACAGCACCGCCAAGAGCGGCATCCTGGGCATGACCAAGACTGTCGCAAAAGAATGGGGTGCATTTGGCATCCGCTGTAATGCAGTGGCGTTCGGTCTCATCGAAACGCGGCTCACGCAGGACGCAGAATCTGGCGAGAAAATCGCAGTAGCGGGAGAGCAGGTAGCCTTGGGCATACCAAGCCATCTCAAGGGCATGGCTACCATGCTGATCCCCCTCGGCCGCGCAGGCACCCCCCAAGACGCCGCTGGCGCTATTTTGTTGCTTGCCTCCCCCTATGCATCGTATATTACAGGTCAATGTTTGAATGTTACGGGCGGTCTAAGCGCCTAACCCTTTTGGACAGACAGAAAGTAGTTGTTTAACCAATACATCGCACGCATGAACAAACGCCATAGGGGGATGGGTTCGTGAGTGAATGCAGGCAGTGAGGGTGTATTGGTGGATGCGCAGTGTGTCGTAATAATCCCGAACAGCAGTTTTTTTGGAGTGGATTACCAGATGAACGTTAATCTAGCAGATTGGGAAAATCCGGCCATGGTCCAACGAAACAAGGAACCCGGCCATGCGTCATATATCCCGTTTTTGGATGCCACCGCAGCATTAACGAATGCGGAACAATCCTCTCCCCTGTATCAATCCTTGAATGGAACGTGGAAATTCCATTGGGTGAAGAAACCGTCTGAGGCGCCAGACGATTTTTACACGGACGGATACGATGTGAGCGGATGGGCGGAGATTCCCGTGCCCAGCAATTGGCAGTTCGAAGGTTACGATGTGCCCATCTATGTTAATTTGCGGAACCTGTGTCATCCCGCGCAACCACCGGAAACAAATCCCGATTTTAATCCCGTGGGGTGTTATCGCCGCACATTCACCATTCCAGAGAGTTGGACGGGCAATCAGGTCTTCGTGCATTTCGGCGCGGTGCAATCGGCCTTGTACGTGTGGGTGAACGGACAGGAAGTGGGCTACAGCCAGGGTAGCATGACCCCGGCGGAATTTAATATCACGTCCTATCTGAAGCCGGGCGAAAACACAATTTCCTGCAAGGTGTTTCGTTGGTGTGATGGCAGCTATCTTGAAGATCAGGACATGTGGCGGCTATCCGGCATTCCACGCGATGTGTTTCTTTTTACGGTTCCGCCGCTCTATCTCCGCGATTTCTTTGTATATTCCGATTTGGATGCCGGGTATAAAAACGGCACACTCACGGTGATGGCGCGGATTCACAACCGCACCGGAGAGATGCTGGTATCCGTGACCGTGCGCGCGGAAGTATATGATGCGTCCGGACAGCGTGTTGCCGTAAAAGAAAACAAGGGGATGTATCCCATCACGCCGGAAGCGGAAAAGCGGCTGGTGTTTTCCGTGGATAATCCCCGGAAATGGTCCGCGGAGGATCCGTATCTGTACACGGTGGTGCTCACCCTGTTGGATGATTCCGGAAAGGTGCTGGAAGCCCTGCGATGCAAAACGGGATTTAGGAAGGTAGAGCGTAAAGAGGGGCAGTTGCTGATCAACGGTCAACCGGTGCTTATCATGGGAACCAATCGCCATGACCATGATCCGGATCGCGGGAAGGCTGTAACCGAGGAGGGGATGATTCAGGATATCCTGACGATGAAGCGGTTCAATATTAACGCCGTGCGCACTTCGCACTATCCGAATCCTCCGCGTTTTCTTGAACTGTGCGATGAATATGGACTCTACGTGCTGGATGAAGCAGATCTGGAGTCCCACTCGTTCTGGGGGCAGTTCGCCAATGATCCGGAATGGGAAACAGCCTTCCTGGATCGGGCCATGCGCATGTTTGAGCGGGATAAAAACCATCCCTGCATTTTCGGGTGGTCGCTGGGCAATGAATCGGGGTATGGGCCGAATCACGATACGATGGCGGAGTGGCTTCGGGCGCATGATCCCACGCGGGTCATCCATTATCATCCCGCGGAGGAATCGCCCATGCTGGACATTATCGCGCCAATGTACCCCAGCCTCGCGGAACTCATCGAGTTGGCGGAAAAAGAAGATGACCGGCCCATTATCATGTGTGAATACGCCCACTCAATGGGCAACAGCACGGGGAATTTAAAGGAATACTGGGAAGCCATCCGCACGCATAAGCGTATGCAGGGCGGCTTCATCTGGGATTGGGTGGATCAGTCGCTCCGTCAAAAAACAAGCCACTTCATTCAAGATCGCGCCTCGAATCTGAAATGTTTCGTAGTGGGCGAGGTGATCGAAGAAAATGAGGGGCATGCGCTCCGGAATGGATACGTGGCGGTGCCGCCGTGTCCGGCGCTGGATATCACCGGCGGCGCCATCACAATCATAGCCTGGGTTTGCCCCGAACCGCATGAGTATCAGAATGTATTTGTGAGCAAAGGAGATCAATTCATCCTGTATCAATATGAAATGATCTCGTTGGGCTTTGATCTCGATTTGGGCGAACGGCTTCTGGTCACCGCGCCGATCCCCGAAGATTGGTTTGGACACTGGCATGCCATTGCCGCCATATATGATGGGAAAAGCGCAAAGCTGTTTATTGATGGTACGCTGGCTGTAGAGAAAGCTGCCCAGGGAAAAATCCGGCATTACCCATGCGCGGTATTCATTGGGCGCAATCCGGTCAGTGAAAATGCCTCCCGGGGGAAAATTCAGCGTGTGGGTATTTTCGATCATGCGTTGGATGAAGCACAGATTCGCCAGGAAGCCAAAACACCCTGGGCGGGAGCCGTTTTCTGGGCTGACTTCGAAAACATGGAAACCGCTGAGAAGCCTTGGCTGGCCTATGGCGGCGATTTAGCCGAAATGCCGACCGATGGTTCCTTCTGCGGGAATGGTCTTGTGAACGCGGACCGAAAGCCGCATCCAGGACTCTGGGAATGTAAAAAAATCTTTCAGCCAGTTGAAGTAACCCAGGAGAATCTGGCTGAGGGCAAAATACGGGTCACAAACAGGCACTTGTTTATACCCCTGGACTATCTGGACGTCACCTGGCGGCTGATAGAGAATGGAATCCTTCTGGAGCAGGGCGCCTTGCCGCGTTTGAACCTCCAGCCCCAAGCGAGTGCCGTGCTTACCATCCCCATTAAACTTCCCACTCCTCCCACCGGCACGGAATATGCCATTTCAATCCATTTTACTCTCGCAGAAGATATAAATTGGGCGGCAAAAGGTCATGAAGTGGCTTGGGAACAGTTTTTATTGCCCATCCAAACCACCATGCCTGTAAGAAAAGATCACGATTTCCTCACACTGCTCACCCATGAAGAGACTTCAGAATCTGTCGTGGTTACGGGGGAAAATTTCCGCCTGATCCTGGAGAAACAATCCGGAATCATTACTTCCTGGCAATACAGAGATATAGAACTTCTCTCGGAAGGCATTTCGCTGAATCTTTGGCGTGCCGCCACAGACAATGACCGGATTCCGAAGGCTATCATCGCATGGCGCAATGCCGGATACTATGCGGTGGCCACTAATGCGAAGAAAGTGACTGTTGATTCTTCCGCTTCGGGAAAGATTGGCATACATGTCTTATTCGATGTTATTGGCGGTAATAACGCCTTGCTGTTTGAAGGCCTTTGGACCTACGGGATCGAGGCAAACGGTGCTGTTACCCTCCTGCAAACACTAACTCCCAAAAGTACTTTGCACCATTTGCCGCGTATTGGTCTACGCGCAAAATTATCATCAGACTTCTCAGCGTTCTCATGGTATGGCCGCGGCCCTCATGAGAGCTATCCTGACCGCAAACAGGGGGCGTTAATCGGATTGTACACCGACACCATTGCCCCGGGCGATTGCCCCTACCTGGTTCCCCAAGAATATGGAAACAAGACCGATGTGCGCTGGGCAACATTGTGCCGGCCAGATGGGATTGGTCTGAAAGTCTGCGCACAAGCCGATGCACTAAATATCAGCGTGCACCCATATTCTTTGGAACAACTCAGTGAGGCCGCCCATCAAATGGTGCTCTGGCCGGACAATGCCATGAGTCTATATGTGGATTTTGCCTTATCCGGTCTGGGCAACGGCAGTTGTGGGCCGGGACCGCTTGATGAATACCTGATCTATCCGCGCGTATTCAAAAATAGTGTCCGGTTCGAGCCGGTGTGCGAATAAGCAAAACGAAGCCCAATATCAAAATCATGCAGGCGGCAGCGGACTGTTGTGTTCGTGCGCAATCCGCCATTTGCCATCCTTTTTGTTTAGAACAAATGTTGACCATGACCTATCAGACACGGGCTGCTTCTTTTCCTGGGTGGTGGCATTCATCAGGATGCGGGTGGTGGCCCAGGCAAAATCACCATTTACGCGGATTTGAAGATCCTCTGCCTTAAACTCGAATGTGGTAAAATCCTTGGCCAATTGCTTCCGGTATTTCTCAAAAGCTGAAACCACATCATTTTGTCCCCGATGGGTTTCTCCATTGGGCCACATCATATAGACGTCGCCGGTATAAATACCTGGATCCAGTTTAGTATCCCCTGGAATCTTGGTGAACATGAGCTGTTGTTGAATCACCTCGCGAATCGCCACTTCTTCTTCCACAGCCCACGTACCAGCGGACATAAGTATGCTTGCCAAAAGTACTAAATTTCTGCACATAGTATCAGGAACCTCCACTGCCGCATGCGTAAAAAGCAGCCCTTCAGTTTTTCATCTTCTGGCCTTTGCCGCCATCCCATTCACCACCCGTACCCAAGGTGTACCGATACACCTCTCTTCCCATGGTGTCAGTGGGAATATCAGCCACTTTAGCCATGGCCTCCGTACGCGTGGACACTCGCCCGCTTTGATATAGCCGGTAACTGAACTCAATGTAGCCATAGTATCCGCTGGGGATAACATCCGAGCCCTTGCCTATGGCACTGGCCTCCAACGGATAATAGCTCTCATAGACCTTCTTTTCTTTGTAATACATGCCGCGCAGGCCTTCGCTCTGATACTTCACCACGCCCTGACCCTGATCGAGGTTCAACCGTTTTTGCTCCGCCGCACCGATGGGATCCAGTTGCTTGAATATCTTGTCAGATTCCGATACCTGCCCGGGCGGTGGTTTTCGTATTCCGAAGTCGGTTAATACCTTGTTGACAACCTCGCTAGGGCTCCGCTGGCACGAAACCAGAACGATGCATACCAATATGATCCATGGCTTCTTCATGGCAATGCTCCGGTAAATGCTTTTTTTATACCGGCAGTATACCATGATCGGATAGCCAGGATGGAATGGATGGAGGAAGCGCGTTTACCCAAGAAAATCCAGCAGGCTCGGCTGAATAACACGGGCCGCAGCGCTTAAAGAGGCTTGAAACGCGTTCGATTGAGAATTCAGGTTGACAACCACATCCGCGAAATCGGCGTCAATGTTATCCGAAATCACCTTTTCCATCTGCGTATTGATGTCACGAAGATTTCCTTCCACGCTTTCTATACGGCTCTGTGTGGCCCCAATTTTAGCCACCGCCACCATCAACTGATCCTGGGATTGGACAAGATCCTCCAAGTCGCTTTGGAGGGAGGCGGTGTCGCCCGCGCGGAGATGATCCCGAATGTTGATTAGGGTTTCGAAAATGTTCACCGAAGTCCCGGTGGTTTGAAGAAACACGTCTTCTCCACTTTGATTAACAGTGACCCGGGTGCCTGTGCAAATTTCAATTTCAAACGTTTCCGTATTCCCTTCAAAGGCAACCGCCGTGGATTCCCCCGCGGCATTTCGTGTGGCCGTAAACGGTTTGGTGGCGGTGCGAGTGCCGGCAAATATGTACCGTCCATTGCTCACATAATTGCCTTGCGTTATCACGTCCTCCAGGATTGAATTGATTTCCAGGGCAATCTGGTCGCGTTGCGTTTGCCCATTCGTGTCGCTGAGCCCTTGCAGGGTCAGTTCATAGGCGCGCTGGCGGAAGTCTTCCACCGTGGAGATCGATGTTTCTGTTTCCGTAAGATAGGGGCCAATCGTTGAGATGTTAGTGAGATATTGCGTGTTTTGCGCTAATACATTTTGTGCATTGATCGCACGGCGCGCAGCCATCGGATTATCGGAGGGCCGGTTCACACTCTGGCCGGTGGACAGTTGTTCCTGCAGATCTAGAATGCGGCGGTTTTGAAGACTTAAATTCCGAAGCACCCGGCTAACCATCATCTGTTGGGTAATACGGTAGGCGCCCATGGGTCATCCTCGTGTGTCAATCATGGCTGGATTCACCGCCATGCTGCCGATTTCTTCGCCTTTGCCATCATAGTTGCCGGGAGTGGAAGGAAGACAATCCAGCAATGTTTTCATCGCCTCGTTCACCACCCCCAGGGAACGCCGGATAACCTGCGTATTCTCCTGTACCACCTTGCGGGTATCCATGAGAACATGTTTCATCCGGGTTTGAAACTCTCTCAACCGTGTTTTCCAGGGCTCAGGGGCTACGGCAATCAAATCACTCAGTGTCTGATGCTCCGGCCCCAACTGGTATGCGTCCACCAGGCGCCCCACCACCTCCAGCCGTTCGCGTTCCGCATCCACGGCTTCCCGAATCAACGCATTTAATGCGGCCGTCTTGGCTTCGAGATATTCAAGATCATGGGCACGGGCCGCTTTGCCCTGCGCCGTGCAAACCGCCAGAACGTTTTCCTGACGTTCCAGTTCATTGTCAAATAGGCTGCAAAGATGTTCCAGTTCCTGTTCCATGCTATTCACATTCATGCCTGGGTTTTAAAATAGGCAATCAACTCATCTCTCGAAAGCTGGCCATCAGAATTCGAGTCCACCCGGTTAAAAATGGTTTTATCAAAACCGCTTTCTGCCCGGCTCAGCATGCCGTTTCCATTAACATCCCGCAGCCGGATGAATTCCGAACTCTGAAGATCATACCGCTGCTTGGATGTTTTGGCCGTTTTCCCTGTCGATGTGCTGTTTTCCAAGGCTTTGGCCAGCGCTGATTCAAATTGCCGTTTAACCGTCCGCGACTGGCGAAACTCGCTGATCAGCTTTGCGGTTTCCCGGATCGCCAGGCCTGCCGCGCTAATTGCAAGAAGATCCATTAGATCTGCCTCCCGGCAGGCGCCGCCGGGGCGTCTGCTTTGTTTATCGGCGCACTACGCGCCGCGCTTAACTTCAATTGATCCTGCATTTGCTTCGCTATTCCAAACTGCCCTGACTCGGCAAGTTGCCCCGCCAAACAGTCGTCAAACATCTCCTCAAAATAGTCCTGCTGGGAAGAATGTCCAAAAAGTGAGTCCTTGGGAACAGTTTTCCGCATTTCATGGAGCAATTGGTAAAGAAATAGGCGTTCAAACTCCTTGAGCGCCTGGGTTTCACGCACTTCCTGCCGCGCATTACTATCTTCCCGGAAAAATTGATTTGATGCTATGGGATTCACATAAAGCATTACATGATCTCCAAATCGGCTTCGAGTGCCCCGGCCTCCCGCAAGGCCTGGAAAATGGAAATCATGTCCCGAGGAGTAACCCGCAACCGGTTCAGAGCTTCCGCAACATCTCCCGCAGAGGTTCCCTCAACGGGCATCAAATATGCCTCCTGCTCCTGAGCTGTAACCGTCGTACTCTGGGTGACAACAGGCTGGGCGTCGGTGAAGGGGAGGGCCGGCGTTACCTGCGGGGTGGTGGCGATCTTCAGAGTCAGGCTCCCATGAGCGACCTGACACGGCTTAATGATGACATTGCCCCCCACCACGATGGTCCCGGTGCGCTCATTGATAATCACTCGAGTCAACATTTGCGTTTTAACGTCAATGGCCTCCAGCTTGGCGATAAATCCCACTAAATCAGAACGTTCACCTTCCGGAATCGTAACCCGCACAGTGCCTGCTCCCATGGCAACCGCCGCACCAGCGCTCACCACGGTGTCAATCGCCTCCTGAATGCTTTGGGCGGTGGAAAAATCCGGCCGTTTCAACAAAAGCATGATGCGTTCACCATCGGTTATGGTGGAAGGCACTTCGCGTTCCACGTGCGCTCCCATCGGAACACGGCCCGCCGTAACATGATTCTTGCGCACCGACGCGCCGCCTCCACCACCGCCTGCACCCGCATTGAATCCTCCAACCGACACGGGGCCTTGCGCTACGGCATAGACCGTTTCATCAAGCCCGGGTCCGGTCAAATGAGTCTCCAGAAGAGTACCGCCCTCCAGGCTCTTGCAGTCATAAAGTGAATCCAGCAATACATCCAGGCGGGTCCCTTCCTTGGCAAATGCAGGCAACGTGGTGGTGACCATCACCACTGCCACATTGCTGGACTTCAATTCCTTGAGATTGGAAACTTCGATGCCCATCCTATCCAGCACACGCTGTTGCGCTGCTACCGCCGCGGCCGCTGAGTCACCTGTCCCCGCCAACCCCACCACAATGCCGATGCCCTTGAGCATATTTCCACGCGCGCCTTGAACGTCGCATAGATCTTTGATGCGGGCCGCCTGCGCCAGTGTGCTTGTCATCAGTATCGCAAGCATTATGTAAAAAAATCGTTTCATCGGCTTCATTCCGCTAATACGGTGAAATCCAATCCAGCAATCGCGTGAAAAGGCCGCGCCGCTGATTGTTCCACAACGGTCCCTTCCCGCGGAGCACAATCTCCGCATCCGCTAATAAAGAAGACTGAATCGTGTTTCCTGCCGCCACGTCTTTTGCACGGGCCTTGCCCGACACATGAATGGTTGAATCCTCCCGGTTCAATGCAACTTTGCGTTCACCTTCCAGAAAAATCAAGCCATTGGGATACACTTCTTTTACGGTGCAGGTGACCGCCGTCGTGAGGGTGGTTTTCCGCATCGTATTGCCGCGGGCCTTGGTTTCATTGGTTACCCCAAGGTCCCAGTTTGGCAAAGTCTTCGGGTTCATAAGGTTCAACCCCTGTGGCTTATCGGCCACAAAGAATTCATTGTCCGTCGCATTGGCTTCCTCTTTGGTGTCCACTTCCTTTTTGGTGTTGGTATTCGATGTGGTGGATGCATCGATGCTTTCCCGGACCATGACGGTTATCAGATCTCCCACCTCGAACCTCTCCACTTTGTCCGAAACCAGCGTTCCGCTTTTCTCCGCACTCCGCGTAAACAGCGAATCTGCGGAGGCGCAGGGCGCCGCAAGTGCCAGTACCAGCAGGATTCGCGGAAACTGTATCATCGTCTTACGGCTCCATTGCTTTTTATTCATTGTGCGACCACCACTCCATCTTCTCGCACCACACCCTGGAACTGTTCCGAAGAATTTAAATTGGCGCATACCACCAACTCACCTGCGCGTGCGTCATTCAAGGCGCATGCACGCGTCTGAATAAACAAGACGCCCGACCGCATTTCCACCGGGACAATTTGGTTGCGGTGCACTACCGTGCGGGCCACGACATTCCGGTTGGTAATAGGCTGCCCCGGGAAGATGGTTTTGCTGGCAATAAGGCCTACAACCTCCTCCATCCGGGTAGCAACCCCTGCCGGCGCCCGCGAAACAGCCATGCGCTTGCTTTCCACATTCGACCGGGAGATGGGTTTTCCCCGTTGAATGTCCGTGGAAGCCAACACCACATTCGCATAAGTTTCTATTATGGCCCTGCACAGAAGAGTCTTCTGAACGTGGCCATCGACTTCTATCGAACCCTGAAATGAACCTTCGCCCAGATACCGGTATTGAGGACTGGCCCGCCAGATTAGACTGAGTTCACCGTCCGGCACTACCGCGCTTTCCTGTGGGATGGGCACATTAATTTCTGTGTTCTCAGGTTCCCAGGGCATCTGCGACTCAATGTACATCCGAAGTGATTCCACGATCATGTCTGGGGTTACTTCCGTATGCAGCGTCGTCGTCCTTACTTGCGGGGCGCCTTTTACAACGACATTCTTGACCCCCGCCGTGCGAAGACGGGATTCCACCAGCGCCGCATGCAATTGGCGCGATTCGCCGGGCTGCGGCGCGGATCCCAAGTCGATGGAGGCCAGGGCGTCCGCATTCTCCCCTTCAATATCCGCAATATCACCCAAGAAGACTTTGGGCCCTTTGATAAAGGCTTCTTCCTTCAACGTGAGCGTATCGGCGCCTGCAAAATGCATCAGCGCCACTGTGGCAATCAGAAAGACTCCTGTTTTATGCATGGCACGTTGCCTCCACGCTTATCTCCGGACATTGTTTGCGGTCTGCAGCATTTCGTCCGCGGTTTGAATAACGCGCGAGTTGGCTTCATAGGCCCGCTGCGCAATGATCATCTGGAGAATTTCTTCCACCACCTGTACATTCGAGTTTTCCAGGAAACCTTGCGAAATAGTGCCCAGGCCATCCAGCCCAGGCTGGCCCGTGCTAGGTGTGCCTGAAGCTTGGGTTTCTAACAACAAGTTCTTGCCCAGGCGGGCGTCCAGCCCTGCCGAATTCGCGAAACGCACCAATTGGATGGTACCCAGGGTTTGGGGGGTGCTGTTGCCGGGAATGGTGGCGGAAACAGTTCCGTCGGAACCAATGGTAATAAGTTCGGCATTGGTGGGAACGGTAAGTGCCGGCGTCATCAGATACCCGTCGGCGGTCATAATGTTCCCGTTTTCATTGATTTTGAAAGCACCGTCCCGCGTATAGGCAATGCTGCCGTCAGGGAGATTCACCTGGAAAAAGCCATCGCCTTCTATTGCCATGTCAAGCTGGTTGCCGGTTTGAATCAATCCCCCGGCCGTAAAGACTTTCGCAATGGCGGAAGGGCGCACTCCATGCCCAATCTGCATGCCTTCGGGGATGGTAGTCCCGGCCTGGGTTTCGCTGCCCGCTGGCTTGATGGTCTCATAGAGCAGATCTTGGAAATTCACCCGGCTTTTCTTGAACCCCGTGGTATTCACGTTTGCCAGGTTGTGCGCAATGGTGTCTATGTTCATTTGTTGGGCTATCATGCCCGTGGCTGCGGTAAATAGCGAGCGGATCATGAATGTCTTCCTCCTTACGTTACGCCGGCATTCCAACTTGATCGATTAACCGCCCCATCGTGGAATCCATCGCTTCTATGGCCCGCTGATTAGCCTCGTAGGCGCGGAGTCCAAGCATCATCACAATCATTTCATGGGGCAGATCCACGTTCGACATTTCCAAATAATTCTGCTGTACCGTTGTATTGGCGGCTTCGGCGGATTTCTGGATAACCTCCTCCGAGGCCGCATAAAGATTGTTCCCTTCTCGCAGCAGGCGTTCCGGATTTTCAAACTCCACCACGCGGATAATTCCCGCTTCCACGCCATCCACGGTCACCCTGCCTTCGCGATCCACATTTACCTGTCCACCGCGCACATCAATAGGCTGGCCGCTGGTGCTTTGAACGGCATATCCTTCCGAACTGCACAACCGGCCTTGTTCATCACAGGTAAAATCCCCCGCCCGGGTATAGCGTTCGCCCTTCGCCGTATCCACCGCAAAGTAGCCTGGTCCTTGCAGTGCAATGTGGAGGGGATTGTCCGACTGCCGGACTACCCCCGCCGCAAGATTTGTGTAGGTTTCCACTACCTTCACCCCGCCAGCCGGGGCAGGATTGATGTCATAATGGAAAGGCTTTTGCAATTTCTGGGATAACGTCTGGTAAAAACCTAATTCCACAGGCGCCACCGACTTGAATCCAACCGTTGAGGCGTTGGCGATGTTATTTGCGATGGCATCCTGCCGCGCTTCCACGGCCATCATTCCGTTCGCCGCCGCATACAGCCCTTGTATCATCGCCAATCGCCTCCCATGTGCGCCTCCTCAGGCGCGCTAACCCAGTAACCGCTCTATTCAAAACGCTTTACGCGTTATGCTCAAGGAAGGCCCGCGCATATTCCCGCGACGGATTCCGGTGCGCCAATGGGATAACGCACCAGCGCGCTGGGCCAACCACTCACGAAGACAGACCTGGATGGGAGCCAAGCCTGCTAATTAAAAGAAAGCAACCCCTATGCCAAGCAGGAAAATGTTGTTAACCCCTTTAAAATCAATAAGTTAGGTTTTTGAAGCAAACAAGTACTTCCGGCAATTCCTGCCGCTCCCCAGCACTTTCTTCACCCTTCCGCAACCTCACATGCCAAATGGATCAGTTGTCCCTCATGCGCCCATGTCCATAAAATCTATAGAGTCCATACCCCCGCCCAAAAACTAAATACATCATTTCTTTTTCGAGCTTTGTAGTTTCTCCGCCGCTGCAATCGACCCAATATACTTATCCACCCCAATTACGTAATCATGAATCGGATTCTTCTTCCCGGTCTGCTTGCAGCGCTTGGCAATCCAAGCGTTCATGCGTCCACGCAGCATTTCCACCACTTCCGGCTGCTGATCCGCAAGGTTGTTGGATTCCTCCGGGTCCTCGATAAGGTTATAGAGTTCCACGGGCGGCTTGCCATGGAAATCGGGCTCCAAGGCGTCCCAAAATTTATAAATTGGCGTGCGCCAGCCGTGTTTCCGCTGCCACGTGCACTCCGTAATATAAAATTCCGACCGGGGACTCTCCTGTGGCGCGGAAAAGTACGGTTTCAGCGAAATACCGTCAAAGGGTACTCCTTTGGCGAACGGATTGAGGCCGCAAATATCCAAAATCGTTGGGATAAGATCCTCGTGTAGGGAATAGGAATTGATACGCCGGCCCACCGGCACTTTTCCCGGCCAAAAGTAAATCAATGGCACGACTAAAGTACATTCATAGAGGCCATGATGGTCAAACCAGATTTCATGGTCGTACAGCGTTTCCCCATGGTCGCCGGTAATAACAACGAGCGTATCTTCCATGCAACCCAGTTCTTCTACGCGTGTAATGATCTGCTGACAACAGGCGTCCATGTACGCCAGTTCGCCGTCATACTGTGCGATCACATAATCCTTATCGCGCAAGCCGGGTGGCATCCACGACTTGTGGAAATCGCGGAACGGCTTAAAATCAAAGACCGGCTTCATACTGAAGGGAAGTTTGGGATCGCATGGATCTTTGGCATAAAACAACTTGTCATACGGCGCGGGTGGAAGATAAGGCGAGTGTGGGTCCATGTGGCGCAGGAAAAGCAGCCAGGGCTTCCCTGACTTGTGCAAACGATCCAACTCCGGCAGCGTCACCGCATTCAAATTTTCCGCTTTGCGCGCCGGGCGGTCCTCCCAGGAAGGCCAACCCGGAAAATTCAGATACTTGTCGAATCCCCGGTAAAACCCCTTGTCAAACCCCACCACCGTGCTTTTATATCCCGCGCGCCGTAGAATCTCCGGCAATGTTGGTTGCTTGCGATCCAGCGGTCCTTTGGGCCCCAGCGAAACCATCTGGTGGTTAATCACATCCTGACCGGTCAACATGCTCGTATACGCCGGGGTCGTGGGAATATAGGCGCTGAAGGCATTTTCCACCAACGTGCCCTGTGCGGCCAGCCGATCAAAATAGGGTGTGGTGAGCCGGGAATATCCATAGCAGCTCATATGATCGCGCCGGATACTGTCTATGGCAAAGACAAGAATATTGGGGAGACGTTTTGGCATGCCGATCCCTTTCGTTCAAGCACCGGATTGCACGGATTTTCACAGATTCCAGAAAACCTCAGGCAAATGACCTGTATAAATGTCTAAATGAAGCGAGTAACCGCGCCTTACAGCTTCATAAAATCTGTGAAAATCGGTGCAATCCGGGAATATTCCTTATCGTGCGCCGCACGATTTCAAACACGCATTCAAGTAACCGTAGCTCTCCGCTGCAATGATGGCGCACCGGCTCACCGGGTATTCGCACGCGCCAATGACTTCCAGGTTTACCGGACCATCATACCCAGCTTCAGACATTACTTCACAATAGCCCATCAAGTCAATTTCACCACGCCCGCACGCCTGCATCTCCGGCACACCCGGACTCGGCCCCGATCCCTGGCAATCGCGGATATGCACATGCTTCACCCGTGAGATCACCTTAGACAACGCTTCTTTCGGTACTTCGCCTGCCCGGTGAATGTGGCTCGGATCCATGTCGATCCCGAAGGCGGGAGAGTCTATCTGCGCCATGGCCTGCAAGGTGCTTTGCGTATTCCAAATCGCCGCGCCCACATGTGCCTTCACGCATAGACTCACCCCAAACGGTTCGGCCTTCTCTGACATCTTCGCCAAAAGATCTATACATTTTTTAAGATCGTCTTCGTTATTCATCTGTCCGCCCGGACCGACATTCACCACTGGAATCCCGATCTCCGCCCCTGCCTCAAAGGCCAGCATCAGCCGTTCTTCATCTAACGCCGCTTCTTCCATCGCTGTCAGGGGAAGTTGAAGATCCTCCACCACCGCCTTGATGTCCGTCGCATCCTTTTTCCAGGTGTCCAGACAAAGATGCTCGCACATGCCCTTGATCGCCGAGATTTCCGCCGCATCGTACCCCGCCCACTTGATATGTTCCATGGCCGTGCGGAAATCATACCCGCCGAACAGCACCGTATTGACGCCCAGTTTAATCATGCATCACCTCATTCGTACTTCACGTCCACTACACAACGCTTTTCCCAGGATTCTATGCACGCCTCGATGATGCATTGCGCGCGCAGGGCGTCTTCCCCGGAACCGTCAATCTTGTCCGGCGGGAGCTTGGCTTCATTTTGTTCCACCCACACATGGATGCGGTCCTGAAACGTCTCGCCGAAATTCGTCATCCCGCCCAGATGATGGTAATGCTCTTTTTCCGTGCCGTTCCTCGAACAATACCAGAGTTCTTCACAGGCTTCCTCGATAAGAAACCGGCCCAGGCTCCCCGTCACTTCGCAGCGTTCCAGCCCAAAACCGCCCCCCGCGTCATAACTTCCGGTCAAGTGACCCAATACCCCGTTCTCGAACTGCATGTTGGCCTGGAGATTCGACCAGCAGTTCCGCACCTTTCCATCGCGGGTTTCTCCGTGTAAAAAGATGCAGTGCACACTCACGACATCCCCGCAGAAATACCGCATAACGTCGATGGAATGCGGATGCAGCGCACGAACATGGAAATGCGGCGCGGTTTCGTTCGGATTGTCAATCCACATCGTCATGTTAATGATATGAAGACGGCCCAGGCGGTTTTCCGTGATCCATTGCTTGGCCCGCCGCGCCGCCGGTGTGAATCGGTGATTCAAGTCAATGGCATAGCGAAGATTTTTCTTCCGCGCAAGAGACACCATTTCCCGGGCCTTCGGAAGTTCATTCGAAATAGGCTTCTCGCCTAACACCGGGATCCCCGCCTCCAGCAATTCCATCGTGGGCACATAGTGATCGCCGCCGTTTTCCTTCCCCGCCGTACACATGCTCGCGCAATCAATTGGAATACCCGCCTTCAGCATGTCCTGCACACTATAAAACGCGGGCGCGCCATACGCCTCCGCCGCCGCACCGGCCCGCTCCTTGATGATGTCGCATACCGCCACAATCTTCGCCAGCGGCTCCTTCTGATAACACCGGGCGTGCACATTTCCAATCCCGCCCATACCCACAATCGCAACATTCAGCGCCATGACTCTCTTTCACTCCTTGCAGGTCATAGTAGGAGGTCCCATCTCCAGGCGGGACTCTTCCCGTTCAGATCACACCATTAATCTCAAGAAGTCCCACCTGGAGATGGGACCTACAATCTTCATTTTACCCATTCCACTTGTGGCGGGGTTTTGTAATCGGCATAGCGATCCGCAACAGCCGATTTCGTCACATCGCCGGAATGCACATACACCCGGTACGTGAAGGCAAGCTTCTCGCCGGATTTGAAGGAATAATCGCCATTATTACTAGGCAGCAGCGGCTTGTTGTAGTCCATTTTGGTGAATTCCGACCAGCCAAAGCAGTTCGCGCCCATCAACCCATAATCCCGCACGTGCCATGAGGTCGGATACCGCAAATTTGCCGGATTATCAAAAAACGAAATGCCGCGCCAGCCCACATCATTGATTTCTCCGGAATAATCGATCCACGGCGATGGCTTGCCCCAGCATTTCGCCATCCCATTTTCGCCAAAGGCATTGGTGATCACCCCCGGATGTGCCTTGTAGTTCTCGCACATATCCGGACGCATCCGCACCGAAATAATCCCGCCTTCCTTCGTGTCCTTAAACGTGATGTCGCCATAGTCCGCGCTGAACGTCACAAACACGTCAATCATCCGGCCCTTCTCTGGCATCGCATAGAACCGGTATTCCCGTGATTCTGTAATTACCGGCTTATGGTCCTTGTCCTGCCATACATTCGTAACCGCAATCCAGCCATACGCATCGCCCGAGCCAAACGTGGGATCGCCACTCACCTGGAAGCCGCTGCCTTCCCCTTCCGCCCAACAATCCACGCCATTCACCGCGCCATACGCCGTCCACATCGACTTCTGATGCGGATGATCTTTCGGCGAACTCAACGGCCCGTCCTGCTTCATCGGGAAATCGCGCGTAAGCGGCACATCCCCCTCGGAATTCACCGGCCACAAAAACGGCTTTTTCCACTCCGCACCATAATGATATGAGGTAAAAAGCTTGTCATCGACCAATATATCCAGAATGGCTTTGCCTTCCTGCTTCGTAATCAGCACATGCGGCGCATACGCCGGTGTCTTCTTCTCCACCTTGACGGTATACTCGTGCTCCGTTTTAGGCATCGCACCCTCCGAAATAAATACCAGATCGCCATTGCGCAACGTTGCAGGGAACAGCTTGCCTGTCTTCGCCTCCAACACCTTGAGCACATCATCTGTCGACGCGACATCACTCTTCAAGGTCAATGGGACATTCAGGCTTTCCACCTCACCCGCTTTCATGTGGATCTTCTTCCCATCCAGCGTTTGCGCACCCGCGCCCAATACTATTCCCAAAACCAGCACCGTCACTAAATATCTAACGTTTCGCATGGACTTTTTCTCCCAACAGTTGCTCTGAACATCCGCTAACTCTACCAAACTAGCGCCAAACCCGCAAATTCTGTCTGGACTGCTCCGGCCCGTTTGACCGATCCGATCTGATCCGGTTGATCCGGATGATCCGACTGGTCCGGCAAGTTTAACCAATCATAGGTTGCATTCCATTTGTCCACAAGGTAAGGTAAATTCAAAACCAGAAGGAGCAACCTATGAAACGCGGCGCGTGGTTACTCAGCTTTGCAGGCCTCTTAAAAATGTTAACGGGATGTGCCACCAGTGGCGACGCCAAAATGACGGATTTCAAACCGGTCCTTGACCAGGGCATCCCCACCGGTTTCCTCAATAAAACCCTCTCAAACGGTCACAAAACCTGGCGGTACGTGGTCTACGTCCCGCACGATTATTCTCCCAATAAAGAATGGCCCCTCATCATTTTCCTCCACGGCGCGGGCGAACGCGGTTCAGATGGACTCAAGCACACCCAGGTCGGCATCGGCGCCGCCATCCGCCTCTATCCCGAACGATTCCCCGCCATCGTTCTCTTCCCGCAATGCCCCGATGACGGATTCTGGGACCTGATTCTCGACCCCATGGAAACTGCCCTCCAGCACACCCGCGAAGCATATAAAATTGATCCCAAACGCATCTACCTCACCGGTCTCTCCATGGGGGGGTTCGGCGCCTGGATCTGGGGCGCGGAAAAATCCGATACCTTCGCCGCGCTCATTCCTATCTGTGGCGGCGGCGATGTTGCACAAATCGAAAAACTGCTCGACCGAAAACTCACCCATGACTTCGGAACCATGGAGGAACGCACGAAAAAACTCGCTACACTTCCCATTTGGGCCTTCCACGGAGCCAAGGACCCTGCGGTACCCCCCGCCGCCTCTCGGACCATGGTCGAACTCGTTAAAAAGGCAGGCGGAAACGTCAAATACACTGAATTTCCCCATGCCGAACATAATTCCTGGGATGACGCATACCAGGACGAAGAAACCGCCAAATGGCTCTTCAAACAACATAAATAATGCCCGGTTCCGCATTGAAAATGCCTGTCTGAACGACGATTTGACAAGAGATGCGGGCATGGATAAAATGTGCCCATCCACGGCGTTTAAATAGGAAATTTTTCCTAGAGGGTGCCGGGGTGGGATTCGAAGTCCGGATTTGTTGGTGGTGATTCACCAGGAGAGGTCAAGCACAACCTGTGTGTTTCGTTATTCTGCCGTGCGGGAAAGATCCGAGGTGAAGCGGGGAATCCCTGGTTTTAAGAAGTGTTGTTATATGGGAAAAGTGAACACTGGTTGGGAGAAGCCAGTGATTCACCTAACTGGGAGGCATGTTCATGCATACGAAATCGTTTCGGTTGGCTCATTGTTCATTCACATATTCCTTTCTCTTAATTGCGGCGGTTGCCCTTTCGTGCGCTGTACTTCTCGTTGGATGCGCGCGCACAAAGGTCACCACGACGGTCTTGCGCCCTGCCAAGATCAACCTCGTGGGCGTTAAAGCTTTAGCCATTGGCGGAGTTAAAGGAGAAGGCGGGATAGAGTTGCGGGCCAACATTGTAAAGGCCGTCTTTGATTGTGGGAAATACGACGTGGTGGACAGGGAAAACCTGCGTGCGGGGATTACCGAACTTGAACTTCAGCAGAGTGGAATTGGCACGGGCGATCAGGCCATTGGCGTCCAGCGTGCGGACGCATTGATTACCGGCTCGGTTGATCAACGGTGCAGTCAACGCGTGGAGAGTGGAAAGTTCGAGCGTACAAATTCTCAGGGAATTCGATACACCGTGATTCTGTACCGGCGCGTCGCTGACGCTTCCGTGACGCTTTCCGTAAGTGTCACCAACCTTAAAACAATGAAGTGCGAAGTGGTGGACCGGATACCGGCAAGCAAGCCGGCCTTTTCCGATTGGGAGGAATCTCCTCCGCCCCCATTCGAACCGCGCGATCTGTATGATTATTGTTACGCCAATATCACCCAGGAATTCATGAAAAGCATTGCACCCTACTCAGAGAACGTTTTGGTATTCCTCTTCAAAGCCAGTCATGTGCCGGACGTTAAAGCGGGCATCCAGCTATTCCGCGCCGGTCAATGCAATCAGGCGTTAACGCATTTTGAGGCAGCCGCCCAGGCAGCCAAAAGCAATCCAAAAGTCAAACCCAAAGAGATGTCGGCAATCTTGTTCGATATCGGCGTTGCCAAGGAATACTCCAGCGATTACGATGGCGCATTGGCGAGTGTCAACGAAGCCATTGGAATGTGCCCGAATCGCAAACGGTATTCGCAGGCAATATCCCGCATTGAATTGCGCAGAATAGATGCACGGAAGCTTGTGGAGCAGGGAGTAATAACAGCAAAATGAAGATTTTCATTCCATCATCACGTTTGAACACGGTCCTACTGGTGGTGCTGCTGGCTGGCTGCGCCACGCAACCCACCCCCTACTTTGTGCCGCAGACGGCGCCCGAGACAGCGCCTGCCCCGTCCGCCACCCAACCGGGAAATCCCCCGCCTCCTCCGCCAAGCACTGAGATCTCAATGACCACAGCCGTGACACCGGCGGTCGTGGAAGCATCGGCGGATATTCAATGTGCCGGCGATCCCTCTCCTTATGAAAAGGAAAAAGCAACGACTCAGGCCATCCGCACCGCCGTCTCCAATATTTCCGTGGATTTCATCCAAGACAAAGGCCGTCAGAAGGCGTTTCAATCCATGGTTGCTGGTATGAAGCGAGAAGAACTGGCTCGGTTTATCATTCGTTGTGATAGAGTCGCGGAAGAAATGCGTGCCGGCTACTACAAGATCATTATTTCGGCGCAAGTGGATCGAAAGGCCATGGAAGACGCCGCTGCCAGCTTGAGTACAGTGGATGTTGCAATGCAAAGCGTACGCATCTTAATCGTAGTGCCCGAAGTGCATATCCAGCGCCGTGTGCCGGATCCCGCCGGAGAAACCGAATTGATTAAGGTCTTTTTGGATCATGGATTCCAGGTGGTGGACCAGTTGGTGGCCGCGGAGATTCGCTATGGCGACCCCGTACGAAGGGCAATCGAACTTAATGATTACGGGCCGGCAATCGCCTTTGCACAAAAACACGGCGCCGATGTGCTTGTATTGGGAGAGGCGTTCAGTCATGAGGTCCCGGCGAATAGAAATGTTCTCGGGAACATGTCTTCCTGCCGTGCGCGCATCGAGGTGCGTGTGGTTGACTGCACAACGGCCAACATCTACGAAGCCGATTCGGCGGAGGCGGGCGCTGCTGACTTATCCTCGCTGGTGGCGGGCAAAAAAGCCATCCAAAAGGCTGCGGAGGAACTGGGCAATCGCGTTGCCGCAACAATTATCAGAAGAAGGCCAAAGTAATCTTTCTACTCCAATACAGCCGTTAAGGATTGATCGCAAGGTTTTTCCGTGATGCAAGAAGCGTCACGGAAATACTTTTCCTTCCAATTTCAGCAACTCCACTTTCCAATGCATCCCGGCGGAAAATCCTGTGAGTTTTCCATTTGCTCCGAGAATGCGATGGCACGGCACCAGAATGGGAATTGGATTGGCGCCCAAGGCCTGCCCCACTGCGCGCATGGCTAAAGGTTTCCCGATACGCTTGGCCAGTTCGCCATACGAACACGTCGTCCCCCACTGTATTGCGCGTGCCCCTTTCCAGACCAACTGCTGAAACGCCGTTCCCGGACCTAAGTCCAACGGTATCCGCTTAAACTCCTCCGGTTGCCCGCTGAAATAACGGTCCAGCGCCTGATACAGTTCCCTTCCTAACGTGATATTTGACGCGGAATGAAGAAAATGAATCTTCGGTGCATTCTCCCGCGGCAGCAACAATTCGCACAATCCCTTTTCACCAATTAACCCGTACAGAACGCCCTTCGGATGATGGAACTTAAAATTCGCCGCATCCATGGTTGTATCCCCTAAAATAATGCCCGTACCTTAATCGTTTCCGGCAAATCCTTGAGCGATTGCATGATCTTGCCTGTTGCGGTTTTCGATATGTCCATTATGAGGTACCCAATATCCTCATAGGTGCGCAAATGCTGCGCGGCCACGTTGATGCGCGCATCGCCGAACAGGGCGTTTACCTTCTGAAGCACCCCGGGCACATTTTCATGCACATGCAATATCCGGTGATGCTCCACCAGTTCAGGCAACACCACATTCGGGAAATTCACCGCACCTTCCGTCGAACCGTTATTCGTGAAGCGAATCATCTTTCCCGCCACTTCCAGGCCGATGTTCCGTTGCGCCTCTTCCGTAGAACCGCCGATATGCGGCGTCAGCACCACATTCGGCAAATGCTGTAACGGCGTTGTGAACCGTTCCGCCTTCGACTTGGGCTCTTCCGGAAACACATCCACCGCCGCACCCGCAAGCTTCTTCGACATAATCGCCTCGCGCAGCGCGTTCAAATCCACCACTGAACCCCGGCTGGTATTAATCAAAAACGCCCCTTTCTTCATCCACCCGATCTTTTCCGCGGTGATCATGCCCTTCGTGTCCGGCGTGCCAGGCACATGCAGCGTGATCACATCGGCCTGCTCACACACATCCCGCAGATCCACCGCACGGATCGCGTTCCCCATCGCCAGCCGATCCGCTATGTCATAGAAAATCACCCGCATGCCCAGTGCTTCCGCCAGCACCGAAACCTGCCGCCCGATATGCCCATAACCGACAATACCCAGCGTCTTGCCCCGTACCTCAACACTGCCTGACGCGCTCTTGCTCCATTCCCCCTCATGCGCATCGCGCACCTTGTCAAACAATCCCCGGAACAGCATGATAATGTCGGCAATCACCAATTCCGCCACGGACCGCGTGTTGGAATACGGAGCATTAAACACGGGTATGCCGTGCGACTTTGCCGTATGCACGTCAATCTGATTGGTTCCAATACAGAAGGCCCCAATGGAGAGTAATCGTTTTCCCTTCCTGATCACCCGGGCGGATATGTCTGTTTTTGACCGGATACCCAGCAGATGCACCCCGCCAATCACCTCCAGCAACTCTTCCTCGCTCATCGCACCCTTGTGTGTCTCGACTTTAAATCCCTCTTCCTGCAAACGGCTGATAGAGATCGGATGCAAGCCTTCCAACAGCAGCACCCTGATTTTTTCTTTGGGAAACGATGTTTGTTTGCTTGTCACGATGAACGACTCCTGATATAGACATTTTTACTATGGGCTCCCGCCTTTACGGGAATGACGGGTTAGTAGTGTGCCGCATGGACACTAACGGGCGCCAGGACTTACCACTTCCCAGCCTTTGCATCATCCATCATCTTGGTGAACTTTGCGAACAGGTACCGGCTGTCATGCGGCCCCGGAGAAGCTTCCGGATGATACTGCACACTGAAAATCGGTAACTCATCATGTTCTAGTCCTGATACGGTCCGATCATTCAAATGACTGTGGCTGATCCGGACTTTATCTAAATTCAGCGAATTCGGGTCCACTGCAAACCCATGATTTTGCGCTGTAATCTCCACCTGACCAGGAGCATTTTGCATCACCGGCTGATTTCCGCCCCGGTGCCCGAACTTCAGCTTGTAGGTCGTTCCGCCGAGTGCATGCCCAATTAATTGATGCCCCAGGCATATCCCAAAAATGGGGATGTGCTTCTCAATCAGTGCGCGGATCACCGGATAAATATAAGGCAGCGCCGCCGGGTCGCCCGGACCATTCGATAGAAATACGCCGTCAGGCTGATGCTTCAATACATCTTCAGGGGTTGCTGTCGCGGGTAATACCACCACCGAACACCCCGCCTCCCGTAACAATCGCAAAATATTCAACTTGATCCCGTAATCCATCGCCACCACCCGGTATTTCTTCACCTCCGGCGGGTCATATTCATATTCCTCCCGGACCGACACCTCCTTCACCCAATCACTCCCCGCCATATCCGGCGATTCCTTCGCCTTCCGCACCAGCGACGCATGATCAAAATCAATCGTGCTAATCACTGCTTTCATCGCGCCCTTGGTCCGCAGCAGGGTGGTAATCTTCCGTGTATCCACCCCATCTATCGCCACTACGTTATGTTTTTGCAAATACTCCGGCAGGCTCATCGTTGCACGGAAGTTACTCGGTTCAAAACAGCACTCCCGCATCACAAACCCCGCCACAAACGGACGGCGCGACTCCACGTCCGCCTCGTTACAACCATAATTGCCAATCTGCGTATACGTCATCGTGACAATCTGGCCCGCATACGACGGATCCGTCAGAATCTCCTGATACCCGGTCATGCTCGTATTAAAAACCAGCTCGCCGGTGGATTCACCTTCCGCGCCCACTGGCTGGCCCTCGAACACATGCCCGTCTTCTATCGCTAAAACCGCTTTTTTCATGCATCACTGCCTCGTTGCAAAACCAGGGAATTGCACATAGTATAACAAAAAGGGTCCCCGTCTTTCTTCCTAAACATTGGGGGATAACTATTTCGGCGCTGTTTCCGGCCCCACTTCCAGCGCCTGCACAGATGCCTCCCCATTAATTCCACGCTCCTTGTCACCCCCAATAAACCGAAACTCAATCACGCCGTTCTTCGGTTTCAGCGAATTAAACGTCAAATCCAACGCCCGGTTCGCTCCGCCTGCTTTCAGCGCCACATCCATCTTTTCGATTACTGGCTGACCGTTAATCAGCACGGTCACCAGGTTTTTCGACGTATCAATGCCGCGCGTGGCCGCAAACAGTATCTTTGCATAATAGGCGCCCGGTCCAACCGTCACATTCACCACAAACTCCGGCGCATGCGCCCCATACCGATATATTTCCTGAAAATCCGTCCCCCCTATCTCCTCTTTTACCGGGTCCGTCCACCATGCAGCCGCCACGGAATCCGCATTCGCTCCCAGCCGCACCACCCACTCCAGTGCCGGCCGCCATGCATTTCCAGCAGTGTCCGTAAGATCCTCGCGGCCCGGATAGCCAAATACCATCCGCTGCACATCTTTCAGACCGCCTCCTGCGCCAAAACCACTCTCTCCTGTGGCCGCCGAATATTGAATTTCTGCAATCCGCACATTCGTCCCCGATGAAAGAAGATTTTTCTCGCCCCGTACTACTACCTTCACGGTATGTTCCTCATTCTTCAACCCGCTCTTTGAAAAAATCACCTGACGGTTGCGAGGCTGCGGATTCCAGGCATCGAACCCGGCGCGTTGCTTCACACCATCAATAAACACATCGGCCAATCCGCCATCACTCATCACATCCCCCAGAATCCGCACCTGATTGCCCGTAAACGCACACTCCAGAGCACTACCGTTCGATTCACTCCGGAATAGCCGACCCTCTGACTCCTTCTCCCATGTTCCTGAAAAGGTGATCTGTTCCGCCTTCATCAATTGCATGGGATCTTCACCTTCGACCACAACATTCGCGGCCCCATCATGCCGCACCATAACAATGCAATCGCCATTCGAAAGAGGTGTGACCATATATCCCGGCTGGGACAAATCATCCCGATTGGACAATGGCTGGTTATTTGCCGTAATCGTTTTCGGAATAAACGCCAGACGAAGCACTTCATACGTATTCTCCGGCGTATCGAAAGTCGTATACGCAACCCGGCCTTGGTCATAAAATACCTGCGTAACCTCCGCCGTGGTCCGCATAATGTGGTTTTCGCGGTTCGGTCCGAACAACTCCGGGAGCCACCCCATCGTCTGCATCACAAATCGAATTGCAAGAGGATGAATGATGTTCAACCACGTCCCCGCTACAATCGGCGTACCATTCAATCCATCAATAACCGATCCATCCTCCCTCGCATCGTACGTGCTCATGATTGACATGCGGCGCGCCACCTCGCGCGCCCAAGCATCGCCTGTCAACGCGGCATATTGCGCGATCGCCGCCGCCGTCAATTGCTGCCCGTACGAAAGCGACAACCCGCAGCAACTCGGCGATTCCGGCACGGCCCACGCCCCGCTATACACCTCGCCCAACGACGCCGGATCCACGCCCGTGCGGTGCAATATAAGCGAAATCACATTGCGCGCATCTTGTTTCCAATTATGAAACGCCTCCGGGCATTCCATCAGATATTGCCCAGCCCAAAGCCCTGCGAGGCAATACACCGGACATTCCCAGTCCCAATAGTAGCGTCCCCAGGTATCCGCCGCTGTCCACCGTTCCAACAATACTTTGTTCAAATAGTTACGGCCAACATCCCTCGCCAGCAAGATACGATCATTCTCGCCTTTATAGCCCAATCGAATCACCTGATCCAGGAAATGCAGAATAAGTGTCATGCTTCCCGTCAGTTCATTGCTCCACGAAACTGCTTCAGGATTCGCATACCGCGTCCACGGTGCCTCACCAGCGTCAAAATTGCAGTGTTCCGCCAGCAAATCCGCCCAATGCTTCGCCGCTTCCGCATACCGCTCCTCGCCCGTTATGCGGTACGCTCGAAGAACCGCCGACCCAATATCCGCCGACAGATCAAGCTGGATAAATCCGTTCGGCTCGCATTTCCCATACGGTTTTCCCTTCGTGGGAACACTGATCGGAAAATTAGGCCACGGATGATCCGGCCCCGTCTGCGCATACGCCAAAATATAATCCGCCTGCATCGTGATAATGGCCACTGCCGCCGGGTCTCCGGAATACCGGTAATAGTCCGCCATGCCGTTGATCAGGCTCACCGTCCGCTGCCCCAAATCGCCGCACATCCAGTCTTTCAATTCCGGCGCCCCAATATTCCCTTCCGCGTCAATACTCCACATGGACGTGTAGACAAAATGTGGCGCGGCCATCACCGCCTTGTCCGTACCCACCCATGGATACCGCTTTAACGTCTCCACGGAAATCCGGATGCGTTCATCCAACTGCCCATTCTGCCCCGTATACCATGGCGCAATCACGCCTTCCGAATCCTCCACCGCCGTATGCGCATAATACGCTTTCTGAACCGTGGCTGCCTGCACGCTTTGCACCAGCAACAACACCCCAAGAAACATCCCAATGGTTTCGATCATGTTCATGTCTTTTTCCCGGTAGCCGTTATTCTCGCTCCCACTTCAATATCCACGGATCTTTCGTGCGCTCCTGAAATACGCGAAGCTTCTCTTTCAACTCCGCCAGAATTTCTCCATGACCCGGATCTTCCGCAAGATTGTTCACTTCATCCGGATCGGCAACAAGATCATACAACTCGAATTCCGGACGCTTGATATACGCCGAAATCTTTCGCTTGCCATATATCTCATCCCCGCGTTTCAACATAGCCTGCCAGGTCTTCGATTCGTACAGATCCGAGGCAAATGGATATTCCAATCCATGCGCAATGTTCCAGATAAGCTTATACTGCCGCGTGCGAACCGTCCGCATGGGATAATACATCGTCACCTCATGAAAGGTGTGCGAACCATACGCTTCGTCCCATCCCCCCGGATTCTCTTCTCCAAGCGCCGAAAGGAATGACCGCCCATGGGCCGCGCTATCCATCCCCTTTACCCCGGCAAAATCAAGGATGGTGGGCGCGATATCCCCCCACGTAACCATCGCATTGCATACGCCCCCCTGCTTTTTCTGATACGGGTTCCGCACCACGCATGGCAGGCGGGTTCCCGGTTCGTATTGCGTGGTCTTTGCGCCGGGAAACGGAATCCCATTGTCCGACACGTAAATAATCAGGGTGTCTTCCCACCGCCCGGTTTCCTTGAGTAACTCTATCAGACGCACCAATCCCGCATCGCACCGCTGCACTGAACCATAGTACGCCGCCAATTCCTCCCGGCACTCAGAGATATCCGGCAGATATGGCGGTACAATAACATCCTTCGGGTCAACCGGATCTGAACCTTCCCTTTTGAACGGACGGTGAGGCTCCGTGGTGCAGAAACACAGGAAAAACGGGCGTTCCCCTTCCAGAATATCCCGGCATTTCTCCGCCATGTCCCACGGCGCCTCTGTTTTGATATACCGCTCAAAATGATACAGCGGCTCCGGCTCCACATGATATTTACCCGCGTTTACCGTCAAATATCCCGCTTCTGAAAGCATATTTGGAAGACTCACCACCTTCGGCAGCGAAACAAAATGGTGATATCCGTGTGCAAGACCGTATTGCCCCGTTGAATGATTGTGCATCCCGCTAAGCAACACACTCCGGCTCGGACTGCAACTCGCCGTCGTGCAGTACGCCCGCGTAAACCGCACCCCCTCCTTCGCCAGCGCATCCAGCCCCGGCGTCTTAATCACCGGATTCCCATAACATCCTGCGTCATCCATCCCCTGATCATCGGAGATGTAGAGAAGAATATTGTGTCGCTTGCCTGCTTTCATTTCTGCATTTCCCTTTGTGCTCACTGCCAAAGTCAATGAACCTGCTCCCGTTGTCTTCAGAAAGTCTCGCCGGGTCATATGTATCCTTTCACTCTTTTAAATTGTTACCACTACCGCTTATTTCGAGGTCTTCACTGAGTGGCGCTCAACTTCCTTTTGAATTCTTTCTGCCAAATATATCTTTAAAAGAGATTGATACGGCACATCACGCTGGTTCGCCAGCAATTTCAATTGCTCTATCATAGATTCAGGAAGACGTATCGATATTGTGCGTAAGGAAGGTTTCAAATTAGGGAACACAGCACGTTTGGCCTTTGACCAGTCCACATACTCCGTGGAATCCTCCCGTGCCCAGAATTCCCGTTCTGATTCTTCCGTTTTAAAAACAGGGACTCGCTTTTTCATAATGTTCTATATATCCTGCGTTCTTTGCTGCTCATATCCCGGGATGAAATTACCCGAATCTTCTTATTGCGAAGGGTAAAGACGATGAACAGTTCACGTTCTTCATCTGTTTTACCCAAAACATAATACCTTAGTTCATGAACTGAGTGTGCCTTGTCTTCCGCAATGAACAACGGTTGATTGAAAAACACTTGTTCCGATTCCCATGGACTTACTTGATGGCGTTGCCAGTTCTTCTCGGCATTCCCGCCACTCCAATCAAATCCCTCAAACGAAGGCATTGAGGCATAGTCATTCATACATTAATTGTATATGATGATTGTATACATATCAAGAGGTTTTCGGGCATAACGCTCAAAATCTAAGCAACTTATTCAGCGAGATAATATGTATAAATCCATCAGAATTCACTCGGGTTTGAAAAGTTTTAATATACCCCGAATTTTTCCACCACCTCGCGCATGGCATGAATATTTGCGTCCGGCGTATCGCGGGGCGTCTGGTCGCCCGTGCTCAGGATAAATCCCCCTCCTTCTGCTGCATCGTCTAGGGCTTTTTTAGATGCCTCGCGAACTTCCTCAGGCGTTCCCATCAGCATCACACGGGTTGTATGCAGGTTTCCTTTCAATGCCAGCTTCTTCCCAAACTTCCCTTTAATCTCCTTCAAATCACAATCCCCCATGGGAGGCATTTCCAGAGGCTCGATGGCATCGAGATCGCTTTCATTCGCCGCCATTTCCACCAGCACACGCTCCGGACCACAACAGTGCAGATGGGTCAATACCCCGCATTCTTTGGCGCGGACCGTGATTTTCTGCAGCCATTCCAAACACAATCTCCGAAACACTGGGACCGGATTAAAAATCATAATTCCGCTGTTGCCAATCATGATGGCGTCTGGCTTCCACGAAAGAATGTGTTCCAACCGCGCCATCACCCACTCTCCCTGTACACGTAATTTTTCTTCCACTGCCTCAGGATTTTCATAATAGGCGTAGGTATCCTCCGGCCAACAGGTCAGGCATGGCAGGCTGATCATGGGCATAACCACACCCCCCTCTCCCACATAATTCCGGGCATCTTCAAAATAGGCGCGGCCTGTTTTGGTATAGTTCTTCCTCACCACCTCAAAACAGTCATGTGCTTCCGGCAGACCGATAGTCGATGCCTTCACATGAGCACTTGCATCGCACCTCACATAGACCACCGCCGTATCCGCCCATACTCTTTTACCCTCATGCTCCCAAAATTGCCGTGTAATCACCTTCTCGTCATTTTTATACACAATGGCGGGTGGCGAATCTTCTTCCATAGGCGCAGGAATCGGAATCAGCGCATCGGTCCCATAATATCGATGGGCATCCGCGCGCACCTTCCATACCGGCGGGTCTTCATACACCAGCACCTCCCATGAAGGCCATCCGGACAACCGAATGGGGACCATTTCATACAGATCCGGAGACACCGGTACACGATCTGGTTGTTCCTTACGCAAAGCCATCAATAACCGTTCTCGTGAAGTCACCTGCAGGTCCTCCACCTCGACATGCGCTACGAACTCTTCTTTTCTTTTTCCGGACCCTTGCCGCGGAACAGCTCCAGCAACATCAACACCACCAGCCCCCCCACAATCGCCAAATCCGCCACATTAAAAATGCCCGATCGAAGCGACCAGCCACCGCCGCCAATCCCAACATTCATGAAATCCACCACTTTCCCATCCCGGAACATGCGGTCAATGAGATTGCCAATCCCGCCCGCCAGCACCATCGCCAACGCCACCATCACCCCGGGATGAAGGGCATGCTTCGCGAACAGGAACAAACCCACCACAACCAGAATCACCGAATTAAATCCGATCAAAATCCACGCACGCACACTCTCAGGAAGCGTGCTGAACAAGCTTAAAAACGCCCCGGTATTCGTCGCAAACTGGAACCGGAACAAATCGTTCGGCGCCCAGCTCTGAGGAAATGGGATTATCGGCTTTCCCATAAGCGCCTTAATCGCGATAATCTTCGTAATCTGATCCAGCACCACCAATCCCGCCACAATCACCACCACCCATCCGAACCGTTTCATCCGTGTCATTCCTAAATTTTCATTCATCCGAATTGTTTACTCCTGGGATACATAGCCCAAATACCGGCCCAGCCAATACCCTAACAGGTAGTCGTGGCCGTTAAACTCCAAACCGCGAAACTTCTTATCATCCTCATAATTGTGATAGGGGTCCATCACCCATGCCGACCATGAACGGTCCCGCCGATCCACTGGAATCGGCTGCCCTTGCTGCGCCTCCGGACTCCTCGCTGTCCCATCAAACCTGAACCCCATCTCCGACTCATACTTCCCCACCACCTCAGGACGCATTTTCATATCCAATGGAAACCACCGCAAACTATCCACCGCCCCAGAAACACCCGAATCATCCCCCAGATATTTTGCCGCCAGAAACGCATGCAATGGATTCGCCTCCGGCTTCACCCCGGGATACTTTCCTTCCCCCGCCCACATCCGCTTAAACCCCGCCAGATAATGATCCCGAAGCTGCTCATCCTGCTCCAAATGGAGCAAGCGCGAGTACGCCAAAAATAACAACACATCATCCGAATGATTCACCCCATGCCGCTTTGTAGGATCCCCCATGGGGCGCGACCTTTCGGAAATCTCGCCATACCCCTCCTCCACCGCATACTTCCGATATGCCTCCGCGTATTTCTCGCTCCCCGTCACCTGACTCGCCACCTTAATCGCCTGAAGCAGATACAAGGCATTCATCGGCTCGATCAGGCTCACATATAGCTTCGTGTAATTGCCAAACCGCGTCGGTTTCCCCGTCACATCCACAATCCGCAACCCGTGCTCCAAAATATGATCCACCAGCGCCGCCACATCCTCGGCAATCTGTTTCTTTTCCGAATCATCCGCCGCCAACTCATATGCCAGCGAAAACCCAAACATCACCCCCGCCACCTGGTCCGAACTCACATCCCCCCGCCATATGTATTTCCCATCCACCGAATCGTGCCACTGACCATCATCCTCCCACGGCTTGTTCTTTGGCCATGCCGCCCGCGCCAGCAATCCCGGCTTCCCGCTAATCGTACACAGCAAATGCAATGCCCGGATCGACTGTTGAGCCGCCATCTTTACCGCAGGGTCCTGGGTCACCGCATACCGCATCGACTGCGTCCCCGCATATATCCCCGTCATGTAAGCGTTGTCCGGCATGTTGTACGTTGTTTCCGCCGTGCGTCCATGAGGACTCTTGAGCTTGCATAGCGCCTGGCCATCCAACAAAAACCGCGCCTCCATGTCCCGCTGAAACACCTCCGCCTTCTTCAACAACGTCAGGTCCTGTGCCAGCGCGCCCATGCACATCAGACATAGTCCTGACACCAGCGCTCTATACATGGAAAACCCTTTCATGGTTTTCCCAGCCATCGCTGGACCATAGGAAATCAACCCAGGGGTTCCAGCGGGGGCTCAAAATGATCCCGCTGAATCCCGCCCTTCACCCGGGCGGGCGCCGCCCACAAAATGCCGTTGTATATCACCTTCAGAATGTTTTCATTGTAATAAATTGGGATCGTCTCATGCCCTGGACTGAAATAAAACACCTTGCCAAGCCCGCGATGCCAGCAGCAACCGCTCCGGAACACTTCTCCGCCCTGGAACCAACTGATGAACACCAACTGATCCGGCTGCGGCACATCAAAATGCTCGCCGTACATCTCCGATTTCTCCAGTTCAAACCGCTCCGGAAGCCCATCCACAATCGGATGCCCAGGATTTACCACCCACACCCGTTCCCGTTCCCCTTCTTGTTTCCATTCGCGCCACTTCAGCATGCAACTCGTGCCCATCAGGCGCCGGAATGGCTTCGACATGTGCCCCGAATGCAGCACCACCAATCCCATGCCCCCCTCCACCACGCGCTTCTGCACCCGCTCCGCGTTCTCCTCCGTCACCTTGTCATGCGCCACATGCCCCCACCACGTCATCACATCCGTCTTATCCAATATCTTATCCGAAAGACCCTGATCCGGGTCATCCAACTGCGACACATACACCGACTTAATCCCCTCCTGCTTCTTTAAATACTGTGCAATCTGATTCCCCATTCCCTTCGGATATACCTTCTTCACCTTGTCACTGATTTTCTCATGCACCCCTTCATTCCACACCGTTACCCGAAGCTCTTTGCACATGTCATTCATCCTTTCATTCCAGATTTCCCCCATACTACCACGAAAATCCCCCACGCCTCGAAAAACACCCTGCACATCAATCCAACGGGTATGCTCTCTCTCCGTGATTTCATACCCCTCTTCCATCCCCCAGTCCACAGCGTCCACCCCATCCATAGGTCTTATCGGTCTTATATGTCCTATTTCCCCCATTCCCCCTAACGGCTAACGGCTAACGGCTAATACTCAATCGGATCCTCCATCCCAACCGCCTTAAATGCATTCAACCGCTCCACACACGTCGGGCACGTCCCGCACGCCGTTTCCTCCCCCCGGTAACAACTCCACGTATGCGAAAAATCCACTCCTAATTCAAAGCCCATCCCCACGATCTCCGCCTTTGATTTATCCACAAATGGCGCACAAATCTGCACCGCTTCCTTCCGATTCAGCGCCAACACCGCGTTAATTCTCTCCAAAAACTCACGGGTGCAATCCCAATACCCATATTCATCCTGAGCCTGCGCACCGTAATAGACTTCGCGCATCCCATGCGCCTCCGCATACGCCGCCGCCATCGACAGCAACATCATATTCCGATTCGGCACATACGTCGGCGGCTGCGTCCGCTCCCTATCAGGAACATCCTTCAAATCCGGCACCGCATTGCCCCCCGCCAGCAATACCGACCCCTCCCGCAACAACGGTCCCAAAAATGAAATATCCAGAATCTTGTGCTCCACGGCGCCCGCCGCCTTCGCCTGATACGCCGCACACACCAACTCCCGTGAATGCCGCTGCCCATAATTGAAACTCACCGCATGAATCCCCCCATGCCCAGGCTCCCGCGCCACATAATGCACCAGCACACTCGAATCCACCCCACCGCTCACCAACACCACGATACCTTGTCCATGCGTAGACATCACAATTATCCTCAAGTTTCCTGGATAATTGTACGTTATTTCACGTAGGGTGCGCCATACGCACCAATTGCCTTAAAGAATACTCGCCACCAGCGTTTCGGCAACGTGGATAAGCGGGGCGGGAAAAATCCCCACGAAAAGGAGGGCGATAAAGAGGCAGGAAAGCACCAGATTCTCCGTCAAAGATACCGGTTTGGCGGGTGCGGACTCTTTGTCGGACATATCACACATGGTCAGCACGATACGCAGATAATAGAACAATCCAATTGAACTGCTGATGACCAGCGCCGCAATGGAAATCCATACGGACGACTCTTCACCGGCCTCCAGTAACAAAAACTTGCCGATAAACCCCGCCGTTAGCGGAATTCCTGCCAGCGACAGCAGCATGGCGGTAAAGATGGCTGCAAGCCATGGCGACTTCCAGAACAGCCCCCGGTAATCCTCAAACGAGTCTGCATCGCGGTCTTTGCCGCTCAGCGCCGTGATAATCCCCATTGCCCCAAGCGTCGTGATGAAATACGACGCCAAGAACACCGCCGCGGCCGTAGCCGCTATCTTGCCCGATGCCAAAAATGCCACCATTACATATCCCAGATTGCCAATCGACGAATACGCCAGAATCCGCTTGATATTGTTTTGCAACAACGCCAGCAGATTCCCGAAGAACATCGAAACCACCGCGATCAGCGTGAACAGGAAAATCAGCGACGGATACTGGTGCATGTCCACCTGAGCAAAATACCGCATCAACAATGCAAACATCGCGCCTTTTGATACGGTGGCCACATACGCCGTCACCGGTGCGGGCGCGCCTTCATACACGTCCGGCGTCCATAAGTGGAATGGCACCAACGCTAACTTAAAGCCAATCCCCACGACCATCAGCCCGCAACCCGCCAGCAACACCAGCAAATTGCCCTGTGGCATGTCCAGCCGCAATTTTGCAATCTGGGTAAATTCCATCGACCCGCTTTCCGCGTATACCAGTGCCATCCCGAACAATAGAAATGCCGCCGACGCCGCCGCAACCATCAAATACTTGAACGCCGCCTCAATGCTGTCCTGACGCTTGCGCGTATACGCCACCATCGCGTATAGCGACACACTGAGTGTTTCCAATCCCATGAAGAACGACACAAAATGGCAACTCGCCGCCACCACCCCCGCACCCAGCGTCGCCATGAGCAGCAACGCGTAAAACTCCTCCTTGCGCCCCTCCTGCTTCTCAAAATACGTATAGGACATCGCCGCAATCACAAAACTGGTCACAAACAGGATACCCATGTAGAGCACGGCGTACGTGTCAATCATCAACACCGGCGTCACCTGCCGGTTCACGCACACAAACGGCAACAGCGCCAAAGCAACAATCGAAAGCCCCATCCCAATCAGCGTCACCAACACCGTCGTCCGATGACACCGGCAAAACGCCATCAACAACACCACCCCCGTTGCTGTAAGGGCCAACAGCATCAACGGCACCAGCGCTACCATGTCCATAATCGTCATGATTTATCTCCACCACCCGGGAGGGCGAGGCTCCTGCCGAGCCGTAAAACAGGATCGGGCTCACTTGCAGAGGTCGAAAACTTGTCACCCTTCAAAGTAAAGCTTTGGGTGCAAGTGCGTACCCAAGTGAAACTTGGGAACGAGTATATATTGTCATTACGAGGAGTCTTCGACGAAGCAATCTCTTCTTGCCCGAGATCTGTAAAATTCCCCATCGTCACCTTCGTCCCGCCCTGCAACTGCTTCTCCACAACTTGCTGCACCGTCGTCACCGCCGGATCCGCGGTCCGCAACACCGGCGCCGGATACATTCCCAGCCACACCAACGCCACCATCAGCGCCGCGAACATCGCCAACTCCCGCTTCGCCAAGTCAGATACATGCGCCTCGTTATCTTTCGGCCCAAAAAACGCCTTTTGGATGATCCACAACGAATAAATGCTGCCCAGCACCAGCCCTAGCGAAGCAATCGCCGTCCACATCACGCTCGCGCGATAGCTGCCCAGCAACACCAAAAATTCTCCGATAAAATTCCCCAATCCCGGCAAACCCAGCGACGCCATCGCAAAAAACATCGCCACCGCACCCATTCTCGGGGCCGCCGTCCAGAATCCGCCCATAATCTCGATATTCCGCGTGTGGATCCGTTCTTGGATCGCGCCCACCAGCATGAACAGCGCCCCAGTGCCCAGCCCGTGGCAAATCATCTGCATCACTGCACCCTGCAAACCCAGCGTATTCCACGCAAAAATACCCAGCAGTACAAAGCCCATATGGCTGATGCTCGAGTAGGCTACCAGCCGCTTCAGATCCGTCTGTGCGAACGACAGCACCGCACCGTAAATAATGCCCAGCACCGCAAGGAACATTGCCACCGGCGCAAAATCCATCGCTGCTTGAGGGAACAACGGCACCACAAACCGGATCAAACCGTACGCGCCCGTCTTCAGAAGCAATCCCGCAAGAATGACACTTCCCGCCGTCGGCGCTTCCGTGTGTGCATCCGGCAGCCAGTTGTGCACCGGCACTGCCGGCAATTTCACCGCGAAGGCGATAAAGAAGCCCAGCATGATCCATTTCGCCGCAGTGGATGTCAGCGGGGTGCCCAGCAATACCGCATAATCAAAACTGTATACGCCCGTCGCATGGCCGTGGATGAAATACAGCGCCAAAATCGCCAGCAGCATCAACAACCCGCTGAATTGCGTGAAGATAAAGAACTTAATCGCCGCGTAAATCCGGTTCTCATGCCCCCAAATCACAATCAGGAAGTACATCGGCACCAGCATCAGTTCCCAGAAGCAATAGAACAAGAACAGGTCCATCGCAAGGAACACGCCCATGATGCCCGACAGTACCCACATCAAATTAAAATGGAAAAAGCCCACTTTTTCCTTGATTTCGGTCCAGGAGCACCCCACTGATAAAATGCCCAGAAACGCCGACAAAATAAGCATCAGCAAACTGATGCCGTCCATCGCGAGATGGAATCCGATCCCTAAACCCGGCATCCACGGAAGATTCACTTCCATCAGCCAAGGCCCGCCCCCCGCCAGCGCCTCAAAGGCTACCCGGCCATTCCACATCGTCAGCAGAATGGTCAGATCAATCACCATGGCCGCCAGCGAGATCCAGCGCGGCGCGTTCGGGCTATGCTTCCCCGCCGCCCACGCCAGCAGGCCCGCGATCATCGGAATGAGCACTACCGCGATCAGCATCATAAGAACACCACAATCATCAGCGCGATCACCGCGCCCGCCGTTACCGTCATCAAGTACCACCGCACATGGCCGCTCTCGGTTTCACTCAATAGCGAATGCAACCCGCGGCAAAATGCGGCAATCCCGTTGTAAATCGAATCAATATAATCATTTTTGTTAACCCTTGCCGTCCATAAAAACGGCTGGATCAACACCTTGTCATACACCCAGTCAAACCCCAACCCTATAAACGAAAACCGGTGCAACTTTGCCCCAACCGGCGTTGCCACAAAATTCCGAACCAGCGCCGGCTTCATCCCAAACAGCACAACTGCAATTCCAATCCCGGCAAACACCGTGATCACCGTGATGATTTGCAGCACCATCTCCATCGATTCCACTTCATGCGCAACCTCATGCGGATGCCCAAACGCCGATTGCATAAAGGTCGTAAACAGCGGCAAATGGTAAATGCTGTTTGGAATCTCCAGGAACCCGCCGACGGTCGCAAGGATCGCCAGGATCACCAGCGGCAGGGTCATCACCCACCCTGGTTTGTGGTGCACATGGGTCTTTTCCTCACCAAAGAAGGTCATCACCAGCATCCGGGTTGTATAGATACCCGTTATAAACGCCCCGAAATATCCCGCCACCCATAATGCTTTTCCACCGATTGGCGACGTCCACACATCCCACAAGATCAAGTCTTTGCTGTAAAAACCCGACGTAATTAACGGCAGCGCCATCAGCGACATCGATCCAATCAGGAAGGTCACAAACACCAAGGGCAGCTTCTTATAGAGTCCACCCATCTTAAACATGTCCTGCTCATGGTGCAGCGCAACAATAATCGCGCCTGCCGCCATGAAGAGAAGGGCCTTGAAGAACGCATGGGTCATCAGATGGAAATCCCGGCCGAATATGCCCCCACGCCCAGCGCCAGGAACATATACCCGATCTGACTAATCGTTGAGTAAGCCAGCACGCGCTTGATGTCCCGTTGCGTCAGTGCGGCAAACCCGGCAATCAACAACGTCAATGCGCCTACCCACGCCACCAGATTCTGCACCGGCGGAGCCAGTTCAAACAGCACATGGGTCCGCGCGACCAGATACACCCCCGCCGTCACCATCGTCGCCGCATG
>JAKQOG010000262.1 GCA_029565395.1 Candidatus Hydrogenedentota bacterium | reverse complement strand
GCGCAAGATTAGCGGTAACCCCCGAACATAACAGGTTATATTCCTTTAATAACCGTTTGTATTCTTTTATGGGCATTTCTGAAGTAACATCCGTCTGACGGATTTCTATGCCCTTGATACCCTTTATCTTGCTGATGGCGCTTAACACCTCTTGCATTTTCGGCACATCCCGATATCCATCGGGACAAAAGCGGTCAGCCGCACTTGAATATGCCCACACTCCGGTGGCGAATCGAATGGTCATCTATATGCTCCTCTGGTAGACCCGATATTCCTTCCGCTGTTAAAACGGTACTGCGTTCCGAGGTAGTATTAACACTCCCATTATAATGCTTTTTATCCCCCCTTATGACTACTTTCAGCAACAGCCTTGTTTCATCCTTGGCTACTCGCACCGAAACGGTATTTTAATGGAAAATTGCTAAAATGTCAATGGTCTTCCTAAAAAAAACATAGGAGAGAAAGTTAAAAAATTGTTATAAACTATTCATACTCAAGTGCTTATGCTTTTCAAGAACTCCCTAAGTGTATTTCAAAATAGTATTTTTATTATTTATTATGCGTATAGTGAAAGTGGAAAAAATATATACGTACGGGCATGATCTAAACAAGAAAAACGGTATAGGGCAGTTCCATAAAAAAGAAGGGCGAGTGCGCTGCGGGGGGACAGCATAATGCACCCGCCCATAGTGGTGGGAATCAGTCATTGCTGACTGTGGCTATTGGCTGGCCAAAGGGAGTAACCATAACCAATAGCTGTTCTTACTAACACCTCTTCCCAATTCAGTATTCCAGCCAGTCCCGTATTTTTGTTTGCCATTGCATCCATTGATTTTCAGACATGTCGAATAGTTTGAATTTTCGTGCGGATTGAAAAGACAATATTGGGATGTTAAAAAGAATTATAATTATGGCAGTGCTTTTAATTCTCAGCATAATCGAAATTCTTTTTGCTGAGGTTCCGCCTTCTCCGGAAAAAACAGAGGCGTTGCTGAAGCGCATGGAGAATTCAGAAGACCCGGTATTGCGCATGCGGGCTATCGAGGGGTGGTCGTCCATCAATTCGTCAGAGGCGCCCGACCATCTTCTGAAAGCAATAACAGATCCGGAAGCGGAAATACGGGAGGTTGCAGCACACGCTCTGCGGCGCACAGGGGAGAAGCCGGTACCAACGCCCTTGGAAGAAAAGCTGGCCAACCGCGTGCTGGAAATAATTAATGGCGGGGATGAATCGGCAACAACCGCGTTGAGCAGTATCCTGCCGGAATTTCGCCGCATGATCGGGGCGAGGATGTGTTCCATAGCGGGATCGGAAAAAGAGCCCATGCCTCGACGCTGTGCTGCCGCGTATTGTCTGGGTCAAATGCGGCTCAACGATGCGGAGCCTGTTTTGGTGAAAGGCACGGCCTCGGAGGACGCGGAATTTGTGCGGGTATGTGCGGATTCACTGCATCGTTTGGGCAATGAGAGTTGTCTTCCTGTATGGGGGGAATTGGTTCTGCATGATGATCCGGAGGTGCGCGGCATAGCGGTAGAAGCGTTGGCGGACCTTGGGGGAGCCCGGGCACTGGATATCCTTGCGCGGTTGGTCTTGCAGGGGATTCCCGCTGACCAAGAACTTCAGCAGCAGGCATTTCAGTCGCTTTCCCGATGGAGCAATCCGGAGATTGTGCCGATTCTGGTGGCCTGTCTGGATAACAATCCGGTTTTAGGACCGAAGGCCATGCAGGCATTGCGGGAGCGGACCGGCCTGGACTTGGGTAATACACCAAAAGCGTGGAAAGACTGGTACGCCGAACAAACGGGGCAAGCACAGGCGCGCAAGGAACGGGAAAAGATCGAGAGCGCGCCGCCGTATGTTCCGCCGCCGCTACATTGGCTGGACAGCAATCCGGAGGACCAGTTTAAACGCTAGGTCCTTCTTGTGATAGTGAAAGAGCCCACTTGCGTTTCAGAGGGCGTTATGAATAGCATAAGGCAAGGCATTTACCAAGGAGACCAAACCATGAGACATTTCCGTTTTTCCCATTTGGCAATAGTAGCGGCGGCCGGCTTGTTGATTATCGGTCTTGCCTGCGGCGAAGAAAAGGTCCCCATGCCGCAGGGAGATCCCACGGCAGTTCCTAGTGGCGAGGGCTGGGTAAATCTTTTTGATGCGGGACACGCGGGACAGTGGCAAAACACGTCAGGAAAGGTTGCCGGATTTGAGATTAAAGACGGGGTGTTTCATATTCCGGGCACAAAGGTTGGGGGCTATCTCATGTATTCCGGTGAAACCTTCAAAGATTTTGAGTTGCACATCGAATACAAGGTGGCGGTGAAAGCAAACAGCGGAGTATTTTTCCGTTCCGACCCGCAAAACCCCGTTCAAGGCGGCTTTGAGATCCAGGTGTTCGACGATTGCGGGAAACCGGCAAGCGACGTCAGCAGTGGCTCGCTCTATGACGTGGCGACCCCCATGTTTAACATGTCCAAACCCACGGGGGAATGGAATTCTTTTGATATTACGTGTAAAGGTTCGCTCCTGGTTGTGGTGATGAACGGTTGGAAAATCATCGACACCGACTTATCAAAAATGACCATGCCGATAGGAAAATTTGATACGCCGCTGGCGCAGTTGCCGCAGGATGGACATTTTCTGCTCCAGGACCATCATGGCGAAGTCTGGTACCGCAACATGCTGGTAAAGAAACTCTAAGACTGAATCATGCCGCTGAATGAATCCCAGAGAGAATGGCTGACCCTCGCACTGGTGCCGGGAGTGGGAACCACGCTGTTCATCCGCTTATTGGCACGGTTTAAAACACCGGGAGACGTATTACGGGCCTCCGAAGCGGCACTGGAAGAAGTAGTAGGCAACAACCTTGCACAGCGGATCAGACAATACAAGGAATTTGTGGATCTCGAAGGGCAAGTCCGCGATATTGATAAATACAATGTGCAGTTCATCACACTGGACGATCCGGCATATCCCCTGCGGCTTGCGGAGATCTACGATCCGCCGCTTGCGCTGTTTACTCGTGGCGAGACACATGAATCGGACCGCTACTGCGTGGCGATTGTGGGCACGCGCGGCGCAACGGGCTATGGCCTGCGGATGGCCGAACGGCTCGGTGCGGAACTGGCCGCGCGCGGCATTACGGTGGTAAGCGGCATGGCCCAAGGCATAGACACGGCGGCGCATCGCGGCGCTTTGTCTTCCGGAGGGCGCACCATCGCAGTGTTGGGGTGCGGCGTGGACGTGGTGTTTCCAGCGGAAAATGCCGACTTGATGCATCAAATCATTCAGCACGGCTGCGTGATGTCGCCGTTTCCAATGGGCATGAAGGCGCTCAAGGGCAATTTTCCTCAACGAAACCGGATCATCAGCGGACTGTCCTTGGGCACGATTGTCGTGGAAGCGCCACCCGGCAGCGGAGCGTTGATTACGGCGCGTCATGCGGCGGAACAGGGCAGGGAAGTGTTCGCCGTGCCTGGTCAGGCAGGCCAGCGCAACAGCATGGGTCCGCATTCGCTCATTCGCGAGGGTGCAAAGCTCGTGGAAACGGTGGAAGACGTATTGACGGAATTGGACCTTCCTGCGGCTTCGCGGCAGCCTTCACCATCGCCGGAAAAACCACCTCAACCAGCATCCGCACCGGAACATGTCCCTGCACCAAAACAACACGTCCCGGAGCCGGTGGTGTCGGAAACCGAGAAAGATATTTTGGCGTCCTTGTCCACGGATGGTTCGTTCGTCGACGAAATCGCAGCAGTCTGCCGCATTTCCATTTCAGAAGCATTGAGTTCATTGACGATGCTTGAACTCAAAGGATTGGTCCGCCAATTCAGCGGGAAACGGTTTGCCCCACGATGAGTGTATTTGATTCGTTAGCAGACAAAATCCGCAGAAATGAGCCCGTCCCCGCGCCACTTTCACTTGCACTGAATTTGGCCACGCCGGTCACGCGCTTGGGCATGGCGTGGCGGTTGCGCGGGCCGCGCACCCGGGTCAATGCGCGCGTCATTAGTTTCGGCAATATCACGGCGGGGGGGACCGGTAAAACACCCGCCGTTATCGAACGCGCACAAGAGGAACTCCAGGCGGGACATCGCGTGGCGGTGTTAACGCGCGGGTATGGAAGCGGTAAGGTGGCGGAGCCGTTTGCCGTCACCCCGGATACACCGCGCTTAAACCTTGCGGACATGATCGGTGATGAACCGGCGTTGATCGTACGCCGGGCGCCCGATGTGATTGTGGTAAAGGCGGCAAACCGCGTGGCAGGCGCGCAAAAGGCGATTGAACTCGGTTGTGACGTGCTTCTCATGGACGACGGATTTCAGCATGTGGCGCTCGAACGCGATGAAAACGTGCTGCTGATCGATGCCGCCAATCCGTTTGGAAATGGGCGCCTGATACCACGCGGGATTTTACGCGAACCGCTTACGGCCATGACCCGCGCCACGCAGGTTATATTGACACGATGCGACCAAGCGGAAGAAATCGAATCGCTTGAACAACACATTCACACGATCCATCCGGGGGTTTCCATACGGAAGACGCGCCATGCACCTTGCGGAGTGTGGCGGGTCGCCGGCGGTCAAACCATGCCACTGGATATGCTCCAAGGGAAAGAGGTTTCCGCCGTGTGCGGCATTGGACATCCCGAAGCCTTTTTCCGCACCTTGGAATCCTTGGGCGCACGCATCATTTCCCGGAAGGCCTTTAGCGATCATGCCGTCATTCCCGCGTCCGCCATCCCATCCGAAGGGATGATTATCACAACGGAAAAGGATGCCATGCGCCTGAGCCACGCCGGAGAAAACCTCTGGGCATTGGCCGTTGCATTGGAAGACCTGCAATAAACACGGGAGGGCGAAGCTCCTGCTGAGCCGTAAAACAAGATCTTTATTAACGCATAATAACACAATGCTTTGGATATTTTGTTTCACGGCTCAGCAGGAGCTTCGCCCTCCCCATTGCGGCTACTTTCTTAGCAAAGGACTGTTTGATGGGCAGGAGAGATTGTCGTCGAAGACTTCTTGCAGTGACAGGGAGGCAATGACCGGGGCATGTTTGCACAAACCTGATGCATTCCACTAAAGTTTTCTGAAAGTACACTTTTCAGGAGGAATACGCCATGCTGAGTTTAGTAATCGCCGCCATGAGCTTGTTGGGTGCGGACGATGCGCTTGCACCGCGCTTGGAAACCTTGAAATTCCACGTGGAACGTCTGCATGCCATTACGGTACCCGCGGAACTCAACACCGAAAAAGAGGCAAAGCTGAAAACACTGGAGGAACAGGTTGCCAAGGGCGTGAGTGACGAAAACGCATTCAACGAACTTTACCTGGCCATTGACGAGGTGCGTATGTGGCTCTGGGATAATGCCGCAGAGAAACCGGAAATGCCCCAAGGTTCGTTTGAAGATACGCCGGACGCATGGACAGTCACCACGCCGTCCCTCCAATTCGCTTGGGTAAAACAAGACCTTTCGATGACGGTCAAAACCGGTGCGGAAACCTGGAAGTTCCGTCCTTCGGATGCAAAAGACATTCAAGCCAAGAATAAAACACTCAGCCTGAAAGACGCCCAATCGGTAAAAGCGGAAGCATTCAATACAGGATACAGCGTGGGGTGTCTTGCCGTGTTCGGCGGTTTTCCGGAACTGCCGGGTTTCACCCTGAACATCACCATTAACCTGATTGGGAATGAAATTATCTTTGAACTCGCTGCACAGGAAGAAGGGATTGTTCTAAACGAAATCAATTGGCCGAAAGCGGTTGAAACCGGTAATTCAGCGCAGGATCTTACTGTAATTCCGCGCATGCAGGGCATGCTGATTCCCGGCGACTGGCCGCAGGCGATCCACGGGAAAGATTTGAGCAATTCGCGTTCCTTCTATATGCCCTGGTGGGGACAGATCCGCAACGGCCACGGTGTCCAGGTTATTCTGGAGACCAGCGATGATGCGGGCGGCGAATATCATCATGTGGAGGGTGGCCCGACGATCATCATGCCGATCTGGTATGCGAGCCTCGGCAAACTGCGCTACCTGCGCACCTGCCGGTATGTCTTTGACGATCAGGCATCCTATGTGACCATGGCAAAGCGCTACCGGCGTTACGTTCAGGAGCACGGCGCCTTCGTTTCGCTGAAAGAAAAACTGGCGCGCACCCCGGCGCTGGAAAATGTGATTGGCCAGCCGGTGGTCCACGTCGGCGCGCTATATCATTTCGTGCAACAGGCGCAACTCTTCAACAAAGAGCGTATCGAAGTTAATCACAACCTGGTGACCTTCGACCAGATTGGCGACAGCCTGAAACAATTGAAGGAGAAGGGAATTGACCGTGCGTATGTGCATGTGGACGGCTGGGGATTCTATGGTTACGACAACGGGCATCCAGATGTAATGCCGGTGGGGGAGGAACAGGGGGGATGGGACGGCCTCAAAAGTCTCGCGGATCTTTGCGCCAGCATGAACTATTTTATGATTGTGCATGATCAATACCGCGACTTCTACCTGAATGCGGTGTCGTTTGATGACCGCCTGACCATAACCCGCCTCGATGGCGGCCGAGATGAAGCGAGCGTGTGGTGCGGGGGCCCGCAGACGTTTTTGAGCCCGCGCTTTTCCCCGGAATACGTGCGGCGCAATCACGACCTGTTCGCGGCACACGGCATCAACGTGCGCGGTGCGTATCTGGATGTATTTTCCGTAGTGCCCCTGGAAGAGAGCGCCCAACCCGCGCACCCCATTACACGCTCGGAGTGCGCGCGCTACCGGCGGGACTGCTGGGCGGTACTGCGGGCGCGCGGCTATGTGGTCAGTTCGGAAGAACCCGCGGATTACACGGTGGGCAGCATCGACCTCGTGCACCACGGCCCCTACGCCACCTTCCCAAATCTCGGCGGCGGGGATGCCACCGGGATTCCCGTACCCCTGTGGAGCCTCGTGTACCATGATGCCCTGCTCCTGCCCTGGGATATGGGTGAGGACGGCGGCTGGGGCATTCCCAAAGGCGACGCGGGACGACTCCATTGCCTCCTGAACGCCGGATTGCCGTATGTTGGGCCAGGCGCTAGCCCAGAAGATATCGCGCGCGTGAAAGAAGCCGCCGAACTCGCCCAGCGGTGCGGCATGCTCGAATTGACCAACCACGAATTTCTCGACGACACTCACCGCAAACAACGCAGCACCTTCAGCGATGGGACAAAAGTCACAATCGATTTGAACACGAAAGAGTATAAAATCGAGAAACCCTGAATTGTAAGTGGAGTGTTCTCTTGAATCCGATTGAAGTAATTGTCGTAGCTATCGTTTTGTCTATGGATGCGTTTGCGGCAGCGATTGCCACAAGTAGTGTGTTAGGCAAAGTCTCCGGGCGGCAGCTTTTCCGGTTATCGTTTCATTTTGGATTGTTTCAGGCGGGGATGCCGGTGCTCGGATGGCTGGCAGGCACTACGATTGTACATTGGGTGGAGCGATGGGATCACTGGGTGGCGTTCGGGTTGTTGGCGTTTGTGGGGTGCAAGGCAATCATCGGCGCGTTTAGCAGAGAGGACGGAGCACACACCACCGCGGATGCGACACGAGGCATGACGTTGATCATACTGTCTGTTGCAACCAGTATTGACGCATTTGCCGTCGGTTTGAGTTTTGCCATGCTCGATGTGAATATCTGGTTTCCCTGCATCTGCATCGGCATCATTACTGGGATAATTACCCTGTTCGGCATGCTCATGGGCGGACGCCTCGGCGAGCGTTTCGGGCGACGCGTGGAGATTCTCGGTGGATTGGTGCTGATCGGGATCGGGGTGAAGATTCTGCTACAGCATATTATCGGATAAATGCATGTCGGGAGGGCGAGGTTTCTCCGCTGCAGGAGGACTCTTGAAACTGTCTGAGAATTCGTAAGCATCCGCTTCAAGGAATGGGGAAACGATTCACCATGCATAGTGGCAAAAAACGATTCATCCCCGCAGGGGATGGACAACTCAGCCCAGGATAAGCGAAGCGCCATCCTGGGTGTGTAGGATTTCCCCATGGAGCATACTCTGAAAGAGCTATACATACTATTTTCGCCAGTGGCAGCCGGTTTTGTTGAAAACACACGCTGTGGAGCGATTGAGACATGATGGCCCACCTGCCTGGCGTCTGATCAATTTATGGAACTCTTACAGAGTGGTATTATTTGGGGTGACATTGCATACCCAGGATGGCGCTTCGCTTATCCTGGGCTAAGTTGTTGAATTCCTTCGGAATATTTTTATGCGGTGTAAAATAATTCTCAGACAGCCTCTCCTGCCGAGCCGTCAAACAAGATCTGCCTCATTATTTGGAAGACGATAATTTGGATATTTTGTCTTACGGCTCGGCAGGAGCCTCGCCCTCCCAATGCCTCGCCCTCCCGGTGCTTCACAAAGTGTTAATTTTAGTTTATGCCGTCAAATGTTTTGCCAAACGTTTGGCGAGACCGATGATGGTTAACACCGTGGGACGGCCCAGGGCTTCAGGGAAAACGCTCGCATCGCATACGTAACATCCTGGAATTTCCGTTTTCAGGTCGATATCCACCATTTCTCCAAGACGGACCGTGCCGCTGGGATGCGTACCGCGCAAAGGTGACGTGAAAATGGTGGAAGGATCGGCTCCTGCCTCCACCAGAATCCTTTTGCTGACCCGCTCGGCCTCGGCCATACGTTCACGATCCCGGCTGGTAAGAGGTTTGCTGATCGTACCGTCCTGATAGACTTTGCCGGAGATTTCATCTTTCAGCTTTATCATGACCCCGAGCAGATGCTTCCATTTTGGGAAATAGCCGAGATAACGCGGGCTTTTCAGTGTGGCAATGATCGGGTACATCAGCCAGGGATCCGCGAGCGCGCTCAACATGTACCCATCGGCCATGTTCTCCCACGACCACGTCATGGGCGGATCCATGCCGTTGCCTTTTTCTTTGGTAATGCCATAGACGATAACCGTCGTGTCCATGGTCATGCCTTCCCCCGCCTGCGTCAGGCCGGACATGCGTAAAATCGAGGGACTTCCCAATCCGCCCGCACACAACACCACCGTATCCGCATGCGCGGTAAAGGGCCAGCCACGCATCCAGCCTGAAACACCCTTGCACTCGCCATGTTCGATGAAAAGCCGTTCGACGTCCGCATGCGTTTCCAGGTGAGCGCCCTGGGCCACGGCATCATCCACATATTCCGCTGCGTTCCATTTCGCGCCGCAGCGGCAGCCAAGCATGCATTTCGCGCCGCAATCAAAATGAGCAGACCGTGCGGGCCGCATAAATTTCTCCTGTGGCTCCCAGGGATATCCCAGCGCCTGCGCCGCCTGCGCCAAGCGCGTGGAAGCCGCGCCCCGCAATTCCTCCGGCAACGGGGCAATGCCAAGTTCCTGTATGGTCTCCGCAACCTCGCTATCGATATCCACGCTGTACTTGGCTTTAAGCCATGGGGGAGGGGGTGCGGCGCATCCGCAATACATATTCGTGGCCCCGCCCAGCAACATGGGCCGGACAATGTTCAGCCCTTCCTGCGTGAACAGCAGCCCCAACCGCTGGCTGTAGAGCATCGCCCCTGCATAGGTTCCGTAATACAACCGCCCGCGATGGTCCCCGCCGCTCTCCAGCAAAAGAACTTTCTTGCCCCGTTTGCTGAGTTCACGCGACAATGTCGCTCCGCCCGGTCCTGAACCCACTACAATCACATCCGCTGACAAAGAGTATGCTTCCGCCATGGCTCTTCTCCCTTCGGAGACAGTATACCCGGTCTCCTATCGTCCGCCAAACATTTTTTGACGGGAAATTCTTGGGATTTTTCGGGGCTTGACTTTTGTTACAAAATACGATAGACTCTCAATTAGGAATAATTCTTATTATCATGAAAAGCGTCGATATCACACATCGCCTGAATGTATTTCAGGAGGCTTGCGAACGGCTTGGACTCAAGATCACGCATCAGCGCATGGAGATTTACCGTGCTGTGATCATGACGGAAAACCATCCCGATGCGGTGTCCGTATACCACCGCGTAAAGAAGCGGATCCCCATGATTTCGCTGGATACGGTATACCGGAACCTGAAGTTGCTTGCAAAACACGGGTTGATATCCATTGTGGGGCTGAGTCAAGAGAGCCTTCGCTTTGACGGCAACATGACGCCCCATCATCATTTTGCGTGCGTGAAGTGCGGAATGATCCGTGACTTTAACTCTCCAGCCATAGGGCATCTACCCATACCGGAAGAGGTTAAAGGGTTTGGCAGCCCAGTATCCGTCCATCTGGAAGTGAAGGGACTGTGTGCAACATGCAAGAAATCCTCGCGGCGGAACTGAGTCCGTTTTTTGCCGAACCCAATAGGAATATTTACGAGTTAGTAAATTTTATGCTTTACCCAACACAAAAACAGAGCATTATCGAAGCAAATTCAACCAGTTAGAGGAGAAACAGTATGAGCGACTCAAAAAAACTCACGAACAATGCCGGCGCCCCCGTAGTTGATAATCAGAACGTTCTGACGGCCGGACCCCGAGGTCCAATGCTGCTGCAGGATGCCTGGTTCCTGGAAAAGCTGGCGCATTTCGATCGGGAAGTGATTCCCGAACGCCGGATGCATGCGAAAGGCTCAGGGGCCTACGGCGCCTTTACCGTGACGCATGACATCACGAAGTACACCCGAGCCAAAATCTTTTCGAGCGTGGGCAAAAAGACGGACCTGTTTGTCCGGTTTTCGACTGTGGCGGGCGAGCGCGGCGCGGCCGATGCCGAACGCGACATCCGCGGTTTCGCCATCAAGTTTTACACGGAAGAGGGCAATTGGGATCTGGTCGGCAACAACACCCCGGTGTTCTTTTTGCGCGATCCGTTGAAGTTTCCGGATTTGAATCATGCGGTCAAGCGCGATCCGCGCACCAACTTGCGCAGCGCGTTGAATAACTGGGATTTCTGGACCTCGCTTCCGGAAGCATTGCACCAAGTGACTGTTGTAATGAGTGACCGCGGCATCCCAGCCTCGTACCGCCACATGCATGGGTTTAGCAGCCATACCTTCAGTCTGATCAACGCCAAAAACGAGCGGTATTGGGTGAAATTCCATCTGCGCACCCAACAGGGCATCAAAAACCTCACGGACGCGGAAGCAGAAGCCATCATTGGGAAATGCCGTGAAAGCCATCAGCGCGACCTGTATGAGAGCATAGAAAAGGGTGATTTCCCCAAGTGGACCATGTACATCCAGGTCATGCCGGAGAAAGACGCGGCCAAATGCCCGTACAATCCCTTCGATCTGACAAAGGTCTGGCTCCACAAGGATTATCCGCTAATTGAAGTAGGCGTCATGGAACTGAACCGTAACCCTGAAAACTATTTTGCGGAAGTGGAGCAATCCGCCTTTAATCCGGCCAATATCGTGCCGGGCATCGGGTTTTCGCCGGACAAGATGCTGCAAGGGCGCCTGTTCTCCTATGGCGACGCCCAACGCTACCGGCTCGGCGTGAATCATCACCTGATCCCCGTGAACCGGGCGCGGTGCCCCTTTCACAGCTATCACCGGGACGGCGCCATGCGGGTGGACGGCAATTATGGCAGCACGCTGGGGTATGAGCCGAACAGTTACGGCGAATGGCAGCAACAGCCTGATTTCGCCGAACCGCCGCTCAGCCTGGAAGGAGCCGCGGATCATTGGAATCACCGTGAAGATGATGATTATTACACCCAGCCGGGCATGCTGTTCCTCCTGATGAGCAAGGAACAACAGGAGGTCTTGTTCGGCAATACCGCCCGGGCCATGGGCGACGCTCCCAAGGAAATCAAGATCCGCCACATCAAGAACTGCCTGAAAGCCGATCCCGCGTATGGGAAAGGCGTCGCCAAGGCGCTGGGCATCCCCCTGCGCGAGGCTTCTTGAAAAACACACATATCATTGCAGATTGAGCACGATGGGGTTGTTCTTCATAGAAAGGACAACCCCTTTTTCTGTGACTTGAAAGACACCTGGGATACACCCTACTCTGGTTGGTATGAAACGTGATAAAAAAACAGCCGGCTTGCCCCCGGAGAACACCCAGATTGTCCTGGAAAGCATTTCGGACGGCGTCTTTACGGTGGATCACGAATGGCGGGTGACCTCGTTCAACCGGGCCGCGGAGGAAATCACGGGGATTCCACGCGAGGAAGCCATTGGACGGCGCTGCTGCGAAGTGTTCCGGGCAAGCATGTGCGAGACGGATTGTGCGCTGCGCCACACGATGGATTCGGGCAAGCCGATCATCAACAAATCCGCTTTCATCGTGGATGCCAACGGGCGGCGCATTCCAGTCAGTGTATCGACGGCCCTGCTGCGGAATGCACACGGCGAAATCATGGGCGGCGTCGAAACCTTCCGCGACCTAAGCCTGGTTGAAGAACTCCGCAAGGAAATAGAACAACGGTACGAAGTATGCGACATCGTAAGCCGAAGCCCCCTAATGCGCAAACTGTTTGATATTCTGCCGCAGGTGGCGGCGAGCGGGGCCACCGTAGTTATCGAAGGGGAAACCGGCACTGGGAAAGAGTTGCTCGCGCGCGCCCTGCATTCGATGAGCCCGCGGCATAAAAAACCGTTTGTGGCGATTAATTGCGGGGCTCTTCCGGACACCTTATTGGAATCCGAACTGTTCGGCTATAAAGCTGGGGCATTTACGGGGGCGGATAAAGACAAACCCGGAAGATTCGCCCTTGCGGAAGGGGGCACGCTGTTTTTGGACGAAATTGGCGATATCAGCCCCGCCCTCCAAATTCGTCTGCTGCGCGTGCTCCAGGAAAAAACTTATGAACCGCTGGGCGGCACGAAATCCGTCAGGACCGACGTCCGTATCATCACCGCCTCCAATAAAAATCTGGCGGAACTTGTAGAGCAGGGGGCCTTCCGGCAGGATCTTTTCTACCGCATCCACGTGGTGCGTCTCGAACTGCCCCCGTTGAGAAAACGTAAAGAAGACATTCCCCTCCTGGCGGAGCACTTCATCCACCGTTTCAATCAGACGCACGGGCGGCAAATTGCAGGAGTCTCCCACGATGCCATGGCGATCCTAATGGCCCACGAGTATCCCGGCAACATCCGTGAACTCGAAAATATTATTGAACATGCCTTCGTGATTTGTCCGGACACCACCATCTGCCCCCGGTGTCTTCCGGAATTCTTGGTTCAAGAGCACGGCGCCATGCTTCCGCATCCTCCCGCCGGGTTCGATTCGATGGTAAAAGCCGCCGAAGCCCAGGCCATCCTGGATGCGTTAGAACGATGCAGCGGAAACCGCAACGAAGCGGCAAAAACCTTGGGAATGCATAAAAGCACCTTATTTCGAAAAATAAAATCTCTGGGGCTTTCTCTCTCCGGGAAAGATGGCCGGTCCGGCGTTTCCAAACCAAAATAGAGTCGCACATTTGCGACTAGCCTCCTGATTTGTTTGCGTAATTGCGACTCATAAGAGAATCCACGGAACCTCGCAATCAATCGTATCTGCATATTTTTCAATAGCTTAGGAGAATATCCGATCTAAAAGTTCGTTTTGGCATATTTCTTGTTTTTTAAAAAGCCGCCGAATGAGGACGAATACATGATAACCGCAGTAACAGTCTGGCAGGGCCGGGTATCCCCGGTGCTCGATGCGGCGCAATTCTTGGTGGTTGCAGAGATCGAGGCGGGAAGCGTGCGTTCTCAGCGGGAAGAGACCTTTCTGGGAAATATGCCTCATGAGAAGGTTGCACGGCTTTGCACACTAGGCGTGAATGTACTGGTGTGCGGCGCCGTCTCACGTCCGTTGGCGGAATTGATTTCTTCATCGGGCATCCGCTTGATACCGTTTGTTTCCGGCGAACTCGGCGAAGTGCTGGAAGCCATGGCGGCGGGTCATCTTCCGGATCGTGCATTTTCCATGCCGGGATGTGGATGCAGACAAGGACGCCGTTTCCGTGGCCGCCGCCACGTCTGTTCATCGCACCGGGCAGGCGCAAAACGAGGCATATAAAAAAATAGAGAAAAAATAATGTTTGGATTTGGACAGAAAAAAGAATACGGGCACAACCCGTAAAAGAAAGGAAACAACGTATGCCAGGTGGAGACAGAACAGGCCCTCAGGGTACAGGTCCCATGACAGGGCGCGGCGCAGGACGGTGTGCAGGGTTTGCCATGCCCGGATACGCCAATATGAATGTTGGACCGGGCTTTTATGGCCGTGGATTTGGTGGTTGTGGCCGTGGCCGGCGCAATTGGTTTTACGCGACCGGAATGCCCGGCTGGATGCGGTTTGGCGGTGGAATGGACTTGCCAACTGCGGGCAGCCCCCAAAATGAGAAACAGACGCTGGAAGCGCAAGCACGGATTCTCCAGAATCAGCTCGATGCGATAACACGGCGAATTGAAGCTCTGGAAACCGGCACCGCGGAAAAATAGCCTGAGAGGAGACATAAATGAAGCCGGGGCTTGTCCTCACAAAGGCTTAACTTTTTACAGTGATTCGTATTTTCGGAGCAAAACATGAAAATTATTGTCTCTGCGTCGGGGCAAACACTCGGCGCACAAATAGATCCGCGTTTTGGGCGAGCGGCCTTTTTTATTGCGGTCGATACCGATACCAACACATTTGTAGCGCACGACAACGTCCAAAACCTGAACGCAGCCCAGGGTGCAGGCATTCAATCCGCCGAGACGGTGTCCCGCATTGGCGGGGAGGTGGTCATCACCGGTCATTGCGGCCCCAAAGCGTTTAAGACACTTTCGGCGGCTGGGATCAAAGTGGTGGTCGGCGCTCAAGGCACCGTGGCGGACGCCATTGCCGCATTTAAATCAGGTGCGCTCGTTCCCACAGATGCGGCGAATGTGGAAGGGCATTGGGTATGAAGAAAAAGAGGTTTCACAAACCAGGGAGAGAGTACCTCCAATGATTGTAGCAATAGCATCGGGTAAAGGCGGTACGGGAAAAACCACGGTGGCCGTAAATCTGGCGGCTGTGATGGAGGGGCCGGTTACATATGCGGATTGCGACGTGGAGGAACCGAACGGCCACATCTTTCTGAAACCAGCCTTGAATAGCAACAAAACCGTGGGAATACCGGTGCCTGTGGTGGACACGGAACGATGCGTGGGATGTGGACGGTGCGCCGAGGTGTGCCGGTTTAATGCCATCGCGTGCGTACGGGAGAAGGTGCTGGTGTTCTCGGAATTGTGTCATGGATGCGGGGGATGTGTTTTTGCCTGTCCCGCGAAGGCAATATCGGAAAAAAAGCACACTATCGGGGTTGTCGAAACAGGCTATTCAAACCACGTATCGTTTGTTCAAGGCTGCTTGCGGGTGGGCGCCGCAATGTCGCCTCCATTGATCCGCGCGGTTAAGGAGGTTCTTAACACAGGAGAATGGGTGATCTTGGATGCACCTCCGGGCACGTCCTGCCCTGTAATTGCGGCGGTCAAGGGCAGTGATTTTGTTGTATTGGTGACTGAACCGACCCCCTTTGGCCTGCATGATTTGAAGCTGGCCGTGGAGACAGTCCGGCAGCTTGGCATCCCCTTTGGCGTGGTGATTAACCGCTGTGATATCGGCGATCAACAAGTGCCGGAATATTGCCACAGGGAGTCAATCCCCCTCTTATTGGAAATCCCGCACGAACGGCGTATTGCGGAGGCATATTCCCGTGGAGAAATGGTGGTGGATGCAGTCCCCGAATTCAAGGATTCATTTATTCAATTAGACCGGTGTATCCGCAGTTTTTTAACACCTCAAAACGATCCGGAAGGCGCCTCACAATGACACAGTCCCTGTCAACTTCGGGCAACTACAGGCACATCTTTGGTCCTGTACTCTCGCGCCGGCTGGGACGATCACTGGGGGTTGACCTTATGCTCTTTAAAACCTGCACCTATGATTGCGTATATTGCGAACAAGGCCGTACTACCCGCCACACGGCATGCCGCAAGGAATACATTCGCATTGAAGTGTTGCTCGATGAGTTAAAGAATTTCCTCTCCTCTTTTCCTGCACCCGATTACATAACCTTGTCCGGTGCGGGCGAACCCACGCTTCATGCCGGGCTCGGCAGTATTGTCCAGGGAATCAAAGTGCTGACCAATATCCCCTTGGCCGTAATCACCAATGGTGCCCTCCTTTGGGATTCCAGTGTCCGGGAGGGATTGCACATGGCGGATGTCGTCCTGCCGTCATTGGATGCGGGCAATGCGCAACTCTTCACACACATAAACCGGCCGGTTCCTGATATTTCTTTCGAGCAAATGCTGGGGGGCCTGATTGCATTCCGTGAATCATTCCACAATGCGATCTGGCTTGAGGTGATGCTCATGGAGGGAATTACCTCCAGCGATTCAGAGGTCCGTGAAATTGCCGATCACGTCCGCTGCATTCGTCCTGATCGGGTTCAATTGAACACGGTTGTTCGCCCGCCCTCGGAAGATTTTGCCAAGCCTATCCCACGGAAACGACTCGAACAGTTGGCAGCCTTGTTTGAACCGCATGCGGAGCTTATTGCGGACTACGACGGCGCGGTCCAAGAGATGGCAGCGGCGCCCGATGCGGACCGCATTTTGAAACTCCTGGAAAGGCGTCCTTGTTCACTGACGCAAATCGCCGCCACGCTGGGTCTGCGGCCCGTCGAAACGGCAAAGCATCTTGAATACTTGGCGGGTCAGAATAAGATCGCGCAAAAACGCTTTGGTGCGGACACATTTTTTTCAACAGTCCATATAGCCGATGAGGAAGAAATTCGATGAAAGAACTGGTTGTAATTAGTGGAAAAGGCGGAACAGGAAAAACCAGCGTCGTCGCGGCATTTGCTTCGCTGGCCGGAAACAAGGTGCTGGCGGATTGTGATGTGGATGCGGCGGATCTTCATTTAATCCTTCAACCAAAGACGCATTCGGTGCATGAGTTTCGCAGTGGAAACGAGGCCGTCATTCTTCAAGAGGCCTGCACCGGCTGCGGCGCGTGCCTGGTAAATTGCCGGTTTGGCGCAGTAAAGCAAACTTCGGGCGTGGATGTTGAGTGGATGTTGCGCGCCTCGGCACACGCCTGTGACGACTGTGACTTTTGCGTACGGTCCTGTCCCAATCGTTCTATCGATATGATTCACGCGATGCAAGAGAGTTATGGAGATGCGGACAGAGCCACGTTCGTCATTGATCCCCTTTCGTGCGAAGGATGCGGCGTATGCGTGGATACCTGCCCCGCAAAGGCAATTCAATTCCCAGAACGGATCGCCGGGGAATGGTATCTATCGGATACACGGCATGGCCCCATGGTTCATGCGCGGCTGGGCATCGCCGCGGAGAATTCGGGAAAGCTGGTAAGTCTTGTCCGGCAACAAGCGCGGCAACTTGCCCTGGAACAGGGCAAAGATCTTATACTCATCGATGGTCCTCCCGGAATCGGGTGTCCGGTTATTGCCAGCATCACGGGCGCTACAATGGTGCTCATCATTGCCGAGCCCACGCTCAGCGGTCAGCATGATTTTCAGCGTGTAACCGAGCTTGCGCATCATTTCCAGATTCCCGCATATCTATGCGTAAACAAATGGGATATTAACCTGAATCTTACGGAGACCATTGAAAAATGCGCTGTCCAGTTTGGGGTTCAGGCATTGGGAAGAATTCGGTACGACAAGGATGTCACAAAAGCACAAATTCAAGGGGAAAATATACTCGAGTATTCCAAAAATGGCATTGCGGCAGATGTTCGCGATCTGTGGCAACAAGTGATATCCGCCATTAGCGATAAAGAATATGTATCATCAATGAACGCAAATATGGCGCTTTGACAAGCTCATACAAGGAGAAATACATATGCGTATTGCAATACCAGTAGCCGAAGGAAAACTTGCTATGCACTTTGGCCACTGCAAACAGTTCGCCTTGGTCGACGTGGACCCGTTGGAACAACGGATTATCACTAAAGAACTGGTGGATGCCCCTGAACACCAACCGGGGCTGTTGCCGCGCTGGCTGATGGAAAGAGGCGCCAGTATAGTGATTGCCGGCGGCATGGGTGCGCGTGCATTGACACTGTTTGCTGAACAGCACATTCATGTTGTGGTGGGCGCGCCAGCGGAAACCGTCGAAAACCTGGTACAGTCTTATATGAAGGGTACGTTAGAATCCGGTGAAAACATCTGCGATCACTGAGTTAGGACCAGTATCTTGAAAAATACCAAACGCAATTTTGATATAGAGGCGGCCGCTTGGGACGAAGAACCTCGGCGCGTTCAATTGGCGAACGACCTATTCCACGCCATAAACAACGGCGTTGTTTTGACACCCTCGATGAATGCGCTTGATTTCGGGTGTGGAACGGGTCTGGTAACGCTTTTGTTAGCGGAACGCACAGGCCATGTCACCGGCGTCGACAGTTCGCAGGGAATGCTGGAGGTCCTTAATGCCAAGATCCAATCGCGTCAGATCGGCAATGTAATGGCATACAAAGCTGATATGCACTTGGGAAATACACTGGAAAAAGGCGCCTATGACCTGATAGTTTCAACAATGACGCTGCATCATATTCCGGAAATCATGCCGCTCCTGGAACAATTTGCCAAGGCGCTCAAGCCCGGAGGACATGTATGCCTCGCCGACCTGGACCCGGAAAACGGTGAATTTCACACCAATACCGAGGGTGTCTTCCACTACGGTTTTAACCGGCTGGCATTTCAAGATTCATTGTCTCAGGCAGGTTTTTGCGATCTTAGCGTTAAAACCGCCGCCGAAATCATTAAACCGGATAAGAATGGAAACATAAAGACCTTTACCGTGTTCTTGGCAACCGGGCGCATTGGCAATATGGCCCAATAAAGGGAAGACCATGGATAATCAACGTCAAGGGTGCTTTCGAGTTGGATTGAAATGGCTGCTGCGCGGATGCGCGGTAATCCTGCTGCTCTTGATAGTGGCGTTTTTGGTCATATTCAGAACGGCATTGTATGACCGATTTTACCTTTTTCCGAAACAAGCCCAGGCATGGGCGCAATTTCAGGCGGACCGGGTAGTGCCGGGCCTGGATGACGGATGGAACGAGTATCGGGGTTGCCTGCATGCTCATTCTGAACTCTCCCACGACTCGGCCATTCCCTTTCCAGACATTGTACAAGCGTTGAAAATCGACGATGTGGATTTCATCTGTATGACGGACCATTACGATGACGGAAAGGCCGATTATTCCCTCGGATGGAACGGTATGCACGACGGCATTCTGTTTGTCCGGGGATATGAACTTGATCATGGTCTCATGCCCTGGGGCATTCCCGAGGATACCGTCTTCCTGGCTTCCGACGAGCCGCGTGCACTGGCAAAGCGCATCCATGAACTCGGCGCCGTCTTGTTTTACTCCCATACCGAACAGGAACGGATGTGGGACTTGCCGGAATTAGAAGGCATGGAGATTTACAATATCCATACGGACTTTTTGGATGAGGACAAAGCGAGCATCCGAAAACTTATCCCGCAACTCCTGCTCAACCTGCACGCCTACCCCCAACAAACGTTGCGGCTGATTTTTGATGCACCGGCAGGCCAGTTAGCCCGCTGGGATATTTTAAATCAAACCCGTCATATCACGGGGATAGCCGCTAATGATTCACATCAGAATGTAGGCGTACGGGGATTCTACACGGAAAAAGACACCGTGATTCTCAAGGGCACTGGAGAAAAGACCGAGATTATCAAAGAAATCCATCTTAATTTCCTGACCTGTCTTCTCTTCCGGATTTTTTGTGGTCCGCTTGAACCTAACCGCCAGATTCTCCGGATAGAACTGGATCCCTATGCGCGGTCATGCCATTTCGTCAACACGCACGTGCTGGCGAAATCATGCACGGAAAAGGATATTCTCGATTCCTTGCGCGCCGGACGCGCCTTTGTGGCGTTCACCATGCTGGCTGATGCCAAAGGCTTTGTTTGCTTTGCACAAGGCCAAACGAACAAAGCCGTGATGGGGGAGAGCATTCCGCTGGAACCAGGGTTAAAACTGCGTGCTGCAGCCCCCAATCGATGCCGGTTCACGGTACTCAAAGATGGACAGCCTGCTGAGCAATTTGAAGGCACGGAACTCAATGTTGAAATAACCCAGCCCGGTAAATACCGGGTGGAAGCGGATCTAAACATCGTAGGCGAATGGACTCCCTGGATTTACGGGAATCCCATAGACATTACACCATCATCAACGTAGTTGCAACCAATAGAGGTGATAACACGTGAAAAAGCAGTATATCCTTTTGTTCAGAGCCGCGGTAACCGTATTTTTGGTCTTTTTGGGGGCGTATGCAGGCGTACCGGATCGCTTCTCAAAGGCGTATGCCGAATCCCAGATCCGCACCACGGCATTTCCATCAAGCGTCCAACCGGACCAACTCTGCCTCACCTGGAGTGGCGATCCCGCCACAACCCAGACTGTCCAATGGAGAACTTCACCGAAGGTAAAAAAAGGATATGTTGAGTACAAGGAAAAAACTGCTCAGACCAAAGACTGTATCAAAAAGACTGCCATCCGATATGACTTGGAGAATGCCGGAACCTCCAATGATCCCATAAACCACCGCTTCACGGCAGTGTTGGACGGATTGACGCCGGGCATCACCTACACCTACCGGGCAGGAAGCAAGAAAGGCTGGAGTGAATGGGCGGAGTTCACCACAGCGCCGCAAACGACTGCACCGTTTTCTTTCATTTATGTGGGCGACCTGCAAGTGGGCCTGGATACGTGGGGTCTGCTCCTGCACGCTGCATATAAACTTCACCCGGAGGCAGCGTTCTATATGGTGGCGGGCGATAATGTCAACCGGGGCAATTACCGTCATGAGTGGGACAACTTGTTCCATGCTGCGGAAGGCGTATTTGATCGCCGCACCTATGTTCCCGCACTGGGCAATCACGACTGCAAGGACGGCGGGCCGAACTTGTACCTTAACCTGTTAACGCTGCCTGAAAACAGCCCCAAGGAGATCGGTCCGGAACGCACATACTGTTTTAATTATGGAAACGCGCTATTCTTGGTCCTGGATTCCAATTCATCCGTGGAAAAACAACGGCCCTGGATGGAAGAGCAACTGAAATCCACAAAAGCCACGTGGAAGTTCGCCATGTATCATCATCCTGCCTATTCATCCGCGCCCAAACGGGATAACGTGGACGTCCGCGAAAAATGGGGCAGCCTCTTTGATCAGTATCACCTCGACATGGCCCTGCAAGGGCACGACCACGGCTATCTGCGCACGAAACCGATGCGCGCCGGCAAGGAAGCGGCCTCACCTGCGGAAGGCACGATATATGTGGTGTCCGTCTCCGGAACCAAGCACTATGACGTGGGACAATTTGACTACGCAGCGAAAACCCTCGATCACCTGTCGACGTATCAACTCCTCGACATCCAGACCAGCCCCGAAAACAAACTGACCTACCGCGCCTATGACATCGACGGCAAGATGCAGGATGAATTGGTTATTATGAAATAGAGACAGGAAATCATACACAGCGGACTGCCTGAAGAAAGCAAGAAGGATTTTTGCAATGGATACTCTTGAGATAACGGTGTTGGTGGAGAATACCGCCATCCGCGAAGATCTTTACGTCGAACACGGCCTCTCTTCTTGGATAGCAATCGAAGGGAAACACCTTCTCTTCGACACCGGAATGGGCGCCGCCCTTATGCCAAACGCGGACGCACTCGGAATTGATCTTCATCTGACGGACGCCGTTGTGCTCAGCCATGGGCACTTCGATCATACCGGCGGACTTCCCCAGATCTTCGAACTGGGAATCTCCCCGAAGATCTTCATGCATCCGGAGGCCACCCGGATGCGATACGGTTGCCTCCAAACCCCGCCACACAAACCCATTGGCATGCACCCCGAAATCGCCGAAAGCCTTTCCGCAAGGGCTGAATATATCGTCCACACAACTCAACCTATCCAAATTATGGACCATGTTTGGGTTACAGGGCCTATTCCCCGTTGTACCTCCTTTGAAGACACAGGGGGGCCTTTCTTTGTTGACGATGAATGCCGCATCAAAGACATGCTTCCGGACGACCAGGCCATTTGGATACATACCGCCGAAGGCATAGTGGTGTT
>JAKQOG010000247.1 GCA_029565395.1 Candidatus Hydrogenedentota bacterium | reverse complement strand
CAAATGCCCCGTTGGTTGGGGAACGGAGGAAGTGAGCGATGATTCTGGAACTCGTATGCTTATATGGGGCGTATAAAGTATGGGAAGCTCACGAACGCAATCCGACAACCCATTGGCGGCGGACACAGCAAAACATCATGGCCGCACGATCGGTGGAGATGGAATCCGCTGAGGACAACATGGCTGCCCGAAAAAAGGCCCGTCGCCAATGGCGACAAGGCGAGGTGCGAGCCTTGAACAATATCGAGTCCAGCCGGGATCAAGTTCGAACAGCCGTCCGAACGGAACTCAAGTCGATAGGAAAACTTCGATAGATGGAGGCTTGAAACCATGAACCATCAGACGAAAGAATCGGTTATTGATTTACGGAATTACCAAGATGAAATCACCCAAATGAGAATGCAAGTCGAAGAGGCGTCTTGTCGTGTTGCCTGGCAAATTTTGGGTTCTGGTGTATTGGGATTGGTGGAATGGGGTGTCCGGCGTCCCTTGGCCATCCGGAAATCTTTGAACGACAAACTTGTTCATGAGCAAAAAGCACTGGAAGAAAGGCGGTCGATTCTGAAGCAATTGGAAGAGCAGGGACTGGCGGTGCAAGCGGCGCAGGGGGACTTGGCCTACTGTGCAAAGTGCAGGAAGCGGATTCGGACCCGGTTTGCTGTTTCCGTTGACCAAGCGAAGTCGGACTTGCTGGGCACTTGTCGAGCGGGTTGGTATTGCCCCCAATGCGGGGAGCCTATTCTTGAAACATATAAGGGGGTGGCCCTGTGTTATGCGCAATATAAGGGGGTATTCAAAGGGGCCTATGTCCCTGGGGTGACAAGTGTCAAGCGGCTGGGGTGGATCGCCACACAGGACGAACATGACACGGTCGAGGATGTCTGCGAGGAATTAAAGCTGATTGCCGCGCGAATGGGTGGAAATGCCTGTGTGGAATTCTGGTATGATATGAACAAAGATCGCCAAATAGCCGGCTATAGCGAACGCGGGAATCCCTTTTATCGGACAGTGGTGACGTTTGCCGGGAAAGCATGTGCGGTTAGGATTGATTATTAGGTTGATTGGATGAATGATATGAAAATAATAAAGAAACAACCGATTATGGGGGCAGATTGCCAGATGTTATGGTTGGGGACAAGAGCAGGTCGCTTTGGCGTCAGAAGTTCATTGGCAAGTCTGATGTTGTTGTTATTTGTGTTTTGCCTATCCTGTTTTGCGCAAACCAATTCATCCATCGTTTCGGACGCCATCGTCAAAATCTATACCGTGGCCAGTCGGCCTGATTATATCAATCCTTGGAATGCCGGCAGTACGGTGTCTGGTACCGGTTCAGGCTGTATCATCAAGGGACGCAAGATTCTGACCAATGCCCATGTGATCAGTGATGGCACATTTATTCAGGTCCGTCGCAACGGGCAATCGAAACGGTATGATGCACGAGTCGAGCACGTATCGCATGATGCCGACCTGGCGCTCTTGATCGTAGATGATCCAGAGTTCTATGTCGGATCCGCCAGCCTGGAACTCGGCGACCTCCCCGCCGTCCAGCAGGAAGTATCTCTATATGGATTCCCGCTGGGTGGCGACACCATGTCGATAACCAAGGGTGTCGTTTCCCGCGTTGAGCATCAAATTTATGTGCATAGCGGAATGCCTTTGCTGGCGATCCAGATCGATGCCGCGGTCAATCCCGGCAACAGCGGCGGCCCCGCTCTTGTGGACGGCCGGATTGCCGGTGTGGCCATGATGAACATCCCAGACGCGAACAGTGTCGGATATATCGTCCCAACCGGGGTAATCCGGCACTTTTTTGACGACATTGCCGACGGCCAGCAAGACGGAATACCCTCGCTGGGAATCTGCTGGCAAGCCCTGGAAAACCCCGATTTGAAGCGTAGCTATAAGATTCCCATAAATGAGGATGGTGTTTTAGTTACTAAAGTGATCCGCGGCGGGTCTTGCGTGAAGGTCTTGAAGGAAGGCGACGTTATTACCCGTCTGGATGACCAGTCCATTGCCAGTGACGGAACCGTGGAATTGCGCAACAATGAGCGGACATTTTTCGCGTATATCACCCAAAAACATCAAA
>JAKQOG010000106.1 GCA_029565395.1 Candidatus Hydrogenedentota bacterium | reverse complement strand
TTTAGTTCAACTCACGGTGTTTTTCCCGGCTCTACGACGTCATATTGGGCGTCATATTGTCTCGAAAAACAACAAAATAGCACCGATAAGCACTCCGGAACAGGAGTCTCCCGCTGGACTTTCGCATAAGGCGGAAGGATTGGGCGGGAGCCAAGTTCAGGAGGAAAGAACATGAGACGCTGGGACGGATTAGTGGACGGGTATATTAAGGAATGCGAAACCCGGGGGCTCCAAGGGTCGACGATCAAGGGGATGGTCTACGAATTGGAACGGTGCGGGAGGTGGTTGAAGCGACGCCGTCCCCGGATTGACCTGGAGCAGATAGATAGTGTGCAATTTGTCGAGTATTTCAAGACGCGGACGGCCTTTCGCGCCCGATGCACGGTGTATCGGTCGGTTGGGATCGTGCGGGGTTTCGGGGAATACCTGTCACGCCAGGGGGTGTGGTTGAACAATCCGGTGCGGTGGATTAAGGGGCCGAAAATGGATCCACGGATGTGCCTGCCTCGGCGAATCGATAGCGGAGTGATGAAGCGGCTTTGGGATGGGGTGGAGCAAATGACGTCTGATTCCAAGCGCTCGGTTTTGCGGTGTGTGCTGGCGATCCTCTATGGGACTGGAATCCGTCGGGGGGAATTAGAACGGTTGAATGTGAAGGACTGGGATCGGGAGGCGGGTGTATTGAAAATCGATGGGCACAAAACGGGCCAGGAACGGACCGTTCCGGTGGGGCCGGGAGTCTGGCGGTGTTTGGAAGCGTATTGGCCGCATCGCCAGGACCGACTGGATCGGAACGGGCGGTTGGAAGAATCCGCCTTGATGATCAACACGGAAGGCCACCGGTTGAGTGGGGACGCGATCAGTCTGATGATTCAGCGATGTGCCCGGAAGGCAGGTCTTTCGAGGATTACCTTGCATCAGTTCCGACATTCCTGCGCCTCGGATTTATTGGATAGCGGGGTGACCCTGCCCGAAGTGCAAAAACTGCTGGGCCATGCCGTGATCGAGACCACCATGCGGTATACCCACATCAGTTGCGGAGAACGGGCGATCGCCATCCAAAAGCATCCGATCAATGACTTTTTGAAACCCGCTGATTCTACGGAGGAAAGGAAGGCCGTCATATGAAAGGACCCGCCCTTAAGTTGGATCCTTGGATCGAGGGATATCTATCCTATTTACAGGAGGTGAAACAGTTGACCGCGAACTCCGTCAAAGATACTCGATGCACCTTGCGCAAGGTTGACCAATACCTGAACCACCATCGGCCGGGCCAACCTTTATGGAGGCGTCCGTTGGAAGACTTCCTGGGTTGGCTGAGCTTCGCTCGCGAACAGGGTTATCGGGAAACGGGGCTGGCCAAAGACCTCAGCCATGTGCGGGGGTTTCTGGAATACAGTTTTCGGAGCGGGCGATGCGAGCGGAATGTGCTCGATGGATTCAGCCTGCAAGATCAATTGCCGGTTCAAGTGCCGCAGATTTTGAATCTGGAAGAAGCGGAACGGCTCGTCAAGGCATACCGGCGGGACACAGCGCCCGAACGGCACCGCCGGTTGGTGATCTTGTTGCTGTACGGCTGTGGGTTTCGCACCGCTGAGTTATGTGGCCTGGACGTGGGCGATGTGAACATCGAACGGCAAGAGATCTTCGTGCGTAAAGGGAAAGGCGGGTATCAACGGTATGTGCCCGTACCCGGTGGGGTCTGGGTGGAGTTACTGGCTTATCTGTCCGAGCGCAAGGGGAAACGCGGCGCTCTGTTCAGGACCGAAGCCAAAGCGTGTCGGTTGCAAAACCCGAGGGTCGGCGAGATCGTTCGGGAAGCGGTCCGCCGCGCCGGACTTGAGGACTGGGTAACGCCCAAAACCCTCCGACATACGTTCGGGTCTCATCTCATGGATCGCGGGGTGGATGTGGGGGTGATCTCGAAACTGATGGGCCATCGGAGCCCGGCTGAAACGGGCGTTTATCTGCACGTTCTTCCCGGCAAAAAAGAACAGGCCGTTCAACACCTTAAACTCCAGGAGAAACCCCAATGAAATGGGCCGCTTGGATTCAACAATATATCGAAGTGCATTGCCTGGCCCGAGGCCTCAGTCCTAAAACCATGAAGGCTTATCAGGAAACGCTGGAAGGCTTTCAGAAATACGTTCAGTTTCGGTTGGAGGACAGGAATCCTGATGAACTCACAGCCAAGGATGTGCTGGGATATGTCGATCATCTCCGCCGTGAACGACACAACGGAGCTTCCGCCGTGAACCGGCAAGTGACCATCCTTCGCAACTTCTACCGGGCGATGGTGGCCATGGATTATCTCGACGCCCGGTCGAATCCCCTGGCCAACTTCCCCAAAATCAAGGCGGCAGCCAAGAAGTTGCCGGTCTTCTTGAATGAAGAGGAAGTCCAGAAATTACTGGCCACTCCACGCATCGATACCGTCATGGGATTGCGGGATCGGGCTTTACTGACCTTGCTCTATGCGACCGGCATCCGTGCCACGGAATGTGCGGGCATGACGGAATCCGATGTGAACTTGGAGGACCAGACGATCCGTGTGATGGGGAAGGGCGGCAATGAGCGAAGCATTCCATTGAATGATGAGGTGGTCCGGGTTCTGAAACAATATCGCCTGGCCCGGGGAATCCTGCCCAGACAGGAGGGATTTTTTAGGAGTCGTTCAGGACGGGGCATGTCTCGTTATGCGCTGTTCGAACGAGTCCGGAAATTCGGAAGATTAGCCCGCATTCCCAAGGTGCTGTCTCCGCATCGGATGCGTCACACCTTTGCGACCCATCTGGTTAAAGCGGGAGTGAACCTGGTGACCATTCGTGACTTGCTGGGCCATCGGTGTATTACCAGCACTCAAATTTATTTACACACGACGGCCGAAGACTTGCGTCATGCAGTGAATCGACATCCGGTGGAGCGCCTGATCAATCGGATCGAGGATTTGCTGCCCTGCGGAAAGGTTCCCTTTCAATGGGCGCCGGGTGAGCGCCGCGTTGGAAGCGGATAAAGCATTAAGGTTTGGATTGCATTGCCGGGGAAAACGGCTATTCTCAATGCCGAAACGCAGGGGTGTGTTTTGAATGTGTGGTATTACGCGTGAATGGTATGAAAAACAGATCAACCCACATGAAAAAGGGACGATTAAGCCGATGTTCTCGCGGATTTTCGCTAAACCAATTTCGATCGATAAAATCCAAAAGGCTTTTTCCGGAGCGCTGGTGCCGAACTAAATTCGAATTCTCATCAATTGCAGGTAAAATGGAATTCTATTGGGTGTTCTGGCGGAGCGCAATACTATACATATTGCATGAGTTGTGCGATCGACATAAAATATCATGGCGTTTCGCCTACGGATATGATGACAGGTGGTACAATATCATATCATGACCACGAGCATAAACATAAAGACACATATCAGAATTATGCAATGAATTTTAATAATCTGTATTCAAGATTCCAAGGGCAGTGTGTTTGCACTGAATGTCGGAACGCCA
>JAKQOG010000202.1 GCA_029565395.1 Candidatus Hydrogenedentota bacterium | reverse complement strand
TGTTCGATTTGCTCAACCTTACTCATGGCATGTCTCCTCCTATGTTCAATCATATCCTTGGTTATATTGTAGATACAATCTACAATATCTCTGGCAAAAAAACAACAAAATTTGAAAACCTCCTTTGATGACGCAGGCCCCCCGCGTTCGAGTAGCGCAATTCGCCGGTCTTGAAATTGAGACATCCGCAAAACACGGTTACAAACAGATTCGCGTCGTTGCCGTGGCACAGTTCATTGTTCACGGCCCCCAGCACCACGGCGGGATCGCGCGCCTGCAGCGCAATGCCTTTCATCAAGGTCTTCGTCACCGCCATAAACAAGGCCGCGGGCACGCCTTTGCCGGTGACATCTCCTATGATGAAAAAGAGCGTTTCACCGTCAAGGAGGAAGAAGTCGTACAGATCCCCTCCCACTTCCCGGGCGGGTTCGAGGGCCGCGTGCAGCCGGAATTCCAAATGATCCGGGAACGGCGGAAACACGCGCGGCAAAAAACTCATCTGAATATCGTGCGCGATGTTGAGTTCGCTCTCGATGCGTTCCTTCTCCGCCGTGGTCTCGGTTAGATCCTTGATGTATTCTTTGAGCGCCGTGCGCATGTTCTCGAATGAATGCGATAATTCGCCCACTTCATCTTTGCCGCGGATGCGCGGGAGTGGCGCATCGAGGTTCCCTTTTGCGATTTCCGTGGTTCTGTGTGAAAGGTCGCGCAACGGACCGGTAATGCGCACCGCCACATACACGATTAGCAGAAAGAGAATGCACAGTCCGATCAACCCAATGGCGGCGGTGATATAGGTCAGCCGGAGAACATCGCGGAAAAGATCCTTGGCCGGGAATATCACCCCCAACGACCAATTCGCCGAAGGAAGCGGAACGTACGCCATCCATGCAGGCCCCCCAACGTGAATCCCAGGAAGCGTAATGAAGCCTTTCCCGCCCGTCACCATCTCCCGGCCTGCCTCCCGCCATTCCGGAACGTTTTTTTCCTCTGCCAGGTTGAAAACGGTCTTTCGCATAACATAGCCGGTGTTCGGATGACAGATGAAGGTGCCGTTTGAAGACAGAATAAACGCATACCCTGATTCGAAGAAGACCTGCACGCCGTTTATGATGTCCCGCAGCCAGTCCAGGGCGATATCGACGGTAACCACGCCCATGAACCGGCGTTCTCCGTTCACTTCCCGGTAAAAGGGAACAGAATACGTGGCCATCGCGATGTTGCCGCCGCCCTCGTCAAAATACGGTTCACTCCATTGGGCGCGGGTCGTTTCCTTCGGGACACGGTACCAATCCCATTGGTGATATTGATATTGATCACCGCCCAGACGGGTCATTTCGATGTTGTCTCCAGAGCGAAAGGCATAGGGGGCGAAATGGATCGATACACCGTCAAAGGCCTTCGGCTCGAACGCGATGGTCGATCCGAAAATCGCAGGATTGGTCCCTACCACGGTGCGCACCAGGGTTTCGATGGCGCCGGTCTCAAGCGGCGCTGTTTCCAACGCCAGCGCGGTAAACGTGGGAACCGCCTCGATGCGCCCCAGGATTTCCTCAATATGACACGCGGTGGCCAGGGCCAGGCTGCTCGCGCTCTTTTCGACGTTATGCAGCACAATCCGCTGCGACACGAAGTAGTTGTACGTGGACGCGGAAATGAAAATGGCCGCCGTGCTCAACACAATAAGCGCGGATAACTTGAATGCCAGGCCAAACCTAACCTTCGTCCACATAGACGGCATGAAATTCCTCCAACAGGAAATACGAAAAAGGGGTGATATTCGCCTTTTCAAAATGTTTCCGGACAAAAGTATAGGAGCGTGTAAACCGGACTGTCAAAAATACAAAAGGACTATAGAAGGGAAGAAAGCAATGCCAAAACAGATCATTGCGCTGGCTTTACTTCGACCGCATAGACCTGTAGCGTTCCCCCAACATCCGACTGAAAGACCACCCATTGTCCATCGGGCGTAAAGTGCGTGTTGGGCTCCGGGTAGTAACTCCAGGAATGTCCCGCCATGCTGCACAGCTTTTCAACATGCAGTTTGCCGTGATCGAATCGGTAAAGGAATATCCATTTGCCGGAGGGGCATAATCGGAAACTTCCGCCCTCGCCGTCGCCGCAGAACATGGTTTGATCCGGAGAGATATTGAAATGGCGGGAGGCGTAACGCATGTTGAACGGGTATTTTTTTAGCTCAAGGGTTTGCACATCAATTGAGGCGAGATAAAAGCGGGGCTCGGAGATCTTTTCCATAAACGTTGCGATCTTGACCGGCCAGCGCGGCGTCTGAAAATCGCACCAGACCTTCTTCCCGTCCGGCGACCAGAATTCATGGGTCTGGAGTTCGCGCCGCCATTTCTTTTCGTGGAGTTTTTTCAGGCCCGTGCCGTCCGAGCGGATCATCCACATGCGTTCAACGTCCCGGCTGGGGCCTTCATGGCAGAACTCGATCAGATTCGGATCGGTGGGCGAAAACTGGACATGTCCGAGCCATTCGTTCTCGCGATAGATTTCACAGACCTTTCCACTCTTGATATCAATAGTGTAAAGCGCATTGGGTAATTTTGCCTTCCAGATTTCCCGAATCCATTGTTTGCGCGGCATTTTGGACGTGTAATACTTCTCCTCGCCGAGGCAGTAACAACCCGCCAGCAATGTTTCGTCACTGTTTACGCTGAGCCCGCGCCCCGATGTGTAATGATGCGGCACGGTTGCGATTTCCCGCGTTTCCAGCGAGTCAATGTTGGTTGAATACACCTTATCTCCGCTCATGTAATACAGCGTGCAGCTCTTCGGCGCCACCACTTCAAACCCCGTGCTGATCGTTGTGATCTGGCGGATTTCAAGCGTCTTCAAGTCAACGGTGAACACATTGCGGCCATTTTGGGTTAACCCCATAAACACCATCTTGTCGCCGCTGGCCGTAAAGGGGTTTTGATGGAAATAAAACACCTCGTTGTTCCCTTCGCGGCGGGACAAGCGGATAACGCGATGCCCGGTGTGCTGGTCGATCCATTCGTTCCCAACAGGGGTTTCCGGAGGCCATGCACCGGGTTTATCCGATTCAGCAAGACTGGTCAAAAGGACAATGGTGAAAAATGATATCCATGTTTTACCCATAGAATAAATCCATGTTTTCTGTATTTGACATTATATTCACAGGTTAGGTTCCAGTACCCGAAAAGGATGAACGTTAATCCCCAACAGGAAAATAAAGCGAAATAACCTTGGATGCACCCTTACTTAGCATTTAGTCCTGCCAAATGTATAGTATGGTTACATAAAAGAGGAGAAGTTGCTATGGGAACGACACTTGCCGCCCTGCTTATGGTTTCCGCCTTGTCGCTCGCCGCTGGGGATGCGCCCGATGGCGGGCGGTGGATCGATCCGCGGTGCGCACCCCTGGAAATCACCAAATATGGGCCGTTTGTGCGGAATAACGACGGCGCCTTGCTTGTCATTGACAAGAACATTCTGCGATCAAGCACGGACAACGGAAAAACATGGTCGGAAGGCGGCGCGCCGATTGATCCCGGCATCGATATCGCGGCCAACGGTCATGTCGGGCAGTTTCTAAAGACGAAATCCGGCACGATCGTCATTGCGTTCCTCGATATGAGCGCCTATAAATGGGATTGGAACAACGACACGGAGGGGCCGAATCCCGGATGTAAGCTTGAACTCTGGACGATCCGCAGCACCGACGGCGGCAAGACGTGGCGCGATAAACAACGCCTCCTGGACGGCTATAACGCCGACTTCATGGGATTCATCCAGATCACCAGCGGGCGCATCGTCCTGACCGCCGAACACCTCGTTCCCGAACTGCGCCGCTGGATTTCGTGCTCGTTCGTGTCAGATGATGAAGGGGCGGCGTGGAAACAGAGTAATTGGATTGATCTGGGCGGACATGGCCATCATGACGGGGCGGTGGAGCCCACCGTGGCCGAACTTTCCGATGGGCGCTTACTCATGATCATCCGCACCAATCTCGACAAGCTGTGGTCCGCGTATTCCGATGATCAGGGCCGGTATTGGCGCACCATTCAACCCATGACCCTCGATGCCAGCAGCGCCCCTGCCTGGATATTGCGTCTTCAGAACGGTCACCTTGCGCTTGTCTGGAACCGGCTCAATCCGGAGGGCCGCACGTGGCCGAAATCCAAGGGCGGCGGCCCCACCAGCGAATTCCCCGCTTCGTGGCACCGCGAAGAACTTTCGCTCGCGTTTTCCTCCGATGACGCAAAAACCTGGACCGAACCCGTAGTTATTGCACGGCACCCTGGCGATCAACTGTCATACCCATACCTTTTCGAAGCCGCGCCGGGCGAACTTTGGGTCATCACCCATTACGGCAACGTCAACCCGCCCCTGGCCGTGCGCGTGAATGAAAAGGATTTCTTAAAACTGTGAAATGCGCGTGAAAACCACCTTGAGAAAGAAACTGACAGTGTAAAATGGGAACTAAACGATTTCACTGACGCGCACACGATCCTCTGCAGGACAGCGAGAACGTATACGCGCGGCGCTCTCTCCCCTCCATCTTAATCGCGCCGGAAAACACGGCTGAACGCAAACAGCGTTAACACGCTCAATGCGCCACGTCCCATGCGTACAAAATATTCCCATGAAGAAGACCTCGTGTTTCAGGTGCCTCTCTCTGCAAATTGACCCAATCCTATACATGTATTTTTCCCTTGAAGAGGCGTAAATACCCGAGAGTCTCGCAAAACACAGGACTATTATTACCCTTACCAACATTCTGGAATCAAATGGGGCGCACCAGCATCGGATACGCAATATGTAAATACCTTAGAAACCGTGTACAATGCATTGAAAAGGAGGAACGGACAATGGAGAGGAAACATGACATTCCCCGGCGCAGTTTTTTCACCCGAATGGCCGCAGGCGGTCTGACCATGGCCGCGGCGGGTGGTGCATCCACGGCCGAAGCACAGAAGGAAGAACCAGCGATGAAACGCGGCGCACAACGATTGAGTCTTGAACAATTGCAGGCGTGGGAATCCCTCGGCTATGGCATGTTCATTCACTTTGGCATGAGCACGTTTGTCCAAGCTGAACTACCCGACGGAAAGGCTCCCGCCTCCACCTATGCGCCGGACAAGCTTGACGTGGATCAGTGGGTCTCCGTGGCACGCGACGCCGGCATGAAATATATCGTGCTGACGTCGAAACACGTCGCGGGGCACTGCCTCTGGCCCAGCAAGTATACCGACTATACCGTGGCGAACAGTGGCGACAAAACCGACGTCATGGGCAAGTTCGTGGAGTCCTGCAAGAAACACGGCATACTCCCCGGCTTCTATTATTGCTCGTGGGACAACCACAACCGCTTCGGCAGTCAAACACCGTCTGACAAGGGTAAAGAACTGCCCTCGTACACCACCTCCGTTTATCAAACATTTCAAACGAACCAGCTCACCGAACTCATTAAAACGTATGGTCCCTTCGCGGAATTATGGATTGACATCCCCGGTGTGCTCGGACGCGGCTACCGCACCTTCCTCTACAATCATCTCGCCTCGCTGAATCCCGACGCGATCATCATGATGAACAGCGGCATCTCCACCCAGGAAACATACGATGTGGAATACGCCTGGCCCTCCGACATCATCGCCATCGAACGCAGCCTCCCACCCGGTCAGGGCCACCAGAAATGGCGCACCATCGAAGGCGCCGAATACTACATGCCCGGCGAAATCTGCAATCCCATCGGCAAGGAATGGTTCTGGGTCAAAGAGGACAAGCTCCGAGCGGACAACGACCTCCTCGCCGAGTTCCAGGCCAGCCGTCAGCGCGGGGTCAACCTGTTGCTCGACGTGCCCCCGGACACCCACGGCGTCATCCCCGACGAAACCGTCCAGACCCTCATGCGCCTGCGTAAAAACGCGGGGATATAACCCTCTATAAAGTGATTTACTTTGTACTATATGGTGGGCATTTTTGTCCCGGAGTTTGTCCCTAAAAATGTCCAGCGTAATATATTGTGATTCAATATGTTATAGATTTTTTGTCCAATATTTTGTCCAGAAAAACACCCACATTTGTCCAACTGCCAGAGTAATAAATTTTAAAAGATGAACCGGCACCTGATTGCCTATATTGCCTTGTTCGTAACCACCTTCGGGTGGTCGCTTTCGCCTGTGTTTATCCGGTATTTGAGCGGGGCCTATGATCCGTATTCGCAGGCCTTCATCCGGTATTTCAGCGCCACCGTGGTCTTGGTGGTGGTCAGCGGCATCCTGTACCGTTCCGGACTCCGCCAAGCCTTCTTGAATCCCGCCACCTTCGGCCTGGCGGTGGCGAACACAGTGATGCAGACCGCCTGGACCGTCGGCGTCTATTCCACCACAGCCACCGTGGCGCAGTTTGTGGTAAAACTTCAGGTCCCGCTGATTATTCTGCTCAGTTTTTTTCTCTTCCGCGAAGAGCGCGGCGTAATCCGGAGTCCGCTGTTTCTGATCGGCACATTGCTCGGTCTGTTCGGCGTGGGCGGCGTGTTAATCCAGGATCCCTCCACCTCGCTTCTGCCCAGTTTGAATACGGCCACCTTGCTCATCATTTTCACGGCCTTTACCTGGTCTATTTACGCTGTCTGGGGCAAGCATGCGGTTGGTGCGCTGCATCCTGTGCCAATGTTCACGTCCGTGGCGGTGTATACCACCATCATGTTCGGCATTCTGTCCTTTTTCGTTGGAAATCCCCATACCTTGATCTCAGCAGGCGCACATATCACCGCACTCGCGCTGCTTTCCGGCACCCTGCCCATTGCCATCGCCCACTGCACCTTTTTCTACGCCCAAAAACACCTCGGCGCCTCCGTATGCACCAGCGTCACCATGTTGAACCCTCTCATCACTCATTTCATCGCCCTCTTGCTCTGGCACGATGAATCCATGTACTGGGTACAATGGGTAGGCGCCGCCAATCTCCTCACCGGAACCTTTCTCGTCATCCACGCGGAATTCGGAGGGCACAATAAAACAGCGGAATCATTTGACGCATAAAAAGGCCTTCCAGGAGTTGTTTAGGCTCCTGGAAGACCCTTAAGAAAGAAGGGGAATGATAGGGGAGACGATTTACCTGGCAACCCACACGGGACGGTATTCATAGACTTCAGGGACATAACGCTGGCGGATTTCATAATACCCGCCGCTGCGAACACCGGTGCGTATGTCCACCGTTTCCGGAATCCACACTTTCACTTCTTCATAATGGGCGGGATTCACCAGCACGCGCTCCGTGACATAATTGCCGGCGGACGCACACGCCACAGGCTGGCCATACGCCATGGGCTGACCATACGCTACAGGCTGACCATACGCCACGGGCTGACCATATGCCACAGGCTGGCCATAACCATACTGGCCATACTGTTGCTCCATACCCACAATTGCCAGCGTGCTCACCACCTGCGCCACGGCATTCGCAATGCCCACGTCGCGATAGGCCTTCGCATAATCACTATCATGATGGCTGTCATGACGATCCTGCCCGTACGCGCCACCCAAACCCTGCAAAATATTGCCCAAGTCGCCGCCGTTCCCAAACGGGTTGTTTCTATTTGAAGAGGAATGACTTCCAGACCGGCTCAAATTACCCAGACCATTCAAGAGATTGCCCACGTTATCGCCATGGGGCAAACCGCGCAAGGACTGTCCGATATTTCCGCCGCGGCTATGGCTTGCTGCATTCAACAAGGCCTTCCCAACTGCCTTCCCAAAATTTTCGGCATAGGCTGTCTGCATACCCAAGGTCATGCCGAAAACCAAGGCAACTGCACTGATGATGATATACATTCGCTTATTCATGGATTCGCTCTCCTATATTCCGGCGGGTTCTGTGGAATCTTCTGTTTTCCCGCCCGTTGTACTGCGTACCTGCTGTTCAATTTTCCTGATTGGTAACACCAATTGTATGCCAATCACCCATACAGACGATACTATGTGCCGTTACATTCACTTTTTCTTGAAAATGGTCCAATGTATTATAAAAAGAAAAAGAATGGGATTAAGATAACCTCTTGATGCCATAGATGTTACCGAAGAGCCCGATTGGGGAATGAACTTTCAATGAGGCTTGGCGGGTTGCACGCCCAAGGACAAATTGGGCCTATTTCTTTTGCGGTATAGCTTTAGAAGGGCAAATCTTCCTGAGTACTGCGGGATTCTTTTGGGGCAGACGGAACAGGCTCATCCGTATCGACTTCTTCCTGTGCCTCTTCTTCCTCTTCTTCCTTATCTTCTTCTTTTTCTTCCTTTTCCTCGACCAGTTCACGCGCTTCCAGGGCGCCCTGTGTGTTCTTCAACAGGATCTCGATACGCTTTTCCGCGTCGGTGAGGGCCTTTTCACAGGAACGCGAAAGCTTGACGCCTTCCTCAAAGCGCTTGAGCGACTCGTCCAGCGACAATCCACCTTCTTCGAGAGCCGCCACGATGGCTTCTAATTGCTCCAGATCTTTTTCGAATGTAGCTTCTTTTTTCACGGTTTCTTTCTTAGCTCGCGCCATGGTTTGCATCCTCAATCCGTGTAACCGCGGTGACTACCGCGCCCTCGCCCAACCGCACATATAGTTCATCCCGAAGCGCAAGCTGCGAAGCCGCGCGCACCAACGCGCGCTCCGGCAGCTTCCACGCCAACGCATATCCCCGTCCCAAAATCGCCAGCGGACTCAAGGCGTCCAACTGCGCCAGCAGCGGACGCACCCGCGCCCGGCGCCGCTCCAGCAGGGCTGTCATCGCTTGTGCCAGCCGCCACTGAATCGCCATGCGGCGTTCCTTGGCCTGGCGAACCTGGCTGGCCGGCGAAAGCAACGCCAGCGCATGTGCCGCGCGGTCCGCGCGCAAACGATGCGCCCGCGCTTTCTCCAGCATCACGCCGTCCAGACGCATCCGCAATTCATCGTGTTGTTGCCGACGCTGCCGCGCCAATTCTTCAGGACGCCGGAACACATAGCAACTCCGGGCCACGTTCAGCCGGTGCCGCGATTCCTGCACGCGGCGCGACATGGCGCCCCCCATGCGCTTGCGGATCAGAGCAATACGCTCCAGCAGCGCGGTACGTTCCTGAATAACCAATTCCGCCGCTGCGGAAGGCGTCGGCGCGCGCATATCCGCGGCGAAATCCGACAATGTAAAATCGATTTCATGGCCGACAGCGGAAATGATCGGTGTTTTCGCATCAAAGATCGCGCGCACCACGCGCTCTTCATTGAACGACCACAGATCTTCCAGCGAGCCGCCGCCGCGCCCCACGATCATGACGTCCACGCCCCATTTATCCAGCGCGCGGATTCCCGCCACGATCTCCCCCGCCGCCTCCTCCCCCTGCACACGCGTGGGATACAAAATTACATGGACATTCGCAAAACGGCGGCCCAGCACGTTCAAGATATCGCGAATCGCCGCGCCCGTGGGCGAAGTGACCACCCCGATCCTCCGGGGCAGGAGGGGCAACGGCTTCTTATGCTTCTCGTCAAACAGGCCTTCCGCATCGAGTTTCTGCTTCAATTTCTCAAAAGCGAGTTGCAGCGCGCCCATCCCCTTCGGCTGCAGGTCTTCGATCACAATCTGGTAATTGCCCCGCTTTTCATATACCGTCACGCGCCCGCGCGCAATGACCTCCAAGCCGTTTTCCACCGGAAACAACAGCCGCGTCAACGGCCCGCGGAACATCACCGCATCAATCTGACTGTCCTTATCCTTCAGCGTGAAATACGCATGGCCTGAAGCAGCCACTTTCCAATTCGAAATCTCCCCCGCGACCCAGACCTGACCCACGGTGGTTTCCAACAGCACTTTCACGCGCCGCGTCAACTGGGTAACGGTCCAAATCTCTGTCGACGGCATTTCCATGCTGGGGATTGTAACAAACCCGCGCGTTTCATGCACCATCAATCTTTCCGGGCCCGGCAAACGGCTCCAGGGGACTCTAGACTGGAACGTACTGAAAGAAAGATCTCACAGGGGCACGGGGCCACAAAGCCGGAATAAAGCCAGCGTTGGCGCAAAATGATTTTGCGCTGCGTTTCATTTCAGGAGCTATTTCGTTTCCCTTGACTCCTGGGAATCCGCACCGCACACTGTCAATGGAATCTGAACCTTGGCACGTCCAGGTAGTAGGATACCCCTGGAGACGAAAGTCCCCTTTTTCTTTACGCGATAGTTGAATGCAGTGGAAATAGCGCATATAGGTAGAAGCGGCGTCCCCGCCGCTTTTTGCAAGGCTAAGCCGATCCGGAACGCAGTGTTTTCCCTTTTGCTGCTGATTTTAATTCGTGACGCACTGCGTCACAATTTGGGAACTTTATATATGTTACTCCTGCTTCTTTTCCAATTCGTCACGCAGTGCGTGGCGAATTGGAAACGCCCGATAAAAAGACCGCATGTATTTAAGATTGGTTATTGTGAAATCCTTGCCAAAGTCAGCCGTCAACCGGCTAGACAAATCATCCAGTACGGCATCGCCATACACAGTAATTCGTTACAAGGTTTGTTTCACTTCATTGACTATTTTGTTGTTTTAGATGCGGGAAGATTCTTTTGAAAGAAAATCTAGTTCGCGATCCAACATTTGCGGATCACGGCAAACATGGAAAGCCCACACGCCCAATTGGTCCAGCTTGTTGATGAAAATGATGCCGTGTAGTACACTTTAGGCAGATACCCCCCCGGAGATCGCATCTCCGGGCCGACGCTTCTCTTCGGAGAGGCGTTTCTTTTTTCTTCCCTATCCAACTTTCTGCGCCTTCATGATTTCATTGCTACTGGGTTCAATTACTTTTACCCCGATATATACATTTGTTATCTGCCAGAGAGCATAGGGAAGCGGTTCCATTGAGGATGTTGAACTTGACGGTAAAAATGAAGGGGTGTAAAATTCATTATGACCGCGGACAAAATTCGGCTCCATGCCGTGTGGAGTGTTGGTACGTCCCGCACCCCCTATATCCGCGGCGTTTCATTTCAGGAGCTATTTTCCTTGACTCCAGGGAATCCGCACCGTACACTGTCAATGGAATCTGAACCTTGGCATATCCAAGTAGTAGGATTCCTCCGGGGACGAAAGTCCCCCTTGTTTATTTTAGGCTGGTAGGGTATCATTTTTTACAATTCAACGTATTTGTTTTGGCCGTTAGCAATCATAAGCCATATAAGGGGGCTACACGTTCATCGATTTCTCGTTCCCAATCTTCGCACCCCACGCCTTTTGTGTCAAGGCATGATTTTACAAGGTTTTCTATTTTTCCCCTATTGTTTATATCCACAACAGGAATTGGTATTTGAATTAACGATTGGTAAATAAAACGGAATCGCCCGCCTTTTGTAGGATCACCAAGACATGCGAATGTTGTTTTTGCATAATCCCAAACATGAGTTGAGTTCAAAACACCAAGCAGATACAAATCAACTTTGGGAATAATGTATGCGGTATTGCCAACATATGTGCCATTTACATCGAAGGCAAAGCGGGAAGATTTTGCTATATCTGGTAGAATTATCTTATCTCTATCAAAAGCATCATAATAAGCACATGCTCTTAATTCCCACCAATGATTGCCTTGATCCTGTCTGACCTCAAGGTCTTTTTGAAATCTTTTTAAATGAGAAAGGATGGAAGGATAACGTTTTATATCAGTCCCAATTTTTGTGACAATCAGCCAACGATCATTGTGTCGAATATGCCATTTTCGGATGTCATCCCCAACTGCCAGAGGCTTAATGATCTCTTCACTTTTGGGATCTCTACCGATGAGTTCATTTCTTTTAGCGCCATCAATGACAAATGCTTTGTTAAAACCGGTTTTTATTCCATAGAAAATCTGTCCGTTAACATATTCACCGAGGGGGATGCCATTTTGTTGCATTTTCTTGAAACGGTCAGCCACGGTGGCGGAAGCCATAGTCCAATTGGGACCGGCAAGTGCGGAGGGCGGGAGAGGTTGGCCGCACTTTTTGACAAGTGCCAACACATCGGGATAGGGCGGGTCAAGGGATTTGACTTGGGTAAAGATAGTGGCTTGGGCATCCTTGCCCAAGGATTTTACGGGTGTGGATGGGTTGAGAGGTTTATCTTGCCCAGGGATGGACAAGCTACTGCTATTTTCTTGCCCAGGGATGGGCAAGCTACTGCTCTTTTCTTGCCCAAGGATGGGCAAGCTACGGGGCAAACTACTGCGCCATGGCCAATTTTTTAGGCCGGCATTTTCGGGATTAGTAAGGGCGTAGTCAATGGCATGCAGGTAATCTTGCTCGTCACGGATCAGGTGGTCGTAGGATTCCTGTTGCCAGAAAGGACCTTTGTGCTTCATTTTTTTATTGGCCTCATTCGCGGTGAAGGATTTCCACGAATGCATTATCTGCGATAGCTTCACTTCATCTATTGGCTGAACCACGGCATGGACGTGGTTGGGCATCACACACCACGCATGAAGCCAGTAGCGTTGTCCGTCAAAGAAGCAAAGTGCATCTGCGACGATTTTCGCAATCTCTGGTTTTAAGAGATAACACGCGCCATGCCCCTCATCGAGATACTTCTCCACCTTCTCCGCATGGATTTTATGAAGCCGCCTTGCTTGTGATGGTTGAAGGCCTTCTCCATCGGCTTTCATTTTCTGGAGTAATCTGTCGCGTTCTTCCAGCCAAGCTTCATATACATGCTTGGGCAAGGAGTCGGCAAGACGAAAAGAAACCGCGTATATTCCACCTTCACGGGTCCAGTGAGGAAGAAAAGCGCCTTGACGCTTTTCAATCGTGGCTTGGGCATCTGTGCCCAAGGGATCAAGTACATCATCTTGCCCAGGGATGGACAAGCCACTGTTATTATTTTGCCCAAGGATGGGCAAGCTACTAAGCAAGCTACTTGGTAAACCGCGATGGGATTTGTATTGAGCTATAAAAACCATTGGGAATGTTGCAGCACTTTCAAATACCGGTAATTCTCCGAAATCCGTTATACTGACAACATGACAGGTTTCGGCGATATGTTCGCGCAGGTTGGCGCCATAGGCCGCGCGGAACCATTTGTTTGAGGAAATAAAGGCCAACATGCCTCCAGGCCGGAGCAGTTGAAGCGCCCGCGCGTAAAAATAACAGTATAAATCAGCGGTGCCGGTATAAATTTCAGGGTAGCCTTTTCTCAAGGCAGGCTTGATATCGCGTAAAAGTTCCTGGCGGACATATGGGGGATTAGCCAGGACAATATCGAAACCAGATACACGGGCGTCTGGATTGTGTTCAAGAAGTTCCTGCTGATCCTGGGCATCATTAACAAATGTGAACTCGCCACATAGGGTTCGCATGGGGAGATCGCTACAAAAGACTTCAGCAAACTCGACACGCCAATCGAAACCTCTTTGTATATCCCCTGCCTGAGAGTGACCGGCGATTTCAGAGCGGATACGATCTATTTCGGCTTTCAGCTTTTCTTTTTCAGATTCTTTTCGAGCTTTTAGGAAGTCAGCTTTTAGGAAGTCAAAACGATTGATTAGTTGGTGGCGATGGAGATCCGGTTCTTGTCCGCCGCTTGGATCAGGACCCAAGAGGCTGTCGCCGATTTCAATTTTAAAGTCGAGGTTGGGTAATGGTAATGGCGCATCGGAATCCACTGCCAGAGATAACCACAACCGGAGCCGTGCAATACCCACGGCAAAATCGTCACTATCCACACCATACAGGCAGTTGGTGATAATTTTAAGCTTTAATTCGTAAAGGGATCGGGCATCCCTGACGAGTTTTTCTGAGTACAGAAGTTGATAAAGATCTATCATTTCATGGAGCAACCCGAGTAAATAGGCGCCAGAACCGCACGCCGGATCGACTGCTTTCAGTTTATCAAGAGCCCCAAGGATCTTGTGCGCATTGGAAGCTGAAAGACCTGTGACATCGTGCTGATCCACCATTGCGGCAATGGCATCCATTGGGGCTTTCGTAACATTAGCGAGGTAGCCTTTGAGCGCTTCGCGGCACATAAATGACACAACAGGGCGCGGCGTATAGTAAGATCCGGTCTCATGCCTTCCTGTAATAAGTTCTTCAAAGACTTTGCCAAGCATCTCCGGGTCCACGGCTACTTCAACATTTAAAGGCGTGGATTCAGTGACAGTGAAGTTGTATCGGTCAAAAAGATCTAATACCATACCCAAGAGATGGTTCGGGATTCTTACTTTTCCGCGTTCATCATATTCGTCGGCAATGCTGAACAGTCCGCCATTGAGATAGGGAACATGGCCGCATTGTTCTTCAACCCGTTTTTGATCCGCCTCGCTCAACTCCTCACGGCGCAGGTTAAGTCCATTAAAAAACAAGGGATATAACCGATCGTTCAGGAAATCTTCTTGCGTGGCTTGAGCCTCTGTGCTCAAGGGATCTGAAGTGGCTTGTGCATCCCTGCGCAAGGGATCCGAAGTGGCTTGTGCATCCCTGCGCAAGGGATCTGGAGTGGCTTGTGCATCCCTGCGCAAGATTTTTGATGTGTGTTGTGTTGTCTTGCCCATTGCCGAAATGCCGAAACTATAACCTTGAGCAGGGATGCTCAAGCCACTTTCGTATAAAGCGCGCAGATAGTCTTTCCGGCCTTTGTATGATAGCCAGTCCTTTTTCTGGATGAAGTAAAGAAACATTAACCGATTGAAAAGACGTTGAGTATATAACCTCCGTTTATCACCTTCCGGCACTCCTGATAAACCAGTTTCAATCTTTTCAAATACCTGCCGGTATTCCCGAAAAAACTCTTTGGTGACCCGTTCGACATCGAACGCTTGTGACCAGTTCTTAACCCATTTTCCGGAGTCATCGCCTTCATTCTCCGTATAGACTAATGAGGGAAGGTTATATTCACACAGTGTTCGAATATGCAAGTCGCCATGGGTCCATCCGAAGGAAGCCAAGGGAGCGGACTTCAAGTCTCCCTGTGGGGCTTTAAAATAGGCGAAGCGGAAATGCTGGTATTGATAATTAACAATGAAAAGCAGATTTTCTTGATTCCACGAAGCTAAGCAGGCAGCCTTTCGCCTGTTAGGCACCAAGCCCTGCAAGACTTTTCTCAGTATCCCTGTGATTCCTCTACCTGTAAGAAAAACATCAGGCTCTTTAAATTCCAAAATGAAGATGCCCCAGGGTTGATTTGATACGAATGGTTGAATTTGCCAAACCAAGCCATCAACCAATTTGTTTTTCAAATCCTGTGCATTCAACTCTTCCGTAGACCAACTATAGGAAACGTCTTCGATCAAACCGCTGACCGGCCAACCAAGCGTTTCACAAAGTAGACCTTGAACAAAAGAATTCTGATCACGGACCTTCTGAAGAGCTTCAAAAATTTCCACTGGTACTGCCATCAACTGATCTCCAGCCAAGCTTTTAACGTTGCTTTGACTCCAGCAGGCGCCTGGGTACTCTTAAAATAGGTATTTTTAATATGTTTTTCGATTGTAGCGCGGATTTCGGAGAGTGTTTTGTCTTCAACGGACCGGAACCGAGGTGTTTCGGGGGTGGACCGGATAAGTTGGATCATATCGGGGACTTCTTCGAGGATTTTCTCGGTCTGCAGGTTATAGAGATACCATTTGGTGTACCCCGCCGCTTCAGTCCAAGCATCGGCGTCGGCAATGCCTTTTGCCGTTTGCGCGGCGTCTTCGGCGGGAAGTGCAAAACAGAAGAAGACGGCCTTGGCCCCTTCCGCCGGGTGTCGTTTGCCGGAAAAGACGCGTTTCGGGAGAGAATTGAGGTGATTTTCGAGACCGGGATTGTCCTTGAGGAGTTTCTGGAACTCGAGGTGCATGGCCTCATCGGAAGTCGTCGTACCTTCATACGAATGAATGAATTCGCGCAGAGCTTCGTAGTCGTCTTCCGGAGTAAGCAGCTTCTTTCCTTCGATGCCGAAGGTTTTCGAGATCCGGAGGGTTTTATGGGAGACTAGAGAATAGAGCCGGAGCAAATTGTCCAATTCGTTTGGCGGCAGGAAATTCCAGAAAGACACAGTTCCCCGGACATCCCGCTGTTCCGGATGGTCTTCCAGGATCTTGTTTTCAATATCATTGTTCATGCGGCGATCCACACGGCCTATGCGCTGCATCAGGCGTACGGGATTCCAGTGGATATCGTAATTGATCATCCGCGTGGCGTCTTGCAGGTTCAGGCCTTCGGATAATACGTCCGTGGCAATGAGAATCCGGGTTTCGGTCAGATCTTCCTCGGCGAGGGCCGCGCTGGATGAATCATTGTAGTAGGGGGAGAACTGACGGATAATTTCGCCGCGGTCCCGTTTTGTGGCGCTGTCCACTTCATCCACGGCGTCAAAACCGTTTTCTTGCAGTTGTTTCCTCAAATATCTGGCCGTGGCCATATATTCGGAGAAGATCAGGACTTTGTGCTTCTTCAACACGGGATCGGACTTCAACAGTTTAATCAAGGCTTTGAGTTTGTCATCATGGGCAGGCTTGAACTTACGAATTTCTTTCAGAAACTCCGCTACTTGATCAAGGTCCAGGAAGGTTTCCATTAGGATGTCATCAACATTGTACTCGTCGCGGGAAAGCTCTTCGACGTCTTCGAGCATTTCTTCCGTGATGATATCAGCATCGGCTTCCTCATCCGCTTCCGCGCCGAGGAATTCCAACTGATGCTGGTGGACATATCCTAGGATATCTTCGTGTTGAGCTTTCCAACGCTCCAGGCGATGCTTCTGCGAGATGGATTGACTATGTTTTTCCGTAAAGGCCAAGAGTTTTAATAAGAGATCCTGGCAGGACATCTGAAATGCCCGGACGGAAGACTCGAACCGCTTGAGGAACTGGATTCGGATCAACCCCACGACCTGTTTCTGGCGGTTTTCCTTCAATGGGTCAATGGTTGCATTATCCCCCTTGTAATACGCAAGGGGATAGTAGATCGCCAGGGAGAATAAAGGTTTCTTGCTGAACGCGCCCTCGAGCATGTCAAGCAACTTGCCGTACGTTTTTTTGATGGAGTAGGCGACCACCTTGGGCGGCTCACGGTCCGGGAAAATGACCTGAGAGCCGCCATGCTGCTTTTGACTTTCCTTGACGTATGCGCGGCTCCGCTGTACCACAAGCCTTGTGAAGAGGAGATCCGAAGCGAGGATTTGTTCCGCTTCGACCAGGGACGTTTCGACATCCGGATTCTCCTGTCCTTGGCTCTTTGACAGAAGGTTTTGTTCGAGCGCCTTCTCCATCTTTCTGAAATGGCCGGACAGGCTGTGGATACCCAACTGACTTTTGAAGTAATCGGGCTGGCGCCGGGAGAACAACTCGATCATGTGCTGGAGGTCGATCAGGCGGTTGTTGATGGGCGTTGCCGTCAACAGATACAGGGTTTTGCCTTCCGCCATATCAAACAATTCCCAGTATCGCGATGGACGCTGCCCCGTGATGCCTTTTACACCAGGATTTCGAAAATGGTGGGCTTCATCCACAATGATAACATCCGCCATTTCCTTGAGGGATTGCATTTTCCCGGTATATTCGCCGCCGCGTTGAAGATCCGTATGGTTGTAAATCACCAGGTTTGCGAAATCACCACGCCGCACATGAGGCAGGTACTTGTTGAGGGTTGCCTCCCATACCGGCTTTCGGGCCGCTTTTGGAACGAATAACACCACTCGCTTGCGGTCGTGCATGGTCAAGTGCTCGATCAGCATCATACCGATGAAGGTCTTACCCAGACCGACGCCGTCGCAGAGGAAGGCGCCATTGAATTGGTGTGCAATCTTAAGCAGGGCGTGATAGCCCTCTTTCTGATATTGGTCAAGCACCGGATACATGCGGGATTTTGTTTGTTCCCACTCTACATCGGTCAATTCATGACCGCGGAAATACTCCTGAAGGGCCTTTGCATAGACTTCAAAGGGGGTGTATTCGCGGGTATGGCGCTCTATAACCTTGAGGATTTCCTGGGAGATGTCCTCGGCCAGATTCCAGTGCCGCTCATACCATTCCTGGAGTTCGGCGACTTCGCGCTGGATTTGTACATTGAGTTCAACATTTTCTGTCAGTCCTGGGTAGGTAAAATTGCTGGAGCCAACCAGCGCCACCGAACCCACTACGGCAAGCTTTCCATGGGTGATATAGGCTTTGGCGTGGAATTTGTCTTTGGTGTATACCCTGCACTGGATCTTTCCGGATCGGATAGCTTCAACTATCGCGGGAACTCCCCGCAGGAAATCATTGGATTCTTTCTCGCGCTCGATACTGTCATCAAGTTTGTTCTTTATCCCTTCCACCCCGACAATAAACGCTTTTTTAGTCCGCTTTGAAACTTCATCGCCCATCAATATCCGAATGTGATCCAGTTTTTGCCATTGTCCGTCCAGTGCCAGGAGTGCGCCAATCTCAAAATACCCGGTGGCAACATCAAACCTATCAGCGAGATCAGCCCAATCATGAAGATAATCCCGGACCTTCCAGTCGGAATCGGAATTGTCGACAATGAATAAATCCGTGCCTTTTCGCTTATCCGGCATTTCGTCTGGTTCTCCCGCGTGAAGCATGGCGCGTTATGCGGCAAATGCCAGGGAAGGTATATGACGAGAAGTGGGGTTAACCCCATTTCTTTCCATACGAAATCCCGTGGGATTCGCACACGCATAACGCATCGCTATCACACCTCAAGCGTACAGAAGAGGCGCGGGGAGATTCAACTCGGACCCGGTTTCACGGGAAGCGCGCGATCATGCCGTAATAGGCGCCAACGGTTGGCTGACGGCGGGAAATTTGCGCAGTTTTAGTTCTTGGCGTGGTATACTGCGCGGAACTACAGGAGGTTATCAGGATGTTGAAGACGCGCATTACGGAGATGTTGGGAATTGAGTATCCGGTGTTGCAGGGCGGCATGCAATGGCTGTCCCGCGCGGAACTGGTGTCCGCCGTGTCGAATGCAGGCGGCTTGGGTTTTATCACGGCGGGATCGTTCTCGACTACGGAGGAATTGCGGGAGGAAATCCGCAAAACCCGTGACATGACGGACAAGCCCTTTGGCGTGAACGTGAGCATGCTGCCCGTCATGATGCCCGGCGATCTGACGGAGGGCTACATCGACACAGTGTGCGAAGAAGGCGTGCCGGTCGTGGAAACGGCAGGGCGCAATCCCGAACCGTACATTGGCAAACTCCATTCCGCGGGCGTCAAACTCATCCATAAAGTGCCCGCCGTGCGCTTTGCGAAGAAAGCGGAATCCATCGGCGCGGACGCGGTGACCGTCGTCGGCTTTGAATGCGGCGGGCATCCGGGCATGGACGATGTCCCCAGCCTGATTGTTGCCCCAAAAGCCGCCAAGGCTCTCAACGTGCCCGTGATTGCGGGGGGCGGCTTTTGCGACGGGCGCGGCCTGATCGCCGCACTGGCCTTCGGCGCCGAAGCCGTATTGATGGGCACGCGCTTCATGGCCTCCAAGGAAAGCCCCATGCACGACAGCTTCAAGCAGTGGATGGTGGCCGCGCAGGAAACCGATACCATGATTATCGAACGCTCGATTCGCAACGCGGCGCGCGTGATTAAAAACGAAGCGGCTAAAACCGTCGAACAACTGGAAGCCAATGGCGCGGGCCTCGATGAGTTGCTTCCCGTAATCAGCGGAAAAGTGGGCCGCGAAGCCTATCTCAGCGGCGATGTGCAGCGCGGCACGATTGCCTGCGGCCAGGTGGTGGGCCGCATCACGGAAATCAAATCGTGTAAGGAAATTATGGACGATATTATCCGGGACGCCAAAGAAATTTTGGAACGGTTAAAAATCATAATCGGATGATGGGTCATGAAACGCAGGGAATTCATGCAACGCACCGCAGGCGGCGTATTAGCCACCACTCCTCTTGCTGCTGCCACGAGTTCAGCCGCAGAATCTCCCGTTCCTGCTAAAGACCCCCCTCAAAACACTCTGGATCTGACCACCCTCCCAAATTTCTGCGCACACGAACATTGGGGCAGCATCCCCGCCATTGGCATGAGCCCCGAAGGATTCCGCGCGGATACGGAGACGGGCGCAGTGCCTTCCCGTCCGGTGAGCGTGTGGGACCTGGTGCTCGATCCCTATTTCGGCGGCTTCCTGGCGCAAGCGGGCACGGATCCCCACCAACTCGCCACTCAAGCCGGCGCCCCGGATTTTATTTCGTGGTGGCAAAAGAAACCCGAAGAAGCGTTGGCCCAACTCCGCGCACCTTTGCAGAACCAAGCGCTCACAGGCGCCTTTCAATGTCTCCGCAAAGGCATCGCATACCTCCATGGACCGGACATCGGCGCCTTCGAACTCGAAGCATGGCGCGAAGCGGATACTGCCGTCGCGAACGCCTATTCGGACATCTTCTCCTGGTATTCAAATGCGATGGAAAAGATCCATTTCAGCGGATTGATCCGCCCGGTGCATCCGGAGTTCTACGTGCGCGAAGGAACCGCCGCTTCCGCTAAAGCAGAACTCGGATTCACCCATACCATTATGCGAATCGATCCCCTGCTGCATCTCTGGGAAAAGAAATCGCCCCGGCGCGATGGCCTTGCAAAAATCGCCGGTGTCGAACCCCGCGACGCACAAAGCTGGCGCAACTTCATCACGGCGATTCTGGATCTTGCCGCCGCCCATGGAACCACCGGCATTAAACAATTACAGGCCTATTCCCGGCCCTTGCGGTTTGAACACCGCCCGGACCGCGAGATCGTATGGTCCGGCGCGCTCTCAGACGAACAAGTCATCGCACATCAGGATTGGATCGTGCACGAATGCTGCAAACAGGCCAACGACCGCGGCTGGGTACACCAAATCCACGTGGGCACCCACAACCTCACGCAATCCTCTCCCCTGCCCCTGCAAATCCTCGCCAAACGCTACCCCAAGATGAACATCGTGATGCTGCACGCGTGGCCCTTCCTGTCCGAATGCGGCTGGCTCGCAAAGCAATACCCCAACATGTATATCGACACCTGCTGGCAGGCCATCTTGAATCCCGATTTCTTCCGACGCGCTCTCCAGGAATGGCTCGGCTACATCCCCGCACACAAACTCATGTGCTCCCACGACGCCACCAGCATCGAAATGGCCGCCGGATCCTCTCTTATCAACCGCGAAATCCTCTCCGAAATCCTGGATCAACACGCCCTCCGCATCGGCATACCACCTAACGACCTTCAACACCTCGCCCTCAGCTTCCTCCACACCAACGCCACGAACCTCTATCCCCTCAGCCAAACAAAATAAACCAGTTCCTCCTGGCTCACGTATTTGCCTAATTTTTGCTCTTTTCATATTTCCATTTTTTGGGAAAAGTAGACTCCGGAGTCTACTTTTTTTCGCTTTTTTTTGACCCATAAAAATTTTCTCAAAAATATTTTTTCCTAAAAAAAGCTTATTTTCCCCTGTTTTCTCTCCCCAGCCTATTTTCACCCCCGTTTTTACAACATGATCTCCATTTTCTCTCAAAAAACCGTTATTTTCCCCCTATTTTAGCCCCAAGCTTCCCGCATCAAGCCTCGTTTTCCATGAAATGAAACGCGCTAATAGATAGGGCCATTCAGCCCGCTGAAAATTGGAGGAAAAATAACATGTCTGCGGAAAAAGTGGTTGTAAATTCAACAAATGCGCTATCCTCTCGGCATGAAACGGTTGACTGCAGTTGCCATAGTGATGATCCTGATAGCGATGGCCGGCTCCGGATGCGCCCACCGCGCAAAAGAGATCCCAGGAAAACGCATCACCAAAACCATCTTGTGCACCGGCTACTGTCCCTGCAAAAAATGCTGCGGATGGAAACGCAATTGGTACGGGAAACCCGTCATCGCCTCCGGAGCGAACAAAGGCAAACCCAAGAAAGTCGGCCAGACCGCCAAAGGCACTCAGGCCAAACATGGCACCATCGCCGCCGATACCAACTATTATCCCTTCAACACCATCATGTACATCCCCGGCTACGGCTATGGCCGTGTCGAAGATCGTGGCGGCGCCATCAAGGGCAACCATATCGATCTTTTCTTCAAAACCCACAAAGAAGCCATCAAATGGGGACGAAAAACCCTCAACGTCACCATCTGGCTCCCCCAATCCACCCCACGCCGCCGCTAACCTCCGACAGGTCATATAGGACCTATTTGTCCCGCATGTCCAATTTTTCCCTTGTCTTTTTGGTTCTTTTTTGTTCTTCATGTCCCTTTTTCACCAACGGTTAATGTCTATTTATCAAAAGGTTTACCCATGAAAGATATCGATACCATCTCACGCACGAAAAAAAATAACAAACAAGAGGAAGAATTCCAACACCGCCTGCAAATCCGCGAATGGTTTGCTTCGCGGTTCTTTCACGATGCCATGGGAAACCCCTGGTCCGTGCGTGATTATCAGCGCGGCTCTTTAGAATCCCATGCCTTGCGAAAAGTGCATTGTGACGGCCGCGACGTCGGAAAAACATCCGAAATCGAAATCATCGCCGCGTGGGCCATGTTCGCCTGCCCCAATACCGAAATGCTCATCGCCACTCAGACCGAAAACCATCTCTTTCCCCTCATGCACCGCCTCGCACGCCGATTCGAAACCACTCCTGACTTCACTTCTTCCATCGCCGAAATCCGCCGTTCCCCCTCCTGGTATTTCCGCTTCTCCAACGGCTTCACCCTCTGGGGCCGTATCGCGGGCGTGCGGGGCGTCAATTTCCAGGGCATGCATGTTCACTGGCAGATCATCGACGAAGCCCAGGAAATGACAGAAAGCGCCTGGGGTGAACTTTACCAAGCCCTCAACGGCGGTGGTTGCCGATGGGTCTACGGCGTCCCCAACGGCCTGCGAAACACCTTCTACCGCATGACCCAAATGCAAGACGCTGAACAGTTCAACTGGCCGTCAACCCTCAATCCCGAATACTCCCCCGGGAAAGACGCCGAACTCGCCCTCCTTTACGGCGGACGCTCCGCGCCCGGCTACATCCACCGCGTCCTCGGCCAACACGGCTCGCCCATGCATGCCGTCTTCTCGCTCGACGACTACCTCGAATGCGTCGACCCCGGTCTCGACGCCATTGACCTCATCCTTCACGAATGCGATATGTTCGAAGCACCGGCTGACATACCGGCCGCCGAATATTACCTCGGATGCGACCTCGGCTACGCCCGCGACCCCTCCGAATTCGTCATCTACCAAAACACACCGCCGCATTTCGTCAACGTCCTGCGGTTGCGCCTCGAAGGCGTCAACTATGCCCGCCAACTCGACGTCATCCGCCAGCTCGACGCCGCCTATGCCTTTCGCGGTATTGGGATTGACTGTGGAAACAACGGCCGCGCCATCGCACACCAGCTCATGGCCCTCGGCGCCAAATGGTGCGAAAAAGTCCGCGCCTTCGAATTCGGTTCCTCCATGGACCTCGAACCTCTTCCCGACGGCTCCATCCCCCGCCGCCGCGTCAAGGAATTCATGACCGAACTCATCCAGCGCCGCCTCACGGAACACACCCTCCGTTTCTTCCCCTGTCCCGACCGCGAACAGCAATACGCCGCGCACACATATGCCGTGAACGCCCTTGGCCAAATCGTCTACGAAAAAGGAAACGACCACATCATCGACGCCGACCGTTGCGCGCTCCTCTCCCACTACCTCGAAACCCAGGAAGCGGCCATACCTGCCTTCATTCCCCCACAAGTCCTTTTCTTCCAATCAGGATTGTGCTCATGATGTTTTCCCCGCCTTGCACCCGGCGAAACAGCTTGCTACAGTAATTGTATGGTGTGCATGAATCATTCACCAACCCAAAAGGAGTATGAACATGCGAAAACAAATCCTTGTGGTAACACTAGTCATGGCGTGCGTAATGACTCTGACATTGACAAGCTGCAAGACCGCTCCACCCCCTCTGCCCGGCGGCGGACAACGCAGCAACCTGACCCCCGGCATGGTGAACAAGTACGTTCACAAGGGGGAAACCCCGCAAACGGATATCTACCGGGTTTTCGGCCCGCCCAATATCATCATGACGGACCAGGACGGCCATGAGGTGTGGACTTATGACGTCCAGAGCACCAGCCGCACCGCGGCGGAAACCAGCCGGAGCGGCAGCGTCGGCGCAGGCGTGGCTGCGGGCGGCATGGCGGGCAATGTCCCCATCGGCGGCGGCGTGGTTGGCGGCGGCGGCGGTTCGCGCAGCACCAGCACGGGCCAGGTTAGCAGCACCACCTTCACCCTCATGATCACTTTCGATGACAAACAGGTGGTCCAGGATTACCGGATGCTGTCCACCCAATTCTAAGGGGAATACCATGAAACGAAATACCCTGTTCATGACTTTCACCGGGGCCGCACTCGCGATCCTGCTGTGTGCGGGATGCGCAACATCCGCAAAAGGCGGCCCTTCTTCTCCCTTAAGCCCCGTGCAGCGCGCCGCCATGCAAACCAAAGAACTCGAAGGCGACGCCGATACCGGATTCGCCGCCGCCCTCTCCGTCCTCCAGGATTACGGCTGGCAGATTGACGCCGTGGACCGCCAGGGCGGCATTATTCAGGCCAGTTCCCTGCGCCGCGAGGCCCTGCTCGGGCCCGAAGACGAATGGCGCGCCAACGACAAAGGCTACATGAAAAGCCTCAACAAGTCCGTGAAAGACTCTGTCAAACGCGGCATTCCCTATCCCATGTGGACCCGCTGGCAGCGGCTCACCCTGACCTCCGAGCCCTGGGGAAAGAAAAGCCTCCGCATGCGCATTACCGTCGTCGATTGCGGAACGATGCCCTCCGGGGCCATGGCCAAAGGGAAAAAGGAACTCATTCCCATCCCCGGAAAAGAACAGACCGTTGTCGTGGATGATCCGCAACTCTACAAGCGGTTATTCCAGGACATTCAGAAAGCCATCTTTGTCCGCCAGGGTCTGAAAGGAAAAGCGAAATAACGGAGGCATATGCGTATTACAATCGTTATGTTAACCACAACCTCTATCCTTTTTTTACTTCTGTTAGCCCCGTTGTTGGCCTGTGCGGCAGAGGAAAAGCCCCCGCAACGCTTCGAATCGGACATCCAACGCTTCGAGGCAAAGGATAAAGAAAATCCACCCCCCAAGGATGGAATCCTCTTTACCGGAAGTTCCACCATCCGTATGTGGAAGGTCGAGCAGTCATTCCCAGGGCTTCCCGTGTTCAATCGCGGCTTCGGCGGCTCCACGTATGCGGACTTGAAGCATTATATGCCGCGTGTCATTTTCCCGTATGCGCCCCGCCTCATTGTGATATATACCGGCGATAACGATTTGGCCCACGGCGCCACGGTACAAACCGTTTTTAACGACTTCAAGGAGGTGATGGAGGGGGTGCATGTGCATTTGCCCAAAACCCGCATCCTGCTCATTGGCATAAAACCCGGCACGGCCCGCTGGGCATTGTGGGACAAGGCCAAGGAAACCAATGCCCTCTTCCAGCAATATGCCACTCAAAATCCCTTTATCACCTACGTGGATTGCGGAAAAGTCCTGCTCGGTAAAGATGGCCTCCCGAAAAAGGAACTGTTCCTGGACGACGGCCTCCATCTGAACGACAACGGCTATGCGGAATGGAACAAGATCATCGCGCCACTGTTAACAGAGAATAAACCCGGCCCGGAAAAGAAGTGATGTTTAACACGCTCGACCTGATCGTGTTCGTGGCATACTTCGTCGTGGTGACCGCCATCGGCTTCATTGCGGCGCGGCGCGAAAAGAACACCGTCAGTGACTATTTCCTCGCGGGCAACACTCTGCCCTGGTATGCCATGGGCGCTTCGATTGTGGCGGCGGGCATCAGTTCGGAGCAATTCGTCGGCGAGGTCGGCTACGCCTATCAAATCGGCCTGCCCGTGGCGAACTGGGAATGGCTGGTCTTTCCCGCGCTCAGCGTCATGCTGTGGATTTTCATCCCGCTCTATTTTCGCAATCGCGTCAGCACCATGCCTGAATATCTCGAACGCCGTTTCGGCCCCGATGCCCGCACCCTCTACGCGTATCTCAGCGTCGGCAGCTATGTCTTCGCCAATTTTGCCTTGGTTTTTTACACCGGTGGATTCGCTCTCGAAAAGATGTGGGGCGTCAACCGCGTAGCCGCGGTGTGGATTCTCGCCATCGCCACCGGCGCCTACACCATCTACGGCGGACTGATCTCCGTCGCCTGGACCAATTTCTTTCAATGCATTCTCCTGCTCGGCGGCGGGCTCTATATATTCTTCGCGGGCATGCATCAGATCGGATGGGACTTCGCGGCGGTCCTCGGCGAAGGTCAGCGCGCCCATCTTATCGCCCCGGCGGACCATCCCGACGTCCCCTGGACCGCCCTGCTCATCCTCGGTCTCTCCACCAATGTCTGGTACTACGCCACCAACCAGTACATCAACCAGCGATGCCTTGCCGCACGCAGCGAATGGGATGCCAAGATGGGCATTCTCTTCGCGGGCGCGCTCCAACTCGCCCTGCCCCTCGCCACCTGTTTCCCCGGCTTGATCTACCGCGTCATAAACCCCGATCTGAGCGATCCCAATGCAGCCTATCCCGGCATTGTGGCCGCCGTCGTGCCCACGGGCTTCCGCGGCCTCGTGGCCGCCGCCATCCTTGCCGCCATCATGTCCACCATAGCCGGTCTCGTCAATTCCATCTCGACCATTGTCACCCTCGACATCTTCCGCCCCTGGAAAGGAAAAGACTGGTCCGACAAACAACTGGTCGGCTTTGGGCGCTGGGCCGGCGGCATCGGGCTGTTGGCCGGAGCGCTTTTCGCCCCCATTGTGATGCACTGGGAAAACATCTTCCGCTATTGCCAGGATCTCTGGGCGCCCATGGCCGCCCCCGTCGTTACCGTATTCATCGCCGGGGCCTTGTGGCGCGGCGCGCGCGGCCGCGGCGCCGTCGTGTGCCTCTGGCTCGCCATCGCCACCGTGCCTTTCACCTTCGCCAAACAAATCCTGGCCGACTACGGGATACGTTTCTTGCCTGCCAACCTTGCCAACGCATTGGTCTTTGCCGGAAGCATATTCCTGCTCTCCATCGTGATGATAGCCGTGTTTTCCAGCGAATGGCCCGCATGGAAAGCGTGGCTTCTGACGGTTTTGGCTGCCGTGCCTCTCTTTTACCTCGGCGCGATAAGTCCCGTGGCCATTGCCTTACTCGTGGCCGCTGGTTTTTGTTTCAGCCTCCTATTGCTGATGCCCATGGCCCGCACCGCCTCCGGCGGCTACTGGGATTGGTCCATGCTCCGCCTTCCAGGGGGCGAACGCCAGAAATGGTACGCCCACCTCACCCTCTGGTGGCTCGTCACCCTCGCCATCATCGCCGGCATTTACTTCTGGCTGTGGTGAATGTTGAAGGGTTTAAGCGTGTGGCCGGATACGGTCACTTGACAAAACTTAACACCTGTGATAGGCTTCAACCATGGGAAAACTACTTAACATTCGCTTAATCCGTGATGCCATGCAAAAACGCGGACTTAATCAGGCACAACTTTCGGGCAAAATAGACGTAAGCCGAACCGCTGTAACAAAATGGTTTAATGGAGAGGATTTTCCGCGTCCCGATAAATTGCTCAAACTGGGTATGATTCTGGGATTGGATTTCAAGCGGCTGGTGATTGAGGAAGCAGACCCATTTGAACCTGTGATTGCATTTCGGCGCAAAGGCGGGCATAAAACTACCGAAAAACATGTCGAACGGGCAAAGCATATGGGGACGTTACTCAGCGCATTGGCTCCATTGCTTCCTTTTGACAACCTTGTGCGTCCAGCCACACTTCTTCAACCGGCCAACGAATACCAGTACATACAGCGGGTAGTGAGGAAAATCCGCCAAGATATTGGCGTGGCGCAGGACGCCCCGATACATTTTCGGGATTTTGTGGACCGGTTCGCTTCTTTGCACACCGTCCTAATCCCCGTTCTCTGGGGAAACAAGGACCATCATGAGAACGCCCTTCATATCTATCTTCCTGAATCAATGACTACATGGGTGTATCTCAATCTGGACAGCAACATTCACGATTTTAAATTCTGGATGGCGCACGAATTGGGGCATGTACATACGCCGGATCTTCGAGAAAATGAAGGTGAAGATTTTGCAGACGCCTTTGCACAGGCCCTGCTCTTCCCCGAAGAAAGCGCGGCCAAGGCTTATGCCATGGTACGGCTCGGACGCAGCGAAGGGGCGCGTATAACCCGCATAAAGGAAATTGCCGCGGAGTTCGGAATTTCACCCACAACGGTTAATTTTTCGCTCCATGCTTATGCCCATGAACACAGCATGAAACCTGTGGATGCGGGACATGCTATTCATGCAGCTTCGACAAATTTCAACAAGAAATTCCCCACGGTAAGCGAGAGATTGTTCACCCGGATTCCACCCAGCCCTAAAGAGTATATCGCCGTGGCGCGCGAAGAATTTCACAGTCCGTTCTTTGATGTACTTAAGAACTATATGCGCAAATCCGCCGTTTCAACGGGTTATGTGGAAACGCTTCTTCAACTCCCGCTTCTAGATGCCAAAGGAGTCCTTGAGGAACTGCAATAAATGGCCCGAACTACGCTCCTTCTGGACAGTAACAGCTATTTCCGCCTGGCACGAAGTATCCATCCTTTATTGGGGCAAGAATTTGGCAGTGCCGTGCGATACTGTCTCGAAGTCATTTCCGAATTGGATCAAGAGTTTCAGAGAAGCCCAAGACTACGAAGCAAGTTTCATTGGATCAGCGAACCGGAATATTGTGCTAATCGCTCGAAACGGCGTTTAGTCTCCCGCGTTCAGCGCCAGGAAATAAATCGGGTGTTTGATTTCATCTTGAATCACGCGCGTACTGAACGGCTGGGGGTTTCGCCCGTAGATATTCGCGCATTGGCTATGGCGTATGTATTGAAGGTTCAACTCGTCACGGATGATCAGGACATGCTGACACTCGCTGAAGCGTTCAGTATACAGACACTCACCACACTTGAACTCATGCGGCTCATGCTTACAGAAAGACATATTGATATTCGCCGTGTGCGGCAGATTGTGTCGTATTGGCAATACGAGAAAGACCTGCCCGCAGGATTCCATAATGACTATCACCGGTTATTCGGCGAGAAAGAGCCCGATCCGTTATAGGATACACCGGCTCCTTATTCACGACATCTATTTATGCTCCGTACGGTTTAGATGCTCTCGAGATAACGGCGGACGGTGTTGTTTGAGCGGGAGAAGAAGGATTCGAGGTAGCGGGATTTCATTTGGTTGCGGGCGAGGGCTTGTTGCACGGGGGGCAGGCGGAGGATGACGCCGAGCACGGCGGCGAGCGCGCGGTGGCTTTTGGCGACTTGGTTGTCGAAAATCAGATCTTGGAGCTTGCCGCGTTCGATGGCCATCACAACTACCCGGTGTACAGAATCTATGGGCGTAAACACGCGCTCGGGACGTGGCTTAAGCGTGATCGCGCCATTCGGACAGTTGCGCACGCACACCCCGCATCCAAGGCACTGGTCTTCGTTTAGTTTGGCCTTTTGCATACGCGGTTTGTGCGGATCATTGGCCGAAACGAGGGTCATCGCTTCCACCGGGCAAATAGTCACGCACTTCCCGCAGCCGCCGCACGCGGATTCATCCACATCCGGGATAAAATTGGTGGTATGGACCGGGTGGAGCCGTCCGAAGCGCCGTTGGGCAATCATGGCCTCGCAGCAGCACCCGCAGCAGTTACAAATGAAGTTTGGCTGTTTCTGAATATTCTCTGCGAACTGCACGAGGTTGTGTTCATAGGCCTGGTGCAGCAGTTCCAGGCATTCCGCCGTTTCCACGGCGCGGGCAATGCCGTGCCGCGTCAGCGAAGAGGCGGTGGTATTCAGCGACATGCAGATATTCATCGGCGCGCTGCAGGCGCGGTCGAGGTGGTGCATCTTGTGGCGGCAATAGCACACGCCAATCCCGATGTGCGATGCATTTTTAATCACTTCCGTGGCGCGTTCATAGTCGAGCACCTGCACGGCATATTCTTCCGCCAGCGCGGGTTCATTCACGAGCACACGGCCCAGTTGGGTTTCCCCCTCGGTGAATAAGTCCCGGATAAAGTCTTCCTCGACGTTAAGGTATTGATAAAACAATTCCGCGAGCAGTTTCTGGTCGATATCCTCGCGGATGCGCATCATCGAAAACTCGAAGAATCCCGCCATTGGAGGCGGCAGGCAATAGGTCACGCTCCCCTCTTCATCAAGGATATCCACGAGGATGCCGCGATCCGCCAGCGCATCAAGCGTTTTTTGGGCTTCCGCCAGCCCCATGTTCCAGATTGCCGCGGCTTTTTCGGCGGAGAACGGCTTGATAGGCATCAGCGACACCAATTCCGCCTCGCGCTCGCTGAACAACATCTTCAGGATTTTGAACAGGAGTTCGGACGGCGGCGCACCCTGTGGAAACCTGTTTATCCGATCCACCAGGTGTTCATAGCTGTTTTTGAGGGTCTGATGCGCCATGGAACCCGCGCGCCATTATTTCCGCCGGATACTTTTCCGGAGCGCCTGATCAAGATCGGCAATGATGTCGTCCTTGTTTTCTATGCCGACCGCCAGGCGAATCAACGTGTCCGTAATGCCCAAGGCATAACGCTCCTTGCGCGAGATGTCATAATACGAAACCGTCGCCGGATGAGTGATCAACGTTTCCACACCGCCGAGGCTGGGGGCGATATAGCAGAGCTTCAGATTATCCAGAAACCGTTTCGCATTGTTGAGCGTGCCCTTGATGTCAAAGCTGACCACCCCGCCGAACCCCGTCATTTGCTGTTTTGCGATTTTATAATGGGGGTGGCTCTTGAGGCCCGGATAATACACCCGTTGAATCAGCGGATGTTTCTCCAGGAACTCCGCCACTGCCATGGCGGTTTCGTTATGGACCTTCATCCGGAGCGGAAAGGTTTTCAGCCCGCGCAGCAACAAATAACAGCAATGTGGATCAATTACCCCGCCAATGGCCTTGTGCAACGCGCGAATCTGATCCACCAGTTCCTTCCGGCCCATCACCGCCCCCGCGAGGATGTCGTTATGCCCCGCGAGGTACTTCGTGCAACTGTGGAGTTCAAGATCCACTCCCCATTCCAGCGGACGCTGATTAATCGGCGTGCTAAACGTGGCGTCGATCATGGTGAGCACGTTATGTTTCTTCGCGATCTTCTTGAGGACGTTCAAATCGAAAATATTCAGATAGGGATTGGTAGGCGATTCGGAGAAGATAAAGCGCGTGTTCGGGCGGATGGCCTTGTCAATGGCTTCGTAATCTCCGAACGGCACGATGGTGCAGTCCACCCCGAAACGCAAGAGATAACGGCTGCAAAATTCCAGCGTCTTTTTGTAGGCGTCATCCGTAATCACGATATGGTCGTTGCTCCGCACAAACGCCAGGATGGTTGTAATGATAGCGCTCATCCCCGAACTGAACACCACGCAATCTTCCGCGCCGGTCAATGCCGCAAGCCGCCGCGCCGCCACCTGTTCCGTCGGGTTGCCATAGCGCCCGTATTCAAACCGCGCTTTCTTGTGTTTCGTGTAGTCTTCCACGTCCTTGCTGTTTTTAAACGCATAGGTGGATGTTTGCACAATCGGCGTGGTGATCGAATCCGCGTAGCGCAACCGGTCTTCGCCGGCATGCACCGCCCGCGTGGAAAATCCCGCGTCTATCAATAAATTATGCCCCGTACTCGTTTGAGGGCGGGCTGTTTTTCTCTTTCGTGTCATGCTCTTTCCTTATGCCGCCGCCGTGTTGATTTCCCGGCGGTCTGCAAGGGTAGCCTACCATACTTGCCCCATACGGATGAAATGCCCCCGGGTGAATGCGAGGCGCCGGGCGCCAGTGGTTTACTTCACTTCTCGTCCAGCACTTCACGGACGCGGCTCAGGAGTTGTGCGCGCTCATACGGCTTCTGGATGAAATGCAGACCCTCATCCAGCACATAATTCGTATGGATGATATTTTCATTGAAACCGCTGGCAAACAATGCCCGGATGGAAGGCTTGATCTGTTTGGCATTCTCATACACGGCACGGCCGCTCATTTCCGGCATGACTACGTCCAACAGCAACAGATCGATCTGATCGGCATTTTGTTTAAACAAGGTTTGGGCTTCCATCCCGTTGGATGCTTCCAAAACGGTATAGCCGGCCTTGCGCAACAACATGGCAGTCAACGATCGTATGCTTTCATTGTCTTCTGCCAGAAGAATGGTCTCCCTGCCTTCGGGAAGGGATGTCTCCGCCTTGTGTTCCGGAGCCCTTTCCGGCGCGTTCTGCTCTGGCAGACACACCGTGATCAGGGTGCCTTGGCCGGGGCTGCTCTCGGCATGAATTAATCCGTTATGCTGACTCACAATGCCGTATACCGTGGCCAATCCAAGCCCCGTGCCCTTGCCCATTTCCTTTGTGGTGAAGAAAGGCTCAAAGATGTGTTCCAAGGTGTCTGCGTCCATGCCACATCCGGAATCTTTGATGGATACAAATACGAAACGGCCAGGAACGGACCAGGGGTATTTTTCACTATCCGCCTCGGTGAACTCCCGGTTTCCCGTGGCAATGGTCAGAGAACCACCGTTCGGCATGGCGTCGCGTGCATTGATGCACAAATTCATCAAGATTTGCTCGATCATTCCCCGATCCGCCCAAATCGTGCCCATGGGAATTCCTGGAAGGAATTCCAGATGGATGTCCTCGCCGATTAACCGCCCCAACATCTTGAGCAAGTGCGAAATGACGTTATTGATGTCCAGGTATGCTGGGCGCAGGATTTGACGCCGCCCGAACGCGAGCAACTGCGCCACGAGATCGGCGGCGCGGGTGCCCGCCTGCGCCACTTCCTTCAAATAGACATGGGCCGGATGACTTTCATCCAGTTCCCCCAGCGCCATGTCGGTATAGCCATTGATGGCCTGGAGCAAATTATTAAAGTCGTGCGCCACTCCTCCCGCCAGTTTCCCAATCGCCTCCATTTTCCGGGCTTGCAATAATTGTTCCTCCAGGCGGGCTTTCTCCTCCTCGGCGGCACGCAGGCTGGTCAAATCTATAAAGCTCTCCAGCATGCATTCTTGCCCTCCCAAGGTCACAAAGGACACGCTCTTGAGCACGGGAATGCGTTGATCGTCCGGAGATCGCAGTTCGCCTTCTATGGGATTCTCTGATTGTTCGACGTCCTCGAAAGGACAGGGTGTGCTGCTGATGCACAGGAGGTCCCTGCAATACTGGCCGGTGATCTGGTCCACGGGACGTCCGAGCATCTGCGCCATGGCCGGATTGGCATAGATGATGGTGGAGGAATCCTTGCTCACGGCGCACACGCCGGTATTCAAAGAATCCAGAATACCCCGCATCCGGGACTCGCTGTCACGCAACGAAGCCTCATTGCTCTTAAGCTTCTCGAACATGGTGGAGATGCGCTGGGTCATTTCCTGAAACGTATCGTTCAATACGGTGAGTTCAGTGTACGCAAGGGAATACGCCGGTGGCGCGTTCAGCCCCCGGTCCGGCGACCAGGCGCTGATGAACGCGCTGAATCGGGTGAGGGGCCGGATAAAAAACAGGGATTGCCACAGGGTCTTGATTAGCAAGAGTGTAAAAATCACGCTGATAAAAAGGATGGAAAAGTTGCGTCCATTCCCCAAAATGTTGTCGATCAGCGTCTGTGGCGTCAAGATAACGATGTCGTTGTCCAGAATGTCACTGTGCTTCCGGGAAAATAAATAGGGCTGCCCGTTTATGGTCAACATGCCTTGCGTCGCCTCCGGCAGCACTTGAAAGGGGAGGGGATCCCAGGAACTGGAGAGCACATAACCGTCTTTGCTGGCCACAATCAGTATGCTGCGCATGTATTCCGCGATACTTTGGAGGTTCCTGCGGAGATTCTCCAGGCCAATGCGGCCCACCAGCCACTCTGACCCGCTTTTCAACACCAGATACGTGCTCAGCTCCTCTGTTTCCGCGGAGCGGTACATCGAGGAAAACTCCGGGGCGGGCGAGGTTATGCTATTTAAGAAAAGGGCCAGCTTGTTGCTGCTTAGATCCAGTCCCGTGAAAATATGGCTTCGATCCGATTTTTTTAGAATGCGTGCTATCGTGAGCGATTCATTTACATAATAAATATCGGAAAACCCGGTCATCAGTGTCGAGGTGGATTCCTTACCGCTCAAGGCCGAAAACGCTTCAAAGGCTTTTTTATTGTCGTCAAGAAAGGTGTAAAAGAGGACATCCATTTTTTCAAGTTCTATCAGTTGGTTCTGAAGATAATCCTCCTTGATACCCCGCTGAAACAAAATGACCAGCAGGCTCACAAATCCTGCCACCGCCACGAAGGTCAACACTTCGCCAAGTGCATACATAAAGCGGATAGATCGCATGGATATCAAAACTCCTTGGGAATATCCGTGACAAAATAGAGCGGGATATCGGCATCGCCGAAAGCGTCAAACGTAGTCGTCCTAAACCTGGTATGGAAGGTCTTTTGTTTTAAAATATAGGCTTTTATGGAATCCGGATCCGTGCAGTTGTTTTGGATCGCCTGATACAGAATCTCCAGCGCGGTGTACACATTCAGACTGATAAACGTTGGCGCATAGCCGAAACGCTTCTTATAGTTGTCCACATAGGTATCCACCGCCGGGTTTTGACCCCGGGGGGGGTAGTGCGACGGCAGCGTACAATTTTTAATGGCATTTCCCGCGGCCTCTAATAACACCGGGCTTTTCACCCAAGGTGTCAAGACGATTGCAGCGGATGGATTGATCTGGGTGACAAGCTGCGCCAGCGTGCCCACGGCGCTGCTTTGATACCCGCCAATAAGCAGATACACGACGTCAAAAGGCTCTCGTTGAAGCTGGGTTTGCACCGCATTTGTATCCAGGGCATCCGTCGAAATTTCACACGAACGAACGGAGCCTTTGGCCAGGTAGTGTTCGAAATGCTTCTTTGCCGGTTCCGTATAGGCATTGTTTACGATGTCCCGAATGATCACCAGTTTATCACCAGGCAACGCATTGACGTATTCCGCAATACTTTTTTGTTCCAATTGCACATCCTGAATGTCGCGGAGGATATAGTCATCCTTTCCGGTCAAGGCATCGGTTGTGGCGCCAGTGACAAACGCAAAAACCTTGTCTTGGTTTATCTGATCCATGATGGCCACCGCACACGAGGAGACATGGCTTGTGACCAGGATCCGAAGCCCTTTCTTCTTGAATTCTTCATAAGCTTCCTTGGTCTTGTCCGGCTTCCAGTCATCATTTAGGGGAACAAGATCTATGGACGTTATACCTTGATCTTCCAGAAACAGCTTTCCGGCATTAAACTCGCTCGATCCCACAATCGATCCCGATTCCAATTTCGTCATGATGGCGATGGGCAGGCGGCTGTCTGTTTTTTTACACCCCATCGGCAATACCACCCATCCGGCAATGAAAAGGAGAGCCAACCATTGAAAAGACACTCTGCTTGCATTCATGACAAACCCTCCTGCAACCCAACATTCAAGGTCATTATTCGACTTATGCACATCGAGAAGACGACACAAAACTGCGTAACCCAAAAACTACCTCCATGAAAAGTATATATCGGATTACGTTTTTAGACAAGCGCCATGTGAGCAACCATCTGAATATAACGTGCGTTTACTGCCCTAAACACCTTCCAGCAGTGCATCATGCGGCGCTTCAGAGTAGAATGAGGACCTAAAAGCAGCGCCTTGGCTATACCGCGGCATTCAAGGGAACTTTACACGCCAAACGGTGTTTGAAGTCATAAAGAACAGGCCAGAGGAAAAAAGCATGTGTGCCTGGATACTGTATTTGGCAATGATAACAGGGCAAACCCCGCAATTGGGGGGCATACCTCCATTTGAGAGCGGCGCGGGATTTGTTTCCGCCAACCGGATTGACGATCTGATGACAAGCATGTGGCGGGATCGGGGCATCGAACCCGCCAACCCCTGTGCCGGCGAGGTCTTCATCCGGCGTGTCTATCTCGATGTTATCGGCGCCCTGCCCGAACCTGCCGCAGTGCGGAAGTTTCTGGAAGATCAACGCCCGCAAAAGCGCGCGCGGTTGATCGACGCGCTTCTGAAACGGGAGGCGTTTGCCGATTACTGGACGATGAAATGGTGCGATCTCTTGAGGGTCAAGGCGGAATTTCCCATTAACCTGTGGCCCAATGCGGTCCAGGCATACAGCCGCTGGATACATGATGGGCTCAAGAACAACAAACCCTATGATCAGTTCGCCCGTGAACTGCTGACGTCCAGTGGCAGCAATTTCCGCGAGCCGCCCGTTAATTTCTACCGCGCCATCCAGGGCCGGGAGCCTTCCGCCATCGCTGAAGCCGCAGCATTGACTTTTATGGGGTCACGCCTGGACCATTGGCCCGAAGACCGCCGTGCCGGCATGGCCGCTTTTTTCTCGCGGGTGGCGTATAAAAAAACCGCCGAGTGGAAAGAGGAAATCGTGTATGTGGACCCTGCACCCCACGATCCCATCGACGCCATTTTTCCTGATGGAACCCCCGTGCGCATTTCGCAGGAACAAGACCCCCGCCAGGTCTTTGCCGATTGGCTGATCTCCCCGGATAATCCCTGGTTTGCGCGCGCCATCGTAAACCGCGTCTGGTCGTGGCTGATGGGCCGGGGCATTATCCATGAGCCGGACGACATCCGCCCGGACAATCCGCCGGTAAATTCCGAACTGCTGGCCTGCCTGGAAAAAGAATTGATAGCGTCCAACTACGACCTCAAGGCTGTATTTCGTCTGATTCTCAACTCCAGCACCTATCAGCAATCCGCCATTCCCAAAGGCCCTGTTCCGGAAGCGGAGGCGCTGTTTGCATGTTATCCCGTGCGCCGCCTGGAAGCGGAAGTGCTCATGGACGCCCTGTGCAAGTTCAGCGGCGCCGGAGAAGGCTATTCAAGCCCGATTCCGGAACCCTTCACCTTCATTCCCAAAAATCAGCGTTCCATTACCCTGGCGGACGGCAGCATTACCAGCCCATTCCTCGAAATGTTCGGACGGCCCCCGCGGGATACCGGCCTGGAATCCGAACGTAATAACCAACCCTCAGACGCGCAGCGCCTTCACTTCCTGAATTCCAGCGATGTCCAGCGGCGAATCGTGCAAAGCGGGCGCATGAAACAACTGCTTAAAAATTCCCGGGGCAAACCCGCGCCGGCGGTTCGCATGATCTACCTGAATCTCCTGTCGCGCTACCCCACGGACGAAGAACTATCCACGGCATTAAAATACCGCAATGACAGCGGAATCCCTCCCAGACAAGCCGCCGAAGACCTCGCTTGGGCTCTCCTCAACACCAAGGAATTTCTGTACCGGCACTGACTTAGCGCTAATGGCCATGGATTCGAGAATAATTTTGTGAATAGTTTTATGGGGTGCTTGCTCGTATTCACTATGCTACAATGTATCCGAGGAAAAAGAGTGTGAAACAAAGTGTGTATTTAGAGACTACCATCATCAGCTATTTGACAGCCAGACCTGCGCAAGATCCTATTGTTCTTGGCCGACAAATATTGACAAAAGAATGGTGGCAAAAGCGGAAAGACGCTTTTATGATTGTCCTTTCAGATTTGGTGCTTCAAGAGATTCAAGCAGGGGATTCTGAAGCAGCGCGCCGTCGTTTAAAATTGGCTTCTGGCATACCTTCTCTTCCAATATCTAATGAATCTGTAACGCTTGCTGAATTACTTGTGAACAAGGGACCAATTCCCACAGAATATCCTGAAGATGCACTTCATGTAGCATTATGCGCTGTTCATGATATTGATTTTCTTCTTACATGGAATTGTTCGCATTTAGCGAATGCAGTCCTTCGATATGACCTGGAATCTGTTGTCTCCAACGCTGGTTTCAATTGTCCGGTAATTTGTACACCAGAAGAACTAATGGAGCCTGAGATATGACAAAGGATCCTATTGTTGAGGAAGTGCGGGCCGCCCGCCAACAACATGCTGCTCGTTTTGACTTTGACCTTAAAAAAATTGCAGAAGACATCCGCCAAAAACGCGGACAACTAAAATGGCCAGTCGCGCCAAACCCCTCAAAACCGTCAAAAAAGTTGCTTCCTGCGGACAAAAACAATCGAGATTAATACGTAGTATAAAATAGTCTCTGGGGAACTCGCCCACCTTGATGGTGTTTAACAAGCCAGAGTAATAATCTGTATGCGCGGGCAGGGCCGGAATAAAGCAGGCGTTGCCTCGCTCATCTTGTGCGGAGAGACGATCATGGCGATCATGACGCGGCGGGAAGCATTGATTCGAAGCGCTGTAGGCGCTACGGGGCTTATGTTCGGTTTTCCATCCGGTGTTCGGGCGGAGCCCTCCACTACTCCTGCCCAGGCCAAAGCGGTGATCCAAATTTGGATGTGGGGCGGCCCGTCGCATCTGGACACGTTTGATCCCAAGCCGGATGCTGGTTATGACTATTGCGGCCCGTTAAACAAAACGATCCCCACCAATGTGGAAGGCATCCGAATTGGCGAGCTGCTTCCAAATCTGGCCCAGCAAGCGGATAAGTATTCCATCATCCGAAGCATGACCCACGGTGTAAACGGGCACGAAACCGCCGCCTACATCGTGCAAACGGGCCGCAAACCGGACCGGCTGGTGTATCCGTCCGCCGGAGCCGTGGTATCGCTGTTCAAAGGGTATGATCACGATTACACCGGCTTAATCCCGCCCTATGTAGTGTTAACCCAACTTCAAGGCCGATTTTCCGAAGCGGGCTTCCTTGGCCCTCGATATAAACCGTTTGCCACCGGCGGCGACCCCAACCAAAAGCGCTTTGCCGTGGAGGGTGTCGTTTCACAGGACATCTCCGAGGAACGCCAGCGAAGCCGCCGCGAATTGTTTCATTCGCTCGATTCGTTGGGGAAGGCCATGCCGTCGAATCCGCAATTTGAGAAGCTCGATCAATGTGAGGAGAAAGCGTACGATCTAATCCTTGGCGACGCCGGGAAACTATTCGATCTGTCCAGCGAATCCGACGAGATCCGCGAACAATACGGCCGCAACACCTTCGGCCAGTCCTGTCTGATGGCGCGCCGCCTCGTGGAACATGGCGTGCCGTATGTCACCATCAATTACAAAGGCTGGGATACGCATAAGCAGCATTTTGAGATTATGCGCCGGAAACTCCCGGAAATGGACAAGGGCATGGCCATGCTGCTGCAAGACCTGTCCACTCGCGGACTTCTCGACAGCACGATTGTGTGGTGGAGCGGGGAATTCGGGCGCACACCAAAGGTCCAGTGGGAGGCGCCCTGGAACGGCGGCCGGGGGCATTACGGCAATTGTTTCTGCGCCGTGCTTGCGGGGGGCGGTTTCAAAGGCGGACGGGTTGTCGGCGCCTCCAACGCCACTGGCGAAGAAGTGGCGGAGCGTCCGGTATATCCGCAGGATGTGCTGGGAAGTATTTATGAACAATTGGGAATCAATCCCGATGGCCCCATGCCAAATCCGCGCGGCCTTGAGATCCAAGTGATGCCTACATCGGGAAATGAACCCGGAAAAGGCCGCCTGAAGGAGCTTGTGTAAGATGAGAACCGCTTCTGGGAAATGGCGCTGGCAAATAGGGCTGATGACAATAATTTTTTGTGCCACAACGGTTTGGGCGCAAACCAGCCAAAGACAACCCCACATCGGCTATCTCTATCCTGCAGGCGGACAACAGGGAACGATTGTTGAGGTATTGGTGGGCGGGCAATATCTGAATGGGGTGAACAAGGTTCATGTCACGGGCGAAGGGGTGACTGCGTCCGTGATTCAGTATGCGAAACCGTTAAACAATAAAGATCTCCGGGAACTTCGCAGACAACTGACCGCCTTGTTAAAAGTGCGCCGCACGGCGGAAGGCCTTGGATTGGGTTCGGCCGGGAAAAAAGCGGCCGAAACCGTGGAAGAGGCCGTTTTGCCGGAGCACCCCTTGTTACGGAACATACCCTCCATGAGCGTCAAAGAACTGGAACATTGGATGGACCAGTGCCTGAATATGGAAAAACGGCAGGCAAATGCCCAGCTTGGCGATACTGCCGTTTTGGAAGTGGCGATTTATGCCGATGCCGCGCCAGGGGACCGGGAACTTAGACTGTATGGAAACAACGGCTTGACCAACCCACTTCGATTCCAGGTAGGCATGGCACCGGAAATTAAGGAACAAGAACCCAACGATCTGGCAGCGCCTCCCTCATCCATTGCAGAACCGCCGGCGGTGTTGAACGGCCAGATTCTTCCGGGAGACGTGGATCGGTTCAGGTTCCGCGCCCGCCAGGGACAAACGCTTGTGATACAGGCACAGGCCCGGAATCTCATGCCCTATCTCGCCGATGCCGTGCCGGGATGGTTTCAGGCGGTTCTGGCGGTATACGACGCCAACGGCAAGGAAGTAGCCTATACGGATGATTACCGCTTTAATCCCGATCCTGTTCTTTTTTACAAACTGCCTGAAGACGGGGAATATGAAGTGGAAATCCGCGATTCCATCTACCGGGGGCGGGATGATTTCGTGTATCGCGTTTCCCTCGGAGAACAACCCTTCATCACCAGCCTCTTTCCGCTAGGGGGCCGGACCGGCGTGGAGACCACGGCTTCGATTTCCGGGTGGAACCTGCCTACGGACTCTCTGGCCTTGGACACCCAACCCGGCGTGGAAAAAGTCCGGCAAACATACCTGCAAAGCAGCGAAGGGATTTCCAATCCTGTATCCTATGCCGTAGACACACTGCCAGAATGCACGGAAGCCGAACCCAATGATACGCCGCTAGAGGCACAGCGTATAACGCCCCCTCAAATCGTGAATGGCCGAATTGGCACTCGCGGTGAAATAGACATCTTCCGCTTTGAAGGCCTTGCCAATAACGAGATAGTGGCTGAAATATATGCCCGCCGGTTGAATTCCCCCCTGGATTCGGTCCTCCGCCTAATCGACGCAGCCGGCAATATGTTGGCATGGAATGACGATCATGAAGACAAAGGCATGGGCCTGATGACTCATCACGCCGATTCCTGTCTCCGCGTAAAACTGCCAATGGACGGAGAATACTTCGTCCAGGTGGCCGATGCACAACAGCAGGGCGGAGAGGCCTATGCCTACCGCCTGCGCGTGGGAACGCCCCAGCCTGACTTTGCCCTGCGCGTGACGCCCTCCAGTATCAGCGCCCCCGCCGGACGTACTGTTCCTCTCTGTGTGCACGTATTGCGAAAAGATGGGCTTACCGGAGACATCGAAGTTAAATTGATAGACGCCCCTGCCGGTTTTGTATTGACCGGCGGACGAATCCCAAGCGGCCAGGATCGCATCCGTATGACCTTGACTGCACCCCGGAAACCCATTGTTAAACCGGTCACCTTGCATCTGGAAGGGTGCGCTTCCCTTAACGGCGAAACGCTCTGCCGGGGCATAATTCCGGCGGAAGACATGATGCAGGCCTTCATCTATTGGCACTTGACCCCCGCCCATGAGTTGTTGGCCATCGTCCCAGGCGTGAAACGTCCGCTGCCTCCCATCCACATGGGCAGCGAAACCCCGGTCCGCATCCCGGCCGGAGGCACGGCGCAGGTACAGATCACTGTTCCCCAAGATCCCAAGCTTCAGGAAGTGCAACTTGCGCTTATGGAACCGCCCAAAGGGATAAGCCTTCAGGATGTATCGGTTGTTCCTGAAGGCTTGACCTTTACTCTCAAGGCCGAAGGGGATAACCTAAAGGCAGGATATATGGACAACCTGATTGTCGAGGCTCTTATTGAAACAGACATTCCCTCCAAAAATGGCAAGGCTCCCTCCAAAAAGCAGCGCATTTCGCTTGGCGCTTTACCCGCCCTCCCGATTGAAGTGGTGCAATAGCTCCTTTTTTTCTTGACAACTTGATGGGTTATCAGGATAATTAATATGGTGAGAAGGAGGTAATGAACGTTGGGTTTGGGGGAAACGAAGGGAGATAAAGAGTAATGGAGGTCTTAGGGAATCTTGCCAAAGGGCCGGCAGTACAGCCAAGTAAGAAAATAAAACAGTTTTTCCCCATTTTTCTTACCAGTCTGCGGATTGACACCTTGGTCGATTTCGACTTGTATATTCAGAACGATCCCAAGCGTCCGCCAGTGCTCTACCGCAACAAAAATCTTGCATTTACGGAATCGGACAAACAACGGTTGGGCGAGAATGCGGTGACACAGTTATTTGTGCCTTCGGAACAGGAAGTGGCGTATTTCCATTATGTGGAGGCCAATCTAAGCGCAATTTTATCGGATGCCAATGTCAAGATGGATGAACGTTCCGAGGTGCTGTACAATTCCGCGATGCATTTGGTGCAGGAGCTTCTGGACGATCCCCGGTCCAAAAGCCTGCTTCCTCGATCCAAGTCGATGGTACAACATTCAGCAGGCTTTATTTTCAACCAGGAAAAAGCCTTGCAACATCTCATCAAGGTGACTTCTTACGACTATTACACTTACACGCATTCCGTAAATGTGTTGGTCTTTTCCATTGCGCTCTGCAAACGCCTCGGCTATTCGGAAAACGAGATCCACGCCTTTGGCAATGGCGCCCTGTTGCATGATGTAGGGAAGAGCATGATCGATCCCGCCATTCTGAACACGCCCGGCAAGCTCACCAAGGAACAATTTGAAATAGTGAAACAGCATCCGGTCTTCGGCGAAAATATTCTGCGGCAGCACAAAGTGGATACGCCCGCCATACTGGACGTGGTGCGGCATCATCATGAAAAGCGGACAGGCAAGGGATATCCCGACGGGCTTCCGGAAGAAAAACTGTCGGAATTCGTGCGGATTAGCACCATTGCGGACATATTTGACGCACTCACGACGCGCCGTCCGTATAAGGACGCGATGGGCACCTTTGACGCCTTGAAGCTCATGAAAGACATAATGGCCGAGGAACTGGATCAGCGGTTGTTTCAAACCTTTGTGGGGATGATGGGGAATCCGAATGCCTGATAAGGCTGTAGGCTGTAGGCTGTAGGCTTTAGGCTGTAGCCAGAGGTAGCACTCCAGATTTTGATCACTTTTCTTTCTAATGGTCATTTCTTGCATGGATACGGACGAGGGCGAAGCAATGGCACAGTATAAATACCGGGCAGTGGATGAACAGGGCAAATCGGTGGATGGGATCATGGAAGAAACGTCCGCCCACCGGGTAACGCGGGTGCTGCAAGAGCGCGGGCTGACCGTCAATTCCGTTGAAACGCTGTATAAGGAGCGGGGTCTGTTGCAGGTGAGTCACCGGCTGACATGGGATGAGCTTGACTTGTTTTCGCAGCAGTTGACGGCCATCACGCGGAGCGAACTGCCGCTGGCCCCGGCGCTGAAGGCGATGGCGGCGGACCTGCACAGTTCCCGGCTAAAACCGGTGCTGGACCGGCTTCAGCGGGACTTGGAACGGGGTATCTCCCTGGAAGATGCGATTAGCACTCAGCATGAGAGTTTTCCCAGGATATTTCCCAGTGTAATCCGCGCGGGGGAGAAAACGGGGAATTTGGCGGGGGTGCTTCAACTGTTGTGTAATTACACGTCGCGCATGGTGGGGCTGAAGAATGTGTTGCAGGGCGCGCTGGTGTATCCGGTAACGGTGTTGGTGCTGGGGTCCTGTGTGCTTGGATTTCTCCTGGTGAAAGTTGTACCGGTGTTTGCGGAGATTTTTAATGATTTTGGCGGCGAACTTCCCGCGCCTACGCGTTTTTGGGTAAAGATGGGGGATGTTGTGCAATTTCATTTTCCGGAGATTCTCATAGGCATCGGGCTTTTCTTGATTTTATGGCGGGTGGCGCTCTTTTTTCTCCGGCGCCATGAAACCGGCTTGATCTGGCTGGATTGGTTGCGTCTGCATACGCCTGTTTTCGGGAAACTGCAATATCAACTGGCGCTGTCGCGGTTCAGCCGGTCGCTCAGCATATTATTGGCGTCGCGCGTGCCGGTGCTGGAAAGCCTGGAACTGGCCGCGGCGAGTTCGGGGAGTCCTATGTTGCAGCGGGCGGTGGATGAAGCGAATCTTCAGGTGGCCGGCGGGGAACGCATTGCGGACGCGCTTTCGAGCACGGGATTCTTTGGCCATAATTTTTGCTGGCTATTGGCCACAAGCGAGGATCGGGGCGATGCGGAAAGCGCATTGGAAAATCTGGCGGGTATTTATGAACGGGAGGTGACATTGCGTGATCGGATGGTCAGTTCGCTGGCATCGCCGATTCTCATAGTGACACTAGGTTTCCTTATCGCGAGCGTTGTAATTTCGTTGTACCTGCCCATTTTTACCCTGGGCGATATGGTATCCGGGCGATGAACTGGAAGAAACTGTTATATTTTGATTTAGGCCGTTTCCTGCCATGGACAAAGGGTGTTGAAACGGAATCGGACAGGTGGTCTGATTTGTGGTTTGTCCGGATGTTCACCTGGCGGCCCAGGCGCGGACCATTTCGCCGGCGCAGGAAAATCACACATTTTGAGAGTGGAGAATATTCTCCCGGATTGTGTTACCGCATGACGGGAAAACGGTGGAAAGGGCCGCTTTATATAACCGCGCCGCGGTGGCGGCGGGACGTTTTGTATGTGCTGGATCAACTCACGGCGATTGTCAAGACGAATGCTTCATTGATTAAGGGGCTTGAATCCTGTGCGCGGGAGGAGCGGCGTCAGGATCGTTTCGGCACCGGGCGGCGTTCGACCTATCTTTTCCAAGCCTACGGGTTGGTGGTGGTGTGCATGGCCTTTTTTCTTTGGCTGGGATTTAGTCAACTTGATATGTTTGAACGGTTGGATCCATGGGCGGTGATCTATTTTATGGGCATATCCGCGTTGAGCATCATCCCTGGGGCGATTTTGCGGACGCGGAGCGGACGCCTGGAGGCGGTGTTTCTAACGTTGCGCGATGATTTGTCCTCGGGAATGCCGTTATCAGAGGCCGTGGGCCGTTTGAAACACATGTTTCCGGGATTCTATGCGGACCTCATTAAAGCCGGGGAAGATTCTGGCAGGTTAGGCGAATGCCTGGATCAATTGGCGCAAGAAACAGTGCATTCCTTTTCACTGGGGCGGACAGTCCGGGGACATCTGATGTACTTGGGACTGGTGTTTCTAGCGCAAGTAGCCATTACCACATTTATTTATGTCAAATGCATGCCTGTTTTCATGGAAGTCATTTCCGATGTTGGCGGGGATTCCCCGCACCTGGTTAAGACGATCAATGGAATATTGGAGTGGTTCTACTACACGTGGATAAGCACGCCCAGTTCTAACTATGCTCCGGGCAATTCATCCTGGCATTTTTTCCTGTCTCCCATATCCCTTCAAAATATTGTGTTGGTGTTGATAGCAGGCGGCGCACTTTGGTTCCGTGTGCGCCGGCGCACTTTTTCGACCCGCAGTCTGGCGGGGATCTTTTTAGTCATTCCCTGGCTTCGCGGACTGGTTATCCAGCGGAATCTGGCGGTGATCAGCATGGTGCTGGAGAAACTGTTGAGCGCGGGCGTGCCGATGGATCATGCGCTGGAAGGCGCGGCACATGCGGAGCTAAATCCGTTGTTCCGGCGGATTGTGGTGCGTGTGCACAAGCGGATTTTACAGGGGGAATCGCTTTCCGGGGCCTGGGCGGCGGAAAACCGCTGGCTGGCGCGGCTGCCGGGATCTTTTCTGGGTTTGATGTCGATTGGAGAACGCTCCGGGCTGTTACCGGAGGCGTTGAAGCGATTGGGCGACTTTTATCAACGCAGTGCGGAGCAACGCACCCGCATCCTGGCGGATGCGCTGCTTCCCTTTGGCGTGTTGAGTTTGGGATTCATAACGCTGGCGGTGGAATTGTCCATTTTTACTTCGTTGGTCAGCATAATTGATTCGCTCATATGAGACATACCGTGTATTGGGAGCGCAGAACATGAAGAAGTGCAGGCACAGGCGGAACCGGGGCATCGGCCATCTCGAACTGCTCTGTGCATTGTTCGTGGTGACGGTGGGAGCCTTTGGCGCGATCCAGATGCACATGCTCAGCATGGATTCCACAAAGGCCGTGAACGAATATGCCATCGCGCTGCGCGCACTGAATAACGAGATGGAGACGTTGCGCGCACTGCCGTTCAGCGCGCTGGAGGATGGCTCGCATCCGTTCAAGAGCGAGACGCCGGAATTGGAACGGCTGGTGCGGCCTGCGGGGACCTGTGTGATCAAGGAGTATGCCGGTGTTCCCGATTTGAAGGAGGTTCAAGTATCCCTCCGATGGACGGGGGCGCATGGGCGGCGCATTGAGAAGCACTTAACCACGCTGATCGCGAAGAAACGGTGATTAGGATGACTGCGTTTCAACAGAATAGGATTTTGCGGCGCCGGCCTGCATCGCGCAAGCGGAACGCGGGCTATACGGTCATGGAAATGATTGTGTATGTAGCCGTGCTCGCCATTGCGATCAATTTGTGCGGGAAACTTTTCCTGAGCGGGTCGCGTCTTTCAGCCTTGAACACACAAGCGCTGGATCGCCTGCTGGCGGTGTCCGAGATTGAGAAGGAATTTGGCCGGGCGGTGCACGAATCAGTGGCGGTAGTGCCGGAAGCGGGCAAGTACCACAGCGGCGACCAGGTCGTGGTGTTCCAGGCGGAGCCTGAAGAAGGCGCCCCTCACTACGTCGTATTTGGCGCGGTGCGCGATGCGGAGCATGTAAGCCGCATGGACTTGGTTCGGCGGAATGGAAACCTGGCGTGTGTGCGATTTGACACGTTCCGGCAGCCGCTTGCCTCCATTGTGTTCGATACGTCGAACGCGCCGCTGGTACGGCTAGGGGTGATCATAAAAAAGGATTCCGGCGAACGGGACAAGCTCCGGATAGTGCATCAATTCGCCGCGGCGCTGCGGGGGATAGGAGAACGCCCATGAATGCCGGCGCACGAAATCAGCGAAGCGGCGCGGCCTTGATTCTGGCGGTGGTGCTGGTGATGGTGCTGGGCATCGGGGCCTCGGCGGTATGGCGCTACCTGCACATCACGTTGAAGGAAACCACACGGCAGGAAAAGCTCGCGGTGGCGCTGCATCTGGCGGAAGCGGGCTTGGATAAGGCGGTTGCGGAACTCCGCACAACGCCGGAATACCGCGGGGAGCAAAATACCCCGCTTGGACAGGGCCGCTTTTCCGTCGTGGCAACCACAACCGCCAAAGACAATTTTCATCTGGTGTCTACAGGAGAAATGGCGGAGGAGGGCCGGGTGCAGGGGACGGTGGTGTTGGCGGCGGATTTGGCGCTGGGGCCGGATCGCATGATGCAACGGTATTGTTGGCACATGGAGCATGAAAAGCGATGACAGCGGGCATGAATAAAAAACACCACCACCGGCCGGTCAGGCGCCGCTCCGGTTTCACCCTGTTAGAACTGCTTATTGTCATTGCCGTCATTGGCATTCTGGCGGCGATATTGCTGCCGGCGCTGGCCCGTGCGCGGGAGGCGTCGCGGCGTTGCAGTTGCATGTCGAATCTTTCCCAGTTGGGTATGGCCTTGCAGATGTACGCGGAGGAAAACAACCGGATGTTGCCGTGGAGCGGCGGGAACAACAATGCGGAATGCCTTATGACCTTGTATTCGAACTATACATCGACCCCGAAAATATTTATTTGCCCTTCGGATGCGCAACAGCATATGGATGATTTTGATGAAGATTCGGGTCTTAAGATAAATACTGAGATTGAAAGGCCTGCCAGTTTGCGGGCCAGTTACGAATACCTGGGCGCTTTTACTCCGGAGCCCATAGTTCTGCCGCATCCGTCGATGGGCAGTTCCAGAATTCCCATTTTCTGGGATCGTGTTACGGTCTCGAATGCGATCGAGTTTTACAATCATGTTCCCGGCGGGAGTAATGTGCTGTTCACGGATGGTTCGGTGGAATTCGTGACGCATCCGAGTTTTGCCGGGCCCTGCCTGCCCGTGCGCCCGGAGGGCATTATCTTCATGAATATTCAGGAAGCCATTGACCATGAGATTAAGATACAGAGAGAAGCGGAGAAAGCCGCCCGTGGCGGTTCTTCCGGGGGAAAAAGGGTGTTAGGCATCAAGAAACCGCGGCGGTAAACATACAGGACGATCTATACCTTTTCTGTTGTGCAGGGGGCATGAGAAAAAGCCCCCTCCCATTTTTAGGGGCAATAGTGTAAAATCATTGTATAACATCATTGCGTGGGGCGAGGTGGCATGGCTGTCGAGGGGATGTCCACATAGTTTGGGGGGTGAGGCCACTTCGCCCCAGGCGCAATGATGGGGTAGGCAAGGTTGCATACAAAATCAGCAATACCAGGGGAAGAACAAGCAGAATTCCGCCGCTTCCCTTTGTGGGGGGCTGTTTTCCGGAAAGGATGCCGCCAAAGCATCCTCCGGACGGCGGGTCTTCTTTAGGGAGGATTTGGGGGTTTGCGGGACCGCCGACAGTGATGGAGCCGGAGACTGTTTTGGAATGAATCGCGATGCCCACGGGGTTTGAGAAGATGACATTTGAGAGGGTGAGGGGATAAACACCGGTTGGCGTGGCGGGAACGATGTCGATGCGCAACACGGCCACCGGGCCATTTCCCATAATGTGCTGATTCATTCCGATGATAATGATGCGGTGTTTTCCTTTACTCAGTTCGTAGGAGGAAGCGCTTTTTCCGGCGGCGGCGGCGGCGGAACCTGTATTTACTGCCACGAGTTTAATGGAGTTCACATCGAATTGCAGGTCGAATTGAATGGCGGCGACTTTTTCAGCGCCTCCCAGAGCGAGGGTAATGGGAACGGTAATGCCCGATGTGCTGGAGAGCGTGCCGGCAGTGGCGGCGGCCAATGTGGCGGCATCGGCTTTCACGCCAACAGCGAGGGCCGTGAGTGCGATAATAATCCAATTATTATTTTTAATCGTGTACATAGTCATGGCCCGCCTTCGAATCCGTCTTCGGTTCCGGCTTTCATGTGGTAGGCGCCTATGTTGTAAAGCTGGATAAGTCGAAGGAGTTCCGATAGGGAAATGATCCAGTCTTGCGGGGCATAATCACTTGTGTGGGGTGTGCAGGCGTGGGATCCGGTTCCTGGCGCATAGCCGTCTTCAGAGCCGCTCAGGCAGGCATATGCATCCGCGTTATATAACTGGATAGCCCTTAATAATTCCGCCAGGGAGATCTGCCAATTGGCCGGATTGTAGTCTGCGGAATGATAATAAATGCCGCCATTGCCGATGGTGAGAGTTCCGTCCCGGGGTGTGACCGGCACCGCCTGGCCATTAGGATCGGAAAGGGTAACTCCGGAGAAAGACAACGTTTCCACACTTCCGGGCGCGTCTTCGGCGATTGAAAAGTGTGCTTCAGCCACGACACCGTCCCCGATGATATTTTGGTTGAATCCCGCAATGATTACCCGCATTTGCCCGGGCTGGATGAGATTATGGCACAGGTCTTTGCCCGCTGCTGCTGCGGCGGCGCCCACGGTTACTTCGGGAAGGCTGAGTACCTCCCCGTTAAATAGCAGGTCGAATTGAAGAGCGGCCACGGATTCCACGGTGGCGGTGTCCAATGACACCGCGACAATGACCTCTGTGTCTCCGGCATCGCCATGCGCGTCGCCGGCCGTTAAGACAGCAGCGGTTACCGTGCCGCAGAGTCCAACTCCGGCTATAACTAAAGCTATCACAATCCGTCCCGCCATCCGTGATCCTTTCCGCGATAGGGGGCCGTGGAAGGATCGGACGCGGCGCCCGATCCCTCCATGGCAAAACCTTATTTTGCGCCAGGAGTCAACGGATGCGGATCGGCATAATCCGGCAACCCGTCGTTGTCATCGTCCAAATCGACATCGTTGGGAATGCCGTCGCCATCGGTGTCCACGTCCGAGTAGAAATCAGGATCCAGGAAATCGGGAATGCCATCCCCATCGCCATCGTGTTCCATATCCGGGAAGATCTCATATCCGAGCACCCCCGGTATGGATACATAATCCTCCAAAAAGTCCGGAATCTGGTTCCCGTTGGTATCCAGGGTGTTGGGGGATCCCAAGCCTTGCAGCCATTCCGGTAACTGCGTGATGAGATACGTCAGTTGCGAATCGACAATCAGGGGCCATCCATTTCCATCGGTGTCGGAGAGCCAGTACTGAAGAGGCGTGCTGCTCCAGTCGAACTGATTGATCCATTCCGTGAAGGTGTCGCCCAGGCAATCCAGGAATGCTTCCAGGAAATCGGGGATGCCATTGGTGTTGGCGTCCCGCAGATTGGGCCGGAGTAACACGTCCTGGTGGGCCTCCACGCAGGTGTTGATATAGTCCGCCAAAATGGTCAAGGGATCGGGATCACTGGGCAAAAAGATTAAGTAAACACTCAACGCATCCGTGATGGACTCGAACAGGGGGTCCATAAAGTCGGGAATACCATTGCCACTCGAATCCGAATTGGCAATAGGCGGCTCCGCCTGGACAAACCAATCCAGAATATTGGTCCCAATGGTCTGGCCCATGGCCAGGGCAATGTTGCCCAAGTCCATTATGGCCCCGCCCGAGAGAGTGGGCAAGGGCAAGGTGCCAGAGGTATAGTTTCCCACCGGAAATGCCGGCCATCCTTGCAGTACGTCTTGAGCATTCAGGATGCCGAGGCTCCACCCCATGCCGGTTCGCAACGAAAAGGTGAACCGGCCTTCGGAGGACAGCGGTGCTTCTACTTTTATTCCCTGATCGGAAATAGCGGTCACCCGCATGGAAGTGGGATCGATTCCGGTAATTACCCCCGTCACCTGCTGGAATACCCCGCCGGTGCCCAAAGCGGAATTGACAAGATTCTGGACGTCGCGGACATCTACCGCGGCGTTATGGTCAAGATCCGCTTCTGGCGTGAGGGTGAGCACTCCCAGGGCCTGGTTGATGCTTTTCTGTACG
>JAKQOG010000190.1 GCA_029565395.1 Candidatus Hydrogenedentota bacterium | reverse complement strand
TCCGAGGATACCTTTGCCCCCGGTCCCGGTTCGCATGAGACTTGTGACAGCGAGCAATACACCCTCACCTATTCCGCGGGGACCAACGGCGCCATTTCCGGCATTTCACCGCAGACCGTCGTTTATGGTGGTTCCGGGACTACGATCACGGCGATACCTGATCCGCATTACCATTTTGTCCAATGGAGTGATGGCAGAACCGACAATCCCCGCACGGATGTCTATGTGCGCACCAATATCACCGTCACGGCGTTATTCGCGACGGGCGGGATCGTGTATGTGGCGCAAGGGGGAACGGGCGACGGTTCCTCCTGGGCTTCGCCCCTGGGATCAATCCAGGACGGCGTCGATGCCGCTGAGGTCAACGGTGAAGTGTGGGTGGCGGCGGGAACGTATACCGCGACTACGAACCCGGTGGTCACGATGAAAGAGGGCGTCGAGCTTTATGGCGGGTTCGCAGGCACGGAGCTTGGGCGAGACGAGCGCGATTGGACCGCCAATGTCACCGTCATTGACGGTGAGAATGCCCGCCGATGTGTGCTGGGGGCAAACAATGCCACACTAGATGGATTCACCATAACGCAGGGGAGCGTTGTCGGTAGTAACGGCGGTGGCATGTTGAATGACAGAGTGTCGCCGAGTGTGACCAACTGCGCGTTCACAGAGAATACGGCCTATGACTACGGCGGCGGGATGTGTAACAATATTGGCTCTCCGATTATAACCAACTGCGCGTTCACGGGGAACTCGGCCCATTCTGGCGGCGGGATGGATAACTACGTCGCTTCGCCAACCGTGACCAACTGCACGTTCATGGAAAACACCGCCAACTACGGCGAGGGTGGCGGGATGTGCAACACTAATGGCTCTCCGATTATAACCAACTGCGCGTTCACGGAGAACTCGGCCGGTGAAGGCGGCGGGATGTACAACAACAGCGCCACGGCGAGCGTGATCAATTGCATATTCATGGGGAACTCGGCCCGCAGGGGCGGCGGGATGTACAACTATGACTATTACTCTCCGACGATAATTAACTGTACATTCACAGAGAACTCGGCCAGCGAAGATGGCGGCGGGATGTACAACAACGATGCCTCGCCGAGGGTGACCAGCTGCACTTTTACGGGGAACACTGCCAATGTGGGTGGCGGAATGAGTAACTCCTACTACGCAGCACCTGTAGTGACCAATTGCATCCTGTGGGGCGATTCGTCGGAAATCTACAATGATACAAGCACGCCGTTCGTGACGTATTCATGCGTCCAGAGAGACACGGTATATCCGGGCATGGGCAACATCAACACGGACCCGCAGTTCGTGAACGCGGCGGTGGGCGGCGTTCAGTTGCTATCAGGATCGCCGTGTGTGGGCGTGGGCACGGCCACCGGCGCGCCCGCCACCGATATCCTGGGCCGTCCGCGCCCGATTGACACGGGCGTGGTGACGATGGGTGCGTATGAGGGGACAGTAGATTTGGGCGCACTCGTCGATCTCACAATAGCGGTTTCACCCGTGGGCTGTGACGCCACGACCACCCTCGCGGAGGGAACGTACACCTGTGCGCCAGGGGATCGCGTCTTTATCTCTGCCAATCCGGGCGCTTCGATGCACATTGTGAACTGGACCAGTTCCATCAGCGGAGTCCTGGGCACACAATTGTCTGTAGTGGTGGTGATGGGCACAGAGGACGAGACCATCACGGCGAACTTCGCCATTAACCAGTACACGCTGACATATACGGCGGGCGCACATGGATCGATCTCCGGCGATTCCCCTCAAACCGTGGATTATGGCGGGTCCGGAACAGCAGTGACGGCCGTGCCGGACGACGGTTGTATTTTCAAGCTGTGGAGCGATGGCTCGACCGAAAATCCCCGCACGGATATCAATGTAACAACCGACGTCACCGTGACAGCCTGGTTCGGAACAGGCTGGATTGTGTACGTAGTGCCTGATGGCACGGGCGACGGCTCGTCCTGGGCTTCGCCCTTTGGTTCGCTCCAAGACGCCGTGGATTTCGCCATGCCCGGCGACGAAGTGTGGGTGGCGGCGGGAACCTATACAGCCACCATAAACCCGGTCATCAGGATGAAAGAAGGCCTCCCCCTCTATGGCGGGTTTGCAGGTACGGAGACTGCGCGAGACGAGCGCGATTGGACCGCCAATGTCACTATGATTGATGGTGAGAATGCCCGCTGCTGTGTGGTGGGGGCAAACAACGCCACGTTGGATGGATTCACCATCACGAATGGGAAGACTACTTATAACGGCGGCGGGATGTACAACAGCAGCAGTTCGCCGAGTGTGACCAACTGCATCTTCACGGGAAACTCGGCCGTTGGTACAGGCGGCGGGATGTACAACTACTGGGATGCTTCGCCGGTGGTGACCAACTGCATGTTCACGGGGAACTCGGCCAGCGAAGACGGCGGCGGGATGTACAGCACCCACTCTTCCTCGCCGGTGGTGACCAACTGCACCTTCACGGGGAACTTGGCCAACAAGCACGGCGGCGGGATGCACAACAGGGGTGGATCTCCAATTATAACCAACTGCGCGTTCATGGGGAACTCGGCCAGAGAAGACGGCGGCGGGATGTACAACTACGGCAGTTCTCCCAGTGTGACCAACTGTATATTCATGAGGAACTCGGCCGATGACTACGGTGGCGGGATGTCTAACGTATCTGCTTCGCCGAGTGTGACCAACTGCACGTTCATGGGAAACTTGGCCTATTGGAGAGGCGGCGGCATGGACAACGACGATTCCTCGCCGAGAGTGACCAACTGCACGTTCACGGGGAACTCGGCCACTTGGGGTGGTGGGATGTACAACTACGAGGCCACGTCGCATGTGACCAACTGTATCCTGTGGGGTGATTCCTCGGAAATTACTAACAGCGACAGCTCGCCGTTCGTGACGTATTCGTGCGTCCAGGGTGACGCAGTATATGAGGGAGACGGCAACATCAACACGGACCCGCAGTTCGTGAACGCGGCGGCGGGCAGCGTTCAGTTGCTGGCGGGCTCGTCCTGCGTGGGCGCGGGCACAGCAACAGATGCGCCCGCCACCGATATCCTGGGCCGTCCGCGCCCGATTGACACGGGCGTGGTGACGATGGGTGCGTATGAGGGGACAGTAGATTTAGGCGCACTCGTCGATCTCACAATAGCGGTTTCACCCGTGGGCTGCGATGCCACGACCACCCCCCCGGAGGGAACGTACCCCTATGCACCGGGGGATCGCATCTTTATCTCGGCTAATCCGGGCGCCTCGATGCATTTTCTGAACTGGACCAGTTCCATCAGCGGAGTCCTGGGCACACAATTGTCTGGAATGGTGGTGATGGGCACAGAGGACGAGACCATCACGGCGAACTTCGCCATCAACCAGTACACGCTGACGTATACGGCGGGCGCACATGGCTCGATCTCCGGCGATTCCCCGCAAACCGTGGATTATGGTGGGTCCGGAACGGCAGTGACAGCCGTGCCGGACGACGGTTATATTTTCAAGCTGTGGAGCGATGGCTCGACCGAAAATCCCCGCACGGATATTAATGTAACAACCGACGTCACCGTGACAGCCTGGTTCGGAACAGGCTGGATTATGTACGTAGTGCCTGATGGCACGGGCGACGGCTCGTCCTGGGCTTCGCCCTTTGGTTCGCTCCAGGCGGCCATGGATTTCGCCATGCCCGGCGACGAAGTGTGGGTGGCGGCGGGAACGTATACCGCGACGACGGACCCGGTGGTCACGATGAAAGTGGGTGTCTCGATCTATGGAGGGTTCGCGGGAACGGAGACTGCGCGAGACGAGCGTGATTGGACCGCCAATGTCACCGTCATTGACGGTGAGAATGCCCGCCGCTGTGTGCTGGGGGCAAACAATGCCACGCTGGATGGGTTCACCATCACGCATGGGAGCGCCATCGGCAGTAACGGCGGTGGCATGTTAAATAACAGGGTGTCGCCTAGTGTGAGCAACTGTATATTTATTGCGAACGTAAGCCAAAGGGACGATGAGTATAACGGCGGCATCGGCGGCGGGATGTACAACAGCGGCGACTCGCCGAGTGTGAATAACTGCACGTTCACGCGGAACTCGGCCAGTGAAGGCGGCGGGGGGATGTACAACAGCGGCAGTTCGCCCAGTGTGACCAACTGCACCTTCATGGGGAACTCGGCCCGCTACAACGGCGGCGGGATGCACAACGGCGGCAGTTCGTCGAGTGTGAGTAACTGCACGTTCATGGGAAATACGTCCGACCATAACGGCGGGGGGATGTACAACAGCGGCGACTCGCCAAGTGTGACCAACTGCACCTTCATGGGGAACACGGCCCGCTACAACGGCGGCGGGATGTACAACTACTCTTCTTCGCCTGTGGTGACCAACTGCACGTTCACGGACAACTCGGCCAGAGAAGACGGCGGCGGGATGTACAACAGGGATGGATCTCCAATTATAACCAACTGCGCGTTCATGGGGAACTCGGCCCGCTACAACGGCGGCGGGATGTACAACAGCGGCGATTCGACGAGTGTGAGTAATTGCACCTTCATGGGGAACTCGGCCGATTCTGGCGGCGGGATGTACAACAGCGGCAGTTCGCCCAGTGTGACCAACTGCACCTTCATGGGGAACTCGGCCCGCTACAACGGCGGCGGGATGTACAACTACTGGGGTGATTTACCAAATGTGACCAATTGCACGTTCACGGGGAACTCGGCTGACCTCGGCGGCGGGATGTACAACGGCTACAAGGCCACGCCGAGTGTGACCAATTGCATCCTGTGGGGCGATTCGTCGGAAATCTACAATGATACAAACTTGCCGTTCGTGACGTATTCATGCGTCCAGGGTGGCGCAGTATACGAGGGAGACGGAAACATCAACACGGACCCGCTGTTTGTGAATGCAGCGGCAGGCAGTGTTCAGTTGCAGGCGGGCTCGCCCTGCGTAGGCGCCGGCACGGCCACCGGCGCGCCCGCCACCGATATCCTGGGCCGTCCACGTCCGATTGGTACAGGTGTGGTGACGATGGGTGCGTATGAGGGGACAGTAGATTTGGGCGCGCTTGTCGATCTCACGATAGCGGTTTCACCCGTGGGCTGCGACGCCACAACCACCCCCCCGGAGGGAACGTACACCTGTGCACCGGGGGACTACATCTTTATCTCGACCCAACGGACCGCCTCGATGCATTTTCTGAACTGGACCAGTTCCATCAGCGGAGTCCTGGGCACACAATTGTCTGTAATGGTGGTGATGGGCATAGCGGATGAGACCGTCACGGCGAACTTCGCCATTAACCAGTACACGCTGACGTATACGGCGGGCGCACATGGATCGATCTCCGGCGATTCCCCGCAAACCGTGGATTATGGCGGGTCTGGTACTATAGTGACGGCCGTGCCGGACGACGGGTATATTTTCAAGCTGTGGAGCGATGGCTCAATGGATAATCCCCGCACGGATATCAATGTAACAACCAACGTCACCGTGACAGCCTGGTTCGGAACAGGCTGGATTGTGTACGTAGTGCCTGATGGCACGGGCGACGGCTCGTCCTGGGCTTCGCCGTTGGGTTCGCTTCAGGCGGCCATGGATTTCTCCGTTGCGGGTGATGAAGTGTGGGTGGCGGCGGGAATGTATACCGCAATGACGGATCCGGTGGTCACGATGAAAGAGGGTGTCGCCCTTTATGGCGGGTTCACGGGAACAGAGGCAGTGCGAGACGAGCGGGATTGGACTGCTAATGTCACTATGATTGATGGTGAGAATGCCCGCCGATGTGTGGTGGGGGCAGACAATGCCACGCTGGACGGGTTCACCATCATGCGCGGGTGTGCGGGCCTCAACAGCGGCAGCGGCATGTTGAATGTTGGGGTGTCGCCCAATGTGAGCAACTGTATATTCATTGAGAACGCAAGCCAAATGGACGATGAGTATAACGGCAGTGGCGGCGGGATGTGTAACTACTACTACGCCGCGCCTGTGGTGACCAATTGCACCTTCACGGGGAACTCGGCCAACGAGCGCGGCGGCGGGATGTGCAACTACAACTACGCCGCGCCTGTGGTGACCAACTGCACGTTCACGGGGAACTCGGCCACTGAAGGCGGCGGGATGTACAACTACAACTACGCCGCGCCTTTGTTGACTAATTGCATCCTGTGGGGGAATTCATCAGAATTTTATAATGAGGAGGACTCCTCGGCATCTGTGATGTATTCATGCGTCCAAGGTGACCCGGTATATCCGGGCACGGGTAACATTAACACAGACCCGCTGTTTGTGGGTGCGCCGGAGGATCTGCATCTGCAGGATGGTTCGCCCTGCATTGACACCGGCACGTCCGAGGGTGCGCCCGCGACGGACATCGAGGGTGTAGCACGTCCGCAGGGTGGTGGGTTCGATATGGGCGCGTACGAGAGGTAGTCTGTAGTCTGTAGTCTGTAGTCTGTAGTCCGCCTACGGCGGAGTGGGGTGTAGGTAAGAATGGGAGATGAAGAAAGTTTGGTAAACAAGCCTCACGTATTTTCTCACTATATGCCAGGGGTTGATTGAAAATCTGTGGGCGCCAAAAGCGAAATAAAAAATCGCCGTTAACACCGAAAGGTGTGCTAGAAAGTAGCCGGGGTGTTGAGCGAAGCGATACCCCCGGAAAAGGATCCCCCAGCACGATGACCCTGAAGGGGTCACAGGGTTCTATTACTACGGAGCGAATAAATTGACGCAGGGAAACAGACGATACGCTATTAGTCTCTGGCACCCCTTCGGGGTGCATTTTTAAATTCATCTTACCGGGGGTATCGCTTCGCTCAACCTCCGGCTACTATCGATTATCCCTTCGGGATAAGAAAAACTGGTGCATACGGTGCGCCCGCGACGGACATCGAGGGGGTGGCACGCCCGCAGGGTGGCGGGTTCGATATGGGGGCGTACGAACGGTGAGGAAATTAGTCTGTAGTCTGTAGCCTGTAGCCTGTAGCCAGAGGCGGGCATGGTGTTTTCGGCGCGTGCGAAGAGGGAGTGGCTTGGGAACAAGAGGAAATAATAGGTGAATCCTGGATTCCCGCCCTATGGCGGCGGCGCTGCGGGCAGTATGATATTTCGTTTGTTTCGCGCATTTTGTGGTGAAAAATCCGGAAAGACTAACCACGAAATGGCTGTGCGTTTATCAAAAAAATCAAAGGAGAAAAGAAATTTCCTATCAGCTATCCGCAAAGCCCTTTCCTCCTGTTTTGCATGAGTTACTTTCACCCTATCGCCCGCCCGCACCATGATGCAAGAAATATCCGCACATTCATTTGGCGCGGGCATCCCTGCACGGTATACTGCCTTCAAACCAGGGAAATACTGGAGGTGGCTGAATGATACTAGCACTTATAACAACACTTTCGTTTGCCGCTGCGGGAGCAGAACCTGTTGCGGCGATATCGCTCTATAATCCCACGGAATGGCAAGGCTCCTTCCTGGTTGAAATTCCAACAGGAAAAATCGCTGCCCCTAACTTGTTGGATTGGCAGCGCGTGCATTTGCTCACACCAAAAGGGGACATCCCGTTTGCACTTCGAGAGGGACGGGCACATTGGCAAACTCACTTTACATCGCCCGTCGAACATCCTCGCGCGGAAGACCTGCTGGTGTTTGCCTGTGAAGTCCCTCCTGCAGAATGGATGAAGATAGAGGTTCACGAAGATCCCGCTTTAGCCTCCGATAAAACAAACTCCCTCACACAAGAAAATGCTCTGTGCACCATTCAATATCCGAACATTAAGACTACCATCGATACGTCCACCGGCCAACTACTCCAACTGACAAACAATAACGAGCCATTATTGTCTTCGCCGTTCTCCATAAATGTGAACAAACTCGCCGAATCCAATGCCTATGAACTGGTAGGTGGATTCGGACCTGGATATGCAGACCCAGTAGATCCGAATGCGCCCCATATCAAGATCAATTATGCCGAACCGATTTCATGCCATGTGAAACTGGTTTCATCTTCATCATCGGCTGCCATGACCGAAGTGAATTTCCTTATCGATGTTGAAAAGGGGCCTTCCATCGCACTCACCTATCGAGTGTATGCAAATGGTGTCATTGACATGATAGCCGATGGCCTTCCCTGGCAAGGTGAAAGCCCATGGTGCCACCATGCCGCGCGTTACAGCCTTCCGCTCAGTGGAACAAAAGAATCCATCCCTTGCTTGGAAGACCGTTTCGCGTTTTATGGATTCAAAGGGTACACCGCCGCCGTGAAACAGGCAGCCAATGTATGGCGGGGAGAACACATCACCACCATCGAACTCGGCGAAGAGAGTGTTAACGGACGGCGCTGGGCGCGCAGGCTTTTTCCTTGTCCTTCGGGAGACGCCAAGGTTATACAAAATAGGATAGAAGCCATGGATGAAGGGCTGATCGTGGATATTTTGCCTATGCACGATCCCGTGCAGACGGATTCTCCGGTCTTTCAATCGAATTTAATGCCCAATGCCGAAAGCCTTGGAATCGATGGAGATGGATTCCAAATCCGGCCTCTGGGCAACGGTAAAGACTGGCGTATCATCGCGGGCACTCAGAATGGCCTGTATCGGGCAAAAAACTGCATAGCGGCATATCAGGCACGCCACGGCGCAAGTGTGCCGCTGGTGGCGGAGAATCCGGTGGTGAATCTCCGGGCGGGCGGTTTCGGCGGAGGCGATTTCGAGGTCGATTTTCCCTACGGAACAGAAGAGGAGTGGAAAAGCGTTCTTGAGAATCTCGCGGGCTCCGGCATGAACTATTTCACGTGCCTTGGCATGTGGGGTAATTGGAAAATGCCCGTCACGTATAAATACATGCCCGAACTCCGCTCATCCGCGCCGGATGCTTACGATGAATCATCGGGCGCGAAATTTTCCGAAGTGGATCAGCACCGCGAGCGCGCGCTGCGCCTGACACAGTTTCTGCATGAACGGGGCGGGAAAGTATGGCTGTGGATTCCCATCGGGTGCGTTCCGACAACCTTTGTCCATGCATTTCCCGATGTTATGGCCCCGGTTCCGGATAAGGGTCATAGCGACAAAATCCCCTGCTTCACACATCCTGATTATCATCGCTATCTTGATATCTATTTTAAAGAATTGCTCGAAACCTATCCGATTGACGGGCTGATGCTTGTCCGCGACGACAATGGTGGTCTGTGCACGTGCAAACGATGTCAGGAATTCGTCGCGGCGTCCCGCACGAAAAATGCGGCGTGGGAACAGTACTTGGCGATCTATGATCTGCTCCACCGCAAAGGCTTCAAGGGCGATATCGCGGTTTATCCCTATTTTGATGGGTATGCCCCTCAACTTGAACCGCTGATACCAAAAGATGTCTACGTTGTGGGGCATGGCGGCGAATTGGCCGTGTTAACGCGTGACTACAGCCGCATTGGTCTGATGGGCGATACCTGGCTCGATAATCTATATGCAAACTTCAGAATACCACCCTCGCCAAGAATGCACCGGCTGCTCGCGGATCGCGGCAGCTTTTGGATCGGCGGCACGTATTGCGGGACGGAACTTCCCTGGGAATCCGTGGGCCGCTTTGGGTGGGAGCCGTCCGCCACGCCAAATACATTCCGCTATGAATGGGGACTCAAAACCTTCGGACAGGACAGCGCCATGGATTTTGTGCGCATGAACCAAATCTATGAACATTTATGGGGAATCAATGCGCGGTATATGCCCCCCGCCACGTGGATGAAGCTCGATCCATCCGAACGCGCCCCGGTCCTGGAAGACGCCATGGCGAACGTGGCCGCATTGCGCGAACGGCTGACCATCCTGAAACAAAAGACAGATGCCAAATCACATGCCCGGTGGTTCGCGCACATGGAATTGTTCGCGCCATTCTTTGAATACCATCTGCACCGGCTCGATTTATTCGCAACAATCTACGATATGGTGATTGCACATCAAGATGCCCTGGTAAAAGGTGAACGCTTGACTGAGGATGTCCGGCAGAAAATCCTTGCCCTCTACAAAGAAATCTATGATTGGGCCGCAAAATATGATGCCCAAATGAAAACAGGCCCTAACGGCATGCTGGAACGCTGCCGCTGGATGACCAGCCCATACAAGGAATGGATGGCGGGATATGACCAGTGGTTGGAAGGATTCCTGAAAGTCAAGCAGTTCGCAGGCACAATGCAATTGAAGACTACGGACATCAAGGCGGATCAGCCATTCACGCTCACGGTAGAACTGCACAATACCGGCGTATGCCCATGGTTACCCGGCGTTGGCCAGCAACTTCAGTTATCCGGCGTGGCCGAACAACTTGGCTTGCCAACATCTTGGCCCTACGACGGCGAATGGACAGCCCCCGGCGACACACGCACCATTCAACTCCAAGGAACCACCCCCACCACACCCGCTTCAGGCATTCTGAAGGCCGGATTCACCTCGCCGTTCAGGGTGCCAGAAGAATTTATTAAGGCGGAAATCAACGTGGAGTGGAAGTAACTATTCTTGCCCTTGTTTTTATTGCGACCGCCGTGAGAACCACGGGAAACGGATAGTTTGGGAGGGCGAAGCTCCTGCTGAGCCGTCAAACAAAATATCCAAATTCTATTATTCGGTGAGGATCCTGATCTTGTTTGATGGCTCGGCGGAATCCTCGCCCTCCCGGCTATATATTTCTCCCCTATCCATAGGATTCAATACAAAGATTAAGGGAAATCCACCTGGGTTACCATACCGGATTGAACCACGGCCTCGTGTTTCACAAAATCCATGGTGCGATTCGTTTTGAACGCATCAAAACTAACCTCATACGTGCCGGGTATTATGTCATCTATCCGATAATGTCCATTAGCGTCCGTTGTTGCGGTCCATTCTGTTTTTGAAATTCCCAGTTGTATCAAAAGGGCAGTATCTAATGGCCGAGCTTCAACAAATTCCTCCGGTGCTGGGGCGCCATTCTGCAACGCCGTGCCTTCGATAACCCCTGCTGGCCGGAGAACAAGAACCACGTTGACGCGGGACATGTTGACCAGATCGACGTTGCCCACGGCAGGCACAAAACCCCGCTGTCTTGCCACAACCAAATATTGTTGAGGCCCGGCACCAGTGAGGAGGAAATGTCCGTCTTTGTCCGTCACCACCTGGTTACCTAAACGCTGGGAAGGTGAACCAGGCACAAAAAGAACAACATTCGCATCCGCCACCGGGTTGCCTTTTGCATCACGTACAACACCTTCAACGGCGTTACTCGCCTTAAGTAGAATATCCACCGAACCGATGGTTTCAGTCTGCCCTAGTGCGACATCTTGTTGCACCGGAGCATATCCTGTTGCCATAACACACAAACGACAAGTGTTAGATTGCCGACTATATACCGTGAATTTCCCATCAGGATCATATATCGACAGCCATCGTTTGAATTTCCGGTTCCATTCAAAATAATATGACTCTTCTGGCCGAAGGTCACATATTTGGAACTGTTTTATTGGTTCGGATGTTGCCGCATCGCGAACGGTTCCGTGGATAACAAGGGATCGGCGCACCTTCAATACATTTCCCTTACTGCCCGCACAAATACTCTTGAAGGTATCCCAAATAACACCTTCTCCCCTCACAAACAGGTCGGACTGTTCATGTTTGCCAAAGTCCAAGGCAAACCTCCCTTCTGGGCCAGAAATAGTACAGACCTTTGGCCTATCATCCCCAATGTCATTAATATTGGCTTGTGCAATCTCAAGCTCAACACCATCCACTGGACTCCCATCCATATCGAGGATCTGTCCCGTGGTCATTTCACTATCCGGATTGGCATTATATTTGCGAAATCTTTCGTGGAGATCTTCGATAATTACTTCATTCTCGACAATCTTCGCCACGAGGCGAAAGTCTTTCTTGCGCATATTAGAATCGAAACGAATAAATTGTGTGCCGTTCAAGAACTTAAGCCACCATTGGCCAACTTTACCCTTCACCGTGCCTTCTGTCGTATCCCGGAGATTTCCTAAAAGGGTGAAGGTACCGTCGTTTTTCGTCTTGACCCAAAACACACTAACGCTCGGATCAATGTGAAGTTCGGCATTTGGGATGGGTTCGCCCGCCTCATTAACCAGCACACCCTCCACGGTCCGACCCGGCGAAAGCACAATTTCGTAGTCTGATATGCCATTATTTTCAAGCGTGAAGTAATTTCCCGATGGATCACGTGTTATTCGGATTGCCTCAAATCCCGGTGCCGCTGCGGCAAAAGAGACTAAGTTGCCTACCTCCGCGCCGTGGAAGGCAAATTCACCCCGTGTGTTCGTGGAGGTGACACGCGATTCTCCATTTCTTTGCATGAGATGTACTTGGCCTCCTTCAATCGCATGCCCGTCCGTATCAAGTAGACGCCCGGATATCGCCACACCCCGCCCAAGTTGAAATATCAATCCTTCCAAGTGTTGACCTGGTGCAATTTCCACTTTAAGATGATCTTCGGGTAGTTGCGGACCGTAGCCCGGTGTTTCCGGCCTAACCAAAAGATATGATCCTGGCATTAGACTTTGAATCTCAAAACGACCCTCACCGTCGCTCACAGCCTCTGCTACCTTTGCCAAACCGTCAAGATCATTCTCATTCCATTCGTGTGCCGTCCAAGCATATGCGGCAAGTGAAACCGACGGCACGCCTTTCCCCGTGTCTTTGTCAAGAAATTGTCCTGATATGGAACCTGGTTGAAGCGCAGAATCTGTTTTACTGGGAGTACTTTCTTGCGCAGGTTCTTTGGCCTGATCTTTGTGACTTTTCGGTGCATCCTGTGAAACCATTGGAACCGATGCATGACTGAGTGGTTTCTCTTTTGGCAGAGTCTTTGCCTGATGCCGAAAGAAGACCCAAACGCATACCACCCCAATGACAAAAATTCCAACAAGTCCCACCATTAGAGCGCGACGCATAGTTGCCTCCTTTCACATCCCTTTCATATTATCACGTGCCCAAGTATTTTGCACAATGCAGTAACGCCGCCCTGATTATGTTCATGGTGATCCATGATAAATATCTGATTAGATTCCAAAGCGCAGCTTTGGGAGCAAGTGCGTTCCCAAGTTCAACTTGGGAACGAGAGGAACTTGCCCGCATATCTCACAATCCATTTTGTATATTTGTCATTGCGAGGAGCGCAGCGACGAAGTAATCTCAAATTCGAGCAACCTTTATATGGGTGACACTATGTCGAGATTGCCGCGTCGCTGCGCTCCTCCTTAGAAACACACGAAATGTCCGTGGTGTAGGGAGATGGTTAAGCACAAAGTTTTAAGAAATTCAGTTGGAAACAAGTGAGTTGCAACATTTGTGAAAGCATTATGCATCCCTTACAGGGAATTTTCCTAGGGTGGCACTTTACCCTGGGTAGCGAAGCGCAACCCAGGGCTGTGTTATGCATCCCCTTTGGGGAACAATACAATATCGAAAGAGCATGGGTGCATTCCGGTGTTTCTTCTCTGTTCACCCCGCCTGCGGCGGGTGGGGAACTCGCAATGACAAGGTAATACACGGTGTTTTACCTGCCCAAGGTTAACAACCTCGGGAACCGGATAAAATAACGTGCTACTCCTTAGAGATTTTCCGCCACCTTGCGGATGGCCTGGATGATCCAGTCCACATGGCGCTTCTCCAATGCCTGCGAGATCGTCAGCATCACCGTGCGGCCCAGGATATCCAGGGTTTTCGGGCACATGTCGGGTGTGTACCGGCGTTCGGGGTCGTGCAGCGGCGAGGTCCAGGGACGCCCATGCCGATCCCACGACGCCTTTTCCATGACGTACTCCCAATAGGGATAGACATGACGATCAGGAATGCCCTTGTCATAGAGACAGCCCGCGGGGATGCCTTCGGCGCGCAACGCCGCCGCGAAAGGCTGAGTCCGATCCGAAGACTCCACAAAAAACGCGAAACAAATCCCGCAATCGCCTGCGGGATCATTCGATTGATGGAGCTGTATCCCCGGCACATCAGCCAACTCCGTACGAAGACGATTGCAGATGGCGCGTCCGCGGGAAAGGATGCTTTCGAGGCGTCCGTATTGCACGCAGCCGAGCGCGCCTTCCATTTCGTTCAGACGGAAATTCTCTCCTGGGAACGGCCGCACATTGGATTCGCCGGGTTTCCAGAAGCACATTGCGGAATCGTGACGGATGGCAGCGCGTTCGTATACTTCGCGAGTGTGGGTGACCATCATGCCGCCTTCGCCCGCCGTGATAATTTTGTAATGTTGCAAGCTAAAGCAGCCTACATTGCCAATGGAGCCAAGCCGCTTGCCTTTGTACGATCCCCCGCACGCTTGCGCCACATCTTCGATAACCAGAAGATTATGCCGCCGCGCAATGTCCATGATCGCGTCCATATTGCACGGATATCCCCGCATATGCACCGGCATGATAGCCCGGGTGCGCTGGGTGATTTTCTTTTCCACGTCCGCCGGATCGATGGTGAGTGAATCGTCAATCTCGGCGATAACCGGCACCGCACCGCAAATCAACACTGCCGAGGCCGAAGCGATATAGGTGTATCCCGGCACGATTACTTCATCGCCATCGCTAATCCCGATTCCCACCAGGCCGCTGATGAGCGCGGCGGTCCCGCCTCCCACCGCCAGCGCATGCGGGCACCCGGTCATTTCCCCAAACAACCGTTCCAACTCCGCGCAACGCGAATGCTCCGGATCGAGAAAGCGGAACAGTTTTTTCGTGCGAAGGGCCGCCGTCACCGCCGCAATTTCCTCTTCACCAATTTCACTGGCCCCGCCATAAATTTCCGGCAGCGGTTCTTCAGCTACGGGAGTTCCACCATGAATCGCGAGTACTTTGTCCGGCATATCGTCCCTTTCCTTGTTCTTTCCGTCTTATAAAAGACATGTTTACAGTCTATCTTCGAGAAAAAATATGCATACTTGAAGAGGGATTCTCTTCACACGGGAAGCAATCCGTCCTTGGCCACCGTGCTGGGATACACATGCGCCTTGCGAAACGCCTCCGCAAAGGTGCAACCGGTCTGGTAGCCGCGGAAACGCGATTGCGTCTCGGCAAAATAATTCGGCAGCATCCCGTATTGGGCCATGAGCCAATCCGCCTGACTCTTGTGACAGGAGAGCATGGCCATTTTCGTTTCCCAGGTC
>JAKQOG010000174.1 GCA_029565395.1 Candidatus Hydrogenedentota bacterium | reverse complement strand
CTTCCCCTTCCACTTGACCTTCCCCTTCCACTTGGCCTTCCCCTTCTACTTGGCCTTCCCCTTCCACTTGACCTTCGCCTTCTACTTGCCCTTCCCCTTCTACTTGCCCTTCGCCTTCTAACTGGCCTTCCAGTATTCCTTCCTCAACACCCTCCTCCAACAAGCCTTCGGAGGGCAGGCCTTCTTCCTGACCTTCCGTTAATCCTTCCGGATGCCCCTCTATCGAACCTTCTGCGGCGCCTTCCACCAAACCTTCTATTTCTCCCTCTTCCAGCGAGCCCTCCGAGGGCAAACCTTCTTCCTCCCCTTCCCAAACACCTTCCAATGAACCCTCGAGTTCCCCTTCCTCCGCGCCTTCCCCTACACCCTCCTCACTGCCTTCCCCCGAGCCTTCTTCCTCACCTTCTGCAAGCCCTTCCATCTCCCCTTCTTCCGGCGCACCTTCCAAACTTCCTTCCGCTTGCCCCTCGTATTCCCCTTCCCACTGCCCCTCTTCCCCCTCCACCACCGGCTCCACCGTATATACACCACCCCCCGTGTAACTATCCGTCAGATAATTATCCGCGTCATCATAGATAGTGTCATTATCCATCAAATCAAGTCTGACCGTGCCTTCAACTGCGCCTGCGGTTCCCGTATATATCGTTACCGTATACTCCCTACCACTGCCGCTTACCCCAGTGATTGCCGAGTTCTCCAGACCTTCCACCGCCAATGCGAAATCATCCGTGTCCACTCCCGCCACCGGCTCGCTGAACGTAACACTAAACTCCACGTTTCCCGGCAACGCCGGATTCGCCGACAGCAACGTAATCCCCGTACAGGAAGGCCGTACCGAATCCGCGAGCCACCGAAAATAATACTGCACCAGGCAATTATCGAAAATATACTTGTATCCCATCTTGCTCAAATGAAGAAAATCCACCTTGCCACTGTTTACATTCATCAACGGCGGCGGCGTGCCAAACGACGGATTGCCCCCCGGCAGCGGATCAAACGCCGGCGCCATCCCCGGAAACGGCACAGTACCCGCCTCAAATATCGTGCCAAATGAATCCGTATACCCGGCCCGGTACTGCACATTCCCAAAATTCTGGATATACCGCACCCCTGGATGAGTCTGATGCATATGAATCTTCTTCAATGCGCACCGCCCAAACACATGGTTGAGAACCTCATTATTGGCCAGATTCTGAAGCGCGGCTGGCTGAACGCATTCTGCACTGTCACAAGCTGGGACGCCAATGGTAAATCCCAACATCGACGTCCAAAGCGCGGAATCATCCGAATATTCATCCATATACTTCGTGCACGTCTCCGTGATATTCAAATAATCATAGTCCACCCATAAAAAACGATACCGATCCCCATCCGCCCGCGCCCGCACATGATCCACCACCGTCCGCACATCCTCCTCAATCTGTGTAAACAACGCTTCCTCCTGCTCCGCCGTCCACCCATAGCGCCATGAAGCCAGCAGATCTATTCCCCCCAGGCTCATGTGCACAATATCTATCGCCGGATTATTGTCTAATGTATAATCCAGACGATCCAATAATCCCCATCCTGCAGGATTTGGCGACGTCCCAGGCGGAGGTGTCCAATCTCCCGGATCCGGAACATAATTCTGCGCCCACATAAACGCCGCTGTACCCCCAATAGCCGTATAGGCTCCCTCCACTGCCGCTCCCGTTTCATTATCGTCAAGAACCTCCTGAAAGGCATCACTATTCCATGGAGATCGCACCCAACTATCCCCCACCAACACAATCCGCTTTGTACTCGCCGCCGCCTCCGGCATCAAAATCAAGGATGCCAGCCCGACAAATATCAAGACACAAAAATACACATGGCGATGACTTTTGTTCATAAGATCCATTTCTAAATTACCTCACTTAATTTGTAGTACAATTAAATTACTTTATACCTTTTAAAGCATGTAATTCAAATTTTGTGCCTCATTTGCATAGACTTGGAAACAGTGAATAACTTTATATTATTATCTATTTTCGCATTATAAAGGCTTATTAATCGTGTTTTTTGGCTATATGTGAGCGTTTTAGGTTGCCGCCATACAAAAATCGCAATTGGTGGCCAAGTTGTCGATTGAATTTCTTTTCACTGCTGTCGCACACAAACAGACGTCCGATTTGAGTTTACACACGGAAGGCGTTCAGGATAGTGTCATTCCCCGGGTTTTGAGTAGTGGTTTCTGATTGGTTCCCTCAACAAAGACCTGCCCTCAGCACACACGCATGGACCTATAGTGTGGCACGTTTTAATTAAGTTTAATACAATAATTAAAGCATGGTAGTATAAGTATTTTCCAGGGTATATCGGAAGGAATTGCCACGATGGGTATACATTGGTTTTGGCTGTTGATAACCGCCGCGTGCGTGATTTGGTACTCCACCATCACGGTTTATGTGGCAATTAAGGGTGCGTTCGACATCAAGGACATGCTCAAGCGTCTGTCACAAAATGGCGATGCAACTCAGGACGCATAAACCCTTATGTGGCTCTTTGCATTAACCCTGGCGGGCGTTATTCTGGCTGTCGATGATGATGCGATTATCGAGCGTTCACTCGTCAGTATGGGTGATACCGCCCGGCTGCACGCGGTGATGCAAAAGGCGAAGAAGGGCAAACCTGTCACTGTAGCGGTATTGGGCGGCTCCATTACGCAGGGAGCGATGGCCAGCAAGGAAGAATACCGTTACGGCAACCGAGTGGCGCAATGGTGGCGTGACACCTTTCCCAAATCCGACATCACGTTCGTAAATGCCGGTATCGGCGCGACCGGTTCAGATATCGGCGCACATCGTCTGAAAGAGCACCTATTGTCCAAAAAACCGGATTTTGTTGTGGTGGAATATGGGGTTAACGACCTCATTAACCCGAAATTCGCCGAAACCCTGGAAGGGGTGTTGCGACAGATTCTGAAACAGAAAAACCATCCTGCTGTGGCCTTGCTGTTCATGATGGATCAGGCCGGGAACAATGTCCAGGAAATGCAACAACCCATTGGCGCGCACTATAGCCTTCCAATGGTTAGTTTCCGTGATGCCCTGTGGCCGGAAATACAGGCGGGCCGCATTGCCTGGAACGACATTGAGGCGGATGCGGTCCATCCCAACGATCGGGGACATGAGTACGCCGCAAAATTTATCATTCATGTGTTACAGGAAGCCGCGGATACGTTTCCTGACGGCGGCAAGCATAAAAAAATCGCCGCCCTGCCTGCCCCAAAGACCGCCAATGCCTTTGAATGCACCTCCATGTTAAACGCGAACTCCCTGAAACCCGTGCAAAACAATGGATGGGAAACATTTGCCGATCCCGATTTTAATCAGTACTTCGGCGCCGGCTGGAAAAGCTCCACACCCGGCAGCACACTTGAATTTAAAGTAAAAGGCCGAGTCATCAGCGTATTGTTCTTCCGCATCAAGGGGGCGATGGGCATTGCCGAGGCGCACGTGGATGACGGGCCGCCCATCAAAATGGATGCATGGTTCGACCAGACCTGGGGCGGCTATACCCCGTTACAATTGGTTGCATGCGACCTCACCCCCGGCAAACACCGCCTGAAAATCCGGTTGCTGGAAGAAAAGAATCCCAACAGCGAAGGATATGAATTCAGAATTCACGCCATCATGACCGCCGGCGTAAAAAACAGGGACTGACACAAGCGAGTGAGTCCCCGAACGAGACGTGTCCCTGCTTTTTGCGGGTGGATGCGCGCTTAAGTTAATACATTCGATTCCGACCCTATATTCGTATTATGATTGCTACTTTCCCCTGATGCGTGAGACCCTGCAAGGGAGTATAGTCATGATGACCAGCAAAGAACGGCTGCTGTGTGCCTTGGACCGAGGGAAGCCGGATCGGCTGCCTGTCTCGGTGCATCAATGGCAAGGCTATCATCTCGATGCCTATTTAGGCGGCATCTCCGCCCTGGATGCTTTCAAAAAATTCGGCATGGACGCCCAGATCCAATATTTCCAGGACATGGGGCAGTTCTGGCTGGTGGACGCCGACTACACGAAATTCTCCACGCCAGAATGGCGCGATGAGGTTACAGTGGTCTGCGATGACCCCGAAAACCGCATCAACCATCATACGATTCACACCCCGGAAGGCCCCCTGACCTATAAAACCGCAGGGGACCGAAAAACGACCTGGATCACTGAATATCTCGTCAAGTGCGATGAGGATATCGGTTTAATTAAAAAATTCATGCCTGTGCCTGATCTCGATCCAGAGCCTGTTCGCCGCGTATACGACGAAGTAGGCGATGCGGGCATCCTGCGCGGCTTTGTCTGGGGCGATCAGGCGGGATGCTGGCAACATGCCTGTTGCCTCATGGACGTGAACGAACTGCTCATGGCCTGTATGGAAAAACCGGACTGGGTTCATGCGTTTTTAAATGTCTTGCTGGACAAAAAACTGCGCTTTATCGAATCTCTTAAAGGCGCAAAATTCGATCTGATTGAGACGGGCGGAGGCGCGTCTTCTTCCACCGTCATCTCTCCCACGCTGCATCAGGAATTTTGTACACCCTATGATCGCCGTATGCATGATGCCCTGCATGACGCGGGCTTTCGCGTGGTATACCACACCTGCGGCGGCACCTTCGGCCTGGAGGAAATGATCATTGCCAATGGATGCGATGCATCGGAAACCCTGGCCCCGCCCAGCATCGGCGGCAACCAGGAACCCTGGGAATTCAAGGCCAAGGTGGGCAACCGCCTGGCATTGATTGGCGGCATGGATCAGTTCAACGTCGTCACGGACGGCACAACAAGCCAAATCCGGGCAAAAGTCCACGAACTCTTTGCGAAGGTCGGTTACGATGGTGGGTATATCTGTTCCATGAGCGATCACTTCTTTGAAACCGCCCCGGAGAAGCTTGATGCCTTTGCCCAAGCCGCACGGGAATGTGTCTATTAATTGTTGGCACAACAGGCGCGCGCCTGTATAACGCACGGAGTATGAGTGCATGATCGCAAATCCGTTTTTAGGTGTATTTTTACATGCCATCGGCGGTTTCGCCGCAGGCACCTTTTATCTGCCGTATAAAAAAGTAAAAGGCTGGTCCTGGGAAAGCTATTGGCTCGTCGGCGGCTTTTTCTCCTGGATTATCGCCCCCATTATCTTCGCCCTCTTTTTAAATCCCCGGCTGTTTGAAATCCTGAGTTCAGCTCCGCTTAAAGCCATTTTCTTCACCTATCTCTTCGGCGCCATGTGGGGCATCGGGGGACTCACCTACGGCCTCACCATGCGCTACCTTGGCCTTTCCCTCGGTGTCGCGGTCACCCTCGGC
>JAKQOG010000145.1 GCA_029565395.1 Candidatus Hydrogenedentota bacterium | reverse complement strand
GTTGGTCTCCTTGAGGTAGGCGCGGAACCCGTCAATATCCCGGGCGAGAAGATGTTCAAAGGCGAGCCGGTCGAGACGGGCGATGTTATCTTCCAGATTTTCCTTGAACACCACTTCGCCATAGTCGGCGCCGTAGTGGGTGAAGCTCGAGGCAACAACGACCAGTGTGCGCTCGTTGATCACGGACTGTATAGTTTCGGCAATGGCTTTGACGGTGTTCTTATTCACTTCCCCCTGGGGATTGCGCAAATCGCCCACCAGGATGGGCACCAACTGGAATTCAAGGAGGCGCTCCTGCAGGTAGGGGAGCATGGATTCGATGGAGAACTCATATTCGTGAATGCGCTCTCCCGGTTTCTTGAGCCGGTAATTCACTTGATGGGAATGAAACAAGGGAGAAAACAGCAGGCTCCTCACGGCGGCGGCATCCAGGGAAACCGGCCCCAGCGGGGTGAGAAAGAGGTCCACGGCGGGAATGGAACAGTTTTCAAACATGGGGCCGTGGCCGGGCGCGATGACAATCACCCGTTCATATTGCCCCGGCTGCAGGGATTTGAACGCATGGGCGCTGACCCCGCCCGCCAGTTTATAGGGCGCGGCTGACGCCACCACCGCAGCCAGCCGGAAGGGCACCTCGGGAACATCGGCCTGCCGGTATAAATCGCGGACCGTGCCCAATAACTGTTCTGGTTCCGCAGGGTAATTGATTCCGGCAACCGCCGGCCATCGCAAAACGGGAACGGACGTCTCTGCGGCAAAAGCCGCTTGCGCCATCGCCGCTAAAGTAAGGATCATCCCGATTGTGTGCCATGGAATTGTTTTCATGAAATCACTGTAACTTGTTTCGCGCCCATAGTCAAGTTTTGTATCCGATTTTTATGGCGTGCCGCAACTATGATATACCAGTATCTTCAGTAAGTGGCTACGCTTCGTCCGGGAGTGCGCCCGGAAGAAGAGGCGCCTGCGGCGCAACCATTAGACTATAGTACTACTGGGAACGCTGGCATCCTTGTCGGCAAGGATAACATTGTAGTCTATCTTGCCCGTGCCAGCCGCCAGGGATGGCGGCGATCCCGGTATTTTTCAAACTCATAATAAAGTGTCAGCAAAATCGGCTCAAGCGCCTTGTCTATATTTTCCTTTCCCGGAGGAACACGGTCATGCTCCCCAGCAATAAAACCAAAATTGTATGCACCATTGGTCCCGCCTCGGAATCCGTTGACGTCATGTCCCGCCTGCTGCGGGCCGGAATGAATATCGCACGGTTGAACTTTTCCCACGGGGCCTTTGACTGGCATGGAAGGATTATCGAGCGCCTCCGCGCCGCCGCACGGCAAGAAGGCAGGCGCCTCACCATCATGGCGGATCTTCCCGGGCCGAAGATACGGGTGGGGTTACTGGAACAAGAGCCGATACCTCTGAATCAAGGCGAAACGCTGGTGCTGACGACGGAGGAAATCGTGGGTAACGCGCAGCGCGTTCACGTCAGTCTGCCGTCCTTGCCCCATGCCGTCAAGCCGGGGGATCACCTGTTTATCAACGACGGCATCATCCATCTCGAGGTGATTCACGTATCCGGCAATGCCGTGTCCTGCCGGCTGCTGGTCGGCGGCGACCTGCGCTCGCGCAAAGGAGTGAACCTGCCGGGCATCAACCTGGGCATCAGCGCGTTTACGGAGCATGATCAGGAATGCCTGAAATTTGCGTTGGACAACGGCGTGGATGCCGTGAGCCAGTCCTTTGTAGCCGGTCCGGCCGATATCGCCGCCGTTCGTGACGCGGCAGCCGCACTGGGGCGGAAACCCTTTATCATCGCAAAAATCGAACGCTCCCAGGCGTTGGAATGTACCGATGCCATCATCAAGGCGGCCGACGGTATTATGATTGCCCGGGGCGATCTCGGCGTGGAAATACCCCTTGAAACCATCGCGATCGTCCAGAAGGGACTGACGCGTCACGCAAACAGGCTCGGGAAGCCCGTCATCACGGCGACGCATATGCTGGATTCCATGGTAACCCGCCTGCGCCCCACCCGCGCGGAAGTCACCGATGTGGCCAACGCCATTCTGG
>JAKQOG010000099.1 GCA_029565395.1 Candidatus Hydrogenedentota bacterium | reverse complement strand
CCACGGCGGCTTGGAACGGCTGGGAGTCTCTTGGTGGTCGCCGTACTATTGGGCTTCGCGGATGCGTGTCTGGGAAGCGAATGTGTTTCGGCGCACCGTTCCTGAATCCGCACTTCCCCTGCTTTATACCATTTGGCTGGGCGATTCCGGCCAGATCTCCGGCGAACCCTATAACGCCTATGTGCGCTCGGGAACCGCCCATGTCCTCGCAGTCTCCGGAATACACGTGGGCATTGTCTACCTGAGTGTGGGGTTCGTGTTGAGCATCTTTCTCCGCAACCGCCGCCTCCGTTCCACCACGATGATTGCCGTGCTTATCCTCTTCGCCTTGACGGCCGGCGCCCGTGTGGCTTGCCTCCGCGCCACCTTCATGGTGGTTGTGTATCTTGCGGCGGACCTTGTGGACCGTGAGCCGGACACCCCGACCGCCCTCAGCCTTTCCGCCGTCTTATTGCTGCTCATCAACCCCGCCAACATATTCGACACGGGATTCGTTCTATCCTTCGCGAGTGTGGCCTCCATCCTGCTCTTTATGGAACGCATCGCCGAATTGCTGGCCGCGCTGCCGTGGATCCTGCGTTCCAATATCGCCATGACCGTCGGCGCCCAACTGCTCACTATTCCGTTAGTGGCGTTCTATTTCCATGTGTTTACCCCCATCGGATTTCTGGTCAATCTGGTGATGATCCCTTTGCTCACGGGCACACTCTGGCTCTGCTTCTTCACCGTGGCCGCCGCTGGGCTCATGCCCCCGGCCGCTGTGCTTTTTGGTCATGCCATTCAACCGTTGGCCTATCTAATGCAACGCACTGCGGAAGAGGCCGCAAGAATACCCTTTGGCCATCTCGACCTTACCCGCCCCTCGCCATTGGCGGCCTTGCTCTATTGGACCGCCATGGCCGCGCTCTTCGCCGCACTCGGAAAGGGAACCTATTGGAGGCGATGGACCGCGGCTGCCGTGGTATTGCTGCTTCTGGCCTTTGCACTGTGGAAACCGTGGCATCTTCCGGCTTCCGTGGACTTTCTCGATGTAGGGCATAGCGACGCCGCGTTCGTGCGGACGCCCGCCGGCGCGACGCTGCTGATAGATGGCGGCGATAAAACCAGCTATTCCGACATGGGAGCCAAGGCCGTGATTCCTTTCTTGTATGCAAACGGCGTAACACGCCTCGATTATGTTATCGTCTCCCATCCCGAAAGCGACCACATCGGCGGCTTGTTAACTGTAGTGCGCACTATGCCCGTGGGAAAAGTCGTCCTGGGGCCCGCGCCTTCTACGAAACAGTTGGAAAAAGACTTTCTGGAAGCCTGTGCCGACCGGAACGTTCCCGTGCAGCGTGTTTCCGTGGGCGATACGATCCCGGTGGAAGGGGCGGATATCCATGTGTTGCACCCGCCCCCAGAGTGGCCTCAGGACAAACTGAACGAAGCTTCCTTGGTAGTGCGCATGTCCTGGCCCGGCGTGAGCATTTTGTTTGCGGGAGACATCGAAAAGGCCGCGGAAGTGGAAGTGGCCCAACAAGAATGCCAGGCCCTCGTGCTTAAAGTTCCCCATCATGGTTCCCTTAGCTCCAGCACATCTGAGTTCATTGACGCCGTGAATCCCGCCTATGCGGTGATCTCCACGAACAGCGCCGGACGCGGAAAACCAGCGGATTCCCTTGTGCTCAGGCGCTATGAAAAACGCGGGATCTCCGTACTGCGCACCGACTATTGGGGCGGCATCCGACTCCGCGAAGAAAACGGCCGCTGGATCTTATCCGGCGCCCGCCTCGCACGCGGATACTCGCTCGAACCTGTAATATATTGATTGGGTAAAGTATTAACTTTTCACGGCGGAAAGCTATTTTAAGAAATATTTTGTATTTTTTTGGAACTCATGGTAGCATAGTACTGGTATAAAGGAAATGAAAATGAACAATGGATCAAAAGAAGGGTTTCTACGCGCGGAAACGTGTAAAAATGTGCGCAAGACCACTGGCTTGACCGTTGAACAGATCATTTCAATGAGTGCGGAAGAAGTGGATGATTTTATCAGTGCAAAGTCTGGACGAAAAATAGAAGTCAAAGCTCTTCTCGATTCTCGCTTACAGGGCAGGGGAAGTGTGCTGCTTGGACGTTTGATACGTCGAGAGGATATTGAACGCCGTTTGGCCGGGATTTAATATGGGGGATCAGGATGCAACCTCAGGCAATCCACAGAGGTGGAAAAGTGTTTTGGCGCCTCGTGTTGAAAACAGGATAATTCAACTATTTGTTGATTATCAACGGAAATTTAAGCCTCTTTTGGCCGAAGTCGAGGCCCAGCAACAATGTCTTCCTGCGGAAATACTGAATGAAATCCGAGCCATATTTGATCATCTCAGCCGGTGTTATGATCCCGTTAATAAGGATGATGAAGAAAAAGTTTTCAGTAACCTTGAAAAGGCAAGGAATCATTTAAAGAGGGCGATACTCGATTGTTATAAAACCTCCATTTTGTATTTACATGATGAAATCGAGCGTTTTATGGAAAGCATAAACACCATTGATATGACCGTTGTGAACAATGGCAAATTTTACGAACGCTTGTTGGAACTGCGGCATCACGCCAAACAAGCCTATTATGTGGCAAAAATGCACGAGTCCGTAGAATTGGAGCATGTTGATTTTGATTCTTTTCAAAGCGCCTTGGCAAGGTACCATGAAACTGCCGATCACATTCGAGAGAATCTAAATGCAATAGAATGGGCAAAACAGAGAACTGTCAAAAAGTCTTTTTTCCGCTGTTGCTCTCGATAGGATTCCATTAATGGTTGAGCGCTTATCTTACATAAATCGCATGGGAATAGCCCTCTCGCTGGTGCTGGCAGCCTTTCCTTTGGGCATTTTGATGTATAAACTGCCGCACTATGGCCTTAACTTTCCCTATTGGGATGAAATGCTCCTTGCGCCGCTTATAGAACACGCCAAGACCGGTCAGCTTCGATTCATCGAATTGTGGGCGCAACACAATGAGCATCGTCCGCTTTTTCCGCGTCTCATCATGCTGGCATTGGCGCTGCCGACAAACTGGAATGTGAATTGGGTGCTGGCCGCGAATGTACTCTGCGGAATCGGTTCTTTTCTGTTCATGAGCTGGACCGCACTGCGGAGCGCTTCAAAAGAACTGCGGCCCTGGTGGGTAATTCCGGTGCTGGCGTTTTTCGTGTTCTCCTGGGCGCAGATGGAAAACTGGGCGTGGGGCTTGGAGTTGACCGTACTGTTATGCACATTCGCTGTCACATCGGGCATCGTCTTGCTGGCCCATCCCGCACTCGGGTGGTATGGGTTTCTCTTGGGCGCACTGATGGGCGTTGTGGCCAGTTATTCCTTTGCGAATGGAATGCTGTATTGGTTCGCAGCGGCGCCGGCGTTGCTTGTCATGCCGAAACTCCCCCGTGAACAAAAAATCCTTCGGGTGGTTTTATGGGTGGCGTTGGCCTTTCTTGTCATTGAATCGTATTTTGTGGCGTATCACAAACCGGGCGTGAGCCCGCCTCTCACCGCACTGCTGCATGCGCCACTGGCCTATATCGGCTACATCCTTCTCTATCTCGGAAGCCCCGTCGTTGCGATCTTTTCCACGCCGCCCTGGCATGGCGGCCCACCGCATCCCTATGGCCCGTTCCATTTTATTCCGGGCATTGCGGGCTGTGCCGCCTTTCTTGTAGTGCTGGGCCGCGCCTGGAAACGGAAAACGATGTCTTTTACCGAAGCTGCGCCCTGGCTTGGACTCGCGGCCTTCGCGGTGGGCAGCGCACTCGTGACAGGCATCGGGCGGAGCGGATTCGGGCCGCAGGAAGGGCTTAATTCGCGATACATGACCACGAACGCATTGTTTTGGTGCGCATTGTTCGGAGTATTGGTGCTGGATATTCGCATCCTGCTCCCCAAATATACCGCAGCACGAAAATGGGCCGCGGCCATAGTGGGTGCTCTCCTTTTAATCAGTGCGAATCTCGGCATTGTCTATCACAATCGCCCATGGGAGGAAAATGCGCGCTGGAAGCGCATGGGCTGGCAGGCCCTTGCCGCGGGACATGAAGCGGGCCTCTATCTGCGCGATCTGAGCTGGGATCCACCGGCGATGCAAACGCAGTATTTGCCGATTGTGAAACGGTACGGGTTATGTGGATTTGGAACGCCCATTCCGGATAAACCGGCCCTTGCGCGAACCTATCTCGCCGAAGCGAAGGGCTTTCTCCAAAAGCAAATGTGGTTTCCCGGGCTTACCTATCTTGATACCGCCTTGGTTCTTGATCCCGGCCTGAGCGAAGCAGAATCCCTGCGCAACAATGTGCCCGCCGAAATCCGCGAAAAATTCAACGCCTACAATCAGATTACTCCGGCACAACCGTAAATGGCGAGGGGTACTCGCATTGATGCCGGACGTTACCTATAATGATCGAAATGCAATGGTGATCCACTACCCTGGCTTGAGGAGAATGTTCTGATGAAATACAGATGGCCCCTGGCAATAACGTTCGTGCTTTTCGTAATCACGGCTTTCAATGGCTATGCCGAACCACACACGTATTGGTTCGATGAAATGGATCTCACGCTGATTCATCAGGGCTGGGGAAACCCCGTGGCCAACAAGAGCGTGGAAAAGAAACCGCTGCTGCTCATGGGCAAGGAATATGCACGCGGCGTGGGATCGCATGCGCCCGGCTCGATCTATTTCGAGTTGGACGGCTCTCCCGGCCGCTTTCAAACTATCGTAGGCGTGGATGATGAAACGAAAAATCGCGGCAGTATCACCGTTACGATATACGGAGAGACAAAGCGCCTGTTCCAGAGCGAGGTTCTCAAAGGCGGTCTGGCGCCCGCAGCCATCGATGTGGATGTCACCGGGGTGCGCCGGCTGGTCATACTCATGGGCCAGGGTGGTGATGATAACAGTTTTGACCATGTGGATTTTTGTGACGCGAAGTTTGTGCTCGATGGCGCGGCCCCGAAGATGGTCGAATCCCCCCATGAAGAACAATTTATTCTTACACCCAAGCCTCCAAAAGAACCGCGGATCAACGGGCCGCGGATGTATGGCGTACGGCCCGGTTCGCCGTTTCTGTACCGTATCCCCGCCACCGGCGAACGCCCCATGCGGTTCAACGCGAAAGACCTGCCGGAAGGCCTCGAACTCAATCCCGATACCGGCATTATCACCGGTGTTATTAAAGATCGGTCCGAGAAGGTGTATAAAACCATCCTGATAGCGGAAAACGGCGCCGGAAAAAATGAACGCCCCTTCAATATCGCGGTGGGGGATACACTGGCGCTGACACCGCCCATGGGGTGGAACCATTGGTATGCTCATTATGATCGCGTTACCGGAAAGATGATGCAGGAAGCCGCCGACATCATGATCGACAGCGGGATGGCTGATGTGGGCTATCAATATGTAAACATCGATGACTGCTGGATGAACGCCAAAAAACAGCTTGATCCCATGCGCGAAGGCCCCGCCCGCGGCGCCAACAACCGTATTCTGTCGAATAAGCATTTCCCGGACATGAAAGCGCTGGCGGAGTACATTCACGCGAAAGGACTCAAGGCCGGCCTGTATACCTCCCCGGGGCCGGAAACCTGTGCGGGATTTACCGGTTCGTATGAACATGAGGAACTCGATGCGGAAACCTTCGCGGAGTGGGGCTTCGATTTCCTCAAGTACGACTGGTGTTCCTATGGAAAAATCGCCAAGGGCAAGAGTCTCGAAGAATACAAAAAGCCCTACATCAAAATGGGAGCCATCTTGCGCGAACAGAGCCGGGACATTGTCTTCAACCTCTGCCAGTACGGCATGGGCGATGTGTGGACGTGGGGCGCGGAAGTCGGCGGACACTGCTGGCGCACCGCCGGGGATCTCGGTTTTGAATTGCAACGCTATCACGATGTCGCCTTGAAAAACGCGGAACACTGGACCTTTGCCCGGCCCGGCGCATGGAATGACCCCGATTATTTGCTCGTCGGTTATCCCGGCGCGGCGGAGACCATGGGCGAGCCCAAGGCGTGTCCGCTGACCCCCAACGAACAATATTCCTACATGTCATTGTGGTGCCTGATGGCTGCACCCCTTTTCTTCAGCGGAGACATGACCCGCCTTGACGAATTCACCCTGAACGTCCTGTGCAACCCGGAAGTTATCGATATCAATCAAGACCCGCTCGGCGTGCAGGCGCATCCCGTGGTCAAGAACGGCGAAGGCATGTACGAAGTATGGAAGAAGCCCCTTGACGACGGCTCCGTGGCCATCGGACTGTTCAACCGCGGCGAATGGGAACAACCCGTCCCGGTGAAATGGGAAGAGATCGGCGTGCAAGGCAAACAGAAATTGCGCGACCTCTGGCGACAGCAGGATCTCGGTACAGTTGAAAATGAATTCAGCGCACCCGTGGCCAGGCACGGGGTGCTCCTCCTGCGCCTCTGCGTAAGGTAATAAGAAGATCGCTCACTTATAGCAATCCTGTGAGAGTTGCGGGACGCTGCTGCCGAAGGTAGAGGCCATACTATACGTAACCGGAAATTGTTCTATGCCGTTATAATAGGAATATTGCTGGAAGCATACGTGTCCATCCGCATAGAGCACATTTGAACCGGCGGGGACGTGGTTTGAATCCATTTCGGAAAGCCCCAGCCGATCCCACATGATGGGTATTTCAGAAACAGGGGGCACAATCGGCTGTTTTTCATTTGGAACGGAGATTTCGATGCTCCATAGGCCAAAATCTTCCGGTGCAAGCAGGGAACGGGCGCTAAAGAGGGCCTGCGCTTGCTCGTCACGCCATATCGCATAGCCGGTGTAGAGGTATGAGAAAGAGCCCACGCACGCAGGGCGCGAGGAGCCATCCGCATTGCTCCACATTAGTTCTTTTTGTGTGTAATAGAATGGGTTGCTCGGACAAGCGAAAATATTCAGGTCGCATACATATTCGGGATAGATTTGTTTTATATCCGGCAACCAGTTGCAAGGTATATGGCTTACGCCAGGATAGACTTCACCTTTCGATTCATTTGTGTACATTTTGAATACTAGCGCAAACTCCATCAGATTATTCTGGCAAGAACTGCGCCGGGAAGTTTCTCGAGTGCGCGAAAAAGCAGGCAAAAGGATTGTGGCAAGTGCTAAAAACAGTGTAATAACAATGAATAATTCAACGAAGCGCATCTTCATGTTTCCTCCCTCCTTTTAGTGTGTCACGCGCGGGTGGAATTTCTGCCACAACAACCATCCGGCAACTAACAATGCTGCGCCCAACATGGCCAAAAGCGATAAATTGAGAAAAGTTGCCTTTACAAAGTATCCAACCCCCAAAATCAACATTCCGAACACCAACGCTATCAAATATCGCCATCGAAAAGTACGTCCTAATGTGAGTCCTATCAAGTATGCGGTACATACACCCCATAAGAACGCCGTGATGTATACACTTTTCAATGTAATTTCCCCTATGCGCCGATCATAGGAGTCAAACATCAGGTTCAATGGCATGTTTTCAGGCACGGCGGAACGCTCAAAATAGTACGCGTGCGCGCCACAGGGTGATGCAATGCCAAACCATCCCGCGGCCATTCTCACCCAGGCAAGTTTCAGGCCGTGCTCACTATCAGCAGCTCCGAGAAGCTTCATGTGATGACCATCTTTTAGACGAAGGAGTGTTTCTGTGGGGTAGCCGGGCATCGCCATGGATACTGTACTGTCTCGTTTCGATACGGCTACATGTCTTTCTGGCAAGGGCAGGGGAGGCAAATTCTCTACTTGTGTAAAATCGCCCTGGATGTGAGAAACCTCTATGAAGCCCGGTAACACCAACTCCATGGATACCTTTTTCACGGGGACATCGATGGCCGGCAATGTAAACCGGTTCGTGTCAAACCATTTCAGTCCGCAGGGAACATAGGGGGAATAATAGAATTCGACCCGGGATGAACCTGCCTCAGCGCCCGTTTCACCCGGCAGTATCAACGGGATCAGCAGGACGCCGGCCTCTTTTTTCAATTCACTATTAAGCCCGAAGTACAGCATTTTTCCAGAGACGGCAGCGGTCCTTATTTCGGTGTCTGGCCCTATCTCCGCGCGCATGAATTCTTTCTGGTTATTCCGAACCAGGTATACGGCATGTATTGCCAATCTTCCATTGCCGGTAAGAACACATTCATAACGGGCTTCGTCAACCGCCGCCGTTTGTGCCGGCAGGGAGTCATTTGCGGCGGCGGAGAATGTGATGGCGAGCAGCATCAAGAGTCGTTTCATGACGGCGCCTCCATAAGCTCCCTGCGGAGTGGTTGATGGAAGGTACTACGCGCGAAACGGCAAAAGGTTCATTCCAGGGAAAGAATGGTTTCCAAAGCTTCCCGAAGAGTGTTCACCTCGTCTTTCAGCCGGATAAATGTGACATGCCCGTCTAAAAAGAGCACATTAATTCCATGGGGAACATGAGCGTGCGCAGCGGGGTTGTCGAACATCACAGAGATCGACGATTGGACCTGTGCTGCTTCTGCCGGGTCGTTTATATCTGTCACCAGGAACCGCTCGACGCCCTCGCGCAGCCAGTAGACGGTATGGCCATCAATCACAAAGTCCTGCCCAGAAATAAGTTGGGGCGCCTTATACAGCGCATCAAGATCTGCCCGATCATGAATTGCCCATCCCATATATAAATATTGCTTGGCGATAGTCTGGTGCAAAGCACCCCAGTCAAGCGGTTTTTTCTCCACTATCTCCCAAAAGCGTCCCTTATCATCGTTGGGGTTACTTAAACAGAAGAGAACATTGGGATCAGAAAGATATTCCGGGTAGATGTAACGTAAATCAGGCGTCCAACTTCCATCTACATACATCAGTGGGGGAAACATGTTATCCTTATGCACATCCGTATACATTTTAAACACCAAGCCCATCTCTTTCAGGTTGTTCTGGCAGGATGATCTACGGGGATTTGCGCAGGGCCTTTGGAGTGCTGGCAGGATAAGTCCAGCAAGGAATACGATAAATAGAATCGTGATGATTATTTTTGCAGCGTGCATTCCTTTCATGGCAGTACCTCCATTAGCTCCCTCCGGAGCGGTTGATGGAAGGTACTACGCGCGAAACGAAAAAAGGTTCACTCGCGGGAGAGAATGGTTTCCAATGCTTCCCGAAGAGTTTCTGCCTCTTTTTTCATCCGGACGAATTGGATATATCCGTTTAAAAAGAGCACATTTATCCCATGAGGCACATGAGCATGCGCTGCGGGATTATCGAACATCACGGGGATCTCTGATTGAACCTGTGCCACCTCGGCGGGATCGTTCACATCCTTTACGAGGAAACGTTCGACACCTTCGCGCAACCAATAGACGGTATGGCCGTTGACCGTGAAGTCTTGCCCTGAGATACGTTGGGGGGCACTAAACAGGGCATCGATATCCTCTTGAGTATGAATCGCCCACCCCATGTAGAAATATTGTGATGCAACCAAATGGTGGGCGGTGTCCCAGTCTGGGGTCTTCTTCCCTAACGCTTCCTTTAATTGTGCCAGAATATAGTGGATATTGGAGTCGCATGAAAGTACATCGGGATAGAACAGATATTTGGGGTAGATAATCCGTAGATCAGGCACCCAAGCCCCATTCATATCAACCAGTGGGGGAAAAACTCCGCCCTTATGTTCTTTGCTGTATATCCTGAGCATTTGACCTATTTCTTTCAGTTTGCCCTGACATGACATTGGGCGGGCGAATTCCCGGGCACGGAAATATGCGGGCAGAATGATTGCCGCAAGTAAAAAGACCAACAGTAGTACAAAGACTAACCGCACGATAAGTGTCTTCTTCATATCGCTCTCTCCACAGGCTCTCTTCAGAGTACTTGTTGGAAGTGACTATGTGCAAAGCGGTAAAAGGTTCATTCCAGGGAAAGAATGGCTTCCAAGGCTTCCCGAAGAGTATTCACCTCCTCTTTCAGCCGGATAAAACAGACATGTCCATCGATATAGAGCACATTTACCCCATGAGGGACATGAGCGTGCGCAGCGGGATTGTCAAACATCACAATGAGTTCTGATTGGACCTGTGCTGCTTCTGCCGGGTCATTTATATCCTCCACTAAGAACCGCTCGACGCCCTCGCGCAGCCAGTAGACCGTATGGCCATCCACAACGAGGTCTTCTCCCGGAATGCGCTGTGGCGCGCGAAACAGCGCATCGAGATCCGCCTTATTATGAATCGCCCAACCTACGTATACATATTGCTGTGCAATAATCTTGTGCAAGGCATCCCAGTCAAGCGGCTTTTTCTCCAACACTTCCCAATAGTGTCCTTTATCGGTTTTGGGATTCGTCGGGCAAAGCAGCACATACGGATCGGATAGATATTCAGGATAAATGTCGTGTAAATCCGTCACCCAGGTTCCGTCCACATCCACCAATGCAGGGAAGATTTCACCGGGATGTTCGTTGGCGTACATCTTGAATACCAGACCCATTTCTTTCAGGTTGTTCTGACAGGATGACCTCCGGGCCGATTCCCGGGCGCGGGAAAACGCGGGAAGAATAATCGCCACCGCAAGCAACAGAACGCAACAGGCCGTAAAAAGCTCCAAGAGATACGGGCGCACTTTGCTCGCCTTTACCTGGGGCATGGCGCGTTCTTTTTCCACTGCTTGAATACGCTCCAGCGTCCGTGCGGCCAACCTTTCTGGGACCGCCGCCTCCGGCAACGCATCCAACACCGACAGGGCGGAGCGTTCCTCTTTAAGGGCGGCGCGGCAAGCAGCGCATGCCTCCAGATGCCGCGCGATATCTTGCATCATGGCAGGGCGCAACGTGCCCAAGGCATACGCCTGCAGCATCGGCTTAATGCGCGTGCATTCTGTCGAAGTATCCGCCATTGCTATGCGTCTTTCAGTTCAGCCATAAGAAACTTGACCGCCTTGTTCATCCTTGATTTTACCGTACCCACGGGGATCCGGAGCGACTTCGCAATCTCCTCATAGGGCAAGCCTTCGTACCGCGCCATCAAAAAAACCGCCCGCTGCTTCACCGGCAGCCTGGACAACGCCGCCTGCAACCGCTCAGCCGTTTCATCCGCGCGCGCGGCACTATCCGGCGCCGGCGCGCCCGATGCCAGCCGCTCACTCCACAGTGGCCCATCGGGGTCGCCGGATAAGCGCGATTCCAGTGCCACCACCGGATGCCGCCGGCGGGAACGCAACCGGTCCCGGCAGAGATTCGTCGCTATGCTGTACAGCCACGGGCGGAACGGTGCGTCGGCGCGATACCGGTCCAAATGTTGATGCACCCGGAGAAACGTCTCCTGAAACACGTCTTCCGCATCCGAGGCATTGCCCAGCATGCGGCACACATAGCGGAACAACGGCGCCTCATAACGCTGCACCAGCGCCGCAAACGCCGCCGCATCGCCCCGCCGTGCATACACGGCCAGCCGTTCATCACTGGCCTCTGTTACACTATACGCCCGCCCTGACTCCAAGGTTCACGCCCCTTACACTGCAAATTGCAACTATGTAATGAATACCTGACCATAACCTGACACATTTCCTCCTCTCATTCAATATTTCCCCCGTTGGCACAGATTCATTCTGCGCCTCGTTTCCCTTATCCCCAACACCTCGCCTTTTCCCTGCCCGCCCGCTTTGCTATACTCCCCCAATGAGCGTGCAACACAAGAATGAAAATAAAAGGAGGCCGGGATAATGTCCGTTTTCCACAAGAATTACTTCGTACTTTGTAGTTGTCTGTCTATCTTCCTGTTGGCCGGGTGCTTTCAGCGAAGCAACCATGCACAAGAAGACAAACCTCAAGACCTGAATGTTCTCTGCGCAGGGGGCCCCGGTTCACTCCCGGAGATCTTTTGCGCCGTACTCAGAGAAGACGCACCGCTCCTGACCAAGCTTTGTGAACAGGGAGCGGATGTTAACCAACAATTGGCATCATCGTTAATCCTGAACCGAAACTCCGATGTCGTTAGCTCTGAGATTAAACCGCCGGAACAGGTACACGTCTATAAAGGCCAGACGCCTTTACATATAGCAGCGTATCTGAACAATATGCCATGTGCAGAGATTCTGTTAAATCATAATGCAAAATTGGATGTTTACGACGTTGAAGGTCAAGCCCCTATTCATAGAGCTATTTCCTATGAGGACACAAAGATGCTCCAAATGCTGCTGGATCATGGATGCCCGGTGGACATGCCGACTAAGGTAAATGAAACAATGTTATCCCTCAGAACCACCATATTCACAAGAAAGCCGGGATTTGATGAATTCGATTTTAGGAAAAATTCGGTGGGGCAAACACCGCTGCAAAGAGCATCCACTATGATCAATGATAACACGTTGCTTTTCTTGATTGAAAAAGGTGCCAACATCAACGCCAGGACTGCCGCAGGCATGACCGCCCTCCACGCCGCGGCTTCTGCCGGGTCAGATAAAACATTTGAAATTTTGATATCCAAAGGGGCAGATATCAATGCACAGAGCAACTCCGGGATGACCCCGCTCCATGTTGCCTCGGAAAGAGAATGGGAAGGTTTCCAGGCCGGAAAGCTGGCCATCATAAAGATGCTGCTGGAAAAAGACGCCAACCGCGATTTGAAAGACAAAAACGGCAAAACCGCCCTGGACTATGCCCAGGAAAGCCGGAATAATGACGCTATGAAACTTCTTAAAAACTGAAATAATGTTCTCGTAATTCGATAGGAAATGCTGCACATGAAGAAAAAACCAAAGATATGAGCGTGTTTGAACAAATCAAGTCCGGGCTGGAGGATGGCATCGCCCATGCGAAAGGTGAACTAACCCTGGTTACGATCCGTGTTCCTGATCCACCCAAAAAGCAAATGCGAAAAAAATCACAACCTTGCAACTAAATCGGATAATATAACAGAAGCGATTCCACTCCAACGCGCAATCTGGAAGGACATGGACTATGAAAAACCTTTTCTATATCCCGCCAAAATCGGTCTTGCGTGGCCTGCTGGCAACGTTGTATGTTTGGATTCCCGGCGCGGTGCAGGCGGCGGAATCGCAAACCACTCAGGATGCCGCACCGGCGGCCGTTCACGGTGAAATGATTCTTGCGCGGGGTGATCACGAATGGATGTCGCAGCAAATCGAGGAGCCGTGCATTCTCCCCAACCCCAAGAATCCGGAACGCCTGATCATGTTGTACGGCGCGGTGCCCGCCTCGAACCGCAGCACGGCCGCCATCGGTAAGGCCTGGGCGGACAAACGTGACCCCTTCAAATGGCATCAGGATGAGGCAAATCCCATCTTCAAGCCCAATGGGAAAGGCTGGGACTCAAATTCATTCCGCCTCGACACGGTCCTCTACATTCCCGAGGAAGACGCCTATTATATGTACTATTCCGGCGCGAAGGGCAATGTACAGGACCGGATCGGCCTCGCGATCTGCCCCGCTGGCCCCGATGGCTATTCGAGCATAACCGATGAGAACATCACTCGTTTCGGAGCCGCGCCGGTTCTTGCCCCGGAATCCGCCGCCCCGTATCACGAAGAAATGTCCTCCCAGGCCGCCGTCATGCGCGAATGGAATGCCGAAACCAAGCAATGGGACTGGTATATGTACTACTCCTATCGCGGTAAGGATGGCGTCCTGCCCGGCATCCGCCTCGCCACTTCCAGCGATGGCAAAATCTGGACCCGCCAGTTCAATACCGCCGATCCGCGCGGCATGGGCCAGATTTTCCAATCCACCCCCAACGCCTACTACGAGTGGCATCAGATTTTTAAGGTTGAGAATACCTACGTGCTCTGCATCGAAGTCGGCATCGAACACGGCGTGCGCTGGCGGCCCGTGCTCGCCGTCAGTACGCACCCTACACAGGGCTGGCGGCAACTCGACCCCGATACCATGCTCCAAACCCAATGGCAGGGCCTCTACACCGATAGCACCCTCTACCACGTTGCCACTCCCGCCCTCTACCAAATTGAAGGGAAATGGTGCCTTTATATACAAGCTTGCGGCCGCCCCGCCAACGACAATTACATTGACGGCGCGTGGGAAATGTGGGCCATCGAATGCAACCACAAAATCCCCACCTTCCCCGGTTGCGCCGATCTCTACATCCCAGGTATCACCTCCCCTGATAAATAATCTTCAAAAACCAAAGCTCTTTTCGTTTGTTTCGGTGCTTTCGTGGTGAAAATCCTCCTCCTCCCCAAACCCGTTCTCCCAGTTGCATTTCCCGGCTCCGGCGCGGTAGCGTGTGTACTGCGGCAACAAAGGAGAACGAATCCCATGAAAAAAGCACTCCCCGTGGCTTGGGCATCCCTGCCCAAGATGAAAACCACTCATTGCGCTTTGGCCGTGTTCCTGCTGGCGGTGACTGCATTCAGCGGATGCGCCACCCAGCAAACACCGCCCCCCCCGCCTGAATCCACCCCTCTTACCGGCCTGGAAGGGATCGTGACACCCCACCCGCTCGCCCCGGCTTTTCCGGAAGCGGCCAAAGCGGACCGTGCGCAATTGCTCGCCTCGCCACAGGGCAAGCAGATCCTGGAATGGGCTCAGGGCTATGCCTCCATGACCACGCTCCCCGAAACCACCTACACCCGTTACCGCGCCTTCAAGGAAACGGGCGACCGCAGTCCCTATGAAGCGCCATACTTCCAAAAACGGGATATCTTAGTCAGCGAGGTGCTGAAACTGTGGCTCACGGGAGACGTCTCGCGCCTAAGCCGCATCAACGATCTGATCTGGAGCATCTGCGAGGAGACGACATGGGTTACGCCGGCACATGAGGGTCCTGGCCGTCAGATCGATTTGTTCGCGGCGGAAACCGGCGCTTCCCTCGCCCACATGCTTGCATTGATCGGCGATCAATTGCCAAAGGAAATCGTCGAGCGCGTCCAAAAGGAAGTCAAAACGCGCATCCTGGATGATTACCTCGCCCATGGCGAGGGCTATTGGTGGGGGTTCGGGCGAAACAACTGGACCGGCGTCTGCGCGGGCTCCGTCGGCGAAACCTTCCTCCTGCTGGAAGAAGATCCCGCCCGGCTGTGCCAGGGAATTGCGTTGGTCCTGAAACAGCTCCAACGCTTCATCGATGTGGGATTTGAACCTGACGGAACCTGCCTCGAAGGCATCGGCTATTGGAACTATGGCCTGAGCCATTATGTCATTTTCGCGGAAATGCTGTGGGTGCGCTCCGCCGGAAAAATCGACCTCCTGGCGCAGGAAAAAATGAAGGCCATCGCGCGCTATCCCCTCAACGTCGCGCTGGCGCCCGGTATCTTTGCCAGTTTTTCCGATTCGCATGAAGGGGGGTATGTAAAACCCTACATCGCCGCTAAGCTCGCCGAACGCACCGGCGTCACGGGATTGCGCGGATTGACCCGCTCCATCACCGACAACCGCGTGGACTATATCCTCTGCCATCTGCTCTGGTGGGATGGAACCATAGACCCCTTCCCGGCGCTGGACGATGTGATATTGCCGGAATCCGGCCTGGCGCGCCTGACCGGCGAACTGGGCGGAAAACCGCTTACGCTCGCGGCGAAAGCCGGGCATAACGCCGAACCACACAATAACAATGATGTCGGCAGTTTTATCGTATGCGTGGACGGAGTAGTATATCTCTGCGATCCCGGCGCGGGCCTGTACAACCGGGATTATTTCAGTAAGAAGCGATATGAAAACGTCTTTGCCAATTCCTATGGTCACAGCGTGCCCCGCATCGCCGGACAACTCCAAAAGGAAGGAAAAGAATTTTGCGGAACCCTGGAAAAAACCGGCGAAAAAGCCATTCAAATTACCTTCAACAAAGCCTATCCCGTCTCCCAATTGCGCTCCGCCACGCGCCAGATTCGCCTCGAACAAAACGTTCTTGCACTGGAAGACGCGTTTAAAAGCAAGGCACCGGGTCTTGATGTGGAAGAAGCATTTGTGACCTGGCAAGCGGTGGAAGTGAATGGAAATGTGGCGCGCATACTCTCCGATAAAGGGGTCCTGGCAATCCGCGCGGAGGAAGGCGTCTTCCGGGCAGAACGCTTGGAAGAGGCCTGCAAGGCCAATCACAAAAAGGATATGCTCACCCGCATCACGGTGGCCTATCCAGCCTCTCCGGAACGGGCGGCACGGTTTGTCATGACCTATCGGCCACGATGAAAGGAAAACCGCCATAGCCCTGAAAATTTTCATGGCATTTAAATCTGATTTCGATTAAAATCTATCCTGGTAACTTTAGTGGTAGCCGGTTTGGGAGGACGGGGACTATGATGTGTAGAAGTATATGTTTGGCCGCAGCATCAATTCTTTTAATTGCCTTGGGCGCCCACGCCGAACTGCAAAACGTGGAGGTGGGCGGCTCCATCGAAATCTGGGGAAATTATTACACCCCATTCTATGAATCCGGAGATCCTGTCATCCGAATTCCCGGCATACTCACCCAAGGCCGGCCCCTCGGCCCCTTCGGCACGGAATCGTATATCCGTGCTTACCACCGAAAAAGCGCCGATGGATGTGCTTGGATCGAGCAACGCACCACCTTGAACATCAAGGCGGATTTCACGGAACACGTCTCGGCGTTTATCGAATTGGACGACATCATGGATTGGGGGGAAGACTTCCGCTCCGCCGAGTATATCACCGGGCGCGATATCCGGGCGGACAGTTCCGACGACGTGGAAATCTATCAGGCGTACATCGAAACAGACCAAATGTTCGGCTATCCCTTCCGGCTGCGCATTGGCCGGCAGGAACTTATCTTTGGCAGCGAATGGCTCGTCGGCAATAATTTCTGGTTCTGCCCATTGACCTACCTCTCTTTTGACGCACTCCGATTAACCTTTGCCGTGGAAGACTGGAGCGTGGACGCTTTCGCCAGCAAGCTCGCTGAACGCTATGTGGATCATGGCGACCTCGATTTCTACGGCCTCTACGCCACCTATGCCGGCATTAAAGAAATCGCCTTCGACGCCTATTACTTCTTCCTGCGCGACGGACAGGATGTGTCCGATACCCAGGCTTCCTGGCTGACGGAAAAAATCGAAGATTGGATGGGCGTGGATAATTACGGCAACACCGCCATCCATACCATTGGCGTGCGCGGCGCCGGGGAATGGAACGGTCTGGATTATGAAGTAGAAGCCGCCTACCAGTGGGGCGACGCCTCCACCTTGGGTCAAGGGTTCGCAGCAGGAATCTATGGCGATGACACCGCCCGGTACAATGCCTTCGCCGGGCATTGCACCCTGGGCTATACACTCCCCGTCAAATTTGACCCCCGCCTCTACGCCAGCTTTACATACTACGGCGGAGAAGACAATCGCGACATCAGTTTCAAAGATTGGCTGAATCCATTTTACAAACCAAAAGCCAGCGTTTCCTTCAACCGGCTGTTCTCCAGTTGGGAAGAAGATAGCTTTTTCGATTGTGGTTCACTATCTAATTGCTGGATTGCCACCGGCGGCATAGAGGCCGCGTTCACCGAAAGCATCGAAGCCGGCGCCTATCTGCAATATCTCCAGGTGGTGTCCCCCTTCGATCCCCCCATGATGAAGCGCCTTGGATCCCATAAGATCCCTGTCGGATGGCCCTTCCCCTTCCTGACCGAGTCCGGCAGTAAAGACATCGGCTTCATCACCAACCTCTGGGCCTCCTATGCATACTCCGAAGACCTCACCTTTGAGGCGGGTTGGTCCCACCTCTTCACCGGTGACGCCATAAAAAAGGGCGCCTATTTTGATTACAACGGACTCGGCTTTATGGGCGGCCTTGATGATGACGATGCGGATTATTTTTACATCGGAAGCAAGTTGACTTTCTAGACTCGTTCACCGCAATGATGTGCCATCATGCCCTGACGATCTTCCGGTACCGGCTCCGCCGGTTTTCGAAAAGCCGGGATCCCAATTCCTTTACGCGCCACTCCTCATATTCCTGGTAATTCCCCTTGAACCACCGCACCTGCTGTTCCCCCTCAAACACCAGCAGATGCGTGCAGATGCGATCCAGGAAAAAACGATCATGGCTGATTACCATCACGCAGCCGGTAAAATCCAGAATGGCGTCTTCCAGCATGCGCAGCGTATTGACATCCAGATCGTTGGTGGGTTCGTCCATCAATAACACATTGCCGCCGTCTTTCAAAAGCTTGGCAAGATTGCACCGGTTCCGCTCGCCGCCGGAGAGTTGGTTTGACATCTTCTGCTGATCCGCCCCGCGAAATCCGAAGCGCGACAGGTATTGCCGGATCGGAATCTCGCGCTTGCCGATCATTACAAAATCGCTGCCCCCGCCAATCTCGTCAATCAGGCTCAGATCCCCCTGCAACGCCCGCCGCTCCTGTTCAACATACGAAATCTGCACCGTGGAACCAATGGCCACTTCTCCCACATCTGGCTGTTCCTGCCCCACCATCATTTTCAACAACGTGGATTTGCCGGTGCCGTTGGGGCCGATGATGCCGACAATCGCCGACTTGGGCACAATGAATCCAAGATCCTTGAACAACACCGTATCCCCAAATTGCTTGGATGCGCCACGAAACTCCACCACCTGATCCCCCAATTCCGGCCCCGGCGCAATTTGAATCGCCGCGTTGTCCTGTTTACTCACCGCCTGCTCCCGCGCCAAAAGTTGCTCATACTGCGACAAGCGCGCCTGGCTCAGTTCCCGCCGGTCGCGGTTGCTCATGCGTATCCACGCCAATTCATGATCCAGCGCGCGAGCACGCGGCGAGTTTTTCCGCTCCTCCGCCGCGAGCTTGCTCAGTTTTTGTTCCAGCCACGAAGAATAATTCCCTTCCCAGGGAATCCCGTGTCCGCCTTCCAATTCCAAAATCCACTTCGTTACATTGTCCAGGAAATACCGGTCATGCGTTACGATAATTACCGTGCCGGGATAATCGCGCAACTGCGTTTCCAGCCAATCCACCGTTTCCGCATCCAGATGGTTCGTAGGTTCGTCGAGCAACAACAAGTCCGGACGTTCCAATAAAGCCTTGCATAAAGCCACACGCCGTTTCTCGCCCCCACTCAACGTGGAGATGATGCGGTCGTCGTCCGGCAGGCACAACGCTTCACCAGCCTGATTCAAGCGCGTATCCAGATTCCAGGCGTCCGCCGCGTCGAGCTTATCCTGCAACACCGACATGCGGTCCAGCGCCGCCTGCATGGCGTCATCATCCATCGGTTCCGCCATTTTCATGGACAGATCTTCAAATTCCTTCAAAAGCGCCACAATTTCCGCGAAAGCGCTTTCCAGGGTCTGGCGCACCGTCAGGTCCGGATCGAGGAGCGGCTCTTGCGCCACCATCCCCGCGCGGTAACCCTTCGATAAGGTGGCCTGCCCGTTAAACTCCTGATCGAGCCCGGCCATGATCCGCAGCACGGTGGTCTTACCGGATCCGTTCTCGCCCACAATGCCGATTTTAGCACCAGGGAAAAAACACAGGTTGATGTCCTTTAATACCTGTTTCTGCCCGTAAAACTTATCCAGTCCAAGCATGGTAAAAATAAATTGGTCGGCCATGGTACACTCTCCGTTATGCGCGTTTGAATTCAGGGCGAGTGAGAATATCGAGCACGCCCTCGATGTTTTCGTAAGGGGAAATATAATCCGCGTATTGCTTGATGCCGGGTTTGGCATTCGCCGGGCAGGCAAAATAACCCACGGACTCCCGCAAGGATATATCACCTTCCGTGTCGCCAATGCCCGCCGTCTCTTCCAGGCTTACCCCCAGTTGTTGCATCAGTTCCCGCAACGCCATCCCTTTGTCCACACCTTCAATCGAAAGATTCAGATAATAATGCGTGGGGCTGATGATAAGCGGCGGCAACTTCTGATCGGCCACAAAACGTTCCACTAATGGAACGATATCCTCAAAGATCTCCGGCCGCTCGGAATAAACCGACATGTTGGCTTCTTTGCCGAATTGATATACCGCATCCGGAAACGCGGGCAATATTTCCGCTTCAATAAAGGCACGCACGGCGCGCAGGCCGCGAATCTTCTCTACTGTCACGCCCGGCCCATACACGGAACGGTTATCCTTCAAGCTATACAGCACGGCGCCATTTTCGCATACAGCAGGCACCCGGATGCCCAGGATCTTCAACAGCACTTCCGCATACGGCTGAGGCCGGCCGGTGCAGAGAGTAATGGGAGCCACATCGCCTTTTCCCTGCGCAGCATCCTGAGAGATATGGGCAAATTTCTTAAACAAATCGAGGTTCCAAGGGATGGACTCCTCGGGACTGATGCATCCATCAATGTCACTGATAATCCACTTGACCGCCATAACTTCCTTTCTTATCGCTTGATCGGAGGATACGCTTCTACTGCATCCTGACGAACGCCTTCGTCAAATTTCACCGCCTGGCTTGCGCCATCGAGCACATTGCCCATCAATTTGATGTTGCGCGTGCCTTCTCCAGACAATTGCAGGAACGTTTTTGTGTCACCCGCAGGCAAACAGCCCCGGAGCACGGCAGTACGCACATTCACGAAATGCACCATGGCGCCTTCCGTGGGAACGCCCTGCAAGCCCTCAATAATAACATCTGAAACGTCGTCCATAAAGATCGTGGTTCCCGGTTCCGCAGGCGCGGAGAGATCCGGCGCTCCGTCTTTCTTCCAATTGACTTTCCGATCGTCGGGCGTGGTCAATCGCCAGAAATCACGGTTGCAGCCAAAGTTTATTTTGGAGAGGGTCAGCCCTTCCACGTGGCGGCAATACATGCCATAGGCCGGCAAGGTGCCGAACATATCCGCTTCGGGATATTTTTCTTCCAGTTCGGGGATGGGCGTGTCTGCCGGATGCATGGGATTACTGCCCGCATAGGTTATGCGGATATTGTCAAGCGTCACGCCCATAACCCGTTTTTTGGGAATTCCGGTAATGCTGCACGGAAACATGGCGCGGGTAGCCACAACATTGCTGATGGCGACATTTTGAAGCGAGCCCGGAGTGGGAATTTCCATATCCCGTCCTCGATTGCCCAGCCGCAAAAAAATCGGCGTGCGGACATTCACCATGGTGATATTCGATACGGTAATGCCATCAATATTCGCTCCGTCCACCGATTCAAGGGCGATACCGCTAATCGCAGGATCCTCTTCCAGTCCGTCCATCACACAATTCGTGACGGCGATACGTTTAAAATCCCCACCGGATTCCGTGCCAAGTTTGAAGGCATTGCAGCCCGTGGCCAGATAGCAATTCGTCACGGTGATATTTTCACAGGCGCGCCGTTCACCCAGCGAAAAGCTCGACTTCGGCACAATCGCGTCGTCCCACGCCTCGATATGACAATTCGAGATGCGCACATTCATACAGGAATCTGGATCGATGCCGTCCGCATGGCCGTTTTGAATTGTAACGCCGTCAATGTTCACATAGTCGGTGCCTAACATGCTGATGTTATAATTCGGGCAATTGCGTAGGTGAACCCCGGTGATTTCCACATACCGGCACCGCTTCAGTGCAATGGCTTTGGGGCCGTGACGCTTTTTGAAGTTACAATCAATCATCCCTTGGCCGGTAATGGCCACATATTCCACATCTTCACCCCAGATCAAGGCATTATGGAAATAGGAGGTTTCCTGATCCGAGTCGTTCTTAAACGGCAAGGTCTCCCAGGGATCATAATCATCCTTACTGGTGCTGCCCAGGATCACCGAGCCGTTATCCAGCATCAGCGTAATGTGACTCTTCAAGTGAAGGCTGCCGCAGAGATAGGAACCCGCCGGGAAAAACACCGTTCCCCCCCCGGACGATGCGGCTGTGTCGATAGCCTTCTGGACTGCCGCGGTATCCTTCGCAACGCCATCTCCCACCACGCCAAAATCGCGCACATTATACAATGGACCTCCCGCCCACGCCGTTGATAGTCCCATTGTCAGCGCCATAATCAACATGAACCTCGTTTTCATAACCCGTCTCCTTGCCGCTATTTGCCATAAGCATATACGATTCGTGCAGTCCTCTCCCAGTGAGCATTTTTTGCGCATGAAGGGGAATTCACGGTACAACTATCACCATGGCACAATACACATCGGCTTTATGAACGAACAATTACAGAAAATACTGATCATTGTGGGCCTGGTCCTGGCTATTGGGTTTGTATTTGGCCCAGTGGTCTGGAACGAGTTTCTCCACTACGATGACTACGCCTATGTCGTGGACAATCCTCATGTGAAGGCTGGTTTCACATGGGACACCCTTACATGGGCGCTCACCAGCGTTGACGAAGGATTATGGGCGCCACTGACACGGCTATCGCATATGCTGGATGTCCAAATCTTCGGGTTGCATCCAGGCGGACACCATTTCACCAATCTTGTGCTGCATATGGTGAATTCGGTGTTGTTGTTCTTGTTTCTCACACGGATTACGGGCATGACAGTTCCCAGCGCCCTTGCCGCCGCATTTTTTGCGCTGCATCCATTACGCGTGGAGCCGGTAGCCTGGGTGGCCTCGCGCAAGGATGTGTTGAGCGGTTCGTTTGTGTTACTGACACTCCTGGCATACCAAGGCTATGTGAAACGCCCCACGGCCTGGAAAAATGCATTGGTCACGCTGTGTTGCCTCTGTGCCATGACGTCAAAGCCCGCAGCCGTGACACTGCCCTTCGGATTGATGTTACTGGATTATTGGCCTTATCAGCGGTATCAAGGCTTAAAATCCGTGCTACGCTTGCTCGCGGAAAAAGCGCATATGCTGGTATTAGTAGTAGGGCTCTGCATGATCACTGTCTTTGCAGAGCAGCAGGGTATCACGCCCATCGAGAATCTTTCCCTGGGGGCACGAATTACCCATGGTGTTGTTGTATATGCACTTTATGTAGTAAAGACCGTGATTCCTTACCCACTGTGGATACCAGTAATGCCCACACCGGAGTTTGTCACCGGCATTCGCCTGGCGGGCGCGGCCGTACTCTTGTTGGCGGTTTCCATCGCCGTGGGTTGGGTTTGGAAAAAAGGTACAGCGGAGGCTCAGTCCAGGGAGATGAGAAGAAGCGGTGCGCATGACGCATCCTGCATCGTGGGGTGGTTGTGGTTTTTGGGGATGTTGGTTCCGACGATCGGTTTGGTGTCCTTTGGGCATCATGTAATGGCGGACCGCTTTACCTATCTGCCACATATCGGATTGGCATTAGCCTTGGCGGCAGCGATAGGAAACATCGAGACCCACTGGCCCAGAATTCAACCTGTTGTTTTAGGAATCGTGTTTGTTTTTCTGATCAGCTTTGCAGGTTTGAGTATGGTGCAAGTGCGGTATTGGCACGATACGGGATCTCTATTTCGACATACACTCTCCGTGGACCCCAACAACTATGTTGCGCTCTGCAATGCAGGCAACAATTTGATGCAGCAGGGCAACCCGGAAAAAGCTCTGCCCTTTTTCCAGCGTGCGTGTGCTATAAATCCCAAAAATCCTGATCCAAGGAACGATTTAGCCGTTGCTTATCTGGCCACCGGCCAATATAACGAGGCGGTTCAGATTTTCTTATCCGTTATGCAGCAAAAACCGCAGGACCCGGATGTCTATGTAAATCTGGGCGCGGCCTTGTTGGCCAAGGGCGATTTTGCCGCGGCGCGGGAACAAGCGCTTAAGGCATTGGCGATTCAACCCAATACACCCAAGGCCCAAGTGTTATTGGAACAAGCATCCAAGAAAACTGTTCAACCGTAGCATAGGTTTTTTTACTCTCTCCAATCTCATTTCGTCAGTACACCCCCCTCCGCCTTCAACAGCGATTCAAAGAAGAAAGTCTCATAACGATTGGCAAGACACAGCAATCTGCGTTCCACAACTCAAGCATCCCGGCTCGATTCACTGCGCCCGTAAGGATGGCCAATAAAAAGAATTACTATTCACAAATAATGCCAAGCAGTCCAAATATACTTGACAAATAGGCTTCTTATAGATATAATGTGAATGGATATTCACAAAGGAACCGATATGGCGCGAAAGAAACTGGATACAGAAGTCCGCCAAGAACAGATTGCAGAGGCGGCGATGCAAGTGATTCAGGTCCATGGCTTGAAGGGATTCAGCGTGGAACGCATTGCTCAACACGTCGGCATTGTCCCCTCAGCGATATACCGGCACTTCCCCAATAAGGGCGCCGTATTGGATGCAGCGCTGGATTTAATTCATGGCCATTTGCTGAACATGGTGGCGGAGGCGCGTAACTCCACATCGGATCCGCTGGACCAGTTGCATGGGCTGTTATTGCGGCATATCCGTTTGGCGCAACAATTCCAAGCGATTCCGCGGCTTTTGTTTTCCGACCATGTGTATTTTGGCAATCCGGCGCGCAAGGCGAAAATGTTCGGGATATTTAAAGATTATCTGGGGCAGGTGGCGCAACTGGCAAAAGAAGCCCAACGTGAAGGAAAGATTCGGAAAGATATTCCGCCCGATACGTTTTCCGCAATGTTTATAGGGCTTTTTCAACCTGCCGCAATGTTGTGGTACATGAGTGACGGCAGTTTCGATGCCACCCGGCACTGTGACCGGGCGTGGCGTTTTCTTTGTGAAGGCATACCCCCCCCTGCCTTGGACAATCAGTCCAAGCATTCGAAGTAATTCACAAAAGGAGTTTATATTATGGCTAACAAGAAAAAACTGCTTATCCCCTTGTTGAGCGGCATCATATTGGGGGCAGGTTTCTTGATTTACAATTACACGCATGTGTTGGCGCGGGGGAACGAAAATAGTGTGGCGGTTTCGGGCAACATTGAAGTGATCGATGCTGAGGTAAGTTTCAAAATAAACGGCCGGGTAACGGCACGGCTGGTGGACGAAGGCATGACCGTAACCGCCGGACAGGAAATCGCACGGTTGGACGACGCCGAAATTCAACAGGAAGTGGCCCTGCGCAAGGCGGAAATGGCCATGGCCGAAGCCGCGTTGCGTGAACTGGAGGCCGGTACCCGGCAGGAGGATATTAATCAGGCGGCGGCGGCGGTTCAGGGCGCCCAAGCACGGTTGGACGAGTTGATGGCAGGTTCGCGATCACAAGAAATCGCGGGGGCGGCGGCGGAGATGGACGCAGTGAAAGCGGAGGAAGCACGGCTGAAAGCGGACCGGGATCGCATTCATGCATTGTTTTTGAAGTCGGGGGTATCCGCGCAGCAAAATGATGCCGCGAATGCCGCTTATGCCAGCATCAAAGAGAAACGCTCCGCGATGGAGGAAAAATATCGCCTTATTCAGGAAGGCCCTCGCAAGGAGCAGATAGACCAAGCACGGGCAGCCTTGCGTCAAGCCCAGGAAAAGCATGCCCTGGCGGTGGCGGGGCCGCGCAAAGAAACCATTGATCAGGCACGGGCACGTTTGGAACAAGCCAAGGCCTCTCTTGGCTTGGCGGAAGTCCGGTTAAGCCATACGCGTATCACATCCCCCCTTGAGGGTATGGTGCTGTCGAAAAATGTGGAACCGGGCGAATATGTGGCGCCTGGCACACCGGTGGTGACCGTGGGCAACATAGCGCATGTATTCTTACGGGCCTATATCGACGAAAGTGATTTGGGGCTTGTCAAAGTGGGACAAGGTGTGGACGTGCGCACAGACACCTATCCCGGCAAAGCCTATCCGGGAAAGGTGAGTTTTATTTCACCAGAGGCGGAGTTTACCCCCAAGAGCGTTCAGACCCAGAAAGAGCGGGTGAAGCTGGTATACCGGGTGAAGATTGACATCGAGAATCCCGCGTTGGAATTGAAGCCAGGCATGCCGGCCGATGCGATTATTCATCGCTAAGGAAACTTTATGGAGATGGTACGCACAGAAAAGCTCAGCAAGCGTTTTGGGAATCTCTGCGCGGTGGAATCGTTGGATTTGTCTGTAATGGAAGGCGAGCTGTTCGGCCTGGTCGGCCCGGACGGTGCGGGCAAAACCACCACCATGCGCATGCTGGCCTCCGTTTTGGAGCCCAGTTCCGGTGATGCATGGGTGAACAAGCGGCATAGCGTGCGTGAAGCGGAATTGGTGAAGCATGACATTGGCTACATGAGCCAGCGTTTTGGGCTGTATCCTGATCTGAGCGTGATGGAGAATCTGTATTTTTACGCCGACATTTACGGCGTGCCCCGGCGCGGCCGGACGGAGAAGGTGGAGCGCTTGCTGAACTTCAGCAATCTGACTCCCTTCAAACGGCGGCTGGCAGGAAACCTGTCCGGTGGGATGAAGCAGAAATTGGGGCTGGCATGCGCGCTGGTGCACACACCGCGTGTCTTGCTATTGGATGAGCCAACCAATGGCGTGGACCCGGTGTCCCGGCGCGATTTTTGGCGCATTCTCTATACATTGCTCCGGGAAAAGGTCACCGTGATTGTTTCCACGGCGTATTTGGATGAGGCGGAACGCTGCAATCGCCTGGGGCTAATGCATCATGGCCGCCTGTTCGCGTGCGGCACGCCAGACGAAGTGAAGGCCCATTTGCATGGTGTTTTGTTGGAAGTGCGGTGTTCCCAGCCCCGTCAGGCCACCCAAGCCCTTCACCGTATGTTGCCCATGGATTCCATAGGGTTGTTCGGCGACCGGGTACACATACTAACGCAGAATGAAACAGCTTCCAGGGCGGCCATACACACATTGCCGATGGATGTGCTAAGCGTCGACTGCATCGATCCAGAATTGGAGGATGTGTTTGTGTCATTACTGGCCCAGGAGGATTCCATACATGCCACATGACACCGCACCTACTGAAGAGTACGCCGTCACGGTAAAAGATCTGGAAAAGAGATTCGGCGGATTCGTTGCAGTGAACTGCGTCAGTTTCGATGTCAAGAAGGGGCAGATTTTTGGTTTTTTAGGGCCGAATGGCGCGGGAAAATCGACGACCATCCGCATGTTATGCGGCATCCTGACACCGAGCGGCGGATCCGGTGAGGTGGCGGGTCTGAACATCCGCACACAAAGCGAGGCTATCAAATCACGCATTGGCTACATGAGCCAGAAATTCTCTTTGTATGAAGATCTGACCGTCGAAGAAAACATCGACTTCTTCAGCGGTATTTACCGCATACCTCTTAAATGCCAAGACATCGTTTACTGAATTTAGTGCCAGGACATCGTTTACTGTTTTTCTGATACATTGGCCGTACCGGGTGAAACGGAGGCGGTTCTTGCTGGCGAGCACCCCGCT
>JAKQOG010000069.1 GCA_029565395.1 Candidatus Hydrogenedentota bacterium | reverse complement strand
AAGCATCCCTGGCTCTTTGGGAATATGTCGCGTCACCGCCGACACCGCCAATTTGTCCACTACCCGCACTTGAGGGTTTGACGGGTTTACTCCCTGCCGTTGCGGCGATGGTGGGCGAACTCCCACCTGTCGGGGAACCATTATCCCCCGCATTGTTTCCAGGTGCACCCCCATTGCCCGCTGTTCCATAGGCGCCACCGGCGCCAGGGGTGCCGCGATTTTGCGCATAGGCGCCTTTTACGCCTTTTGCACCAAAGGTGCTTGCCAAATCATTAAAGCCTGCTCCGCCATCCGTTCCATCCTGCCCGGCAACGCCATCGCCCAAGGTACCGGAAGGATTTGTTCCCGCATAACCGATGGAACCATTCCCCCCAGGGCTTCCAGCATTGGCTGTTCCGGAAGTGGATTGTACGCTACTGCCGCCATTTCCGCCCGGTCCGGCAATACCTCCCGCACCACCAGAGCCGCCACTTCCGCCATTTCCACCAAGCCCTCGGTTGCCGGCAGCCCCGCCACCCATGTACCCTGGGGGAACGGTAATAGTGACATTGCCCCAATTCAAGTCACCCGCGGAAAGAATCGAGAGCGGCCGGTTGCTGCCGGTCATGATGGTCACATTTGCGTACTGGACATTTACCTGCTCAAAGCGGAAGGTGGCCACGCCAACCTCCACCGTCGCCGCAGCAACCTCACCCAGAATATTGGTGCCATTGACGTTCATTCTGGGAGGTGTTTCTCCCGTGAAAATTTGGATAGTTGCAGGAGACCCGGAATTGGTGGCGATCAAGGTTCGTCCTTGAGGTCCAGCCTGCGCCAACGGATCATAGGCATCCGTGGGAAAGGTCACCACATTCACGCGAATGACGGGGGAATCTACCGAATGGCCGTATACATCAGAACTTACATGGACATAATACTGACCGCTGTCCGAAGTCTGCGCGCCGCTCATATCAAGACGAATCATTAGTACACCGTCGTTCGTGACACTATATTCAAGGAAATCCGTGTCGATCGCCCGCTTCCGGTACCACGTAAACGTAAGCGGACTCGAATCGCCGATGATGGCGCCTACCGGATAATCTTCGTAATATTCACCATCCGGAATGTCAATCCGCGTGGGTGGCGTTCCAATAAACGTGATGGGCGGCACAACTCGCAAGCCGACCGTGCTCGAAGTCACTTGTGGCAATGCGCATCCGCCCGTCCACGGTCCGGCGATCCGCACCTGATGGTAGGTGATGCCATAAGGCAGGCTGGTTAGCACCCGTTGCGGGACCGATGTGGTTTCCGCCAGCGCCAAGCTTCCGGGGTTGGGTCCTTGATACCAATAATAGGTGTAGGCGAAGTTGGTGTATTCCATGCCGACGGTAAAGGTCCAATTGCCCGTGCACAAAGGATCACCCGGGCCCGAACCGGAATAGTTTCCGGCCGGCTGAGTAGTAATCACCAAAGAAGCGGGGTTGTCCAGATTTTCCCGGATCAGCCAATTCGCCACGACGCCGCCCGCGGCGGTGTAGGAGCCAAGATTCGTGGGGGCGATGCCATTTAAGTTTCCACCCGCAGCCAGAAGCGACCCATAGCTGGTATGCGGCGGACTGTTAAAATTATTGATAAAACTCTGAATGGCCGCGCATTGATCCGTGTTGGTCACCGTGATGTCCACGCAAATCTCAATGGGATCGGTAATGCACACGTGTTTGGTCAGCGTGGTAATTTGGTTACAAGGTACCGTGTAGGCTTTCTCGAAATCCCACTTCACGTCCGGCGCCACATAGGCCTTCCCGCCACTCTTCAGATCCGCAAGGAGATTGTCCACCAGAATGGGAATGTATTTAATCACAATCTGCGCCACCAAGCCTTGGAAATAGGCCAGGGCCTGGGCGTCCCCCATGGTGGTATATCCTGCCCCCAAATCCCGGAGGTAATCATCCAACCGGGGATCCGCGTCGTTGAGCACGCCGTCCTCGCCCCAGAGGGAAGGCACGTCAAAGCATTGTTCGCCAATCAGTGTGTCAATGCATGCTTCCGCCCCCGTGGTAATGCTGATGTTCTGGTTGGGAACCGTAATGCCGCCATTGCGGATTTGGATATTGCTCAGGGTAATCTCGAACGAATTGATGGCGGCGCGCATCTGATCAAACGACGTGCGGATATTGTTCAACTGGGCCGCATTAAGGCCGGCGGTGCAGCCTTCCGCATTCAGAAGAGATTGTAGAAAGGCAAAGTGATCATCATCATATATTCCGTTGCCATCATTATCTACTTTTACAAAACCAGGGCCGATCTGTCCGGGCACGCTACGCCAAATGCCATTTGCGCCGCCATGATCATGCCAGAGATCCGTATCGGGTTCCGTGCTCGTATCCACCAGCGCGGCGCCCAATACATTCTCCATGTCGCCGAAGATTAGCGCGTAATCCACCGGCGGGCTGACTTGCGCCACTGCGCCGCATGCGAGCAATAGCAGTATGCCGACAACCATGAGTTGAAGATGTGATTGATTGTTTTTCACGACAGCAGCCCTTTCTTGTTCCGGCATCTCTGCCCTAACTTCCATATGTAAGCAACCCAACAATTTTAATATCAACCGCAAAGCGCATCGTTAACATAGCGCTTAATAACGCACCCGCCCAGAGCACGGGTTTTTCCATTCACACCATGCGCCGCCACGATCACTCCATCAATCAAAATCATAGAATAGCCTCTGCTAAATGTCAAGTGTCTTCACCTCACTTCACTAATCTACTAAAAATGACAGGCCTTCCCCCTCTTGGGATTTCCTTATAGACCCCGTTTGGCGGCAAAAGACCGAAGATCCGTGTAATCCACCAAGTCATCAAATTCACAGAGCGTGCACATGGCCGTGCTGGTCACGGAAATGCCCGATTCCACCACCGCGGCAATCGGATTCAGCCCCCCGCATATCACAAGCCCGGTCCGTCCTTGGGCTACAGGAATATCCAATAACGGCTGATTGGGAGTGCCTATAGCCAGCAATCCCCCCAGCCCTGCCTGTTCGCTTTGCCGGACCAAACGGCGCACGTCCTCCATGGCAATAGACGGAACTTCGCGAAAGCTGGCGCCTACCACCCCAAACCCCGTCCGGGCGGTATTCATCACACTGGTCATGTGGCCGCGGATAAAAATTTCCAGGGGATCAAGAGAAGACCCGTCATAGGTAATAATTTGCGTAAACCGCCGCGGCTGCATCTTTTCCAATTGCACCAATCCTCCGAACCGGGAGGTGGTGGCAATCTTGGCGCGCAGGAAAATACCATTAATGCTCACGCTGCATACGGTGCCCACAGCCACGCTTCCCTTGGGCACATTGAACGTTCCCAAGGAATCCCCCGGGCCTCCGAACGCCACCAGCCGTCCCATGCTAAGCCCGGCATCATAGGCTTCCGTCAAAACACGGGACGCAAAACGCCAATCACGGGGATTAAACGTCGATACATTAATTATTACCTTGCCTTTGCGCGTGGTGATATCAAAATCCATTTGGTACGCCAGCATATCCACGCGGGCCGCCACAAACCCCACTTTGTCCACCACCAGTGCGCTTTCCAATTCCTGAAGGCCATGCGGAGTAAGCCGCCGCCCGCGCCGTCCAAGATTCTCCGTCCAGGCCAGCCCATCCGTCTGCGCCAGATAATTTCTAACAGTACGCTCGCCCAAATCGATTCCAGAGGCCAGAAGCGCCTCTGCAATCCGCTGGCTGCCCATGGGTTTGGGGGCAGCCTGCAAAACGCGCAATATGGCAATCATCTTTCGGCGGGTCTTGATATCCAGAGCACTATCCTCCTTGCCATCCCGGCAATGCTTCGCGCAGTCTTGCGTGCCTTCACGCAATCGAATATCCGAGATGCTATCATGCACACCCGCTCATGTCAAGTTAACCGGCAATTTTGCCGTAACTGAACAATAACCGCCATTCTGATAAAAAATCGCCCAAAATTGAGGAAAACCTAAAAAATCAGGAATAACGCAGGAAAAAAGAGAATATATTCCCGCTTGACATGGCAGGAAGAAAAAGCGTACACTACCTATAACCGGCTGGTATATGCCGTATTCATGTTACCCGGCGGGGTACGCGAAAATCACTTTATTTTGGTCAAACACGCCCAACTGGAGGATCTTCAACGTGTCATATGTGACGGATGTATTGGAAATTGTCGCGCGGCGCAATCCTAATGAACCTGAATTTCATCAGGCAGTCCGCGAAGTATTGGAATCGCTGGAGCCCGTTCTGGATCGGCATCCGGAATACCAGGACAACCGCATTCTGGAACGTTTGGTGGAACCCGAACGCGTCATTACGTTCCGGGTGCCCTGGCAAGACGACAAGGGCAACATTCACGTCAACCGCGGATTCCGGATTCAATTCAACAGCGCAATCGGGCCGTACAAAGGCGGATTGCGGTTTCATCCCACGGTGTATATCGGTATTTTAAAATTCCTCGCATTTGAACAAATCTTCAAAAACTCCCTTACAACACTTCCAATGGGCGGCGGCAAGGGCGGCTCGGATTTCGATCCCAAAGGCAAGTCAGATTCCGAAGTCATGCGGTTCTGTCAATCCTTTATGAACGAGTTATTCCGTCATATTGGTCCCGACACCGATGTGCCCGCAGGCGATATCGGCGTAGGCGGACGCGAAGTGGGCTTCCTGTTCGGTCAATACAAAAAACTGCGAAATGAATTCACCGGCGTATTGACAGGCAAGGGCTTGAATTGGGGCGGTTCTCTGATTCGTCCCGAGGCGACTGGTTACGGCGCCGTGTATTTCGCGGAGAACATGCTGGCCACGCGCGGCGACAATATGGGCGGGAAAATATGCACGGTATCGGGGTCCGGCAACGTGGCGCAGTATACCGTGGAGAAGCTGAATCAATTGGGCGCAAAGGCCGTTTCTTTGTCTGATTCCAGCGGCACCGTTTACGATCCCGCGGGTATTGATGCGGACAAACTGGCCTTTGTGATGGAATTGAAAAACGTTCGCCGCGGCCGCATCAAGGAATATGCCGACAAGTTCAAGGGCGTGGAATTCCGCGCGGGTACGCGTCCGTGGGACATCAAGTGCGATTGTGCATTCCCAAGCGCCACGCAAAACGAAATTGATCCCAAAGATGCCGCCAAGCTGGTGGAGAATGGCTGCTTCCTGGTAAGCGAAGGCGCCAACATGCCGAGCGAGCCGGGCGCGGTGGATATCTTCCTGGAAAACAGCGTGCTGTACGGGCCGGGCAAGGCCGCGAATGCAGGCGGCGTGGCGGTTTCCGGACTGGAAATGGCCCAGAATTCCCAGCATGTGACTTGGACCCGCGAAGAAGTGGATCGCCGCCTGCGCGACATCATGAAGGCGATTCATACCCAGGCATGGGAAGCGGCCGAAGAATATGGCCGTCCGGGCAACTACGTGGTCGGTGCGAACACCGCCGGCTTTGTGAAAGTTGCGGATGCCATGCTGGACCAGGGATTGGTCTAATCCTGAATAACGCATGTAGAATACTGACGGGCCCGGCGGAAGTACCGGGCCCGTTGTATTTGCGTTAATACACGTGCGCCCAAAAAACCGTATACTAACATCCGTGAGAAATGGAGCGAACGATAATGTCGACGAATCCCGATTTAAGTTCAGGTCTCCCAGAATTGGATCAATTGCTGCGCGGATTCCAATCCGGCGACAACATCGTGTGGCAGGTGGAGCGCATCGAAGACTACCAGGCCTTCGTCACCCCCTTTTGCCAAAATGCCGTGGCGCGCGGTCGTAAACTGATCTATTTCCGGTTCGCACGCCATGAAGCGCTCCTTCCGGACAATATCGACGCTGAACGCATCGACCTGGATCCTCAAGAAGGATTTGAACCTTTTCTTGACAACATCCACGGAACTATCGAGCGCGCCGGACGTGGCGCCTTCTATGTCTTCGATTGTCTTTCCGACCTGGCTGCGGACTGGTTCAGCGATCAAATGCTCGGCAATTTTTTCAAGCTTACCTGTCCATATTTGTATGATCTCGAAACCGTCACGTACTTCGGGCTGTTGCGCAATTACCACTCTTCGCACGCCACCACGCCCATCCGCAACACCACGCAACTCCTGCTGGACGTGTACGGTTACGAAGGCCAGATTTACGTCCGGCCGCTCAAGGTGGTGCAGCGGTATTCCCCCACCATGCACATGCTGCACAGTTGGGAACAGGGAGAATTCCGGCCCGTCCGTGAAAGCCATGTCATCGCGAAAGTGCTCACCTCCACCCCCCACTCCGCGCTCGAGTCGGCCATCTACCGGCTCGACGTCTGGAACCGCGCTTTTCTCCAGGCCGAAGAAACCATGGGCAGCCTGGCCAATGCCTGCAGTTTGGACGCCCACCCGGATGATATGTTCCGCCGATTGTTGCGCATGGTGGTCTCAAGGGAAGATCGCGTGCTCGCGCTTGCGGAACGATTTCTCGATATCAACGGCGTGCTTGAAATTGGCAAGCGCACTATCGGAACCGGTCTGATTGGCGGCAAGGCGGTGGGTATGCTGTTGGCACGCGCCATTCTTCACAAACAGGATCCGAAATGGGACGGCCTGCTTGAAATGCACGATTCGTTTTTCATCGCCTCGGACGTCTTCTACACGTATCTCGTGCTGAACGGCTGCTGGTGGACCTGGAAAAACCAGAAGAACCCCGAAACCTTTCTGCGCGGCGCGGAACAGGCCCGCCAGCGCATCCTTACCGGGTCCTTTCCCCGGGAAATTGAAGAACAATTTGAAGACATGCTCGATTACTTCGGGCGATCCCCCATTATTGTGCGATCCAGCAGCCTCCTCGAAGATAATTTCGGAAATTCCTTCGCGGGTAAATATGCCAGCGTGTTCTGCCCCAACCAAGGCTCGCGCGTACAGAATATGGAGGATTTCCTCGCGGCGGTCCGCATGATCTATGCAAGCACCATGAGTGAAGAGGCACTGGCTTACCGCGCGCGCCACAGCCTCCTCGACCGCGAAGAACTCATGGCGCTGCTGGTACAACGCGTTTCCGGCTCCATGCACAACGATTTGTTCTACCCGCAAATCGCAGGCGTCGGATTCTCGTTCAATCCCTATGTGTGGAGCGATTACATCGATCCCAAAGCCGGAATGCTGCGCGTTGTATTCGGACTCGGCACCCGTGCCGTGGATCGATCCGACGACGATTACACACGCATCGTGGCGCTCAATGCCCCGGAACGCCGTCCGGAAAGCAAATCCGAAGGCGGCGGACGCTTTGCCCAGCATAAAGTGGACGTGCTGGATTTGGAAAACAACCAACTGGTCACTGCGGACTATCAGGATGTATTTTCTCGCAGTCCCCATCTGCCGCTGGATCTCTTTGCCACGCGCGATCCGGAACTCGCGCGAATGGCGCGGGAACGCGGCCAGCGCACGCCGCCTCCGCCACAACTCACTTTCGACAAGCTCCTCGCCAAAACCTCGTTCATTGAAAATATGCGCGGCATGCTCAGAATCATTGAAGATGCCTACGATTACCCGGTTGATATCGAATTCACTGCTAATTTCGCCAGCCCGGATTCATACAAAGTCAATCTCGTGCAATGCCGCCCCTTGCAGGTAAAAAGCGAATCGCTCGTGGAAGAAGTTCCGAAAGACCTTAACCAAACGGACATACTGCTCTCCACCACAGGCCCGGTGATTGGCCGAAGCCGCATTGACTACATCCACCGCATCCTCTACGTCAATCCGTCCACCTACGGACAACTCCCCATCCGGGATCGCTATGCCATCGCACGGCTCATCGGAAAACTGACGCATCTCCCCGCCCCGGCCGCGCCGGGATGCCTCATGCTGCTCGGTCCGGGACGTTGGGGCACCACCACCCCCTCCCTCGGCGTGCCCGTCTCCTTCGCGGAGATCAATACCGCCGGCATCGTGTGCGAAATCGTCGCCATGCGCGAAGACCTCGTGCCCGACGTCTCCCTCGGCACCCACTTCTTCAGCGAACTCGTCGAGATGGACATGATCTACCTTGCCCTCTTCCCCACACAGGAAGATCATTGGCTGAACCGCACCCTGCTCGAATCCGCCCCCAACAAAGCCCCCTCGCTCCTCCCCGAAGCGAAACCCTTCAGTCACGTCGTCTCCCTCATCGACGTGGATGATCTCCCCGGCCCCTCCCGCGTAAAATTCCACGCCGACAGCATCAAACAAAGCGCCCTATGCTATCTTGAACGGGAATGACCTCGGTAGGGCGGGTATCGCGTCAGTGTACCCGCCTATATTGCCAAGTGTGAACCTGTGTCGCCCGAAAGTAAGTAAGAACAGAGGATGGGTTCAAACTGTCGACAATTTGTCGATAGTTGAAAATGAAAGCTCCTGACGGAAAGTTGAGGGTAACCAGCGAAAGTTTTCTCCCGCCTCCCAAATCGAGAAAGAAATTGAAATAGGTCGTCAGTTTCTGTTGTCAACCCTAAGTACGGACCCCGGACCCCGTCTTCTTCCCTCCGCCTTCTCGGCGCCCCTGCTGCTCCCCGAAGCGCAACCCTTCATAGGTCTTCTCCGGCTTTCGGTTTGTCGGTCAGATACGCGGTGACCACAAACGCATCGTTCTCCCTATATTTAACCACAATGCACAGCCATAAAATAATTCATCCGTCGTCCCTCATTTTCATCCCTCCTCATCTCCCGCACCCCAGACACGGGCAAGGGTGGCCTGGATCTTTTTCTCCATGCGCGCGATCAGTTCGCGGTTGGCGGCGACCAGTGCCTGCTCTGCTTCGATTTCGGCGACAATGGCTTGCTGGGTGGCGAGGGGCGGAAGGGGGACTGGAAGGGATCGAATAAATTTCAGCGGCATAAACTTTTGGGTCGAACCATTAGCTTGACGATCAAAGAGGCACTGCATTGATGCAGAAGCCAGCACATTTCTTAAGAAAAGACTGTCGATTTTAGAATTTTTGTAAAATTTAATCAGAGCAACATTCTTGATCGCATACTCACGACTTGTATCGGCTATCACCGGATTTCCTATCGTTCCAATCATAGGCATCAAGATGTCACCATTATCAACTTTGGACCGTTTGTTAATCGCAATCAAGTCTTCACGGCTAATTAGATTCACATCGCTGAAGTCAATATAGCCATTCTTCAAGTTCTTAGATGTAATTAGAGGATATCCATCGAGAACATATTTTGGGCTTTCATGTGTCCCATCTCGAACATCGCAAATCTCCCCAAGTATTACTATTGGCCAGTCGGGGTGGATGGGAATATGGGGGCGGTAGTTTTCGAGGACGGCGCGGGCGCCGTCAATGACTTTCTGATAGCCCTCGATCTCCGCCACGATCTCTTTTTGTACTTCAACTGGGGGAAGGGGGATTTGAATACTTTTTAAAATCGGAATATTAAGACCGCTGCGTTCATTGTCACCGGTTAATGCACGAATGTCAAAATACATTGACCGTAGAATCCAAAATATGAATTCCGAAATCACCATCGAAGTGTCTGAGGGCATTATGGACACTAATGATTGATTACATGTAGCGCCTTCCATCCGGAGCAGAGCAACAGTCCCACGAGTTTTCCCTTGGCCGTTGAGTGCAATCAAAACGCTATCCTTTGGAAGAAATCTAGCATTGGAGTTTTCAACGCCCTTTAAAGTAATCCGGTTTTCACAATTGTGAATCTCCATTTTATGAATATCACCAGAAACCAACCATGGCACAGTGCCGTTTTCATAATACTCATTAACAGTTGATGTTGGTGTTCCCCCAGTCATAAATGTACAAATTTCTCCAAGTTTAACGGTTTCCCATTTCGCAGTGAGTAAACGAGCTTGCTGTACATATCGTTCGGCACCGAGGCTATAATCGTCATTAGTTGCTATTTTGGTTTTTTCAACGATAATGGCATTAGGGGCAGTTGGGGCAGTTTTAGCGGTGGGAATAGATTGCAACCATTCCTTGAGGAAGCTGATGGCATCGGGGAGGTCGTTTTTATCAATTTCGCGGCGTTGCGCGCCGAGTCCAAAACCGTCGTTTTCGACCTTGAAGAAGGCGATAGCGTTGGTTCTTTTTGCAAGCGATTTGTCGAGGATGAGGATAGAGGTTTTAACGCCGGAGTAGGGATTGAACACGCCTGCCGGAAGCGATACCACGGCAACCAGGAACTCTTCGACCAGCATCTTGCGGAGTTGTTTGTAGGCGGTCTGGCTTTGGAAGATGATGCCTTCGGGCACGATAATGCCTGCGCGTCCGGTGGGGGTGAGGTGCTCGGCCATATAGTCCACGAACAGCACTTCAGATCGCTTGGACTGCACGGAGAAGCGGTTATGGGGCTTGATACCGCCCTTGGGGGACATGAAAGGGGGATTGGCCAGGATCACATCGGCATATTCGTTCCAGCGGTCCTGACTGGTTAGAGTGTCGTACTCGTGGATATGCGGGTCGGCGAAGCCGTGCAGATACAAATTAACAGTGGAAAGACGGGCCATGCCCGGATCAATATCGTATCCGGTCAGGTTTTTCGCGAGGCGGCCTTTATCGTCAGGAGAAAGGGTATTATGGCCTTTCTTGTCGGTATTGGCTCTAAGAATATGTTTATAGGAGGAGATAAGGAACCCAGCCGTGCCGCAGGCAGGATCGAGAATGGTCTCGGTCTTCTTGGGATCGATTACCTCAACAATGAAATCAATGATATGCCGGGGGGTGCGCAGTTGACCGAGTTTGCCCTGGGTGCCGAGCACAGAGAGCAAGTATTCATAGGCATCGCCAAGCTTCTCGCTGTGATCGTAGGAGAATTCATCAATTACCTTTAGAAACGCGCGGAGGGTCTCTGGGTCACGGTAAGGCAGGTAGGCATTTTTAAAGATATCCCGGAAAAGCGGCGGGATACCTGGATTCTCCGGCATTTTAGCGATGGCTTCGGCGTAAAGGTTTAACACTTCATGGCCGCCAAGACCGGAGCGCATCAGTTTGGCCCAGCCATAGTGTGCAAACTTGCCTGCGAAAAATTTGCGCTTTCCGCCGAACTCCTCGCTCTCGGCATCCATGTCATCCATGAATTTGTAAATAAGTGCAATGGTGATTTGCTCGACCTGCGATTTGGGGTCGGGGACCTTGCCAACAAGAATGTCACGGGCGGTGTCAATGCGGCGCTTGGTATCGGTGTCGAGCATAATTATTCCTTGAGTTGTTTACTGGCCGATACAGCAGTGAGCACCCGCATTTGGCGTATGGCTATTTCGTTGAGATGTCTGAGGCGATCCCCTTGCTTCCACCCGATATGAATCAGTTCAGCGTTCAAGCTTTCCATGTTGGCCAAGACCAGTAGCTGTTCGATGGTGGCATAATCGCGCATGTTACCTTCCATGCCGGGGTGCTGATCGCGCCATTGTTTCGCGGTCTGCCCGAAAAGAGCCACATTCAGGAGGTCTGCTTCATTGGCATAGGTAATGCCGGCCTGTTCGGGCGTTATTTCTGGGGGAATCAGCCGGGCCTTGATGGCATCCGTGTGGATATGATAATTCAGCTTGGACAAGGTGCGGTTCAGGTTCCAGGCAAGCGACAAGCGGCGGTTTTCATCTTCTTTAAGCCTCTGGAACTCCTTGATAAGATAGAGTTTAAACTCGACTGAGATCCAGGAGGCAAATTCAAACGCAATGTCCTTGTGGGCGTAGGTGCCCCCGTAACGCCCCGGTTTGGAGACCAGGCCAATGGCGGAAGTCTTTGCAATCCATTGTTTTGGGGTAAGGATGAAGCTGTTGATGCCGGCCTGTTTTCTAAACCCATCGAATTCGATGGAATTAAACCCGGGGTTGTTCAAGCCCTCCCAGATTCCGAGAAATTCGATGGTATTACGATTCCTCAACCAATTCTGAATGATGTAATCGGTCCGTTCCGCATCCCTATACCGGGCAATATCGGACAGAGAGATGTAATCTTCCTCCCCTTGATTGAGAACCGTAACAGACGTTCCCCGTACTTCGATGGTTGTCTTCTCCGTTTTACGCATACTGGCTCCTATGCGGCGAATTGGTTCAAGGATACATAATCCTTGATATATTCTGGAATTAAGGAACGGTATTTCGGCGGTACGGCGCGAAAGTCACGCGTGGAAAAGACCGGGTTGGTGGCAAGGTCGGTGAACTGCCGGGTCTCAATGATATGGCGCACCTGATCACTGGTGGCATACGCCTTGAAGAAGGTTTTCATGGCCGGTATTGCGGTTGCTTCTTCGGGTTTTGCATCAGCGACGAATTTGGCGAACTCTTCCTCAAGAAGTTCGTCTTTGGATTTGAATCGCGGGATAAGCCCAAAGATTTTTTCCAGTATTTCGCGCAAGGTGAGGCGGCGGTCCACCGCGGCGGCCTTTCGGAGTTTGTCGAGGGTGTAATACTCCTCGGGCTTATCAAACACTTCACGGTTGACGTAATCGATGACTCGATCCCATTGTCCTGCCTCCACTGCCGCAGCGATGGTTTCATTTTCACGGACCGAATCTTCGAACCTGCTGAAGAACATCCGGTCAATCTTCATTCCCTCTGCGCCGATCTTTTCTTCCTTAATCGAAGATAAGATATCATCACCGAGGTGGTCATAAGTTCCCCCCACTGCCACGGGTCCTGTTCCTCCTTCATTTCCAAGGCTTTTACCCTTTGGCGAAGGCAGCTTCAACACCTCATCATAGTTAAACTTCTCTTCAAAATATTCACAGTTGGCGAAAAAATCAAAGAGTTTGAATGTCGATTTCTGCGGTTGCGTGACACCTTCCTTTATACTGTTATCGAAAAGCTCATTGAGAAAGTTGTGCTTGCGCGTACCGCGGCCTTTAATCTGGATAAAATCGGTTGGCGAAAAGATGGGGCGAAACAAGCCAAGATTGAGGATATCCGTGCAATCATACCCTGTAGTCATCATCCCGACGGTAACACAAACGCGGGCCTTGCTGGTTTTATAGGCGGAGATAAAGTTACCCGAACCAAGTAATCGGTTGTTGGTGAAGTTAATGGTCATTTGTTGGGCATCGGGGATTGATGAGGTAACCTGCACGGCGAAGTCGGACTGGTACTTGCCGGGGAACATGCGATCCGCCATCTTGTTCAGGATATCCGCCAGTTTTGCCGCGTGATTCTGGCTAACCGTGAAGATGATAGACTTTCCAATTTCGCCGCTGATGGGATCGCGCAGGGCGTTTTCTAAAAATGTTTTGCAGAAAAGCTGGTTGGTTGCATCGGAGAAAAAACGCTTTTCAAAATCGCGTTGCATGAAAACTGCTATCTGATCCTCCCCATTGTCATCCGCAAATTCGACAATAAATCCCTGCTTTGAAAGCAGTTCGGTGGTGATACCAGTTCGTGCATCCACGACGGTGGGATTGATCAGATAACCTTCCTTCACACCGTCAAGCAAGGAATATCGATAGGTTGGCTGGCTTTTTTCGCAGCCGAAAGTACGGTAGGTATCCAGCATCAACCGGCGTTCGGCTTCGCGCGGGTCACGAGTAGTCGGTTTGCTTCCATCAAAACGCTTTAGATAATCGCGCGGTGTTGCGGTAAGTCCAAGCTTATATCCAATGAAATAATCGAAGACAGAACGAGCATTTCCCCCAATGGAACGGTGCGCTTCATCAGAAATAACCAGATCGAAATCGGTCGGAGAAAAGAGGCGTTGATATTTATTATTGAAAAGCAGGGACTGCACAGTGGTGACAACAACCTCCGCATGTTGCCAATCGTCGCGATTTTCCTTATAGATTACCGTTGTATAGTCACCGGATAACAGTGAAACAAATGCTTTCTTTGCTTGATCTTCCAGTTCTATGCGATCCACCAGAAAGAGCACACGCCGGGCATTGCCCGAACGAAGAAAGAGCTTAATAACAGCAGCGGCGGTGAGAGTTTTCCCTGTGCCAGTGGCCATCTCGAACAAGAAGCGATCCTTACCATCCGACACGGCCCGTTGCAGGGCATAAATGGCCTTCAACTGGTAAGGCCTCAAGAAACGCAGTTTATTAGCCTGAATATAACCAGGGCGTTCAGCCTCATTGCGCCACGCCGCTTCAGATTGGTAGTTGGGGTGCTGGGTTAGCACGATGTAATCGTCGTTAATCTGGTCCTCGATGAGGCGCCGTGGGTCGGGCGTGATCTTCTTGTAGCCGATCACTGAGTCCGGCGTAGGGAAGGAAGTGATGATATAAGGGTTGCCGCGCTCAAGATCCCAGAAATAGTGCAGATTTCCATTCGATAGAATGACAAAGCGGCAATTTTGGGATCGGGCATATTTACGGGCCTGTTCTTTTCCGACGAGCGGGTTCTTGTCCTCCGATTTGGCCTCCAGGATAATGAGTGGGAAACCTTTGGCATCGAGAAGAAGGAAATCAATACGGCCTTTGCTTGTCTTCTCGAAGTTCTCGCCAAGTGCTTCCAATTCGGCGGGCTTGATTGTCACACTGGGTTCAAGTCGGATATTAGCAGGTTTGTTCCCTTCCTGAAAGAAGCGCCATCCTGTTGCTTCGAGCAGCTTGTTGATCTTGATTCGGGCTGTTGCTTCCTTGTTTGCCATTTAGTTTCTAATTCACCATTATTCGTTATTCATATACAATGCAGCGTTAACGGTCTTAATCATTCCGGTAAAGAATTACACCCGTATCTTATGACCTGGCGATATTCTCACCGTAGAAGACATTCATAAGCCCACCCGGATGATTGCCTAATTTTTGGTTCAGTTGCAAATTATAAGAAAATGAACACAAAAAATCACTTTAATGCAAAAAAAGAGCTGAGATTAAAACTGAACGCTGAGAATTTGCAAAAAAGTGCTCTGGCCGCCCCTTAAAATCGCGGTTTTAATACTCTTCACAAGAATGTTTTCACCCCAGTCTGCTCTGAAAATTCCCCCTCACATGCGGGGAGGGGACAAAGGGGGGCTCGTTTCCCATTTCCCCCAAAAGGGTATTTTCATGGTTTCTGGGGGAATCTACGATTCATGGTAACTCGTTTCCCGTTTTCCGGTGCGCCGGGCACACCCGTCATTCGGGACAATGCCGAGACATATAGCCGGGACATATATATGGGATGGGGCAATCGGGTATAATGCGCGGAGATCAAGATACACTTCATTCATTAACGAACGGAAAGGTATTTACACATGGAACCGCGCATTCTCGCCAAGTCGCTCGACCGGATCGTCAAGAAACATTCCACGCATTGTGAAGCCATGCCCGGTTTGATGGGCGGGAGCAAACTTTGGCAATTCACAACGAAGGACGCAGCGGGGTTTGTCTTCATGGACACCGGCGAGGAAACCACCGGGATTCCCACGGTGACGGTAGCCCTGGTGCTGGATTCCGCCGATGAGTATGAGCGGGAAGATCTCCTGGAGTTGCTGTATGCCAACGTGGCGCTCGTTGACGCGGCTGTGTGCGGCATGCCTTCTCCCATTCCCGGCGAGCCTGACCTCCTTCTGCTCCAACAAAAAACCCGCACGGATAACTTCAATCCGGAGGATTTTCCAAAAATCCTGGACCATCTTATGACACAGCGGGACATGCTGTATATCATGGATGATGAGGAGGACGAAGAGTACTCCGATGATGAAGAGGAGGAGGAAGACACAAATGAAAAGCCCTGGGGCCATCATTCCCGCAAATAAAATTCCGGTTTTGTTCCTCATGGCGTTGTTCGGCGCAATGTCTTTCAGCGCCGCGCAAGAGTATGCCCCGCAAAAAGAGAATGAACTGCCCCTGCTCCTGCATATCTCCTGGAGCCGCGGTCCGGATTTGCCACAGGGTTTTCAGGACAGCGCCGGCGGAGTGGCGGGAAAGTATATCCTCACCGCCTGCGGTTTTTGCGCAGGTCACAACAATGACAAAAAACCCGGAAAATATCCCCGGGGATTTTTACAGAAAACCTGGGCGCTGGATCTGACAAACGAATCAAAGGGGTGGCAGAATCTTCCGGAGTTTCCCGGCGTGGCCCGGCAGGGGCTCGTGGGGCTGCCCGTGGGCAGCGCTTTGTATTGCTGGGGCGGATTCAATTATTCGGAACCGTATTGTTATTCCGATGGCTATCAACTTGCCCAAGAAAACGGAACATGGCGCTGGGAACGTTTTCCGGACCTCCCATGGCCCATCAGCGGCGGCATGGCATGCACTATCGGAACAACGATCTACGTGTGCGGCGGCGCGGATTATGACAGCGAGCATTTCTACACCCGGCAAGATCGAAAGGGCGGCTGTGAACGCATGGGCGCGCGCCTGATCGCGTTTGATACCCAACACGCGGGTCAAGGATGGAAGCGGCTGCCGGAGTGTCCCGGCACGCCACGTTGGGTCGGAGCCATGACGTCCGTAAAAGGCCAGATATATTTGTTTGGCGGGGCTACGGGCGATCCATACAGCACCGTGGTGGACAATTGGAAATTCGACCCCGCAAAAAATGAGTGGTCCCGCTTGCGCGATCTGCCTATCGCCTCCGGTAACTTCCCTTCCGGGAAAATCGTATTCAAGGATCACTACATTCTCTTATGCGGCGGCTATCAATACGCCCAAGTAGCCAATCCGGATGGCTCCACCCGCCCTCCCTATGGCGCCCCCCGGCGGTTTCACAACACGGGCGACTACTATAACGACATGTTCGTCTACGATGCCGAAACGGGACTCTTTGGCCGCGCGGACTCCATGCCGCTGAACAACAATCTTTCCCTGACCTTCGTTCACGAAGACACCGTCTACATGATCGGCGGAGAAACCGGCGGCGCGGAAGTGGAAGGCGTGTTCTACGGCCATCACCCGGAGTTGCTCCTCAAAGGCCGCATCAGTATCGTTGAAACTCCACCACGATAATCGCAGTTATGCTTCCCGCCCGGAATTTTGTATGATGTTCCCGAAATAAGGACTCGCGATGGACGCAATTCGGACCGAGAATCTCAGCAAAGTATACAAAGGCATCGGCAAGCGCACGGTGCATTCGCTCACGGAATTGAATCTCACCGTGGGGGAAGGGGAAGTGTTCGGATTCTTGGGCCGCAACGGCGCGGGAAAAACTACCACCATCAAGATCCTGTGCAGCTTGTTGAAGCCCGCCGGCGGAACCGCGTACATCTTTGGAGAAAATGCGCGCAACCGCGCCACGCGCCGATTGCTGGGGTATCTCCCAGAACAACCCTATTTCTACGAGTACCTCACTCCAAAGGAAACCCTGGATTTTTACGGGCGGCTACGGGGTTTATCCGCGGCGGAACGGGCGCGTGACTGGGACCGGCTTTCCGAGATGCTGGAACTCCGGGAGATCGCCGGGGACCGTATCAAAAGTTTTTCCAAAGGGATGCGCCAGCGGGTGGGTTTTGCCGTGGCGCTCGTGGGTGATCCACCGCTTCTTATCCTGGATGAACCGATGAGCGGCCTCGATCCCTTGGGCCGCCGCATGATCCGCGACATTATCCGGCATCAACATGAGTTGGGCAAGACGATTTTTTTCAGTTCGCATGTGCTGAGCGATGTCGAACAGCTCTGCGACCGCGTGGGCATCCTGGTCAAGGGGCGTCTGAGCAAACAAGGGCAGATCGACGAATTGCTCGGCGGTCAGGACAACCAACGGGAAACACTGGAAGATTATTTCCTGCGCGAACAGCAAAAAGGGGATCTCCAATTATGAGAATCCTCACCATGGCCCAGAACACGTTCCGTGAAGCCGTGCGCGACAAAGTGCTGTATGTGCTGCTATTTTTTGCGGCGGTGGTGATCTTCGGCTCAAAAGCCCTGGCCTGGATCAGCATCGGACAGGACATTAAGATCGTAAAAGACGTCACGCTTGCCGCCATCTCTCTGTTCGGCGTGCTCATCGCGATTTTTGTCGGCACCAGCCTCATCTATAAGGAAATTGACAAGCGCACGCTTTACACCATTATCTCCCAGCCCATGCACCGTTATGAGTTTATTTTGGGAAAATACGTTGGGCTGATGGCATTGTTAGCGGTAGTAACGCTGATCATGACGGGCGTATCCGCAGTGTACGTGCTTTTACTGGGTGGAAGCCTGGAGAAAATGTATTTCCTGGCGGTGCTGCTGATTTACTGCAAGCTGACGCTGGTCACGGCCATCGCCCTGCTCCTTTCTTCGCTCAGTTCACCCATTCTCGGCGCCATCATTGTGTTTATGGCTTATATTTTCGGCCATGCCACCGGTGTCTTTCTCAATCTGCCGCCGCAATTCGACGGCACCCTGGCCAAACAACTGCTGGAAATCGCATACTACATCGTACCCAATCTCAGCAACTTCGACATCCGTTCGGAAGCGGCCAACGGTGTTCCCGTTTCTTTAGGGTATGTGGCGTGGGCGATAACCTATGCCGCCGCATATACCGGCGTGTTCTTGATCCTCGCGGCACTCGTTTTTGAGGAGAAAGATGTATGAGCGGCCTGTCCCGAAAGGGATTCGGAGCGCTGTTCGGCGCGGCGGTGTTCTTTGCCCTGATGCTGGTTGCACAGCATCAAGTAGACAACGCACGGAACAAAACGTTTAAAAGCGAGTTGCTCTATTTGCCGAACGCCGCGCTCCTGCAGCATTTTACAGCCGGCATGAACAGCATAATCTCGGATTTGCTGTGGATTCGATGCGTCCAGTATATTGCCGAAGAAAACCAGGGCGAACGCGCATTCAAATGGTTGGATCAAATGTTGGATACGGTGGTTCGGCTGGATCCGTATTTTGTCGATGCCTACCGGTATGGCGGCATGTTTCTCGCCGCGCTAAAAGCAGAAGATTCCGCCAGCCTGGAACTTATAGAACGGGGCATGGTCAAAAATCCCGGCGCATGGCAACTGCCGTATGAAGCCGCCATGATCTATCTTCTCAACCGGCAGTCCGACCCTGATTCACAACAAAAAGCCGCCTTTTACCTTGCCATGAGCGCAGCCACCGGAAACGCGCCTCCTCTTGTCATGGATATCGCCGCAAAACTACAAGGACGCATGGATTTGTTTGAGATTGAGCGGGACATGTGGAACAACCTGCTGAAAAGTCCCGATACCTTGTTGCGCGAACTTGCCGCGCGCAAACTCCAGGAACTCACACTGCGCAAAGCCTGCCATGTCCTCAACCAGCGCATGCAGCAGTTCGCGCAAACCGCAGGACGGCCCGCTGCGTCGTTCGATGAACTCGTGCAGGCCGGGCTCATCAAAGCGGTTCCCCCTGACCCCCTTGGCGGACGCTTTTTTATCGACCCGGACGGTAAAGTGCAGAATACCACCTTGCTGGACAGCATTAAGGCGCAGAACACACAGCTTATCCGCGATGCACTAAGTAAATACCGGGAAAAACACGGGACCTGGCCACCCGATCTGGAAGACTTGGTCCGCAAAGGACCCTTCACCCAACTTCCACCAAATCCTTACAAAGGCCAAACCTGGCAATACGATCCGAAGACCGGTGAAGTCAACTAAGAAGGAAGCTGTCATGCATCGTAATACGCGCCGGGAATTTTTGATACAAAGCAGCAGTGCATTAATGGCTGCCGGGGGATGCGCCGCATTAAAACCATCCGCCGCAGCATCAACCGAGGGAACTCCCATGAAACCACCAAACTTCGTCATTTTTCTAACCGATGATCAAGGCTATGGAGACTTGGGATGCGTGGGCGCCACCGATCTCAAAACGCCACACCTTGACGCCTTGGCCGCCAGCGGCGTGCGGTTCACCGATTGGTATTCGAACGCGCCGGTGTGTTCTCCATCGCGTGCGGCGCTCCTGACCGGAAGATATCCCGGCCATGCGGGGGTGCGCTCGATCCTAGCCGGGCACCGGACCGCCACCGGGCTTTCTCCAAAAGTGCCCACGTTAGCCACAGCGTTGAAACCACTGGGATATCAAACCGCGATGTTCGGAAAATGGCATCTGGGCGCGGAAGAATCCTTCCGTCCCCACCATCACGGATTCGACGAGTGGTTTGGCTTTCTGGCGGGATGCATCGATTATTATTCCCACATCTTTTATTGGGGCATGGCCAGCGGCAAAGAGGATCCCGCGCATGACCTATGGGAAAATGGTCAGGAAATCTACGCCAACGGCCAGTATTTCACGGAAATGATCGCGGAACGCGCCACGGATTACGTCCAGCGCGCCGCCGCCAAACAGCAGCCGTTCTTCCTATATGTTCCCTTCAATGCGCCGCATTACCCCATGCATGCCCCGCAAAAATATCTGGACCGATTCCCCAACCTGACACCGGAACGCCGGATTATGGCCGCGATGATTAGTGCCGTGGACGACGCCGTGGGCGCCATCGTCGAGGAACTTAAAAAGCAGGGCGTCTACGAAAACACCTGTATTTTTTTCATGAGTGACAACGGCCCGTCGCGGGAAACGCGCAACTGGCTGGACAATACCCGCACCCCCTACTATGGAGGAACGCCCGGTCCTTTCAAAGGACACAAGTTCAGTTTGTATGAAGGCGGCATTCGCGTGCCAGGGCTCATGTCCTGGCCTGCGCGCATTCCGGCGGGACAAGTCATTTCGGAACCGGCTGCGGCCATGGACATCTTCCCCACCTTCCTTAACGCCGCCGGGGGTGATCTTTCTCAATATTCCGTGGATGGCTGCGATATCCTGCCCATGCTTACGCAAAACGCCAAAAGTCCGCATGAGGCCATCTTCTGGGAACAGGGCAAACAAACCGCCTTGCGTAAAGGGAACTGGAAACTGGTACTGAACGGGCAACTGGTGGAAGAGGCCCCGCCGGAGGATGCAGTGCATTTGGCCGACCTGAAAAGCGATCCTGGTGAAAAAATCAATCTCAAGGATAACCACCCGGACATCGCCGCCGCAATGAAAAAGGAAGCAGAACGCTGGCGCGAAAAAATACATGCCATGAAGTAGTGCTTGACTCCTGGCGGGAACAGGATTATCGTGTTGCCATGACGGGACATGCAGCCCGGGGTAAAGGGAGAATGGTGTTATGAAGACAAGGCGCGTTGGATTCACTCTAATCGAATTGCTGGTCGTGATTGCCATCATCGGGATTCTTGCGGCCATTCTGTTGCCGGCGCTGGCCCGGGCGCGGGAAGCGGCGCGGCGATCCAGTTGCCAGAATAACCTCAAGGAAATGGGGCTGGTCTATAAGATGTATGCGAATGAAGACAAAGCTGGCAAATTTCCTTCATTAAAGTTGCGGGACAGCAGTTTCCTGCCCCCGGATTACTTTTGCGACAAGTCCAATTTTGAAGACTTTGTGTTTAATTGTCCGGCGGTTTACCCGGAATACTTGAACGATCCCAACATCCTGATTTGTCCATCGGACGCCGACGGCATTTCGGTCTCGGAAGACAACTGGTATTTTACGGGGAATGGCGAGCATCAGTTTGATCCCTGCGCCATGAGTTCCGTGTCGTATTATTACATCGGCTGGGCGCTGGCCCCGCAGCACTATCTGCTCGCGTCCGGCGGCGGCGACAATGTCTATCCGGCACAACCGGGCACGGACTATTCACAAAACCTTATCGATACGCTGCTGAATCTATTTGTGGAAGTCATGGCGCATCCCGAATTGGCCTTTGAAAATTACGACAATGATTTTGAGTTTGAACACGAAGAGCGAGGCCCAACCACCATCTATCGGCTGCGGGAAGGCATCGAACGGTTCTTTATCACCGACATCAACAATCCGGCTGCAAGCAGCAAAGCCCAGACCGAAATCGTGGTCATGTTCGACATGGTCCAGAGCACCATCCCAGGCGATACCATGAGCCGGTTCAATCATATCCCCGGCGGCGGGAATGTCCTGTACCTGGACGGTCATGTGGCCTTCGTAAAATACCCCACGCAATACCCGGTGAGCAAAACCTGGGTGAGCATTCTCGACAATATTTTCACCTTGCTCGCCTCGGTAACCTGAAAATGGCTTCTTCCCGTTGGAACTTCCGCACAAAGCGAGGGTGTATGCGTATCGGGCTTGGGATCATTGGAATTGTTGTCCTGTTTTTCGCTGCAGTGCTCTTCCGCGGCTGCCTGCCCGCCCGCACCATGCACTTCATCACGGATACCGAAGGGCGCATCGTCATCTACCATGGCTTAAATGTGTCGAACTACGCCAAAACCGCACCGGATTTCCTCTCCTGGCATACCCGCGAGGATTTCGCGCGCATGAAGACTTGGGGCTTCAATCTGGTGCGGTACCTGGTGTTCTGGGAGGCCATCGAACCCACGGATGGGGAATTTGATGAAAACTACATCGAAAAAACGTTGGAACGCCTGAAATGGATGGAAGAGCAGGGCATCGACGTAGTGCTGGACATCCATCAGGACCTCTATTGCCGAAAATTCACCGGCAATGGCTTTCCCGAATGGACCGTGGACACTGGCGGGCATGAATTCACCCCGGCGCAACCCTGGAATATCAATTATTTGGATCCGGCCGTACTGCATGCCTACGATCATTTCTGGCGAAGCGAAGCGCTTAAAGACCGCTATGTGCGCATGGTGGAACATCTTCTTCAAAGCGTGGACAACCAGAATAATGTAATTGGCGTGGAAATCATGAATGAACCGTTCCCGTGGACGGGTTTGGGCTTCGAGAAAAAGGCGCTTGCCGGCCTATATGAAAAAATTCAGACCATGCGGCAGCGCAACAATTTCCGAATCCCGTTCCTCTTCGAACCAGTTATTTATACAAGCGCCGGATTCCGAAGCCGTTTGACCTTTGCTCCCGAAACAGGCTCCGTATATTCCGTGCATTATTACGACCCGTTGTGTCACGAAGGAAAACCGTACAAATGGTTTGGACGGCAACTGATGCCCTATGCCATGCGGGTTAAAGTGCAGGAAGCGGAGCGCTTCGGCACCCCCATGCTCGTGACGGAATTCGGAATCGCCCCCAGCACCGAAGGATACGGGGAATACCTGCGCGATTTTCTTGATCTTGCCAATCACTATGCCTTCGGCTGGACCTATTATTCCTACGATAAATGCTCGCACGAGAGTTTTGGGATTTTAGACGAAAACGGCAACCGAAGCCCCATACTGGATTACCTGATCCAGGTCTATCCGCAACGCATCGCGGGAACCAATCCTATTTTTGGAATTCACGATAAAACGTTTGATTTGGCCTATGATCCCATCAACACCACCGCGCCCACTCTCGTATTTGTCCCCCAAAGCCTCATGATAAAGCAGCTTGTGCTCAACGGTGAAGAAATACCCTTCGACACTTCCTCCTCCTACATCACCCACCCCAACAACGGCGCAACCACCCGCCAAACCATCCACCTGGAATGGGAATAAAGAACTTGTGTTATTGTAAGTCTCCAACTGCCTTTGTCGACAGTTCACCCACCAAAAGCACATTACCTACACCGAGGTCAATAGTAGGTCACATCTCCAGGTGGGACTTTTTTAACGCGCATCCCGCACCAAAATTCAATCCTGAAGTAACAACGCTGCGGCATCGGAAAGAACCTTCTATAACAGGCTTGAAACGTTTGTAGATGCGTAGTTTGCACGGTTATCAGGGTGTCATATATACATCAAATCACATCAAATCGGGTTCAATTATATGAAAAAATGTCCTACCTGGAGATAGGACCTACTATTCACCCCGTTTTGAGTAAATCGTGCTTTTGATCGGTAATTCGCTGGGCGGCCAAGGCTGGCAATAACAAAGAAGATCATGTATAGTGAGAACAACGCAAGGATGCTTTTGAGATATTGATAATTATCAAGGTTGGTGAGGATATGCCGATGATGTCCATCTCAAAGGAAAAGATGCTTTTGTGGGGTTATTATTTGGGCATTTTGATCATCGGCCTTCTGTGGACCTTCCTTCTTGGCGCTGTTATTGTCCATCATTTAGCCGAGGATATTGAAGAAATAATCCTGAAAACATGTTTCCCGTTATTGTACTTGTGTCTAATTTGGCTAGTATTATTTCGCTGCATTAAACAAACAAAACACGCACAAAAATTGCTTGTCGTCCTTCTAATCATCGTGTGGGGAATATATGTGATGGGCTTCTCAATTATTGGCTTCGATTGGAAAATATTCTGCTGGTTCATTTTGAATAGTTTACCGTACGTTTATTGTATTCTCTGGCTGCGAAGAAGAAAACAGGAAAATGCCGTCTTTAAAGAATCCAGCAAAAAACAGGATGTTTATCTCGTATGAACAACTTTCCTGATGAGCAAACTCTATCATGATGATCGAACCTGAAGATCAATCGAACGAAGTATCCTCAATAGAAGATTCAGATATGTCGCTCTATGAGCGTCTTCGCCCAATATTCGGCATCGCGAACGACTTACCTAAAGACGGTTCCATAAATCTTGACCACTATCTGTATGGAACGCCTAAAATCTGAAACGGGCGCTATTTCACTTCAACTTCTTTTCGGAACAGCAGCCATTTCGGTTCCTCTTTAGCGTTCTTCGTGTCGGCCCAGAGCCAGCGTGCGTTGGTGCCAGAAAAATGGGCGGGGGTGTGTTTCCAGGGTTCCGCGCCGTAACCGCCAAGGTCCGTGATGGGCAAAATATGGTCCGCGCCTTTGGAAAGATCCATGAGCCATTCCATGGGCGGCTCCTCATCGCACGCCAGCACCTGCCACGTATCCGGTTGCGTGACCACCGCGCCTTTTCCGGTAAGAATTTGTCCGATGACGCCCGGCTTTTCTTTGCCCATGGGCACTTTCACCGCCATCACAATTTTCTTCTCGCGGGTATAGGCCGTAACGCGCGGCGCTTCCTGCCAGCCCTCGCCTTGGAACATCTGACGGCCATTCATATAGCACATGTAGGGCATTTCCGATGAAAACATGAACTCGACCGGCGTTCCAGGTTTGGATTCGGGGACCGCACTTGCCACACGTTGCTCAAATTGGGCCGGTTCCAGTTTCTTCACTTGGAACACCATCCAGCACGCCCCCAAGGGCCGTTCCGCCAACGGAACCAGCCGCGCCTGTTGCAGCTTTCCGTTATCACCCTCCACAACCACGGGAATAGCACCCTGCTTGGGCTCTTCCGACGCCATCCAAATCATTGGAACCGCGTGTTTGTCCACCAGCCCATCAGAAAGCCACGGTTCCGGGAGGCAATACATCGCGGCCCCGGCAAATATCCGCACCGGCTCGGATTCTTGGACGTCCTTGCCATACGGCCCCGCTAGCCGGATCGTATTCGGCATCCGCACCTCCAATAATTTCGACCCTTTCCAGGTGCAGGGAATCTCCACCCAGCCCTGTTGGCCTGCATGCAATTGACCATTTACTTGTATTGCATCTACCCAGCCCGGTACTCGCAACTGCATTTTGAGAGTTTGTTCTTCCTTAGAATCCAGTTTCACTTTCCAAACGCCCTGAGCCGATTTCTCCACCGTCACCGTATACGCGCCGGAAGGTTCTTTGGCGCGGACTTCCGCCAGCCAAGGAATCCGAATCGAATCTTTTTCAAAGAGCACGCCCCAGTGCGCCAAGTCCGCCAGCACCTGGGTGCAATGCATGGAGCAGCACCAATACGAATCGGAAACGTAGTGTTCCAACCGCCCGCCGGGATAACTCTTCCCGTTGAAGTTCAATGCGGTAAAGGTGCTATGGCCGAATCCCCCGTTGGCAAACTGCGTGCCCAGCAGATGATTACACCAGGCATGTTCGGCGACATCCAGCCATTGTGGTTCGTTCGTGGCTTTCCACAGCAGGAAATTCACCCGAATCCAATCCGCTTCCGAGCACCCCTCATCGCGGATATACGCGCGGTCCGTCAGTTCAGTCACCCCGCCCGTGGGCAAAATGAAATCCTGATTAAACCGCGTGCACCCTTCCCGCACAGCATCCGTAAATTCACGGTTATCCGAAATACGGTCGAGATCCAGCATTCCCCGGTAGGCCACCAGGCGGCCATGACTGTGATGGCCTTTGAACTCCTTGTCCAGCAACGACAACGTGGCAATAAACCGTGCTTCGTCCAAATAGCGCGCATCCCCCGTCAATTCACCCAAGGCCACCAAACCGTCAATCAACGAAGGATAGCACGTCGTAAATCCCGCCGAATACTTCCCCCCCACTTTTTCAAAGTTCTCCTTTAGGCCATAGTACGGCCGGGTGGAAATAACATAGTCCCCCAACCGTTTCGCCATCACCAGCATTTTTTCATCCGGGATCGTTTTGCAGCGTTCGGACAGCGCCAGCAGCAGACGCCCATTCCCCCAAAGAATCGGCATATCGCGATCCTGGTTCACTTCCTTGCTTAATTGCTGCGGCGCCCCAAAATGACCATCCTCCTTTTGGTAAAGGGGAAATCCGGCCAATAGCGCGTCCAATAGCGGACTCTGTTTTCCCAACAGCGGTTCGGCGGCATTCAGCGCACCCAGCATCCGCCCGGAAATATCGCCGCTGTATTCCGTGAAACGGCGGGTATACTTGAAACTGACATCCGACAAATCAAATTCCGCATCGCTCAACGGCGGGGCGCACAACCGGGAATAGGCCCGTTCAAGCCGCACCGCGCTCTCTCCCAGCAAGTCAATGTGCATTGTACCTGTTTCCACAACCACACCGGTTCCTATACTACAAAAAATCATGCTTATTCCAATACTAAACAACATAGGTGAAATTCCCTGAGCAGTTTATTTTTCGGATTTATGTGAAAAGCATCATTGCCAGTTTTTTTCACTGGACTGACAACGCCGCTAAAGCGTTTTCAAGAATACCTGTAATTCATTTTCGAGACGATGGAGCATATCCCCGGATCGTTGTGCCAAAGATGCCATTTTCACCCATTTCAGATCAAACGTATAGGCATGGCGGAATACATGTCGAAAATCAAGGTATTCCTGCAAGTCCTCATACAGTTCATGAGAGATTACCGCAGGACGCTTCGAATTTGAAGAAACCATGGATTGTAAAAGTTGCGAATGCCACATTGCGCCAGTAGGAGCCAACCCATCAATCTCGATAGCAATTCTTTTGAAAATATTCTCAACGCCTGTATAAAAAGAATGCAGGATTGCGGCAACCGCGGGGATTTCATCTGTATTGGGACACTCTGTCTGGCATTTTTCCAGTAATTTGTAGTGCATATGAAACATCCCAGAAATCTGTTCCAAATCCACTTGGACTTGCCTCTTAAACTTATCCCACACGTACCAACTCCTCTTCCTCCTTAAGATACTGGGTGAAGGGGTTGTTTTCATCCAAATCAACTAAATCAACAGGTAGCCCCAGAATATTTCTGGCTATTCCCATTGCCTTAAAAAACCGTTCCGGGGGCAAACCTGAGATGGCAATATCCACATCAGAGTTTTCGTTCATACGGTCACGGGTGGCCGATCCAAATAAAAACACCTCGCTGGCCCCCGCCTCTTTCAGGGCTTCTGCTGCCTCGGCAATGCGTATTTGGAAATCTCTATTCATGGTTCGTTGTCCAAGTATCTACCGCTCATTATACCTAAATCTTATATAGATTTGATGGAATTATAAAACAAAGGCAGCCCTTTATACACCTGGCCCCTTTTTATCATTTTCATCGATCCCTTTACATTCTCCCCCGGCTATGGTACCCTATGGACAGAAACAACGGACGGGGTGTGTGATGGTAAGAAAGATTGCCGTAGTTCTGGTGGCAGGGATTCTCCTGGGGAGTTGTGCCGCCGAACTGAAGTCCGCCTACACCCGGGATGGGGTAACGTATGGCGTAACGAAAGGTGTATTCCGCGGCCGCTGGTGGAGCTACTACGAGCGGGGTTCTTCCTTTTTAGCCGGAAAATTTTATGATGAGGCCGTAAAGGATTTTCAGATAGCCCTGAAAGGGCGAAAACAGGATTCCTGGCGCGCCCGCACCTATGGCCTGCATTTTGTCGAATATTTCCCCAATCGAGAACTGGGGATTGCCTATTTTCACCTGAACCGGCTGGACGAAGCCGAGCAATGCCTCAACCGTTCTCTGGAGGAAATGGACACCATCCGCGGCCACTACTACTTGGATATGATCAAAAAGAAAAAGATTCAGGAGGGGAAACTCAAGGACGACACCGCGCCAGAAGTCGGTATTGTACTGCCAAAAGAGACCATTATTGCTTCGCGCGAACTCACCTTCGAGGTTAATGCCAAGGACGATGTCGGGGTGGCCAAGGTAACAGTGAACGGCACGGAAGTGCCGCAGCGCGGCAGTGCGGAGAAGGTTGACGTAAAGAAAGAGGTGCTCCTGAAGGAAGGGCCGCAGAAAATTGATGTGGCCGTTACAGACCTTGCGGAAAAGAAAGTGGAGCAACAGGTGGAAGTGACCGTGGACCTCACCGGCCCCACCATCGGCGTGTTCGCGCCCATTGAACCCACCGTTACCGAAGAAGGAACCGTAATCCTGGATGGGGCATCGGTGGACAAAAATGGCTTGTCCTACGTAGGCGTAAGCGAGCGTTCCCTCGGCGAACCCAATGGCAAGCCCCGCATGCCCTTCAACACGGAATTGGCACTGGGCGATGGTGAGAACACCTTTATCGTCGCCGCGCGCGACGTGGCCGGAAACGAAACCCGGTCCGCCGTTAAAGTATTCAAAGGCAATCCGAACTCACCGGAAGCCAAGTTGTGGCTGTTGAAACAAAAACATCCGGAGAAACTTCAACTGGCTCTGTCAGGAACGGTGCCGCTTGAAATCCTATTAAGCGCCACGGCGGACCCTGTCAGTGAAATCCGGTTGAAATCCCCCACCCCGGACCGCCCCTACCGCCACAACCGCACCCTATGCATTTCCGGAGAAGTGGTCACGCAAACCAAAGTAGCCGCCCTGACTATTAATGGCGAACCCTTCCAGGAACTTACCGGCGCCCCCAAAGAGAGCTTCAACCGGCGCATCCCCATCGATGAAGCGCAATTAAAAGATGGAACGGGCAAACTCAACGTGGCCATTCATGCGGAAGATTCCGCGGGCGCCGCACTGGATAAAACCGTGGAGGTGGATGTCCGCCCCGTGCAGTTAGCGGCAAAGGAATCCCATATGCCCGTGGCCGTGTTGGCCTTTGCGGGACAAGGCGTGGACACATCGGTCGGCGCGCTTCTGCGCACCACCACCGAAGCGCAGATGGTGCAGCAGGAGCGGTTCCGGGTTTTAGACCGCACCCGCTTGCAGGAAGTGCTCACCGAACAGCAATTGGCCGCCGCATTGGCCGATCCCAATCAAGCCATCACCCTGGGCAAAGTGACTCCTGCACAAGCGTTCTTGGTCGCTGATGTTTTCCCGCGGGATGAAAAGGGCATCGAGATTAAAGCGCGGGTTCTCAGCCCGGAAACCTCCGATGTAATCGCCACTCTGGACGCGTTTGTGGATAACCGGGATAACAGCGAAGCGGTGAATAAAGCTTGCGAAAATCTGGTGGCGCAACTTACCAAGCTGTACCCGCGGCTTTCCGGCGAAGTTATGGCCGTGCGCAATCAAGACCTGTTGTTGAACTGGACCAAGGAAGACGGCGTGCGGGAAGGCGCTTATGTGCTGATCGTTCATGAAGAAGAACCATGGATCGACCAAACCACCGGCGAAGTGCTTCAACCGGGAGAATTTGTGGAAGTGGGCAGGGCAAAGATTATGAGTGTGATGTCCAATGGCACCAAGGCGCAAACCGTTGCGCCAACGAAGGAGGGCGCGAAGATTGATCAAGGGCTTCCGGCCATTACTATGTAACCTCGTGCTGACCCTCACTCTGTGCGGCGGGGCGGGAGCGCAGCTCACGATCACGTCCTCGCCCAATCCCGTGGGCAGCGGGGCGCGCGCCATCGGCATGGGCGGCGCATTCATTGCCGTGGCCGATGACGCCACCGCCGCTTCATGGAATCCGGGCGGCCTCACCCAACTCGAACGCCCGGAAATCTCATTCGTGCATGACTTCGATTTTTACCGTGAAAACGTCCGCTCGAAAGACCATTCTGAACTGAACAGCCAGGAAACCGTGGACCTGAACGGGGTCAATTATCTGAGCGTGGCCTGGCCCATTCCCTGGACCATCGCAGGCCGAAACCTGGTGCTGAGCCTCAATTATCAACGAAAATATGACTTCGACCGCGACCTGAACTTTAATTACAACACGGTGGGAAGCCTTTTCGGTGGAGGCACGGCCTCCACCCTGAGTAAGTACCGCTATCTCCAACGGGGAGAACTGGCGGCGCTCTCGCCCGCGTTCGGCTTCGAGATCACCAACCGCATCTCCGTGGGCGCCGTACTCAATCTCTGGTATCACGACATTCTCCCGAAAAATGAGTGGGAGGAGCGGACCGAAGTGCGTTCCCGGGGGCTTATCAACGGTGTGCTGGCCCCCTTCAACCAGTCCAAACTGCGCATCGAGAAAAACTACGAGAACTTCGACGGAATGAACTTCACCGTCGGCATTCTTGTTAAACCGACCGAACGGCTGAGCCTTGGCGCGGTCTATCACAGCAAATTGAAGGCCCGGGTGAAATACACCGAAGTGGTGCGCATGAGCCAGGTCAGTGCATTTCCGGGATATACCCGCAGCGTACGCCCGCTTGAATACGACTTCCCAAGCGCCTTCGGCATCGGCATTGCCTACCGCTTCCCCGGCGACCGTCTCACCCTCTCGTTTGACGTCACCCGCAGGGAATGGGACGAGTTCGTTATCCGGGATCGGAAGAACAGTCAATTCAGCATGCAAAAACGATCCGGCGTAACCGGGCTTCCCAAAAACCAAAGTCCTAACGATCCCACCTATTGCGTTCGTCTGGGAGCGGAATATGTATTTCTCTTCGAAAAGAAACCCAAACAGAACTACCTCCCCAGTCTGCGCGCCGGATTTTTCTATGACCCAGAACCTGCCAGCAACCGCCGCCGCAGTTGGTTCGGTCTCAAAAAAGGCAGCGGACATCCTGATGATTTCTTCGGCGTATCTGTGGGCGCCGGACTATTAGTACATAACCGGGTCAACCTGGACTTCGCCTACGTATACCGATGGGGTGATAATGTGCGCCAAGCCACCTTCGGGCTCCGCGATACCAGTATGGGCGTCGATCAACATTTCCTCTACCTGTCCACCGTTATTTATTTCTAAAAAAAGAACTGGCCGGCACGACGCCCCCTGAAGGCATTGCATGCCGGCCAACCCCCGTATCGATGTCACCCACCGCAGCCAGTGCGCTCAATTCTCTTTTGTTAGGGGAAACCGCAACAGAAAACGTGTGCCTTGATCCGGAGCATCTTCCACCCGGACCTCCCCCCCATGACGCTGCATCACATACTTCACCACCGACAATCCCAATCCCGTGCCTTGTTTGCCTTTCGTGGTAAATAAGGTGTCAAAAATATGATCCCGGATTTCTTTCGCAATGCCCGGCCCCGTATCTTCCACCGCCAGACATGCAAATCCTTCCTCACTCCAAGTACGCACGCTTATCACGCGAGAGTCCTCTTGTTGCTGCATCGCCTGCGCCGCATTGTAAACCAGATTCAACACCGCCTGGCGTACCATCACAATATCCCCCATGATGGGCGGCAACGACGGACACAGGTCGGAAAAAGAGGCCACTTGATGACTGATAAGAAACGGACGCGCCACCTCCAGGCATTGCTCCACCACCTGGTTCAAACTGATTTCAAGTTGAACCTCCGGGGAACGGCGCAGAAAATTCAATGTGGTCCGCACCAAATCCGTACAGTGCTTCACCTGGCCCCGCATAACCTCCAGCCGCCGCTCGATATCTGGCTTATTGGGTTGGTCCAGCAGTAAATCCAGATTTGTCCCAATCACCGAAAGCGGCGTGCCCAAATCGTGCAAGGCGCCGGATACCATGTGCCCCAGCGTCTCAAAACGATTCGCCTCCACCGCCAGATACTCCATGGCGCGGCGGCTTTGCTCCTCCCGGCGCCGCTCCACCGACGCATGCACCTTCTCCATCATCACATTACTGTCAAAAGGCTTCTCCAAATACGCAAACGCACCGCATTCAATCGCCTCCATGGCGCTTTCGAGTTGCCCAAAACCCGTCAAAATTATCACCTGGATATCCGGATACCGTTTTTTTACTTCCCGCAATAGATCCAGACCTGACTTATTCGGCATACGGATGTCTGTAATAATCACGTCTACCGCCTCGTGATTGAGGACTTCAAGGGCTGCATCCACGCCATTCGCCAGCTCAACATTAAACTCTTCCTTGAGCAACATCCGAAGCGCCTGACGCGGACCGTTCTCGTCATCCACAACCAGCAACTTCGCGGGTTGCGATCCTTGCGGGGCGCTATACGTCCACAGGGGAGTCGTTTGATGGTGGGCAGGTTGGGCGGGGGGTAATTCTTGAGTCATCTTGATCATTCCTAGTGCCACAAGGCGTTTCCTTCCAGTTATTGGTTAAAACTGCGCTTCCAATCCGCGCAGTCAACAATAAAGCAACCCCCGTGCCAAAACGTTGTATTCTCATAAGTTATTCATACAAAAATACTTGCAACATGTATCAAGCCTTTCCTGGACCGCACAATTTTGTACATAGAACTTTTTCATCCCCTGGATCGTACATATTTGTACAAGGAAAAAATCTTCTTTAACCAGCCCCTCTTTTTCAGAAACCCCTTTTTACGCGTTTTGATTGAAAAACACCAGCCGCTATTGTTTAATTAATTCCAATAAATACAGTAAATCTATACCGCCATTTGAAATAATTGCATTTCATGATATAATAGATAAAACAGCGGCCCCAGGACAGGACATAAGACATTATACAGCAGTACATTAAATAGATAACACATCCTGATGCTATCTCTTTTCAGAAGTGCCTTCCCTTATTAAGGCCTGGATTCAGTATGCGCTGAACCAAAGAGTAGTGCTTAACATTCGCAGTCAAAGCGGCCTGCATTTTCATTCACTAATGCTCATAGAAAAGGAGTATTTGAATTGTTAGGATTATGTAAGGTTTTCATTGGGGTGCTAATAGCCTCCACCGGATCCGCAACGTTCTCCTCTCCCCCTGCGGGAGAAGCCCTGATGGATAGTCTTCTTGAAGATCGGGCAAGCGCGATACGGCAGATGTATGAACTGCTTAATGCAGGTGCCAAGGAAGAGAAACGTCTGGCGTGTGATTTCTTCCGGTTAACCCGGACCCATGCTGCCGCGCCTGAAATCGCCGGCGTATTAAATGATTCAGATCCACGGGTGCGGGAGCACGCCATCCAGGCCTTGCGTTTCATCGGGGATAAATCATTGCTGCCGGAAATGCGAAATGCATTTAGACAAGCCGAGGCATCGGGCCATGGCGCCGAATTGCGGGCATGCCTTGCGGCGCTGGGCGAACGGGGTGATATTGCAGATGCTGCCCTGATTTCCCCTTGCCTGCATGATGCCCGGCCTAGCGTGTGTGTAACCGCCGCCTGTGCCTTGGCCGCCTTGGGTAATTCACAGGGAACCGCTCTATTACTTCAATCGGTACGCACCGGCACACTTTCTGTGCAGCGGGTGGCAGTCATCGGCTTAGGGTATCTATCGGATTCCAAGACAGGCGTGGTTTTGGACAAAATAGCCAATGATCCCAACTTTCCATGGCATGCGGAAGCGCGATTGTCGCAAATCCGCAGACAACTCCAGTTTGTAAAGGATCCGAAGGCACGGCAATCCATTTGGCTGGGCTTGGTCAACGATCCTGATCCCGATACCGCAAAATGCGCTGTATTAGCCATGGCGGAGGAACCGGATCTTACACTAAAGGAAACATTAACCGGCATTGCCCAGTCCAGCGGACCTGCGGCGCGCGCCGCCGCACAATTGCTCCGTTGGCGCATGGGGCAAGAAATATTTGTGCCCAGATCGGAAAAGGCCTTCACTAAATTCCAGGGGTCCACGCATCAGTCATTTTTCGAGGCCGCCTATTCGGTGTTGGAACAGAACCAGTTCAATGACGTATTTTTTTACCAAGGCGACGCGTACACAGAAGTCCATGATGCCGTTCTTGAAGAAGACTTGCAGGATTGCGGCAACAACGCCTGTTCATTGGGAGATCTCTGCCAAAGCGCAAACCGTCATTTTTTCAATGCCCATACAGGCGCGGGATTGCCGCATATTCCCATCTATGCATGTGATCCCGGCATACAGAATACCGCAGTGCAAAGCGCCATTGAACATTGGAACAAAGCGGAAGCCGCCTTTGCGGAAAACAGCCTTCTCGGATACAACGCAGGATATCACCTGCTAGGCCAGGTATTGCATTTGCTGCAAGATATGAGCGTGCCCGCACACAGCCATGTGGATAATCACCTGGACTCTGCCGGGGATGATTTTGAACTTTGGCTGGAGGAAATGGAACAGAACGGATTATCCATGCCGGCGGAGGGACTGGAGCCCGTGCTGCCGGAGAATCCGTCCATCGAGAATTTCCTCCAAAACATGGCGGATTATTCCTACGCCCTGGCCGCCCACGACGCCATTCTCGTGGATGATCCGGATGAACAGGAGGATTGGCTGGATCACGATCTGGGCCGCATGTTCAAACTGGCCTATCATGACGGATGGTTTGAAGACACCCGCTGGACCTTGAAAGATCGCAACAATAAATTGGTGGGAGAATACGATCCAAACCCCTTGTTCGATCTGGGTGATGATGAGTGGTGGCCCGCGGACGGCAATTTCACCACCTATATGCAGGACGGAAACGAATTCACCGCGGGAAAAGTGTATGTTGAAAACCTCCGCGACGGCAGCACCTGTTTTCAACCCTGCAACTTCGACAATAACCGGCTAAAAAACACTGAATTTACGGTAGGCGACAGTCTGCTCGATATTTATGCCCGGGAATTATTGCCGGAATGCATCCGGTATTCCGCGGGCCTTCTGCACTATTTCGCGGAGACCTTCACCGCTGAAGGTGAATCGGAAGGCGTATTGGAAGGGGAAGGCGGCATGGAAGGAGAAATCGGCGAAGGCGAAGAAGAAGGCTTTGCCACGGAAGGGGAACCAGAAGAAGGGGAAGGCGGCATAGAAGGAGAATTTGAAGGTTTTTCACAGGAAGGCGAGGGAGAAGAAGGAGAGGCCGAAGGGCAAGCCGAAGGTATGCCCGAAGGTTCCGCCGAAGGCGGAAGTGAAGGCGGAGAAGAAGAAGGAGAAGCCGAAGGGCAGCCCGAAGGTTCCGCCGAAGGCGGAAGTGAAGGCGGGGAAGAAGAAGGAGAAGCCGAAGGGCAAGCCGAAGGCATGCCCGAAGGTTCAGCAGAAGGCGGAAGTGAAGGCGGGGAAGAAGAAGGAGAAGCCGAAGGGCAAGCCGAAGGCATGCCCGAAGGTTCCGCCGAAGGCGGAAGTGAAGGCGGAGAAGCCGAAGGGCAAGCCGAAGGCATGCCCGAAGGTTCCGCCGAAGGCGGAAGTGAAGGCGGGGAAGGTGAACTGGAAGGCATGCCACTCGAAGGAGAGGGCGTGTTCGAGGGAGAAGAATTGGAAATCATTCATGCCGCGGACCAAGATGGCGATTTTCACATCAGCGTTTCCGAATTGCTGCGCGTCATCCAATTTTATAACTCCGGCGCTCTTCATTGTCAGCCCGGTTCAGAAGACGGATATGCGCCCGGTTCAGGGACTGAAACCTGTCCTCCGCACGATAGCGACTTCAACACGCAGGATTGGCGGATTAACGTCACCGAACTCTTGCGCATGATCCAATTCTACAATTCCGGCGGATATTTCTGGTGTCCGGAAAAATCCACCGAGGACGGATTCTGCCCGCTGTGACAGGAATACACTAAGAGGCATTTGCGAAAACAATTGCATGGCTAATTACCGGCTGAGCAATCGCAATAATTTATGGCGGGCCGCCCGAAAATTCCTGATGCTGGTGTCATAGCGATTAAAATCAAGGATGTGTTTTTCAACAAGGCGTTGCGCCGCAGCAGGATCGCGCTCTTTCAACAGACATAACAATTCATAATCTGCGATGCCATCGCGCATGGCTTCAAAACGGATGGAATCCAGAGGCCCCTCTTTTCCGGGATACACAATCCAGGCATCGCCCGCCGGCAGGTAAGGCGGGCCGCCATGAGGCCGCGTCGTGTGTGTAAAGGGACTCTCCGCCGTCCAATGATTATAGCCCCAATGCAGATATCCGGTGACACCGTAGCGGAAATTGATCCAGTGCAAAAGCCGGGTCTTGATAAGCGGCAGTTCGATAAACCGGTTCGCATATTCGCCCTGGGGAAACACACAGGTATAAAACCACACCTCCTCTCCCTTCTGCTGACGTTCTTGATAATGGCCGAAACTGTCACGCAGATAATTAAGCTGGGGCACCCAAATGTCAATGGCGCCCGTAATGTCTTTCGTGTGGCAGGCTTCAATGATGCGCAATTCCGGGGCATGCGTACGAGCGAGCTTTGCCATCGCTTTATAGCTGCTCACATTTGAGGCAATCGGCTCATCGGCCAGATGCTGCATATAAATGTCCAGCCATCCTTTCTCCTTCAGATGCGCCACCAGCGCCGGGAAAAACTGTGCATAAAACGTTTCGGCTCCCTGACTATCAGGATCCACACTGACACGCACCGCCCCGCCATCCTTCACCTGCCAGGCCGTCACCACAAAATCCGATTCCCAGCCGCCTTTTCTCCCGCCGATATGCCCCCCTTCGATCCGGCCAATAACTCCCTCCTCCTTGAAAATCTGAACCCATCGGTCAAACCGGGAAAAATCAAATGAAAAATTGCTATTGCCGTCCACCGACACGTTCATTAATCCTATCGGCGAAATCAAGGCCACGGTGTGCCGATGCTCCGCCAAATTCCGCGCATAGCGGCGCAACAGAGAATAATATTCCTCCGACTCCGGCTGCGGCGATATCGCCATATGCGGCCAGTGCATGGCGAACCAATCCGTGACCCATAATCTGGAGCGGCCCGCAACAGCCCTGTACACACGAACCTTAAGCCGCTGTGTGACGGATACGGTCTGTTCCCCCGCAGTTCCCGTAACGGTCAGTTTTCCAATATACAACCCGGGCATGGCCTCTTCCGGAATGGGGATTGTGATCCAAATGGGTTGTGCCTGGTTCGCAGACACATCAAGGGAATCCTCCTCCAACAACGGATCCGGATACTCCGCGGGCGGCACGCGAAGCTGATCGTTTGACGGATTCTGCGTGGGCCGGTCCACCGGCACATATCCCACAAAACGTGTCGTGCCGGAAGGCAGCGTTTCATGACCCCAGCGCCGCGTCATCATGGCAAGATCCGCACGCAATCCCGTGACAGATTTATCGGCACGCACCACGGCCTGAAGCGTGGCACTCTCGCCCCGGGCCACCTCCGCAATCACTGTGCCCTCGTTGCCCGGCTGGGCATCCTTAAACACCTTCTCCAATGGATCCACCAGCCAAACCTGAAGACTTCCCCCCGCCCAAGCCGCCTCTCCAAATAAAAATGCCACCGAACAAATAACAAACCAGCGCATAACCTCCTCCTTTTCATTTCCTGTCAGTGTACATCATTGCAACAAAATTGTCGCTTGCATTACTTGTCGGCAATTGCCCCCTTGCAAAACTCGGTAACACCAGGCCTTTCTTGTGGTATTCTAAAGTAGGAAGTTGCCCGAGGGAAGTAATAACCGACAGGAGATCTCGTCATGCGCTCGAAACTTTTTATCCTGATGTTTTGTGTAGTGGCGGCGGTGTTAACCCTGGGACAAACGCAATGCCCTCAATGGCCCAAGCCGCCCTTTGACACCACGGGCCTGTACAAAGGAACATGGTCCGGCCTCGTGGATGAATCGGAAGAGATACAACGAATTGAATGTCCCTTGACCCTGCATCTGGAGCAAACCCTGACCGCTTCTTATCCCGGTGATCATGCGGTAAAAGGATGGGTGGAAATTGATTATAGCTGCCTCGATGTTCCAGACCGCATCACCGAACTTCCGGCATCCAAAGTGAATGTTTCCGGACTCTTGGCCGATGACGGGCGGCTCACCTTGTTCTCAGGAGGATGCGGAACAGGCGCCTGCGCCATACTCATGCTCGGCGGTCAGGGAGTCACCACGGATAACGATAACTTGATGGACACCTACGCCGGGAATTGGTCCTTGGTCATTCTGCTGGCGGGTGTACAACCCTTCGGCGTCGGAGGGATGTTTGAAGTGGAACGCTGGCTCGAATAAAGAACCGGAAAACCAGCGATTTACGGAGCCGGTTTGGAATTTGTTTCAACGGGCGGGGAAACCGCATTCCCGCCCGCCGGCAAAATCTCCAGCCGTATTGCAGAGATAAAACTAGGGCCGCCTTCCAACACGGTAATTCTGAACCGGCCATGTTCGATGACATCGCCCTTTTGCGGGATACAGCGGGCTACGTGCATCACCCAGCCCCCAACGGTTTCAACATCCTCGTCGCTTATTTCGATTCCCAGGTAATCTGCGGCGTCTTCCAGCGGCATCCGGGTCTCAATCACATACGTGTTAGGGCCGGCCTTGCGGATAGAAGGCGCTTCATCGTCATATTCATCGTGTATCTCGCCGAAAATTTCCTCCAGAATATCCTCCAGGGTTACCAGGCCGTCTGTCCCTCCATACTCATCCATGACAATCGCCACGGATTGTTTTTCATCGCGCATCGCCTGCAATAAATCATCCAGCGGCATCGTGTCCGTTACGTGCATGACAGGCCGTATAAACCGCTGAATATCCGTATTCTCCGGTTGTGTGTCTTTCAAAACATCAAAGGCGTTAATCACCCCGATGATCTCATCTACGGTATCCCGGTAGATCGGAACGCGGGTATAGCCGCAATCCATCAGGAAAGCTTCCAATTCATTTTTCGTGGCGTCTTCCGGAAGCGCCTGGATATCAATACGGGGAACCATCACCTCCTTGGCGTACTGTTTCTGAAGATCCATGACAGAATGGATCATCTCCTTTTCTTCTTGCGCAATCGCGCCCCGGTCCGCACTCTCGTCCACAAGCACCCGCATGTCTTCCGGCGAACGCATCAACACTCGCATCCCCTGCCGATCATTCTTCTTGAATGCCAGAAACCGCTGTAAAACCCACGCAATAGGCACTACTACCGGCGCGAACAGACGATCGAAAAAATGAATCACGGGAGTGAATGCAAGAGAAAGCCGGGTGGGATGAGATCGAAACATGCTCTTCGGCACGATTTCACCAAACACCAATATGGCCGGGGTAACAATCAGCGAAGCCCACCAGGGTCCCAGGTCACGCGTTAACCGCGTTACGGCGATAGTCGCCGCAATCATGGCCAGATTCGTGCCCAGCAACACCAGAATGATCATACGGTCCGGTTGATTCAGATAGTTCAGAAGGCGTTGGGCGTTGGGGTGATTTTTCTTTTGCGCGAGATGACGGACCCGGATGGGATTACACGACACAAAACCCGTCTCATACCCCGCAAAAAAAGCGTTAAACAACAACGCCACCCAAAAAACAAGGAGTAGAATGCCCACGGAATTCATGCGCCCACTCCTTTCTTCGCGTTCATGGGCGCCTGCATCCGCACCTGGGCAATACGCTTGCCCCGAACCTCTTCTATCACATACAACACGCCATCATGCTTGATTTTGTCCCCGGGGGCGGGCACTTTGTCCGCCTGCTTCATCAGAAATCCCGCCACGGTTGCATGCTCATCATCCTCCACGGACTTGCCCGTCAACTGTTCCAATTCATCCAAGGGCAGCCGTCCATCCAAGCGATATACCCCCGGCTGAATTTCCGAATACAGGTGTTCTGCTTCCTCGGCATCCTCCCCCACGTCCCCCACCACCTCACGCACGGCGTCCTGCAATGTCACCAGCCCTTCCGTGCCTCCAAATTCATCCACCACAATGGCGATATGCGCCCGCAACCGTTGCGCGGTTTTCAGAAAATCAGCGCAACTCATTGTATGCGGCACAAAATGAGCCTTGCGCAGCAAGGGCCGGATCGGATCATCGAAATGCTCGCAAATCACCTTGGGCAGCAATTCCTTGGCAAATAAGATCCCCGCAATGTGGTCCAAATCCCCTTCATAGACGGGAACCCTGGCATATTCATGGGTGCGAAGCTGTTCCAGCGCCTCACGAACGCTCGCCTCCGCGGGCAAGGCCACCATATCCGGACGCGGGGTGAGCACGTCCGCCACGGTGACATCGCTAAACTTCATGATCCCCTGGATCATAAAACGTTCGTCTTCTTCAATTACGCCCGTGGCTTCTACTTCAGACAAGAGGGACAAAAATTCCTCATCGGTCATAAAGGGCGCCGGACGCACCTGGCTGAAAAGGGTGATCCTAAATAAAAACGCTACAAATTGAATGATCGCCGCACGCAGGGGGGAGAGTACGCGATCAATGATAAAAATGGGAACCGCCGCGGTCCGCGCATACGGCTCGCTGAAATAAACTACGGCGATCTTTGGGGTAATCTCGCCAAAAAACAATACAACCGCCGTGCAACAAAACACCGCCAGGGCATACGAAACCGCATCGGGAACTGGAAGGTTGGCTTGGAAAGCCTGCTCTACCCGCCCGCCAAACACCACGCCTAATCCAACATTCACAACACAGTTCCCCATCAAAATTGTAATAAGCAGGTTGCTGGGGTGTTCCATAAGCCGCGCCACCAGCCTATCCAGAACATGCGTGCTTTCGCGCATGCTGCGGAGACGCAATTGATGCAGCGAGAAAAACGCCAGTTCTGTAGCGGAGAAAAACGCGGAACACATCAAAAAGACCAGGGTTGCGGCCCAAATCTCCGGCGTAAGAATTTTAGCCCAGCCAGAAGCCGAAGGCAGAGATTCCGTCCCGGCAAAGGCCATCCCGCACCCGGCCATAATACATATCCATGGAGACGCCCATCGGCCGGAATATCTTCTTCCGGATCTCATTCGCCTCATATATCACCCGACTTTTGAATACTGAACATACTCCTGTTTGAACCGGACCATGGAGCATCCTGCTCTCCGGATCCGCACCAGAAGGGAGGCTACCCCCCAATCACCAGTGCCACGAGGACTCCAGATCGCGAAACAAGTAAAGCGCCTGTTTCTCCAACATGTGTTGCCGCCCCTTCTTCGAGTCATGCGTATGGCCCAGCAAATGCAAGAGACCATGACAAAACAACAGCCGCACCTCATCGTGCATGGCGCGGCGATCGCTTTCGCAGAACCTATCCACCGTTTCCAACGAAATGACAATATCCCCTAACACCGGCACTCCCTGCGGTCTCTTCCACGACTGTGAAAAAGCAAGCACATCCGTGGCGGCGTTCACGCCGCAATAGGTGCGGTTGAGTTCCTGAATACAGGGATCGTCGCATAACAACAAACTAAGTTCGGATTCCGTTGTCATGCCTTCACCACGGCATATCCGTTCGGCCAAATGCGTCAGTTCATCCCGGCGATACAGGGACGACCCTTTCCGTTTGGATTCGTTTCGCATGGCTAAATGAATCATTCGACACCTCCCGGCATGGCAATTACATTTGTGACCTTCTCCGGCGCGGGCTCAGGATACGCCAAACGCGTATGCAGATTCGACATTATCCTGCGCGAAACCACTTCCGCAATCGTGTCCAATTGCTTGAGCGTCAAATTGCAGTCATCAAATTGCCGGTCCGCCGCGCGGGCTGAAATGATTTTGTCCACAAATTCGCGAACCCGTTCCTGATTGGCGTTCTTGATGGAGCGGACCCCGGATTCCACGGCATCGCATATCATCAGAATAGCCGTTTCCGGACGCTGCGGCTTGGGCCCGGGATACCGGAAATCCTCCTCCCGGACATCACCATGCTTCTGCTGATCGAGCGCTTGTTGATAAAAAAATCCGATCCGGCACGTCCCATGATGTTCACAGATGCCATCTATGATGGGCTTGGGAAGATGGAATTCCCGCGCCATCTCTGCTCCCTGCACCACATGCGCCGCAATTGCCCGCGCACTCATGCGCGGCGATAATTCATCATGTATGTTATAGCCATTTTGATTTTCCGAATAATATTCCGAACGCAACATCTTGCCGATATCATGATAATACGCGCAGACCCGCGCCAGCAGCCCATTCGCGCCAATAGCATCCGCCGCGGCTTCCGCCAACTGCCCCAGCATCAGGCTGTGCGCATAGGTGGCAGGCGCTTTCATGGCCAATTGGCTCATGACTTCATTGTTCAAATCGGAATATTCCAACAACTGAATGTCCGTCGTGAGCTTAAAAAGCCGTTCGAGCGGCGATAACAGCCCCGGCACGATCAACAGGCATAAAAACCCATTCAACCCTATAAGTGAAAGGCGGCGCACGACAGCCTCATTTAACAGCGAATCCGAGGCGAGTGAGACCGCCGTGATGGCCAACAGCCCCACTGCCATGGCCTTAAGCGAAGCGCCCGCCATATCGCTGCGGCGGCGAACCTTGAAGATGCTGAGAACCCCCGCCAGTGACATGGCGCTGCCCACCACCATCAGCCGCCAATCATATCCGTACTGCACCGATACCAGCGCCGCCGTTAAAAAGCTCATCATGGCGGCAATCCGCACATTCACCAGGATCGCGAATAATATGCCCGCCGCCGCCACGGGCAGAATAAAACCACTCGGTTCAAAATACGACACAATTCGCCCGGCGATAAGCATCGCACACATCAGCAGCAGGGCAAGATTCGTTTGTAAGGTTAACTCCTCCGGCTCCATGCCCGGCGTAAGCGCCGCCGAGCGGTATAGGCAAAACAGCGCCAGCATGATAATAATCATGTTAGATACAGCCATGCTAAACACACGCTGGCTGGGCTTTTTTTCACTCTGGAGAAGCTCAAGATAGGTTTTCACATCGCTGCGGGATTGTTCCGTCCAACGGCGGCCGCGATCCTGAATAATCTCCCCTGCCTCAATCTTCCGCAAAACAGGCTGTACGCTCTCCCGCGCACGTTCCCGGGCGCCGGCGGTATACACCGCGTCATACCGTAATGTGGGCGAAAGACATGCCCTGGCCATGGCAAATGCCGCATCATGAAGTTTCGCCCAGCCAGCAGGTTCCTCGGTATCCTGCGCCGCTTGTTTGGCCATGTCCAGCAATCGTTCACTCAAAATCTCTTCCGCTTCTTCCGGCCCGGGGACATCCGCCCATTGAATCTCACTGCTCACCTGCTGATCGAGCACGGGCGCATCCCGCAATATAACCACCCGGCGGGAAGGTTCCGCTTGTTCGGCGGGATTGCGTACCCCCTGCGACAATACATATTCCAGACTCTCCACCGCTATGTCATTCAAGCGGTCTCCATACGTAAATACCAGCCGAACGGGTTCGGCAGGAGAAAGAGAGGTTACGGTTTGAGGCGCTTCCGCGACTTGAGCTTTCCCATGTTTCACAGGCGGCGGTGCAAATTGCCGTTGCGGCAACGAATGAAGATCCGGGGTTAACCATAACGCAAGCGCCGGCGCCTCAGGCAACGCCGCCCACTCCGGATTTTCCTTTAACTTGTTGACACTGCCCGCCACCGTCACAGACACGATGGACTCCACCGTCTGATCAGAAGTGGAAGCGTACAACGCTTCCAACACTGCTTTCGAGACATTCTCACGTTCCGCATTTACCAACTCAATCCGTTTGCGCAACAAACGGAGTTGGTTCTGCTCCTGCTCGCGCTCCACGCCATAATAGGACGGCACTTTGGCCATCGCGGCGTCACGCGCTTCTTTGGTGGCCAATATATCCACGCTCTCAAAATAAAAATCCGCCCGAATTTCCGTCTCGGAAATCTTGGAAGTGTCAATATCCTCGGCAATAATGCTTTCCCGTTTGGGCTCGCGGGTTAAGGCAAGCGTCAAAACAACCAGTGCTATAACCGCAATCAGATATTGCTTGCGTGTATGGGTTCCCGGTGTAACAGGCGGCCCGGGATCCGCGCCCAAACGCTGGGCGAAGGTGCCTGCGCGCTGTTTTTTCTGGCCAAAACGTCCCATCATGCCCCAATCGCACTCCCACTATGCTTGACTTCAGAATCCACCGTCTGCACGGTGTCAGACTCATATGCATCCACAATGCGCTGCACCAGCGGATGGCGCACTACATCATGCTTGGAAAGATGAACCAGGCCGATCTCTGGAACACCCCGCAATATGCGGCGCGCTTCAACCAACCCCGATTTCGTGCCCTTGGGGAGATCGATCTGCGTAATATCGCCCGTAATAACCGCCCGCGATCCCTCCCCCAAACGCGTCAGAAACATCAGCATTTGTTCCGACGTGGTGTTCTGCGCCTCATCCAGAATCACAAACGCCTGCTCCAGGGTGCGGCCGCGCATAAACGCCAGTGGCGCCACTTCCACCCGCTCCTCGTCCATGAACCGGCGAACCCGTGCCATATCCACCATCGAGTAGAGGGCGTCATACAAAGGACGCAAATAAGGATTAACTTTTTCCTCGAGCCCACCGGGGAGAAACCCCAGGCTTTCCCCCGCCTCCACCGCCGGCCGCGTCAACACCAGACGTTTCACCTGCTTGTTCAAAAGGGAGGAAACCGCCGCCGCCATGGCGAGGTAGGTCTTGCCCGTGCCCGCCGGGCCAATCACCAATGTCATGGGACATGAAAGAATAGTTTCAAGATAATGCTTCTGTCCATGCGTGCGAGGCCGGATATGAATATCTTCGCGAATCCCCGGACTTCTCTCGCTTATCACTTCGCTTCCCCCATTATGCACAGAACGATCGCGCGCCGCAGCCAAAGCATAATTCAAATCGGACAACGTCGGCACATGGCCGCTACGCACCGCGGCCAACATATCGCGTAATAAACCGCGCACCATGTGCGCATCCCGCTCTTCACCTACAATGACAACTTTCGCCCCGCGGTCCACAATGCGCACCTGAGCTTCATCCTGGATACGCCTGCGCAACTCGCCATTCCGGCCCATCAGCTTAATGGCTTCATCCTGGTTATTAAGAAGAATTTCGTGACTCAGGGCTCTTTCTCACTCCTCTGTTCACCCTCTGTGCGCGCACCCATATCCGGGCCGCTCCCTGGGCCGTCCTTAACAACCGACGGCGCCGATTTCCCATCCGGCGAGGGAGAGGGTTCTATACGAAATACGGTTTCGCCAGGACGCACCAGCTTTTTAATGCGGCGAATGGCTTTTTCCACTTCGACGGGATCCGTATCGAGTTTTTCAGCCTCCCCCTTGACCACAGTGATGGCGGTGTTTAGATTATTCACTTCCCGTTCCACCGCCTGGACAGTATTCTCACTCTTCCTGTATTGCGCATAACGATCCCATAGTTCGCGATGAAACCCATAGGCCGCTGCAAGCGCCACTGCCAAGGCTAAGGACAACCAGTATAGTTTTCGACGATGTACCATCTTTCCACTTCAAGGGGGGAGGCGGGTTTACCACCGCCCCCCCAATATGCTTTTACTCTATTTTATGCTATAGAAGGCATTTATGCCAAGAAATTCCGCTTGCTCGCCCAACTCCTCTTCAATCCGCATCAGTTGGTTATATTTGGCAATACGATCACTGCGCGAAGCAGATCCAGTTTTGATCTGGCCCGCATTGATGGCCACGGCAATATCCGCAATCGTGGCGTCTTCCGTTTCGCCGCTCCGATGCGAAATAACCGTCGTATAGCCTGCCCGGTGCGCCATTTGGCACGCTTCCAACGTCTCCGTCAGAGAACCAATCTGGTTGACCTTCACCAGAATCGAGTTGGCCACTCCCTCATGAATGCCGCGGCCCAGGTATTCCACATTGGTCACAAATAAATCATCGCCGACCAATTGAACCTTTTTGCCCAGCTTTTCAGTCAGTTTTCCCCAACCGTCCCAGTCATTTTCATCCAACCCGTCTTCCAACGATATAATCGGGTATTTGGCCACCCAATCGCTCCAAAACTCCACCATGCTGTCCGAGGTCTTTTCGCGCTTCGCTTCCGCTTCCAATACATACAGGCCTTTCTTGCAAAACGAACTGGCCGCCGCATCCAATGCCAGCCACACATCCTTTCCAGCTTCATATCCCGCTGCCTTGATCGCCTTTAAGATGACTTCAATGGCTTCCACATTCGACCTCAGATTCGGAGCAAAACCACCTTCATCCCCCACCGATGTATTTAACCCTTGACCTTTCAATACCTTTTTCAAGGAATGAAACACTTCCGTGCCCATGCGCAAGGCTTCCTTGAAAGTTTCCGCCCCCGCCGGGGCAATCATGAACTCCTGGACATCCACATTATTGTCCGCATGCTGCCCCCCATTCAGAATATTCATCAACGGCACAGGAAGGGTATGTGCATTCACCCCGCCAATATACCGGTATAACGGCGTTTCCAGGGTCTGTGCGGCGGCTTTTGCCACCGCTAGCGACACACCCAAAATCGCGTTCGCGCCCAGCTTGCTCTTATTTTTCGTCCCATCCAGCGTCCGCAAGGTATGGTCCACTTCACGCTGGTTCATGGCATCCATGCCCAACAGTTCCTGCCCGATTACCTCATTGACATTCGTCACGGCTTGAGTCACGCCTTTTCCCAAATAACGCTTGGGATCGCCATCGCGCAATTCCACCGCTTCATTTTCGCCAGTGGACGCGCCGGAGGGCACTGCGGCTCGGCCGATAACACCCGACGCCAAAAATACATCTACCTCGATCGTGGGATTGCCTCGCGAATCGAGGATTTCCCGTGCTTGAATTCCAGTGATTCTCGTCATTGTCTCTGCTTTCCTTTTCCTTACTCGTTGTTTCCAGTGTACCGCACCCGCTCGCGGGGAGCAAGACCTATTTATTCCAGACAATTGCGAAGATAAGCCTTTTTCTCAAACACACTCCGGACACAGGGCAAATCACCCGTAGTTCTACGGCTAAACCGTTGCCTCTTCTTTTGACCGGATGGGAAAAAGAACTATTTCACAAATGCCTCCTTCATCCTTTCCAGGGAAACAGGAAATCCCGAAATCCCCGGTTCAGATAGTCATCCATTTCATCATTATAATCTATCGCCAACTTCGTTGGATCAGCGCCAGCGGCCCGTCGAGCATCCAATACGGCATATTTCCGCGACAACATTTCATACCCACTGGACACCAGGGTCATCAAAGGAGCCATGGATAAAAACATAAAAACCGGCGGCAATAGGCTGAACGCTGCCCAAATTAGTGCATTTATGGCTAATCCCAACGCAAAAACCGGGTTGTCAAGCACCAGCAAAGCACTCAGCTTCACCGTGCCCCACACCCCGCCATTTTTCTGGACAAGCGCGGGAAAAACCAGCAACGCCGTAAGACCGGCGAAAACCAAACACCATAAGGCAGCCGCGCTAAGAGCATACCCCAGCCAAGGGAGGGTATCGCCCAACCGAATGGGATAAAACCATACACTGGTGCCCAAACAACACGCCGCAGCCAGATAAACCAATCCGAGGCCCGATGCGCGCCAAAAATATCGTTTCACGCCGGAAAAAAACGTGCTCACAGACCCGTCACGGGTATCAATTAGCTCCTTAAGCATGTGCGCCAGCGCCGCACATCCCACCGGCAATACTATCCCCAGCACCACCACCAGCACCGGCACGCCCACACATAACATCACACCCGGATCTCCCGTCATAATTGCCGCACAGGCAAGACCTCCGGGAATTATGAGCGCCAGCGTACACATCACATTGACCAACAAGAGCTTGCCTAAGTGATCATACAGCACCCAGAACGCCATTTTGAGTGTCCGGCTTAACATGACGTGAATGGATCGTCCTTACAGCATAATACGCACGCGGCTTCGTTTCTTAAGTTCGTCCATCCAGGCTTTGAAACGTTCATCGGCAAATTTCTCGCGCAGTCTCGGTTCTATCTCCGTGCGCGCCTTTTCATACGATAACTGACCCGCCTCCTCCTTCTCTTCAGACTTTAAAATCTGATACCCATATTCCGTCGCTATCACGGAGCTTACTTCCCCGGACGTCAACTCAAATGCCGCTTTTTCCAGTTCTGGCACGAGATCCCCATGGGAAACCCAGCCAACCATCCCGCCCTCCGGAGCATCAGGACCCTGAGAGTATTGCCGGGCCAATACAGCAAAATCCGACCCTTGAAGCACCTCCTCGCGCAACGCTTCCATGCGCGCCTTGACCCGCGCCTGCTCTTCCGGCGTCTTCCCCCCGCTTAAAAAAATGCGCCGAAGACGCACCCGTTCGGGCCGGGAAAATTCATCCTTGTGTTCCTGATAGTATTTCTGCATATCCGATTCGGAAATTACCGCTTCTTTCTCGAGTTCCTTGCGTTTCCGGAGCCCCATGGAAATCGCCATGATCTGCTTGCGCATCCGTTCGCGGAAGTCACCCATCGTTTCCCCCGCTTCTTCCAGCATGCTCAGAAATTCATCGTGCGTCCCATACTGCTTTTCAATCTTCTGAAACCGTTCGTCTATGGCCTTATCTTCAATCTTCAATCCCGCCAATTCCGCCTGCCGATACAAAATCTTATACTCTATGGCCTGATCTAACGCCTCGCGCAACGCCTTGTCCGCCTCCCGTTGAAACTCCTCTTCCGAAGCCGCCTTGTTGCGCAGATTCGCCAACAACGGCGCGATTTCATCCACTATCTCACTGTGGAGAATCACTTCCGGCCCCACCGCCGCCACCACGCCATCCACCAAAACGGGCCACGCATACTGACCCGCCAGGGCCAGCACGATCACTATTCCTGCTATGTACCCTTGTTTCATGGCTCTACGTCTTTCCAAAATTGGTTGGGGAAACGCGGGGAAATCTTTTGACGTAGCATAGCATATTCCCCCCCAGTCCCTCAAAAACCGCCGGGCGGCCAACCCGCTTCACGGAATTGACCGCCCGAACTATTCTTATTCAATCACTTTATTTTGCAGGACCGGGGCAGAAGCCGTCTTCCCCGCCCGCGCACGGATGATACCCGCCGGAATTGAAGAACTGGATCAGCCGGAGCAATTCAGAAAGGTTGATCAACCAATCCTGCGAATTATAGTCGCTGGTATGAGGTGCGCAACCTGTGTCGCCGGGACCAGGCGCATAGCCATCTTCCGTTCCTGCCTGGCAATGATACCCGCCGGAATTGAAGAATTGGATGACGCGCAACAATTCGGAGAGATTCACCAGATTATCGCAGTTCTGGTCAGCGGCATGGCACTCCGAAGGGACTTCGCCCTCTTCACCTTCGCCCTCGGCGCCTTCACCTTCACCCTCGGCCCCTTCGCCTTCGGCCCCTTCACCTTCGCCTTCGGCTCCTTCACCTTCTTCACCTTCACCCTCAGCGCCTTCGCCTTCACCTTCGGCCGCACCTTCAATAGGACCCGTCGTGGTCAGGCAGAACGCCAAATCAGGGCCTACCACCGTATAATTGCCGGGTTCGCCAAACACGCTGCTGCCATTGCCATCACTTGAACCCATCCATAAGAAATAGCATCCCGTGGCCACATTAACACCTTTTATGGAAACCCATCCGGAGGCTAAAGAGACCACCGAGGGCAACCCCGCCTCAAACCGGTAAAGCATCAGGCCCGCGCTTGCCCCTTCGGTAAGCAGGGCTACTTCCGAACGGACCGGCGTTAGGGTAAACGAAGCAGCTTGGGTGCCGGGCAACCCGGAATCATCCTCATAGAATGACACCTGGTATGTATCCGGCTCACGGGTGCACGCTGTAACACGATCTCCCTCGGAATTGATGCCCCACCAGACCACACCGCCAATGTCATTGGTTACACCGGAGAAGTTATCAAACATGACATTCGAGGCGGCATCATCACTGAACGATAGGATCGAGTTATCCGGGGCTTGTCCATACAGCCCATCAGGCCCGCAAACCTCGCCTTCACCTTCACCTTCACCTTCCGCGCCCTCGCCTTCTTCACCTTCGCCTTCACCCTCCGCGCCCTCGCCTTCTTCACCTTCACCTTCCGCGCCTTCGCCTTCACCTTCACCCTCGGCGCCTTCGCCTTCGGGGGTTCCGCCGCATTCAATCTGCCCTCGAATCTCTCCGCCGGGGTACAAGACACTGGAGACTCCCACATAGAGCGGTAAATCTTGCATCACAAGTTCTACTTCTTCAGGGGTCAACTGATGCACCACTGGACTGGTTGGATCGCCTAAGTTAACAATCAACGTTCCACCTTCTCCAACAGCCCCCTGATATATTCCCACTTCCGCGGGATCAACTACCGTGTGCTCAACGGTAATCCGAAGGGTCACATCACTCGTAAAATTAAAGAGTAACGGCTGCGCAGTCATGGTGCCGGTAGCAACCGTGTCCACAGGCGGCACTACCTCAGTTCCGGACAGGGTGATTTCGCAGGGTTCGCCCATAGGGCAGTATTCCGGGATAAAGGTCGCATCTAAGGCAGCGGTTACATACACCGTACTCGGATCCGCCGGAACATGCGCTTCGCCTTCTTCCGCACCTTCGCCTTCGCCTTCGCCTTCTATTGCGAGTTTGGCGCCTTCCGCTTCACCTTCCACAGTACCTTCTGCCGAACCTTCTCCTTCGCCTTCTACTGAACCTTCTACTGAACCTTCCACTTCACCTTCCACCGGCTCTTCCGGGCATAACGCCGGGGTAAAATAGTAATACTCGCAATAATTACTGCTGCCATCGCCATCCGCATCACTACCCGGCAGCAAATCGGTCAATAAGGAATAATTCTCTTTGTCCAGCGTCGGATCGGTAAAACCGAACCCCAGATAGTCCTGCACAAACGCATTCAGTACCGCCATTAAGCACGCTACAAAGCCGAAGGATCCCGTTCCTTGAACCACCACCGGGACATCAGGATTTTCGGGAGTAGGAGCAGAAAAAATCGTATAATCGCCATCGCCCAAGGTAACATAAGCCTCAAGGATCGGAGCGATCCCCGGTATAATCGCATCAAGAATGGCTATAGCCGGCCCGATATCCGCCCGGAATTGGGTGACGTTTTGTTCCCATGCCGCCCAAACCTGATCGTAATTCAACACGCCATTATTGAAGGTGCCATCCTCCAATATAGCCTGCAGCAATCCAAATTCATTCGCCGCATCCAGGATTCCATTCCCTTCCACGTTAATGATCATGTTATCCGAATCCGTCGTATCAATGTAAAATGACCCATTGATATCGGCGTTATTCGGCTGAAGCCGCTCTATCAGGTAGGCCCATTCTTCGCCTAGATCATCCAGCAATTCATTGCTTGCCACTTGATTGAAATAGTCGCAGAAATTGTACTCCGTCAGTTCAATCGGATCTTCGGCCAGGGCGATTCCTGGCAGGCCAACTGCGGCCACCGCCAGCATCACAAACAACATATTCCTCTTTCTCATGGTGTGTTTTCCTCCCTTTCTGGGTTAAACACCGTTTACCAATTGTCCAATACCATATACCGCAAGAACGTTATCCCACGGCCTTTTTCCATTGCTCACATCACTTCAAACACTATTCCCTTCAACAATACTGTCCTCCTTCCCGGTGTGCCCCTCGACACCCCGGAAGATTCGTTTTTATCTCGCCTTGCTCACTTTAACCACTGCCTCTATCTACTTTTATCGCATGAATCAGCAGAGAAGTCAAGTTTTTACCAAATTAAAATGTTTATAGATCTCAGGCAGGTGTAAATTCGCCCTTTTTCTCAAAAGCACACCGGGCAGAAGGCGAATCACTGGCATTTCACAACTACACCATCGCCTTTTCATTTCCCCGGAGGAGAAAAAGGACTTTTTGCAAATGCTTTTAGCCCTGTTTATCCTGCCCCGGATTCCTGTACAATACCTCCTGTAGTTTATAAAGGAGATCATCATGGGCCATACCGTAAATCCTGACAGGGAATACCGGTTGTTGCAACAACGTCTGGACCGTATGCCTACGGGCGCGCCGGATTCCCCCATCCTGATGCAAATACTGAAACTGCTGTTTTCTCCGGAAGAGGCAGAACTGGCCCGGCGTGTACCCGCAAAACCTATCTCCCTGGAAAAACTGGCGCAAAAACTCAACCTATCCCCCCAGGAATTGCAAGAACGCCTGACACCCCTCGCCCAGCGCGGGCTCATGTTCGATATGGAAATCAAAGGGCGGCGCTACTACATGCTGCCCCCCGTCGTAATCGGGTTCTTCGAATTCGTCTTCATGCGGGCGCGTGATGAATTGCCCATGGCTGAGCTTGCACGTTTATTTGATGATTTCATGTTCAAGGATGAGCGTTTTGGCCGGTCCATCTTCCAGCAGCAGACCCAGATAGGCCGCTCCCTCGTGCGGGAAGAAGCCCTGCCCGAAGAAGACCATACCGAAATCCTCGATTGGGAACGCGCCAGCTTTCTGGTACAAAACGCTTCCGCGCTCGCCGTGGGAATGTGCGCGTGCCGTCACAAAGCCCAACATCTCGGACATGCCTGCGAGCGGCCCATGGAAGTATGCCTCACCCTAAACGACGGGGCAACAACCATGGTGCGCAACGGAATCTGCCGTTCAATTACCGTGAGCGAAGGCATGCGCATTCTGGAAGATTCCAAGGCGGCCGGGCTGGCGCAGACCGGCGACAATGTAAAAAAGAACGTCACCTACATCTGCAACTGCTGCGGGTGCTGCTGCGGCATGATGAATGCCGTGCGCCACCTGGACATTCGCAACGCCATCGTTACCTCGAATTGGATCATGGAAGTAGACCCCGCCCGCTGCAAAGGCTGCGGGGAATGCGCAAAGGCATGTCCGGTGAAGGCCATCGACATCGCTCAGGAACAGAATGAAAATGGCGGGAAACCCCGGAAACTGGCCGTCCGGGAAGCCGATCTATGCCTGGGCTGCGGAGTCTGTTACTCCGCATGCAAACGCGGCGCCATACGTATGACCCCCCGGCCGAAACGCGTAGTCACCCCGGATACCACCTTCGAACGCATCATCCGCATGGCTATTGAACGCGGAAAACTCACCGACCTGCTCTTTGACGACCCGAAAAGCCTGGGATACCGGGCCATAGGACGATTTCTCAGCGTGCTGGAAAAAACCCCGCCAGCCCGCGCCCTGATGGCCACAAAACCCCTCCAGTCGGTCTTTCTCAACACCTTCTTAAAACAAGCAAAAAAATACACATAACCAGACTAAAAGGGAATGCCTATACATGACGGGCGCCGAGAATTTCCGCCGTGCAATTGAATTCCACGGACCAGACTATCTGCCCATGCGCCTGGAATGCAACCTTGACTGGCTCCACGAAAAAAACTCAGCCAAACAAGATCGCATTCGACAACTGCAAGCCCAACTCCCAGACGATTGGATGGTCATCCATGAGTGCCCCCAACCCCAAAAGAAACCTCATTCGGAAAACGGTGTCCTTCGGTGGGTAGATCATTGGGGAACCGGTTGGATGGATGACGGCCACGGCGCAAAAACCGAAACCTATCCGTTGGAAAACGGATACCTTCTCGCCGCCAGCCATCCCTTCCCCAATCCATCCGCCCCAGGCCTTTTTGACCACGCCGGCACATTGCTCAAGGAACGATCCGGAAAATACGTCGCCGCCACCGTATGGTTTACACTCTTTGAACGGCTCTGGATGCTGCGCGGCTTTGAAAACATGCTCATGGATCCCTATACCGAACCCGAACACTGGCGGGCATTAATGGAAAAAATCCTGGCGTACAATATGGTCATGATCGACGAATGCCTGCGGCGCGGGGCAAACGGCATCTATTTTTCCGACGATTGGGGCTGCCAGCGCGGCTTATTGATACATCCAGACGACTGGCGCAACTATTATAAACCCGCCTACGCTCAAATGTTCCGGAAGGTCCGCGATGGCGGCGCCCATGTCTGGATGCATCTCTGCGGAAATATCACCGCCATCCTCGGCGACCTCATCGACCTGGGGCTGAATGTCCTCAATCCCGTCCAGCCTCAAGCCATGGACCTTCAACAACTCGCCCGTGATTTCGGGGGCCATGTTTGTTTCAACGGCGGGGTGGATGTGCAAGGCGCCATGATTCATGGAACCCCTGAGGACGTTAAACGTCAAGCCAAAGAACTGGTGCATCTGTTTGGACAATTCAATGGCGGCTACATCGCCGGCGCCAGCCACAGCATCATGCCGGAAACCCCGCTCGATAACGTTATAGCCCTTTATGAAGCTTTTTTAGACTTCCTCTAATGCTGGTGAGTTGCCCTACTCTTATAAAAAAACCCCTCACAGGTTTGACCACATCTCAACAGCAAACCTAGTCTATACCCTCGTTGGATTTTTATAATGCAACCTATTACTATCGATTAACCACAACTTTTGTCAAAAAACGTATATTATTATAAACTTGATTTTGCCAGGTTTAATTGATATGCTCGATATACGTGTGAACAATTTAGCGATTTCAATAAAAACACGATGGGAGGATGAATCCAATGGGACGACTTGCACTACGGGGAAAACTGATAGGGACGGGGGTGCTGTTAACGATACTCGTGGTTTTGGCTATCATCATAGCCCTCTATTTTCAAAACCGGCGCATGGAAATCGAATTGGCTGAAGAATGCCGGGTATTGGCATCAACGGATCTAGCACATATTGCCCAGGGAGTCTATGCCTTGTGTGAATCCCAGGAAGAAGTTATCCAAAAAACCGTCAGTAACAATCTTAACGTTGCACGAGACTGCTTGAACGATGCCGGAGAAGTGAGTTTCAGTGCTGAAACGGTGGATTGGAACGCCAAAAACCAATTAAGCGGGGCAGAAGTGAAAGCTTCCTTGCCCAAGTTTATGCTCGGAACAACCTGGTTGGGGCAAAACATGGATAGTGCGGTTCCGTCGCCGGTGGTGGATAAGGTGAAAACCTTGTCGGACAGCATGTGCACCATCTTTCAGCGGATGAATGCTGCGGGGGACATGCTGAGGGTCTGCACCAATATCAAAACGAAAGAAGGGAGCCGGGCCGTGGGAACGTATATTCCCGCCATGGAGCCCGATGGCAAAGAAAACACCACCATTAAAACCGTGTTAGAGGGGAAAACATTCCGCGGGCGGGCGTTTGTGGTGGATGGGTGGTATATCACTGCGTATGAACCCATTTTTGACAAAGAGAAGAAAGTGGCGGGCATGTTGTTTGTGGGGGTGCCTCAGGAAAGCGCGACCAGTTTGCGGCAGGCCATTATGAAAACAAAAGTAGGGGACACCGGCTATGTATATGTATTGAATGGATCCGGAACCACCCAGGGGAACTATGTCATCTCGAAAAATGGAGAACGGGACGGCGAGAATATTTGGGAAGCAAAAGATGCCGGCGGCGAATTGTTCATACAACGAATCATCGGAAAAGCATTGACGCTCAATGCCGGAGAAATCGCCGAGGATCAGTATCCCTGGAAAAATCCTGGTGATCCCGTTGCCCGCATGAAAGTGGTCCAAATCATGTATTTCAAACCATGGGATTGGGTCATTGGCGTGGGCTCGTACATGGATGAATTTCAGGCGGGCGAACGGCGGGTTCAGGAAATCAGCTTCAGCAGTATGATGATCCTGCTGGGAATCTCGCTTGCCGTAATTGTATTGAGTATTGTGGTGTGGTACCTGGTGGCCAGAGGACTAGTGAGGCGGATCTCCATGGTCGTCAGTCAGTTGATGGGCGCTGCACAGCAAGTGACCGGCGCTGCCGCACAAGTGGCGCAATCCAGCCAAAGTCTCGCCGAAGGCGCCAGCTCTCAGGCGGCAAGCCTGGAAGAAACCTCCGCATCGCTGGAGGAAATGACTGCCATGACCGCCCAAAATGCGGAAAACGCCCGGCAGACCAATCAAAATGCCAGCGATGCCCGGCAGGCAACGGTACAAGGCCGGGAAGCCATGGAGCGCATGACGGAAGCGATCACCCGCATCAAGGGATCTTCCGATGAAACCGCCAAGATCATCAAAACGATTGATGACATCGCGTTTCAAACGAACCTCCTCGCCTTAAATGCCGCCGTGGAAGCCGCCCGGGCCGGCGAAGCCGGCAAAGGCTTCGCCGTCGTGGCGGAAGAGGTCCGGAATCTCGCGCAACGCAGCGCACAAGCCGCTAAAAATACTTCGGCCCTAATCGAGGAGTCCCAAAAAAATGCCGACCACGGGGTGAGCGTATCCAACGAAGTGTCTTCCGTGCTGAACGTAGTCATGGAAAAAATCGACAGCGTGGCAAAACGTTCCGACGAAGTATCCTCCGCCACCTCGGAACAGTCCCGCGGAATCGATCAAATCAACGTGGCAATTACCCAAATGGACAAAATCACCCAGACCAATGCCGCCCACTCGGAAGAAGCCGCCTCCGCCAGCGAAGAACTGTCCGGCCAGGCGGAAGAATTGCGATCCCTGGTCCATGTTCTGGAAGGCATCATTGGCGGAAAATCATCCGATGAGACTTCTGCCGTGCATCAACAGGAAAAAAGGCCTTTCGCAACACAGGTCCGTGCTGCCGAAGTCATCGAAGACGCACCCGCCAGGAAACTGGGAAGACTAGCTGCCCCAAGCAAACGGGTAGAGATGCTGGAGGATAGCGATTTCGATTCCAACTAAACACCCGGAAAAAACTTCCCTCATTAATGGACGGAACGCCGCAAGAACAAATGCGCGTTAAGTTGTGATGGCGCCGCAAACTTGCTAGAATTCGCCAAATGCTTTTGTTTCGGAGTATGAATTCCAACAAAAAGGGAGGGCGCCATGAACGCGGTTCCGATTGTCCTGGGTGCATTGATCCTTACAGCTTTATCCTACCGTTATTATAGCGCCTTTCTGGCGGCGAAAGTCATGGCGCTGGATAATACCCGAAAAGTGCCCAGCCAAACCATGTATGATGGGACGAACTATCACCCCACAAACAAATACGTGTTGTTCGGACACCATTTTGCCGCCATTTCCGGCGCCGGGCCTCTGATTGGCCCCGTGCTGGCCGCGCAATTCGGGTACGCCCCCGGCCTTCTGTGGATGCTCATGGGGGCGCTTATTGCGGGCGGCGTGCATGATTTCACCATTCTCGTGGCCTCCATGCGGAGGGACGGAAAATCCCTCGCGGAGATCGCGCGCCACGAAGTCAGCCCGCTCGCCGGCGCCATTGCTTCCGTGGCCGTCATCATTATTATCATCGTCGCATTGGCAGGTCTTGGCCTCGCCGTCGTCAACGCACTGGCGGAAAGTTCCTGGGGAACCTTCACCATCGCCATGACCATCCCCATGGCGCTCCTGACCGGTTTGTGGATGTACCGGATACGTCCCGGAAAAATCGCTGAAGCCAGCGCCATAGGCGTGACCGGCGTCTTGTTAGCCGTGATAATCGGCGGCGCCATTCCCGGCTCCTTCCTGGAACCCTACTTTAACCTCTCACGCAACGGAATCGTGCTCGCCATTGCTCTCTACGGATTCATCGCCTCGGTCTTGCCCGTGTGGATGCTCCTATGCCCGCGCGATTACCTGAGTTCTTACCTGAAAATCGGAACCATCATCCTGCTGATTGCCGGTGTGTTCCTGGTGCATCCAACCCTCAAAATGCCCGCCCTGAATCCGGAATTCCTGCATGGAGGCGGGCCCATCATCCCTGGAAAACTATTTCCCTTTCTGTTTATCACCATTGCCTGCGGAGCAGTCTCGGGATTCCATGCCCTCATCGGCTCCGGCACTACCCCCAAAATGATCACCAAAGAGTCCGACACCCGGATCATCGGATATGGCGCCATGATGGTCGAATGCATCGTCAGCGTGATTGCCCTCATCGCCGCCTGCTCCCTCTTTCCCGCCGACTACTTCGCCATTAACGTGGCCCCGGAAAAATTCGCCGCCATGAACATGACCCCCGTGAACCTCGCCGAACTCTCCAAAGAAGTCGGCGAAAACGTCGCAGGCCGCCCGGGCGGAGCCGTCTCCCTGGCGGTCGGATTCGCACAAATCTTTTCCGGGTTGCCCGGCATGAAAGCGCTCATGTCCTACTGGTATCACTTCGCCATCATGTTCGAAGCCCTCTTCATCCTCACCACCATCGATACCGGCACCCGCGTGGCCCGCTTCCTGCTCCAGGAATATCTGGGCCGGGTCTACAAACCTTTCCAAAAAACCGACTGGATGTTCGGCACCCTGCTCACCAGCGGACTCGTCGTGTTCTCCTGGGGATACTTTATCTGGAGCGGCACCATCTCCACCATCTGGCCCATGTTCGGCACCGCCAATCAATTGCTCGCCACCACCGCTTTGGCCGTGGCGGGCGCTGCCATCATCAACGCCGGAAAAGTCCGCTATATCTGGGTCACCCTGATCCCCGAAGCCTTCCTGGCGGTCACCACCCTGTATGCCGGATATCTCAACGTCCTGCACAACTACCTCCCCTTAATCAAACAACCCGGTAAATTCCTGGTGGGAACCATTGACTGCGTCCTTACTATCGTCATTATGTTTTGCGTGGTGGTGGTTATTCTGGAATCTTTCCGCAGGGCCTATAGAGTCCTCGTGCTCAAAAAATATACCAATGCGGGCGTTCCTATCTCGCTGGATCAGCCTGGAGCCACCCTGCCCGAATACGGCCAGGCATAATCAAGGCTCCCAAAGTAAAAATTCTGCTGTTCTTTTTGATCGCTTTCTGCGAGAATAGACATAGTATCGCCAGAAGGATCCTACGGCATGGAACCGGCAGTACAGGTCTCCGACATTGCACTTATGCTTCAGGTGCGCGAGGGCAGCGAGCGTGCTTTTGAAACCCTGCACGAACGCTACCAGCACCGCGTGATCAACTTTTTCTATGGCATGACCGCCGATCCCCACGCCGCCAACGACTTATGCCAGGAAACCTTCTTGCGCATCTGGCGGGTGCGCAAACGGTATTGTGCTACAGGCGCCTTCCCGGGGTATTTGTTTGCCATCGCCCGGATGATTTGGCTGGAACGCTGCCGGAGCCAGAAAAAACTCTGGCGGCTGGGGTTGCAGAAGGAACTGAACGATTCATGGGAAGTCCCGGCCGATCCCGCCGCCGGCCCGGATGTGTGCGCGGTCCGCTCCGAAGTCCAAGAGCAGATTCTGAACGCAGTGGAAGAATTGCCCGAAGAACAACGCATGGTGTTCGTAATGCGCAATATTCATGGATTATCCATTGAGGATATAGCCAAGGCATTGGATTGCCCGGTCAATACAGTGCGATCCCGAAAGATTCTCGCCGTGAAGAAAGTCCGGCATGTGTTATCGACGGTGTTTACCAACAAAGTGGACCGGACGGTGTAGGAGAACGGCCTTATGGAATGCAGAACCATACAGAGCAGATTTACCGGATACCTCGACGGCGACCTTCGTCCCGCCGAGCGCCGCCGGGTGGAAGCCCATATCGCGGAATGCCCCGCCTGCCAGGAAGAATTCGCCCACGCCAAACACTTTCTCCAGGATTGCCACGAATTTCTGGTATGCCCCGGCCCCGCCTATTCCTTCGAAACCCTGCGCACGCGCATGGCCGCCATCGAACCTATTCAAGAAATCGTTGCCTTCCTCCCCAAGCTCCGGATCAATGCCTTCATCCCCCGCTTTGCCGTCGCCCTGCTGGCCCTGACGCTGATTGCCGGCCCCCCTTACGCCCTCCGCAACTCCCGGCAGGTATACAGCACCATCAAGCTTTCCTTTCACGACCACGCCGCTCAATGGGACGACAATTACCAAACACAACTCGACGATGAATACCGGAGCCAATTCACCCCGCCCAACGCATAAAAGAAGGTTTGGGATTTGGGGAAGAGGGTGCTAAGAAAAGAAAGAATTATTGTGTCCCTCCGCGTCTACAGGCCACTTCCATCCGTTCTCCGGGCGTACCCGCTATTTCTCGTCCACCACCAGGGTGTACCATTCCGAACGTTTGGGCGCATCCACTGAGGCAAGCAATTCGCGCCAGGCTTCATCCGTAAGCCGGTCATTCATGGGATGCTTGAACTCGTAGTAGGCGAACACGGGCCCAAGAGCGAGGAAGACCTCGCCGGCAGGGGTGGGACAGGCGACGGCGATCAAGTCCACATTGCCCACGGCCTCTTCGACCACCAGTGCTTCGATACCATGCGTATGCACATCGGCAACCAGCGTGGTTCGAAGACTTTCCGCCACGCCCTCGCCTTCGCCTTCACCCTCGTTCAACCCAAACACCACGCTCTCAAGCACCTTGCCGAACGTGCGAATGTACTCGTAATCGTCTTCCGTCAGCCACTCGTTGGCAAGCTCCTTCCCCGCAAGATCAAGGAGCCGTTCGAGCACCGAATCCAGACTGACCAACCGTGCTTCAGCTTCAGGCGAGAGCGCACTAAAATCACTCAATCCTTCACGTGTCATGCGCGTAAGGGCGAGCAGGCGTCCATAAAATTCCGGGACCGGCTCGACGTAGCCGGTTACATCCGGCTCATACGTGAAACCGGGGGTATAGCTTGGCTTGGCATAGAGGATGGTATCGTGGCGCAGTTCAGTCCACGATGCAAGCGCGGCATTGAGCGATTTCTTGCCCCATGCCTCCGTCCGCATGAAATTGGGATAGCCTTCCGGCAGCGGGGTGATGAGAGGATTAAGCATGTCCAGCCACGCCCAATAAAGATTGCGATGCCAGTCAGCAGGCCGGAATCCGGCGAACTCCTCTCGTAACTCAGCCAACCGCGCATCGTACCCTTCATACAGCGTGTCGCTGCCCTCAACAAGTATGGTTTCGGCAAGTGACGATCCGAGCACGGCCATCACGTCAAGCCCGCGCGGATAGCAGCGGCCAAGGCCGCCACCCGTTTCACCCAGGGTGAAGGGCGCCGGATCGACGCTGCCGGTGTACCAGAGCACTTCAGGGAAAACCAGATGCTGAAACATGTAGGAATCGGGGATGAACCGCTGACCCATCAAACGCATGCCCTTGGTTTTTTCAAGCACAAGGTTGAGTGAATCGGGGGTAACCGGCGGCACCACAAAAACATTACCCGTGCCTCCGAATATCTGCGGCGTGCGCAACAAGGCAAGCCTTGTCTTGAGCGTGAAGAAAGCCTGTTCATCCTCTAGTTCGGTGGGGTCGAAGTCCGACCCGAAAAGGCGGTTGATCACGTCAAGATACTCATACGGCGTAAGATCGTCGGCGAGGCCAACATAGAAGGCCGTAATCGCATACATGCGATCCCACACTTCACGGCCGCTGCGTGCTCCGACATCCACCGCCTCCACTGCGGTGGCCAGCAGGACCGCCTGCAGCGTCTGGATGCGCGCGTCGTATTCACTCACCAATGCTTCCCCTATCGGTCCCCAGTTTTCAGCACCCTTGAGCAAAAATGCCATGCGGCCATACCACATCATGGCGCGGAAGTAACGCTCAAGGGTTTCGCTCCGCGTATAATGGCCGCGCGGCACATACTGCGAGTAATCCTCGTTGTAGAGGAAAATGTCGCTGGCATCGAAACCCTCGTGCGCCGCGATCTTCGCCAGTTCACCGGCCACTTCCAAGGCCACTGGGGCCGGTACCTCGGCGCCGGGCGCAAGCAACTGCTGGGCCACGGCAAGATACGCCACGTTCCGGCGGGCCGCCTCGGCCAGATCGCCTGTGTACTGCGCGAACTGGGCTTGAGCACGTTCAAGCAACGCCGCGGTCAACGCCTCAATATCCGCGGCAAACTCGCGTTCCTCGATATCCCTAAGCGTTTCGTCGAACTGCACATGATACAGATGCAGCAACGTGTCAGCAGTAATAAAAATGGGAACATCCCGCAGGCGCAGATACTCGTAGGGCACAATAATGTCATCGGGCGGGAAAGGCACCCCTGGCATCAGGAAAGGCCAATCAATATTGCCATACACGGCAAAACCGTTTGCGCTCAATGATGTATCTCCCAAATCGAGTTGAATCGAGATCATGGCCTCCTCGACATGGTCATAATTCGTAATATCGCCCAAATCCAGGGGGAGTGCGTAGCCGGCGGCATTGGGCGTCGCCGGAGGTTCAACCGGCTCATAATATTTCCCAAATTGAGGGCCCGTGTAGGGAGGCGTATTCAATACCTCAGACAATTCCACCGGATCGATGCGCGCAATTGTGCCCTCAGGACCGCACATGCCGGAGAAATAGCTGAACGAGCCTTGTTCAAGGAAATGCCAGGCGCATAACGGGATGACTATCCCCTCCTGCCACGTTTCATGCAAAGCCGGATTAACCACCTGCAAGTGGCCGATGGTCACATCCTCTCCGCAGATCGAGCAGTGGTAAACGCAGTCAACCATATAGTCGAAATGCAGTACGTACAGGCGATCAGTGGGCAGCGTCTTCTCGAAGTCAGGTGGCCATATCTCGTACGGCGGCTGCCCCTCAAGGTAGATCCACTCGAGTTCTTCAATCTGCGCCGCGGTCTCCATCGCCACATCCGCGCCATCCGGAATGCCGTTGCTGTTTTCATCCTGCACTTCCGGATTCAAGCCCAATTCGCTTTCCTCACTTGCCATGAGCAAGTCGCCGTCGAGATCATCCTCCACGGGCAGCCAATGCGGATTCGCCCCCAAAAGAATAAGGGCGGCCATCAAACCCGCCACATCCACACGGTCCATGTAAGCACTGCCGTCCCACCCGAAGCTCAACGAGTCATGGGCCATATAGTGAAACGCCATGAAGGGCAGACGGAACCCCTGCTCCCAGGTCTCATGCAACATCGGATTAACAACGATGATATTGCCGCAGTTGCACATCTCACCGCAGACGGAACACGGCGTTTCACACCGCAGGTACTCCATCACCTTGAAAACGTGATCTGCGGGCAAATCCCCCATCGGCGGATACGAGAATTCCTCCAGCCCTTCAACCATTCCATAGAGCAAGCGCGCCAGATCCACGCCATCCGGCAGGCCATTACCGTCTTCATCCGGGATAAGCGGATTCTTGCTCAGAATCCGCTCCTCATCATTCGCCAGGAAATCGCCGTCAGCATCATCCGGGATGGGGTGAAGATGTTCATCGCGCGCAACAAGATCCAGACATTCAACGAACCTGTCACTGTCGTGGTCCAAAAGACTAAACATTGCCTGCGTAATGCCCGAGGCAAATGTTTGAAGTTCTGCAAGCGTTAGCGCGTTATCGCCATCCACGTCTATCACCGGAAAAATACTCAAAATCACCGGTGAACTCACGAATTCCTCACGCGAGACCACACCGTCGCCGTTGGCATCAACGCTCTCCCAGTAGGTTCCCGCATCCGGGAACAACGCCTCTGCTTCCGCCAGCGAAAGCGCTCCATCTTCATCAGTATCAACAACTATAAGTGCCATGGTATAGAAAGTGTCCAACGAGTCGATGTCGCATAAAGAGGGCTCCCCTTCACCCTCCCCTTCACCCTCACCTTCACCTTCGCCTTCACCTTCACCCTCTCCTTCACCCTCTCCTTCACCCTCTCCTTCACCCTCTTCTTCACCTTCGCCTTCGCCTTCGCCTTCGGCCCCGCCTTCCCCTTCTTCTCCGCCCTCACCCTCACCTTCACCTCCGCATACCCCATCGTAATATACGTGGACCTCCCGCGATTCCAGGATTGGGATATCAATACATAGCGCGTCTTGGCTGAGGGGATTATCCGTCAAGTACACGAAATCAGCCGGTCCAATACCCGGATTGCCAACAAGCGGGCTAATATCTGAGATTAGGTTGCTTGCAAGACCGAGATTTGTCAGATTTGTGAGTCCGGATAGAGTGTCGATAGCCGAGATCTCGTTAAAACTGAGATCCAGACGCGTCAGATTGGTAAGCCCGGCTACAGGACCAATGTCCGAAATCTGGTTTGTGTTGAGATACAATTCCGTCAGAGAGGTAAGTCCCGCCACGGGACTAATGTCCGAAACCTCGTTTCTGTAGAGATATAGTTCCGCCAAGTTGCTGAGTCCCGCCACAGGACCAATATCCGAAACCTCGTTTTTGCTGAGGAACAGGTGTGTCAGGTTGATGAGACCCGCCACAGCGGCGATATCCGAGACTTGATTATTGAACAAGTGAAGGTCCGTCAAGTTGGTGAGCCCCGCCACGGCATCGATATCTGAGATTTGGTTGCTATCAAGGTCCAGATGCGTCAGGTTGGTAAGATTGATCAGCGGACTAATGTCCAAGATTTGGTTGCTGGCGAGTTCAAGGTCCGTCAGATTCGTGGAACTGGCCACAGAACCAATAACCGAAATCTGATTGTCACTGAGATACAACTCCGTTAAATTGACAAGTCCGGAAAGGGCGCTGATATCCGAGATCTGGTTGTCACTGATGTCCAGGTACGTCAGGTTGGTGAGTCCGGTCAATGCGCCAATGGCCGAAATCTGGTTGCCACCAAGATATAGGTGTTCGAGATTCACTAACCCGGCCAAGGGGCTGATGTCCGAGATCTCATCAAAACCCAACGTAAGGTAAATTAGGTTGGTAAGCCCGCCAAGAGGGCTGATGTCAGGAACATTATTACTGCTCAGGTATAGATGCGTAAGGTCCAGGCAATGCTCCAAGCCGGTGAGGTCCACAATGCCTCTATAGAGCGCATTTAAGAACGTGAATCCTGTACCGGCGAGATCGGTTGTATAAATGGGCCCTGTGGGTTTTTCGATGGCCTCGCGCACTGCTGCATCCAGCCCCGGATCGGGAAACACAACAATTTCAGCTTCACCCTCGGCTTCCCCTTCACCCTCGGCTTCGCCTTCACCCTCGGCTTCGCCTTCACCTTCGGCTTCGCCTTCATTCAACAGCGGATCCTTTCCTGGGCAAAAGCCGTCTTCACCTTCAGGACAGTCGTAATACTCTCCAATGTTGTAAATCTGAATCATCCGCAGCAATTCAGAAAGATTGATCACCCAATCCTGAGGCGCATAGTCACAGGCGTGGGGTAAACATGCATTGCTGCCAGGGCCGGGCGCATAGCCGTCCTCCCCTCCGGCATCACAATGATAGCCGCCGCTATTATAAAACTGTATTGTGCGCAACAACTCGGATAGGTTGATCGTATTGTCTCGGTCAATGTCGGCCGAATGATAAGCAGCCGCCAGTGGACACAGCAATACCACAACACACGCAATAACGAAAGCACCCTTTAAATACCGGATGGTGGACTGCATTTCCTGCCTCATTTCTCTTCCTCCATTACACGCAAGACCGCCACTTGGAAGTCTCAGCCAAAACGGAAATGCTCTTTTATAGTGCGGCATGCCGTAACTCAGGCACGCTCATGGTTGCCACGAGCCTCTGCACCAGATCGCATTCCTTGGCCCCCATTGCGGGGGAACCTTCACATCAACACCCCTCTATCATTCCTCTGCACTAATTTTCATCACTATTAGTATACACGAAATGATGCATTTCCACAATCCACGTTTCGTGAAAACAGTGCGGAAATCAAAAAAAATGAGGGAATCCCCTTTATAATGAAGAAAAAGACTGTCTATGCCTTATTTTTCTTCTTCAACAGGATTTTCAATAGATGGACGGCGTCTGACAGGCGGGCTATAGGCTATTTTCCAGGCCAGCAGGGTAAACGCTAACAATGCAAGTGCGACGGCGAGGCCCACCATTAAACTAGCTAGTTGCGAAGGCGTCATCTGGGCAAACCGCTCCTTCAACACGGCAAAAATCCCCGGGGATGGGGGCGTAGTGGATACCTTCGGCGGTTTTGACGCTACCGGCGCCGTATTTTCCTCGGCAACGGGCGCCGCGGTTTCTTCCTCCTTAGGTGGTTCAGCGGGTTTTGCAGTGGTGGCATCCGTAGTTTCCTCCGCTTGCCCTTCCGTAGAAGCGGCGGGGGTGCCCGTGGCGTCACCCGGTTTTTTTGCAGGCGGTTTCCCGCCTTCATTCTTCGCCGGCGTGGCCACATGCTTTTGCGCTTCCTTCAGCTTGTTTTGCGTTTCTTCACGCTTCGCCATCATTTCCGCCAGACGTGCAGTGGCTGTAGTATCGGGAGTTACATTGACATTCACATTGGCCGGTTTCTGGGTATTTTGCTTGGACGCCGCGGCCGCGGAAGAAGTGCCCGCTGAGCTCCGGCTTGTACCGCCGGTACGGCCCGTGGAAGAAGTGCCGCCCCCGGTATACACCCCGCCCGTTCCGGTGGATGCCGAAACCACTCGTACGGTTCGCGTGGCTTCCGCTTGATTCCCCGCCTGGTCGCTGACCCGGTAGGTCAGCGTATACATGCCCAGCGTGGACGTATCCACATTCCCGATCACCTGAACGCGGCTGCTGATGTCTCCGTCCACATTATCATTCGCCGTAGCGCCCGGATCGGCAAAGGCGGTATTTTGCGTCACCTCCAGGGGATTGGCGCCAAGCACCGTAATAGTAGGAGCAATCCGGTCCTGGCCGTTCAGATTAGAAATAACCGGCGGCGATTTTTGCGCCCCTCCAGTGGTGCGGTACTCAATTTGACCTGAGATAAAAACCGCGCCGCCCCCCGTTTCCGGCGGAGTGACGATATACGCAAAGGTGTACGGCAATTCGGGAATCTGAATCCAGGCGAATTCCAACACGCCCATATCCCCCGGCTGGGGGGAAACCGTGGGCGGATCCCCCGTCAAACCACGCATCCCGTTAAAAACCCATCCGGGGGGCATGGTCTCATACAATCCAATGGCCGTCAATCCCTCTGTGGTTGAAGCGCTCATCGTAATCGTTACTTCAAACGGCTGGCCCGGCGTATATTCCATTACCGTAAACTGCCGGAAAAGCTGCATATCTATCGAATTGAGTTCCCCCTCCTGCACGGTTGCGCCGGCCTTGGAGATCGCATCCGCCCATGCCCCCCCGCTTAGGATAACTAGAAGAAGTCCTAAAACGCTTGCGCCAACGCAAAAAACATGGCTTCGTATCATTGCTGGATAGACCATGGTTAGTCTTTTTGCCTCTCTTGTTTCAAATCGCTTTTCCATCCAATCACTCTTCACGGCGGCCTAATGTAGAGACGGCCGCCAGGATCAACAGGCTTGCGCCTGCCAGAAACATATCGCCCAGGGAACGCGTGAACCAATCCTTCGAAAAGGCCGCCGCCTTGCCGCAATTGCAGCCCCCGCCGGACGTGTTCGCTTCGATATAGGCATTCAATTCCGCCAACGTGACAGCCCCGTCGCCATCTGCGTCCAACTGATCAAACTGTTCCTGCAAAAGGCCCGCTAAAAAGGCCGATGCCTCCTCAAAACTCAGCGCCCCGTTGGCATCCTGATCCGCTTGTAAAAACCCGTCCCGCAACGCCTCCGCATCCGCCACTAAAATGCCGGCTTCCATCGTTGAAACAACAGAATCAGATAATAAGGCCCCGCCAGACAAACGGTATTCAATCTGCCCTGTGAAGGTTTGTTGCCCCTGGGCGTTTGCGGGAACATTCAGGGTATATGCAAACGTATAGGGAAAAACCGGGATGGTGAACCATGCGAATTCCAGGATGCCGGATTCACCTGCCGTGGGACCTAACTGCGGTTTCACACCACTTACGCCACGCATGCTGACAAAGGTCCATCCCGCCGGAACGGTCTCATACAGCCCTAAGGCCATGATGGCACCCTCATCATTGCTGCAGCTCAGAGTCAACTGGACTTCCACCGGCCCGCCCGGCGTATAAGTGCCCGGCAATTGCCGGGTCAGCGCCATGCCCACCGGATTATCGGCCATGGCCTGAGGGATCAATCCCAGCGTGGCCGCCAAAATAATCACCAGCAGCATTACATTCCTTCTTTGCACGGCTAAACCCTTATTGTATCCTGTGTTCGCCCACATAAATTTAACGCGGATGGAAGAGAAAAAGGTGACATACTCCACCCAACTTCACATTATTGCCGCGATTATACCACACCGCCTGCGCCCCCCTTATACATCAACTTCCAAAGTCTTTCCGGCTCAACGTCCATACCGGCCCATTCTGGCGCTCGCCACAAGAATAACCAAGCCTAGTCCGGCAAGAAACAGATCGCCAAGGGAACGTTTAAACCAATCTCCGGAATACATCTCCGCTTTGTTACAATTGCACCCGCAGACCAGCGTGTTCGCTTCAATATACGCCGCCAATTCTACCGCCGTCACACTGCCGTCGCCATTAGTGTCCAATTCGTTGAACTGCGCTTCCGTAAGCCCGGCTGCAAAGGTGGAGGCTTCTGCAAAACTGAGCGAACCATCCGCATTCTGATCCGCTTGTGAAAACCCATTCTGCAACGTCTCCGCCGCCGCCAATGTATCAACCGCCTCTCCTTCCGTCATGCCTTCGCCTTCGCCCTCGGCTTGGCCCTCAACAATGCCTTCCCCCTCGCCCTCTCCTTGGCCTTCAACAATGCCTTCGCCCTCGCCCTCGGCTTGGCCTTCTATTGCGCCTTCGCCTTCCGTCACTACGTCCACAATTGTCGAGGTTTCGTCATCGGAAAACAATTGTCCGCCGCCTAAGCGATATTCAATCTGCCCGGTGAAGGTTTTTAACCCTTGGGCATCGGCGGGGACATTCAGCGTATAAGCAAAGGTACAAGGCAAGGCAGGAATGGAAAACCACGCAAATTCCAGCGTGCCGGAATCGCCCACTTGCGGACCTATCTGAGGCTTCGCACCATTCACTTCCCTCATGCTGACAAAGGTCCAGTCCGCGGGAACGGTTTCATAAGCCCCCAAGGCCAGGATTGTATCCACGCCGGTACAACTCAGCGTAAGCTCTACCTCCACCGTGCCGCCCGCCGTATACGTTTCCGGTAATTCCCTGCTCAGGGTCATGCCCAATGGATTCTCCGCCACTGCCTGCGGCATCAGGACTATTCCACCCAACAGAACGGTTACCCACATCACATAGCTCGGTTTCATGGCCAAATCCTTATTCCACATAGTGTTCGTACATTCAACCAACGCAGACGGCGGTTAAAAAAGCGACACGCGCGCGTTTCCGCATCAAGTAATCAAATTATAACACAATAGGACCATTCAATACGTTAAAGCGCTTGTGTTTTCCCCTTTCCCCTTCACAAGCCAATCCGTCTTCTGGCATCAAAATTTCGCTACACCAGCCGGTAGCCTACAATTAATGAAAATATAAACAAGATGAACACGACTAAATCGCCAAGATACTCTTTAACCGTGTCCCATAACGTAATTAAGACAGAATCGCCACCGAGGCACCCATGAGCGGGGCCGTGTTCGCATAAATACGTGGAAAGTTCCAAGGGGGACAACTGAACATCCTGATCGACATCGAGTTGCGCAAACTGGCCCGCGGTCAGCCCCGGAATAATCTCACATGCCTCATGGAAACTGAGATAGCCGTCATCATTGGCATCCGCACAATTAAAATGACGATATAACACCCTTGCGATGGGATACATCACCCTTGGGGGTTCACATCCCGGCCCGGCAATTCGGGTAACGACAATGAGCGTAAAATACGCGGGGCCATTGGTCCGGTATTCAATCCGGCCATGGATCTGAACATGCGCGCAGGCATCCTCCGCCGGCGTAACAGTGTAGGCGAACACATAGGGGAAATTGGGCATGGCGATCCATGCGAATTCCAGATAGTTCATGGCGCCGGGTTCAGGCGCCACCAGGGGAAGATCCCCGCTGATGGCACGCATGCCATTAAACACCCACCCCGTTGGAAGGGTCTGATACAACCCCAGCGCCCGCAATCCTTGCGGCGTCTCTGTATCTATGGTAATGACAACTTCCAACGCTTCGCCTGGAGTATATTCTTCCGCCTCTATTTGTTGATCCAACGATATTCCTGAGGGATTATCGCCCTCGCCCTCCCCCTCCCCAACTTCTCCTTCCCCCTCTTCTCCCTCCCCTTCCGTTTGTTCTTCCACGGCGCTGATTTCAGAGATGACCACTGGGGATTTTAATGCCCCCCCATTGGTGCGATACTCAGTCTGACCCCATATAGACGCCAAACCCCCTGAACTTTCGGGAGGAGTGACGGTATAACCAAAGGTGTAGGGAAACCCTGGAATTTGGATCCAGGCAAATTCCAACACGCCCATATCTCCCGGCGCCGGGGCTATAATCGGCGGTTCGCCGGTTATTCCGCGCAACCCATTAAAAACCCATCCCGATGGCAAGCTTTCATAGAACCCCACGGCCGTTAATCCTGCCGCCGTCGAAACACTTATCGTGATCGTAACGTCAAGGGGCTGACCCGGCGTGTAACGCTCCACGGAAAGTTCTCGCACAAATTGCATGTTAACACCAGCGCCATCTTCTTCATCTTCCCCCTCATCTCCGCTTTCTCCCTCCCCCTGGCCTTCTCCAACACCTCCGGCTTCGCCCTCCCCCTGGCCTTCTGCTTCACCCCAGGCTTCCCCCTCCCCCTGGCCCTCGGTCTCAGGCCCTGCTATCGTCGAAACCGTTTCCTCCGACATTAACGGCCCGCCCAATAAACGGTACTCAGCGTTCCCGGTGAACGTTTCCTCCCCGTGTGCATCCCAGGGAATATTCAGAACATATGAAAAAGTACAAGGCAACGCCGGTATCGTGAACCAGGCAAACTCAAGCAAGTCCGAATCGCCTTCCGCCGGATAAACTTGGGGCGCCGTACCGCTGATCGGACTCATCGATACAAAGGTCCAGCCATCCGGAATCGCTTCATACGTTCCCAAGGCAAGGATTTCACAGGATTCCCCTCCACTCAGGGTTAACTCCACCTCCACCGTTCCTCCTGGAATATACATGGCGGGCAGATCGCGTGACACAACGATGTTGCACGGATTTTCCTGAGCGAAGGCCCCCGCACTCAAACAAATGATCAAAATCACTGGCCAAAAGATAACATTTGCTCTCATGTTCCGCACCCTTTTCCGTTCTTCCTGTTCCTCAATAACCACGGTCTCCATTCACCGTTGCCAGATCTTCCTTCACCGCAACGCATGGCCATTATACCACAATAGACTTAATAGCGCGGAGAATATTTTACCGCTGCGCGTATCAAACGTCCATAAATACGCAGTGAATCCCGGATTTTACGAAAATGAGAAGAACGATTGCCCGCCTCGTAAATAGTCGCAATCGGAACGGATTCCACGCCAAATCCACCCCGCAACGCACGGATGATGATCTCCATCTCCGTTTCATACCGCCCTCCGGCCACACTCTCCAGCACCTCCCGGACAAACCGCCCCGACAACATGCGAAAACCGCTTTGGGTGTCTGGCAACCGCGACCCCAGCAGCCGCGCGGTAACCCACACCGTGACACGGTTCCCGAACCGGCTCCGCCAGGGCACGCGCCCCACCTTAAAATCCCGCGCGCCAATCACCAGATCAGCTCCGGTTTCCCGCATGCGTTCAAAGAGCCGGGGAATCTCGGCGGGATCATGCTGCCCGTCGGCATCAAGCAAACAGCATGCGGAGCATTCCGGATATTCGAGCGCCCGTTTCAAGCCCGCCAGAATCGCATGCCCCTTGCCCCGGTTCTTCTCAAACGTGATAACCTCGGCGGGCAGCGCATCCAGTGATTGAACACAGCCGTCCGTGCTCCCGTCATTGACCACAAGAACCCGATCCAAAAAAAACAGCATCCGCTCAACAACATGGCTAATACGGTCCCCGGCGTTGTAACACGGCACTATACCCACAACGCCCCGGCGCATTTCCAAATCTTCTCGGCCATTGTCCGTCATGTGCCTCTTTCTCTTAACCGCCCGGACTCAGGACGCTCATCATATGCTGAATGCTTTCCACGCCCGCCACCACCAGCCCCCCATACATGATAATACAGGGAATCACCGCCACATACGCGAGAATCACAAAAAAACCATCCCGTTTCAACATCCCCAGGCTCAACAACAGAATCGGAAGCGCGGCCACCAGATTTAAAAACAGGATGGGAAGGGGTATCGACACCACCAGCGAAAGCAAACACATATACACCGCATGCAGCCGGATCATCGGTCCTTCCTCCGTCAGGAACAACAAACGGTAATGAAGATGCTTCTCCACCTTCAGCGCCAGGGGCATCAACCGGTTCACCAGCCGATCCAGGCTTTCATAGGGGATGGAGCGATTCCGCAATCGCTTGGGAAGCCACGGACGCCGCCCAAAAATGAGAAAAAACGAAACAAACGCCAGCAACGGCCCCAACAAGGTCGTCAAAATCGGGATCCCAACGGGCAAGCACAGCGGGAAACTGAAGAACACCAGCAACAACGCATGCCCCCGAATCGCCAGCGTGTCCAATATCGCCCCTATTGTCATCGGATTTCCATTCGCCCTTTCCAGCAATGCGGAAAAATCATGGGACAGCGACGAACGTTCCCCCAGGCGATCATCATATTCTGAAACTTCCGCCAGAACCAGCCGCGCCCGAAGCCATTTTTCAAGGGTAATCACAGGAAAAATAACAAAGGCCGCGGCGGCCGTCCAGAGAAGATCGGATACGCCCAACGGCATGGACCCAAACAGCCGCTGCATGCACGGGACATATATCAGAAGGCCTTGAAAAACAAGCGCCGCCACAATGCCCAATATCAAGGACCGGTTGCCAAAAATGCCCGTTCGGAAAACGGTCTCCGTCAGCGAACGGCAATTAAGCACATAGAAAATCTGAGAAAACACCACCGTAGTAAACGCCACCGTCTGTGCATGCTGCGCCGCGGTCAGACGGTCCACCCCCAGAGGAAGCAAATGATGAAAATCCCAGTTGGCCAGACCCCCTGCAATAAACGCTATTACCACCGCCGTCACCATCGTGCGTTGAATCACCAGCGGCGGCAATATCGGCGCTTGCAGCGTTTCGCCACGGCACTGGCCAAGCTCCTGCTTCTCCGGTTCATACACCAACGGGCACGCCAGGAATAGCGCAATCAATACATTTACCCATAAAAGCTGCAGGGGCGATGCCGGCCCCAAAAGCGGGTACGCCACAAGGTCCGGCGGAGTGAAGGCAATGGCATATATCAGTATAAAGGCCAACATCAGATTAATAGGCAACATGAAGGCAAGCACGCGAATCAACGAAGCATAGTAGTGCCGGCCCCCACGGGCTTTCATGGCAAGGGCTACAAGAACGGGCAGCCCCATCGGAACCATGCCCAGCACCACCATCGTGAGAGAAAAAAGAACAATACCAAATGTTTCCCAAAAAGGCACCTCATGATAAAGACAACGGCCCAGCCCAAAACAGAGCGTCAAAAGGATAAATACAGGAAACACAACCAGGAAATAGCCTCCAACCCCCCAGCGGGGACCCCATAAAGGATACCCCCGGCGCTCCGTGCTTCGTTCCATCTTCAGAGACATCGGTTATAGCTCCCCGGACACAACGGTCCTCATACCCGCCCGCTCAGTTATTGATCGACTGCTGCTGCCGGATGTACGCGACCGTATTGCGCAATCCCTCACGCAGGAGTATTTCAGGCCGCCAGCCAAGGATCTGCGCGGCCTTCTCTCCCGTTATAAACACCCTCTCTATTTCTCCAGGGCGCAAGGGCTTCAATTGCGGCTCCCCTTCAAAACCGGAAAATTCACGGATAATATCAAACAGTTCCCGGACCGACGTCCCTTTGCCCGAACCCAAATTAAGAATCTCACCATCCCCTTTTTCCAACGCAATCTTGTTTGCCCGGCTGATGTCGCCCACATATACATAATCCCGCAATGCTTTCCCGAAGCCATAGAGCGTCGGCTGTATCCCGGCCAGCATCAGGCCGGCGAGGATCGAACACACCCCCGCCTCCCCCTCCGGGCTTTGACGCGGCCCGAATACATTCGGATACCGCAGCACGGTATACCGCAGGCCATACAGGGTTTTGTACAGTTGAAGATAGTATTCAAACGCCAATTTGCTCGTGGCGTAATGGCATTTAGGATTGGGCGGACATTCCTCCGAGGCCGGCAAATTCTTCGGATCGCCATAGATCGCCCCGCCGGTCGATGCAAAAATAAATTTGGTCACCTTATATTTAATGCAGTTCTCCAGCAAATTGATCGACCCCAAAATATTCACATCCGCATCGAATACCGGTTCCGTCAAACTCCGCCGTACGTCGATCTGCGCCGCATGATGATTCACATACTCTGGCTGAAATTGCTCAAACACCGATTCCAGCGAACTCAAGCGAATGTCCATGTGACAAAACACGGCCCGGGGATTTACATTCTCCCGTTTCCCCGCATGAAGATTATCCACCACCACCACCTCATGTCCCGCCGCTACATATGTATCCACAACATGCGAGCCGATAAATCCCGCCCCGCCTGTCACAAGAATCTTCGCCATGAAATTATCTCCTTGCATTTTCGTCGTATTGAAGGAGTATTATCATAGCAAACAGCCACCACTATGGACAATGTTAAGAAAAAATATCGAATTTGTGGAGTTTGAGCAGAATCTATGATCCCATTATTTGAACAGTATCCCGGCGTATATGAACATATTCCCCATGTATCTCTGGCAACATTGCCCACACCAGTGCAATCCCTCCCCACATTGGGAAAAGCATTGGGGCTGGAAAAGCTATATGTGAAACGGGACGACTACACCGGCCCGGTCTATGGCGGCAACAAACCGCGCATTCTGGAATTCGCCCTGGGAAAAGCCGTCCATCGCGGTAAAAAGACCATTCTGACCTTCGGTGCCGCAGGCTCCACCCACACCCTCGCTACCGCGCTCTATGCCAAACAACTCGGCCTCAACACTATTTGCATGTTGATGCCACAAGCCAACGCCCATTACCTTCGCCGGAATTTACTCTTGACACATTTGCAGGGTGCAGAATTTCACCACTACCCAAACATCCCTATCATGGTTGCAGGCGCGCTGGTCCAACTTGCCCGCCTGGCGGCCACGGGCCGGGGAATGCCCTGCATCATTCCCCCAGGCGGTTCCAACGCCCTTGGCGTGCTGGGGCATGTAAACGCCGCACTTGAACTCGCCCGCCAAGTAAAGGCCGGCGAACTCCCCGAACCGGACGTTCTCTATGTGGCCTGCGGAAGCATGGGAACCTCCGTGGGATTAGCCCTGGGGGTATCATTGGCCGGATTACGAACCCGTATCATGGCTATTCGTGTAACGCCCATGAGTTTCGTCTCACTCAGAAAAGCAAAACGTTTCTTCCAAGGCGCCAACCGGCTGCTCAGCAATCATTGCTCCGCCATCCCAACCATTCCGTTTTCCCTTGATACCTACAACCTGCGTCACGACTATTTTGGCGAGGAATATGCTCTATTCACGCGCGAATCCATGCAGGCCGTTCACATGGCGGCCGACACAGAAAACCTGAAATTGGAAGGCACCTATACCGGGAAAGCTTTTGCCGCCTTGATTGGCGACGCGCGCGCGGGTCACTTGAAAGATAAAACCGTCCTCTTCTGGAACACCACCAATTCCAACGATTTTTCCAAGGATATTGCACACCTCGATTATCACGCGCTCCCAAAATCGTTGCATCATTATTTCGAAGAAGATGTTCAGCCGTTGGACCGCGCATAGCTTCAAAGAGGCTGCACCGGCTGATCCATAATGCGCCTGATATGAAATCGCCCCGGCGTCATATAGCTTACGGCAAGACGTGGTCCAATCGTTCTCACAATCGCCTTGGCCAATGCCGGGCTTTCATGCCTCGGCGGCTCGCCCGCCGCCATCCGCACCACATCCAGCAAATGATACATGGGCTTGGCGCTCTTCGCGAATAACAACCGGCGGGCCACGGCAAACAACCAGTCACACCCCCCGCAATAATCAATCACCATGTCCGCATCCGCCCCCTCAAATTCCTCCAGCCGCACCTTCGCGGTCCGCAGCGCATCCCGTAATCGGAATTGAGCCGCAGGCGCGCACATCCCGCAACACAATGCATCTTCCCGGGTATGCTCCGGTTCCACCACGGTAACCCCCAACCGATCCAATAGCGTCCGCACAAGGTCAAAATAAACATCGCCCGAGGCCTTGGGCCAGCAATTATCATGAATCACCGCACGCTTGTTCAGCGGTGTTACGGTGATTTCCCCACGATCAATCCGGTTTAGAATCCACTCCTCCATCGAGATCATTTCGAAATCGAAGGTCACGTCAAATACATCTTTATATACATGCTTAAATATGTGCAGGCACGCCAGGCACGGAAAAATCAATGTCTTCACCGGTATGCGCCGGAAAGCCTCTTGAATATGCCGGGCAACTGCCTGCTCCGCTTCCCAATACCCCATGCGGTATAACGGTTCGCCACAGCACAATTCCGGCGCGCCAAAAATTGGAACCCCCGAAAATATCTTGGAATCCGCCATCCCCGGCATCAATAGCAGATTGCAGCCCGCAAAGATCATCATGGATGCATCCTTCGGGTGAAGCCAGTTCTCCCGCCATTCATTCACAAGCGCTCGCTCGCTTTCCGGCAACCGCTCAATCAGCAGCGTGTATAAATTAGGTTTTTGATACGGAAGCACAAGTGAAGCGCGCTGCGGAATCCCTTCCTTCCGGCATCGCTCCCCCCAACGGGACAGGATCAATGTGTGGGGATTGGCGCCTGTCGGGCAATACCCGTTGCACGCCATGCACCCCGTACATTCCGCTAAAACACACGACGGTTCTCCTTCCGCCAACGCCTTTATCTCCCTCCGCGCCTGATCCAGCGGCAATGCCATCACGGGACAACAATTCAGGCACACACCGCAATAATCACAGCGTTCCCGCAAAAATTCCCTGGAAAGCGCAAAGGATTTCGATGCCATAGCTACTCCAATGGCGGCACAAAGAAACGGCGGCCGCTATGCCGCTGGTTAAATAAGGTCCCTTTCACAAAATCAAACGCAACCCGGCCTTGGCGGCGCCGGGGCATCTCGCCAATAGCCTCCTGAATCAATTCAATCACATGATACACCGGCGTCCGATCCCAATACACCCCTCGGGCGGCGGACATCATTTCCAGGCATCCCGCGCAATACGCCGCAATGCAATTCGCGCCCGGCGCCGCCGCATTTTTCCTGCAGAGGCGCTGTCCCCGGATCATGGCCGGCATGCCATACGACGCGGCATGCGAAAATCCGGATCCGATGCCGCAACAGACCGCCGACTCCCGGTTGTACTCCGCTTCACGGATCTCAAATCCCAACAACCTTAAAATTTTCCGGGACCACTCGCAAAAATCCGGTTCATAAAGCTTCCCGTGACAAGAATCCTGCACGGTGACCACCTGTCCATCAAACCGCTTTACAATTGGCCATTTCCCTGCTGACAGCCGTTCATATAAAACTTTTAAATATGGGACAAACACAATCCCCTCGAAATCCGCGCCGAACTGTGGCAGAACATGCGTAAAAAGATTCAGCCCGGCGGTGCACAGCATATAGATCCGCTTCACACCAAGCCGCTGGAAATAGTTCGTGGTCTTCCGCGCCGTTTGCTCCACCTGATCATACAGCCCCATCCGGAAATACATCTCACCGCAGCAATACTCCAGCGCGCCCCGGATCGGCATCCCGTCGAAAAGCCGCGAAAAAGTCAGGTATGGCGACGCAATAATATTGCACCCGGGATAAAACATCTCCTCCAACGGCTCCAAATTCTTCCAGGATTCCACCGCGGCCTGTTCATCCGCCGGGAGCCGCTCCAGAACATACGTCCGGAAATTGGGCACGCTGTGCGGAAGAAAATACCGCGCCCGTTCCGGAAGCCCTTCTTTCTTATACTGCCGGTACCACAGATCAAGAATCAGATTCGCCGGCCGGCAATCTTCCGGGCACCGTACATTGCATGAAAAACAACTCGTACACCGCGACAATACCTGCCGCGCATCCTTCGACGCAACCCCTTCTTCAAAAAAACATTCCGAAAGACTCTGTATCGCCTGCTTTGCCCTCTCCTCCGGAAAACGGAGCACCGGACACTGCGAGAAGCACTCCCCGCATTGGGTGCAATGCTCCCGATTAAAGGGTTCGCGTGTGTATAATCGATGTTCAGTAGTCATAATCTACACATATCAAGATTGAAAATTTTATGTGACAATTTCCTTCTCATGCCATTATCGCCACTTTTACCGTTCCAATTTCCTCATAAATGGGATCACCATGCGCCAGCCTGGATTCAATATTAGCTCGAATCGCTTCCAGAATATTTTCTTTGGCTTCTTCTTCAGTTTTCCCCTCCGCATAACACCCTTGAAGCGCCGGGCACAGGGCCAGTACACGGCCCTCCTCATCCCGTTCATAAATTATCGTGAATTCATACTGTTTCATAGACTGGGACCTTGTTCTTCAATATTGTATCATTCCTTAACCTGGATCTTTCACTATCCCTCTTTCCAACGTATCTTCGCGAGCGCAGAATCTAGCAGGATTGCCAATGCAACATGTGAATACAATTTGCTGCTAAAAAAACGCGCACCTTGCGTGGGAGGGCGAGGTTTATCCGCCACAGGAGGGCTCCAGAGGCTGTCTGAGAATTATTTTACACCGCATAGAAAGGCGAAGATATCCCGAAGGGATTTAACAACTCAGCCCAGACATTTTATGGGTCATATGCAACATTTTAGAATGGATTATTCCCATGGTTTTCCACAAGACGCAAATAAACAGGGGTAAGCGCTTCACCACCCTGAGTATGTAATACCACTCTGCATAATCACCGCTCTCAAAATTCCGAAGGAATTCAACAACTCAGCCCAGGATAAGCGAAGCGCCATCCTGGGTATGCAATGTCACCCCAAACAATACCACTCTGTAAGAGTTTTATACAGTGTTCAGGCATAGAGTGGGCCATCGTGTCTTGATCAATCAGCAAAATTTATTGGCAACGGAAGTTTTCATTGGAGCTGGGCGCCAGTGGTTAAAATATTATATATAACTCTTTCAGAGTATGCTCCATAGGGAAATCCTACACACCCAGGATGGCGCTTCGCTTATCCTGGGCTGAGTTGTCCATCCCCTGCGGGGATGAATCGTTTTTTGCCACTATGCATGGTGAATCGTTTCCCCATTCCTTAAAACGGATGATTACGAATTCTCAGACAGTTTCTCCTGCTGCCGTATGACAAAATATCCACACGCCGTAATATTCACAATAGATCAATTTTGTTTTACGGCTCAGCAGGAGCTTCGCCCTCCCGTGGAACATCCACCTTACTTTGTTCCGCTCCCTGAAAAAATCGTATAGGACCATGGAATTCTATCTGCCGAATACACCGGGAACGGATAATCTTCATTGAACAAGTTCTCTTGTTTACTTACCTTAGTTTCGCCGCGGACAAACACACTGAATGTGGAATCCTTGGGCGCATGTCCGGCTTTTATCATAAAATGATGCTTGCCGTTCGGCAGCGCGGCTGTGAACCAAGACCAAAATTCCTTCTGCGGCGCCCCGGTGGCGCTAAACGCTCCCTCCGTGCGTGATATGGAAAGTGGTGTCTCATTACCGTCGATTTGAAGTATTGCCTGACTGGCGGACACGCCTGGATGCCCCTCGTTCAACAGACACATTTCTACCGGCGATGAACTCTCAACGTTTATAACACCTTCCCAGAAGGCACTCTGCTCTTCTGTTGAGTCCACTTGTTCCGCGGCAGATCGTTCTATTTTCCAAGTCACCACTGGTCTATCGGGTTGCGGTGTAACTGGGGCAGCCTGGCCAGTCCTGGGCAATACTTCGATCATGGCTGTTTCAAAAGGCCCGAGAGCAATCGCTTTCCCAATTTCGCCCGGTTCCAGGTTTTGCAGCAGTGCCTTGCGCGGATACAGCATGCGCACTTCCCGCGCAGTGGACAATGGAATCGATCCGGGTATTGCCGGCAAGGCAATAGACGTTTCCTCTATCCACGGATTGCGCAAACAATATACTTCCCGCTCCGGGCTCTGGTACGCATATCCATACGCCTGCCGCTTCTCCGGATCGCCGCCGATTGGCAGCGGCTCCTGAAGAAATTCGCGGTTCGCGCGCGCCCAACGCATCAACTCCGCGAAAAACCGCCACTCCGCCGCGTCCATAAACCTCGGATTGATATATGTCGAAATAAACCAGCGGCCGCGTCCGATAGCCATCACCGCGTGGTTCTGAAAAGCCCCCGGACACTGCACGATAATATCGAAGCATTGCAGCGCCGCGCTCGGCATCAAAAATGCATTCCGGCCTTTTAAGTTTTCAATGTCCCGCGCCGTCGTCAGCGATTCAATCCATTCCGGGCACGGACACCGCCCACGCGGGCAATCGTCGCCGAACGGGCCGATGATGAACGGCACATGCATCAGCCACCACGGGCTCGGGTTATACCAAAAACAGGTGGGCTCCATCGCAATGTCCGGATGTTTCTCCCGCAAGGCATCGAACACCTCCATCAGCCCTTCCGCAATAGGCAGCCACGATTCCTGGCCCACCGGATGACCATGCGCCGCCACATCGCACTGCGGAACGAACCCGTCGAATTTCATGTGCGCGAGATGACCATCCTTCGCATGTTTCAGCACCGCCTTTTTAAACGCCGTCTGATATTTCCCCCCTTTCGCAAGACAGGCCGTAAAACCTAACGTCGGATGCGGCATGACCTCATATCCCGCGGAATTCAGCCACTTGTTGTCCAATGCAAAGGGATACAGGCTGCTGGGCGAGATCCACAACCCTACATGACTTCCAATACCCTCAAGGGCTTTCCGCAAAGGCTTAAACCCTTCCGGAAACTGCTTGTTATTCATCTCCCACGCACTCTTGGGATTCGACCAGCCCGCATCCAGTGCATACGAATCAAAGAAAAAACCGGTGGGGTCATACAACCCCTTTTTCAACTCCGCAATATTGCTGAGCACAAACTGCTCCGAAGACGGCACCGGCGCGGTCCACCAATCATTGTAATGCACATGCATGTCCTTGGGCTTCACCCGCACCGTATCCAAATACCGGATAAACGAGCGCCGAAGCGCATCGCTCCCCGCCGCCGCCACGTCCGCTTCACTCGCCGCCCCCAATACCACCGAAGGCAAGTTCACCCATTTCTTCGTCACCTTGGTATAGGCGTGTTGCGCCAAATGAAACGTATCCTGGTCCGCCTGGCACCACGCCGAGGGATGCTCCACGCCTGCGAAAAGCCGATCACTGAAAATAGGCGATGACACCAACTCTTGCGAAGTGGTTCGGAATAGCTCTCCAGCCACCTTCAACTCCAGCAAACCTGTGCGCTGAATCGTCAATGGATCACCCAAGGCCTTCAGCGAAGTCTGAATGCGCAAGGTGCGATCATCGCCGCAGAAGGAAAAGATCTGCCGTACGGCAACAGGCGGCTGCGGCAACTCCGTTTCCATCACAACACAAGGCCGCCCGTCAAGCTTTTTTTGCTTGATCTTCGCAAACCCTGTATCGCCGAGATTGGTCCTTGTGCCTTCCTGAATCTGAACACTGAATCGCGCCCCCGCGATCGGCCATTCACGGCGCGCTTTCGTATCACGAAACGCCACCCATTGCCAGCCCTGCGCCGTATGCTCAAACACAGCCTCCATCCCCGTTCCATTGGAAACCACTATGGAGTTGGCGCCCTCCGCACCTGCAAGACTCGTCATACAAAGAAACAACACCCACATTTTCATCATGGCATTCACCTATTCTTACGCCGACAGCCACAGAAAAACCCAAGCCGCGTCAAATACTTCCTGCGGCTTGGGTATCATACACCAATGTTGAAAAAAAGATAATTATTTAAACGCGGCCTTGATATCCGCAAGACTCACGCCAAGCGTGGCCTGCGCGAGTGCATCAAGATCATTCTCTGCGCCCTGGAAATGGAACGTCCGGTGCACATGCGACAGCGACGCCTTCGGCGCAAGCGCCGCCGCAGGAGAAGAAGTCTCCAGTTCGTAGAACGGCCCCAACGGCTTCTTGCCGGGTTCCGGCGGCCCGTCATTATACGAATTCACCACATCGCCCGCGAACGGCTCCTTCTGCATTTCCCACATCGAATTCACGTAATCCGTTGCGCCTTTGGGTTTCGTATACTGGACCAGCGTGAGCACCTTGTTGCCCTCGTCATAGCTGCCCGCGAACGTCTTTGCGCGAAGCGGCGAAAGACCAATCTTGCTGCGGTATTTGCCGTCCCCGCTAAAGAAAAGCACGTCATCCTTCACCACCAGCCGGTCCGCCGGAACTTTCCCGAAATAGGCGTCATTCACCTTCGGTCCCAACTGCGCTTCATCCCCCGCCACAAACGGGATCACGATGGTCGTTTCCGGCGATGGATTAAACATGCCAAGAATCCAAACGGACAACAGCCCCGTCTCCTTCGTCCACGCCTGCCCGCCCACATTCGTGATCTTGTTATCTGTTTCTATCCCCACCATCTTTACCGATTTTGGTACTGTTACCTTCAGCAGAGCAGACGCCTTTTCCGCATTCAACAGTTTCACGGCGCGATCTATCTGAACGTCAAACTTGGTTCCCGTCCAATTGGTGACCTGAGCGGTCTTTGTAAACACTGCGCTGTCCGCCGTCTTCGAGACAAGTTCATACGCATCCGTGTCAATCACCGCCGGGGTTTGCCAGTGCTCCAGATCAAATGCATCGCCCTTCGAGAAGAAAATCGCAAACTGGCCCCCTTCCGGACCCATCCAGAACCGATCCTCACCGCCAAACACGTTAATATGCGGCACCGTCTTCTTCGACGAAATCAATTCCCGGTTGATCCATCCAAAACTGATGCCGTCCGCCCCCGCCGCCGAACTCGTCATCACACGGCCCTGATACGCCGGCACAACCGCCACCTGCGCCTCGTTCTGCGCATCCGAAAGCGTCACCACCTCCGTATACTGCTTCAAAAACGCCACATCATCGCCAAACGTCACGGGATTCGTTGCAGCCCCGGCGCTCAATGCCGCCGCCAACGTCGGTACAGTTAACATCGCCATCATGATTCGCATTGCTCCTATTCCTTATGTTGTTCCATTACTAACAGGCAAAATACTTAATCACGCCGTTCTTTACTATACCTCAGCATTATACAACCCATGGTTGCTTCCGCCCCATTTCTATGGCCTCAGCAAAATCGGGGTCTACCGGAATTTCTCGCAACAGCGCCAATTTTTGATCTTTGGATGTTATATCACAGAATTCTATCGTAATTCTTACTACAGAATGTTCTGGAATCCCGTATAGGGGGGCCACTGGCACAAATCGGCCATGTTCAAAAACAGCCCTGACCTGTTGAATCATTATTTCCCCTCCGGACGAAAGGGCGCGGCCCATTGCGGGAACCCTGCAATGCCCGAGACGCGCAGGGCTTTTTCCAAGGCCACATGCAGTTCATGGTTGACGCGCAAAGCCGTATCGACATCCTCGCAGAAGCCGCGCGCTTCAAACTTCATAAACGCTTCGCCAAATCCCACACACACCACTTCAGGCACAGGTTGTTTCAGCACTTCCGGATGATCTTTCAAGGTTTGAGCCATGATGGCCACGGCGTGTTCCACGTCAGAACCATAGGCAAGATTCACCATCACGCTCACCCGCGTAACGGAATCCGTGAGTGTCCAGTTAATAATCCGCCCCGTGATGAACTCCTTGTTCGGGACGATGAGTTCCTTGCGATCCGGGTCCGAAATTACCGTGGACCGTGTCCGGATCTGCGTCACTTTCCCCGTCATCGTGCCCATGGTCACCGTGTCGCCCACGCGGATGGGCCGTTCAAACAACAAAATAAGCCCGGAAATAAAATTCGCAAAAATCTCCTGAAGCCCGAACCCCAAGCCAACGGTCAGCGCCGCCACCAGCCATTGCACGCTCCCCCAGCTTACCCCCAGCATCCAACACGTCAGTACCACGCCCAGCGTAACCACAATATACCGGATCACAGCCAGCGTCGCATACCGCTCCCCCGCCCCCATTCTCAGCCGCTGCAATAAAATCATCTCCAATAACGCCGGCAAATGCCGCATGCTCAAATACGTTATCATCGCAATTAACGCCGCCACCCCCGCATCCGACAGCGTAACCCACTCCAGGCGCTGCTTGACAATAACTTCTTTCTGATCCTCCGCGCCCTGAACCTGCTCTTCCGCGGATACCGTAATTTCCCATAGACGAATCTTGTCAAAAACCGACAACGCAGGGATCACATCCACCCAAATCCCCCAAATGCCAACCAGAATAACCAGGGCCGTCGCATATCGCAATAACGTCTGCGTTTGCGTGTCAAGACGAACAATATCCAATTGTTCATCAAGCGGTTCCTCGCTCTCCCCTTTCATCGCTTCGCGGCGGCGCTGTGCCTGATCAATCGCTAACGCGCGCCGCGCCAGCAACAGCCACCGCCGAATCAATCCCACCGCCAGCAACACCAGCAACACAAAAACAAGCGTCCAGAAAAAACGGGAGGATAGATGAAGCGCGGTAAAGTAATAGCCGCCCAGCGCCAACACCGCTAATACTGCCGGCACCCCCGTCAGTGTAAGATGCATCACCCACAGCAACCAAGACCGCTCCGAGAGCCACGCACCGCGCCGAACTTCCTGAAATCCCATTCGCATAATCGAAAACAGCCGATACAACCCGGCCGCCAGCGCCAACATGGACAGTGTAAACCCAATCCGGCCCGCTGCGTCTTTCCAATATTCACTGGCCTGACTTTCAAAGGTCACCACCACAAAGGTCAAGGGCAATAGGACAAAGGACAACAGCATCAATTCGCGCCGTCCCGCCGCCACCCGCTTTTCCGGCCATCCGAAATGCGCCTCGGCCAAACCACCCGGCAATAACACCGTGCGCAGCACTTGAAAGCAAAGGGCTATCAACGCCACCGAGAGCAACCCGGCGCTTACACAACGAATTTGGTCTACCGTCTCCCCTGCCGAACCCAGACGCCACGCGGCAAATCCAAGCACTGCGGGCCAAAACCCCGCAGCCATCACCGTCAAACCTACCGTTTCCAGGGTCTGCACAAACCGCGTTTGCCGCTTTTTCTTCGCTTCCACCCCCAGCGCCACAATACGCGCCCGGACCCTTCGTGACATCACCAGCCACGCCAACAGCACCGCCAGCGCCGGCACAATCAACTCCATATCATCCAGAAAATCGTCTTTGAGCAATTCGGGCAATTGAATCCATGCACTCGGCGACACCAGCCAAAGCACTGCGTCCTTCGTTTCCACCAGCGTGTTCACGCCCAGAGGCGAAGTCGCGCCAATCCACAGAATATTTTCATTTATATAATCAGTAAACTGCCGGGTTTGCGTGATAAGCCGTTCCTGGCACGCATTGATTTCAAACGCAATATTCAAATACGCCTCACAATCCCGCTGGATCGAATCGATGAGTTCACGCTGATCCTTGATCAATCCCGAAAGACGTTTCTGAATATCCTTGCTTACACTTTCCGGCGATCGCGGCCCCAGCGCCGTAACCGCCTTGTACAATTCGCTCTCCACATCCGCCAACCCCAACCGCTGCTCCCGCTTGTCACTCTGCACCTGCTGAATCTGCGAAATTTCCGCCTTGCGATCCCTAATTTGACGCTTCAAATCACGTATGCTGGGCAATAACGCCTTCTGCTTGCGCAGCATCACGCCCACCGCACTATCCAGCCCGCTCATTTTTACACGGTCCAAAACCCGGTTATATTGTTCCTCGATTTGCTTGATCCGGCCGCGTTCTTTTTCAAGCGTCGCATTGGCCGATTCTATCCTCTCCGTAAGCCCTTCCTCCCCCATCCGCTGTTCCGCCAGCTTCGTATTATCTTCCGCCAGCTTCGTCGCACGGCTCTGAATCGACGGATCGTCCTTGGTGAGTTCCATCAGCACCCGCCGTGCATCCTCCGCCGCTTTCATCGCCTCCTTGCGCCGTTGCTCCGCCACGGCATCCCGATAGGCCTTGTACTCATTCTCGGCCTGAGCCAGCCGCCGCTTGCTGGCTTCTTGTAATAATGAAAGCATCGATCCGCGGGCGTCATAACAGGATACCTCCTTTTCATACGCCGCAGCCTCCTGCCGCGCCGCCTCAATCCGAGCCTCCAAAGCCACCCGGCGGGCGCTGGCGAGTTCCGGCGCATCCGCGGTCTCCGGCGCCGCATTTAGCTTGTTTTGCCCTTCCTGGATATGTTGCTGCGCCGCTGCCTGCAAGGAAGCGATCTCATTCCGGCGGTCCGTGCGGCGGCCCGGTTCGCGGATTAACTGGCCAAATTCCGTTTGAAGGCTTTTGTATTGCGCCTCCGCCTGAGAAAGCAATCGCTCCAATTGCGGAAGATCCGCCTTCTCCGGGATCTGAACCGGCTGAACCTCCGGCGGTTTCGATAAATAGTCCTCAAGCCCCTTGGACTCCTCCGGCGCACGTTTCTGCGACTGCTCAAAATACCCCGCCTTCGATTGCCAATCCCGCGCCGTCTGCAACTGACGGATCGCCTCATCGTATTGCTCCAATACCCGCGCCCGGAGCGATTCTTCCATGCCCTGCGCTTCCGCAATACTCTTCCGCTGCGCCTCCACCGACGCAAGATCCGGCGCACCCTCCGTGGACGGTTGCGCCCAAAGCGCTCCCGCCGTCAGAATCGCCATTGCGGCGGCAAGCACACTTCTATACATTCGCGGTCTCACGGCTATCATCTATGGTATGTTCCTTCCACGCTCTCCAGAATACTCCCCCTGTGACGGGGTCTCAAAAACAATATACAGCGGTTTACATGGACATGTTCGCCCGAAACTCCTCCCATTCAGGCTCATTCTCAAATATCCAATGATAATACTCTTGATTCTCCAGTTTCGACGCCGCCTCTTCATCCACTATCACCGTGCAATGCTCATGAAGCTGTAACGCCGTCGCGCTGATCATCGAGGTCACCGGACCCTCCACCGCCTTCGCCAACACCTCCGCCTTCGTCTCCCCCGTCACCAGCATCAGGCACCGTTCCGCCTCCAATATCGTGCCCACGCCCATTGTAATCGCCCGGCGCGGCATCTCCCCGGGTCTTTCAAACAACGGGCTGTTCTGCTGAATCGTCTGTGGCGTCAACGCCTTCTCGCGCGTCCGCGACCGCATCGCGCTCAACGGCTCATTAAATCCTATATGGCCCGACGCCCCGATGCTTAGCAATTGCAGGTCTATGCCCCCATAATCCCGAATCTGCTCCTCATAATGACGGCACTCCGACGCAATATCCCGCGCCATCCCATTGGGCAAATGCGTGTTCCGCATATCAATATTCACATGGTTGAAAAGATGCTTGTTCATATAATACCGGTACGAGCCTTTATGCTCCGGCGGCAAACCAATATATTCATCCAAATTAAACGTCACCGCCAGCGAAAAATCCAGCCATTCCTTCTCGTGCATCTCCACGAACCGCGCATACAATCCCTCCATCGTCCGCCCCGTCGCCAAGCCCAACACCAGATTCGGCCGCGCGCGCAGCTCCCGCGCAATAATCGCCGCCGCAAGATTCGTCGCCTCTTTCTTCGTGTTCCGTATCACCACCTGCATAAGACCATGCTCCTTATACTATCCCCTATTATGCCTGCCGAAGCCCCAATCACAAAACTCACTGACGCCCACCGAACCCGGCTATTCAGAATTGCCCCCATCGCACTCCAAACGCCAGGCGCCTTGCCGCGTGGGCGCATGCAATCGTTGCCGAAGCATATTCAAATATTCGTCCCGCGATACTTCCCGCGCACCAAGACCTATAAGGTGTGGTGTGGTTAATTGACAATCAATCAGCGATATATCCCAGCGCTTGAATTGTTCCACCAGAAACGCCAGCGCCACCTTCGAGGCATTCGCACACCGTGAAAACATCGATTCCCCAAAAAAACACGCCCCAAGCGATACCCCATACAACCCGCCCGCCAGTTCTTCCCCACGCCAGCATTCCGCCGAATGCGCAAATCCAAGCGCATGCAAACGAATATACGCCTGCTCCATTTCCGGCACGATCCACGTGCCCTTTTCCCGTTTCCGCGGCGCCGTGGCGCACCCCGAAATCACCGCCGCAAACGCCGTGTCCAGCGTAACCCGGAATTCACCCCCCTTAATCACCCGCTTCAGACTCCGTGAAACATGAAACTCCTCCGGAATCAGAATCGTCCGCGGATCCGGCGACCACCACATGATCGGCTCCCCCTCGCTGTACCACGGAAAAATGCCATGACCATACGCCAACAACAGCCGTTTCGGATGTAAATCACCCCCCACCGCCAACAAACCATCCTCTGCATGATGGGGTGGCGGAAAAAGCATATGTTTTGTCAATCGGTATACCGGCATCTGCAAAATCCCAGCGGATGGATCAACGCTTTCCCAGGCGGTCCACCCACGGGAATCATATCACTTATTTGCCGGAAAATATCGCCTGGATCGCCAACGAATCCGTCAACTCCCCTAAATAGAGCGAAGCCCCCGCCGCAACCGCCTTCTCCTGAACTTGCCCCAATTCCCCCCCATACACCGCGATCTGGATCCCCTCAAGGCCCGCCGTCCCCCGAAGTATCCGGCATATGTCGAAGGCGGACATGTCCCGCTGCACCGCATTGATAAACACCGCCTGCGGAATATGCACCCGGATCTGATGAAAAAGATCCACCACCCCATTCACACTTCGAACCACCATCGCCGGATTTCCCACGGACTCTTGAAGAATCCCCAACTCCTCCTCCACGCCCGACAACAACAACACATGGGCATGGGCCGCCGCTTGGCCCCGCTCCATCGTGATCATCCGGTTGACAAACATCCCAATCCCCGAACGCTCCGCCTCTTTCTCATCAACAAACGCACAGCCCAAAAAGCTCTCCGCCCCGTTCCCCGGACGCCGGTTCTTCACCTGCATCGGAAGCGCCTCCACCTGCACCCCATCGGGCAACGTAAAACTCAGCCAAATTTTCATTCCTTCCCAGGCCCGCACTTCGGATACAATGCACCCCCCCCCATAACTCATGTCCTGAATCATGCCTTCTGAAACGCTTCCGTCCACCATTTTAATAACGCACGGGATCGTTACCTTTATACGCTCATGTCGCCGTAAATGAACATGCTGGACTTCCTTCGGCCATGCCAAACGTATCATCCGATCTTCGCGGTCAGGGGAAGGATCGCTTATCAACGTATAGAATCCCCATACCACCCCATCCTGCATGAATCGCACCGCACACGCTTGACTCCTCCGCACATTGATCCCCGGTTTATCCACCAGCAGAAACGAATCCCGTTCCCACCCCCGGATCGCGGTTTTATACCGCATCGCACAACCGCTCTTCGGATTAAGCTCAATAAACACCACTGTCCCCACCTCAAGACACTGATCAAGGCCCTGCGAATCATGTTCATCCTCAGGGATACTCACGCCCGATAAATCCTGCTGTAACGTCTCACCCATGATACTCTCCCGTCTATCAACGCATTCTTTTCACTTTGCACCTGTTCATTGGTAAATGCCCGGGAAAATTCTGATGTAATCGCGTATTCGCTTTGATCTCCCCACCCTCTTGCTACCTGGGCTTTTACCGCTGCCCAACCCGCCACCGATAACACATATTTGTTTTTCCCTAGACAACTCTTGACCACCATAAGCATATAGGCAGTAGGTAAGAATGTCAATAAAAAAAGTATCCTTCTGCGCGTTTTTTCTGTTATTTTCCACAAAGACCCCGAAGAATACTGCGAAAATATCCCAGGCAAGCGCCTCCATCCTTGCAGCACGTGCATTATCTTTCTCTTTTCAGCTATCATCCCCTCATGAAACAGGAGGTATGGGCTAGTGACTTCAAAAGAACTCTTGCTTTCCGCCATTCAAGGAGGGCACACCCAGCGCCCGGCCTGGGTGCCCTTTGTCGGCGTCCACGGCGGAAAACTTCTCGGCGTGTCCGCATCGGAATACCTGCTCTCCAGCGACTTGATATTCAAAGGACTTAAGAAAGCCTATGAACTCTACCGGCCGGACGGCCTGCCTATCGTCTTCGACCTGCAAATGGAAGCCGAGATCCTCGGATGTAAATTGGTCTGGGCCGACGAAGTTCCCCCTTCCGTAGTGTCACACCCGCTCATGGGCGAGGGAAAAATCCAGGAGTTACCCCCTTTCTCCACCAATCAAGGCCGTTTCCCGGTGGTCCGCGAAGCCGCGCAACACCTCCAGGCCGCCCTCGGAAACGATATCGTCCTCTACGGCTTGCTCACCGGGCCCTTCACCCTCATCTCCCATTTGCGCGGCAGTGAGTTGTTCCTCGATCTCCTCACCCATCCTGAAAAAACCAGGGAGATCATGGCCTTTGCCACCGAAATCGCCAAACAAACCGCCCGCTTCTACCTCCAAAACGGATGCCAGGTCATTGCCGTGGTCGATCCCATGACCAGCCAGATTTCCGCCGACCATTTCAACGAATTCGTCACCCCCTATCTAAATGACCTGTTTTCGTTCATCAAACTCAACGGCGGCCTTTCCTCCCTCTTCGTCTGCGGCGATGCCACCCGCAACCTCGAAGTCATGTGCCACACCGCCTGTGATAATATCTCCGTGGACGAAAACATCCCCCTCGAACTGCTCTGCACGCTCGCGCGAAAAAACGGAAAATCCGCCGGCGGAAACCTTAAGCTCACCACCGTCCTCCTCCTCGGCAAACCCGCCGACGCCATGCTCGACGCCATCCGTTGCATCGATACCGGCGGAAACCGGGGATTCATCCTCGCACCAGGATGCGATCTGCCCTATGGAACCCCCGAAGCCAACCTTCAGGCCGTCACCCATATGGTTCACGACGACTATCAGCGGCAAGTCGCCCGGATGACCGTCACCGTCACCGATATGGGCCCCTTCGACGACATCAAAATCCCCAATTTCCGTGAAGAAAAAGCCGTCATCCTCGACGTCATAACACTCGACTCCTCCGGCTGCGCCCCCTGCCTCTACATGCTCGACGCCGCCATTAAAGCCGCCGCAAGAATAAACATCCCCATTGAAGTCCGGGAACACAAAATCAAAAGCCGCGAAGGCATCGGCTACATGACCCGCATGGGCGTAAAAAACATCCCCACGGTCTGCATTGACGGCAAAGTCACGTTCATCTCACAAATCCCCGACACCGAAACCTTCGTTAACGCCATTCTCGAACGCGCGAAAGAACTCGGCAAGGTATGATCCCCCTCTGTCTCGTCACAGGATTCCTTGGCAGCGGTAAAACCACCCTCCTCCGCCACATCGCCGAACAACATCCGGGACGCAACCTTGTCTTCCTCGTCAACGAATTCTCCCCCGCCGATATCGACGCCCAGACACTCCAAACCTCTGCAAAAGACGTCCTCTGCATTCCCGGCGGAAGCATCTTCTGCACATGCCTCGTCAGCGAATTCATCCGTATCCTCTCCACCCTCCCCCCCCAATTCCCTGACATGGAGGGCGTGGTCATCGAGGCCAGCGGCATGGCCAACCCAAAAGTCGTCGAACAAATGCTCCAAGAAAGCAAATTGGACGCCACCTACGCACTCGTCTCCATCATCGGCCTCGCCGACCCCGGAACCTTGCCCATTCTCCTCCAAACCCTCCCCAACATCCGGGCCCAAATCGAAAGCAGCGATATCGTCCTCCTGAACAAAACCGACCTGTTCAGTGAAAAAGAAATTGAACACTCCGAACACGAAATTCGCGCCATCAAACCAGGCATCCCCATTCTCCGCACACAATTCTGCAAAACACCTATTGACCCCTTCGCCATCCAGCCCCCACGCCACCTCTCCGGAGAATACGCCCTGTGCCGCGACCCCAATTACGCCTCCTTCGCCATTCCGGTGAAACACACCATCGATGCAGAAAAGCTCCTCCAGGCTCTCGTCCAACTCCCTTCCCTGTACCGCGCCAAAGGATTCATCCCCGGCGAACATGGCCCGTATTTCGTGGACGTAACCTGCGCCAATGCCAGCGCCCATGAAACCCGTGACCATGCCGGACCCTGTGAACTCGCCCTGATCGTACACCGCTCCGCGGAACAGGATGCACACCAACTCATCGCTAAATTGATCTCCGGGCGCTTCTAGCCAATAATGACGGTTGTGCTTACGAACTAAAAGGAACCCTGAGAATGAAATATCTTCACCTTTTTGTGCTGTCCGGGTGCTTACTCTTGATCGCTCTTCCTGCTTTTCTCCACGCACAGGAATCAGAATACCTCAATGCCGGCTCCGCGCAACCCGGTTGGGAACCCCTCCCCCTCGAACTGCCCCCGCCGCTCTTCGTCGGAACCCCCAAAGATATCGTTACCCCCAATCTCGAACCCGTCACCGGGAAAAACCGGAAACCCTTCCTTGCCCCCAAAGGCATTAAAAACATTGCCTTGGGCAAACCCGTCTCCAGCAGCGCCGCCTCCCCAAAGATAGGCACGCTCAAACAACTCACCGACGGCGACAAGCGCGGCTCCGACGGCAGCTTCATCGAAATCGATTCTGGCGTCCAATACGTCCAAATCGACCTCGGCGCACCCCAACTCATCCACGCCATCCTCCTCTGGCATTACCACATGGAAGCCCGCGTCTATTACGACGTCGTCGTGAAAACCTCCGACGACCCCGACTTCATCACCAACGTCAAAACACTCTTCAACAATGACCACGACAATTCCGCCGGTCTCGGCGTCGGCAAAAATAAGGAATACATCGAAACCAACGAAGGCAAACTAATCGAAGGCAACGGCACAAAAGCCCGTTACCTGCGTCTTTACACCAACGGAAACACCTCCAATACCTTGAACCACGCTATCGAAGTCGAAGTCTACGCCCAACCCGCCCCATAACTTCAAAAATAAGAAATTGATGGCTCTGCGTTGGTTTCCTTCGTCTATTTCGCCCCTTGCGCAGTTGATGACCTTTTTACCACAAAATACGAAACATCGCCGGACGAATTTGGAGTGCGGCAGCTTGCTGCCGCTTTTGGAATGGGTATCGTCAGCACAAACGGCAGCTTGCTGCCGCACTCCAAATTTAAGGGGGTTAGGATTTGGACATAGGAGGAGATTTTATTCGCAGATTTAATCGATGGCCACCTATTGAGCGTTTGCTGCTTGAATGTGCCGGATGTTTAGAATAGACTACGGCGGTGCGAAAAAAGTGCTTTGGATATTCAAGCCGTGTTTGAGGTGCAGGTGGACGTGAAGTGCGGACAAAAATTCATCGGGTATGGCCTGAAAGGCCGGGATAGTTCAACCCAGCATACCGGCCATGGCCTGAAAGGCCGGGACATATCAGACCTGAACATCGGACATGGTCTGAAAGGTCTGGATAGTTCAACCCAGCACACCGGCCGTGGCCTGAAAGGCCTGGACATATCAGACCTGAACATCGGACATGGTCTGAAAGGTCTGGATAGTTCAACCCAGCACACCGGCCGTGGCCTGAAAGGCCGGGACATATCAGCCCAGGGCAACGCCCTGGGACAAGCGCATCCCCCCACTCTTCGAC